>DATJMU010000112.1:0-209940 GCA_035508555.1 Occallatibacter sp. | reverse complement strand
TCGAAGGGAACGGGAGAACTGCACGAGCGGCCTGTTATTACTTGCTCTGCATGAAGGCAGGAGGCTTGCTCCCCGGCTCAAAGATCGTTCCCGAACGGATCAGAGAGAACCGTGCGAGATACTGTGATGCGCTTGAAGCAGCGGACCGCGCTTGGGATCAAGGGCTCTACGATGTAAGCCTGCTTGCCGATCTTCTGCAAGAGTTGCTTCTCGCGCAATTGTCGGAACACGACACAACCGGGACAGTGTAGCGGAAAATGTAGCGACTACCCGGTTAGATGAGCTGAGCCGCGTTTAGATGTGAGGACTCTCAACACACTGAGAATAGAAGGGTATCTAGAACGAAACCGGTCGAATTGGGCTTGTCCGAGATTATGAGTCCCCTGCTCTAACCATTGAGCTACAGGCCCTGCAATGAGAGAAGGCCGACCCTCCGTTGAGTGTAGCGGATGGCGGGCGTTTGCTACGGCCTGTTTTCGCGGTCGGCCGAGAGCTCCAGCCGTTCCGCTCGTGACTCGGCGCAATGACGAAGCATTCCAAACCCGTATCCTTCAGGCGTCTCGATACGGATCGTTGCGAATTCTGCATCTGAGTTTCTGGCGCGGGCCCTTGCGATCGTGCTATGGCCCTACGATCTTGGGCTCGGCATCTGTGGCAACCACGCATTTTCGCGAAGGCGCGAATTCACACTCTTCGCATACTGCTTTAGGGGTTCTTGCGGCCAGCGATGCCGTGGTCCAGGCTTTTTCGCAATGCACGGTGCAATTGCGGCCGGAGGACTTCGCCTTGTAGAGGGCCAAATCGGCGATCGCAAAAGGAAAGTTCGGCATTTTTCTCTGGAATGGTTCGGCGACGGTTGCGCCGATGCTGATGGTGAGGGAGATGCTGCACCCGGGAAGATGAACCGGAGCCGTCGCAATGGCTTCGCGAATGGTTTCGGCCCGGTTGCACAACTGAGCGCGATTGCAATCGGGGAAAGCGATGCAGAACTCTTCGCCGCCATAACGTCCGACGAAGTCATAGGAACGAACATGTGCGCGCAAACGCAGTGCGAATTCCTTCAGCACCCGATCGCCGACCAGGTGTCCGTGGGTATCGTTGACCTTCTTGAAGTGATCGAGGTCGATAAACATCAATCCTGTTTGCGACCTGGCCCGGGCGGCGCGATCGAGTTTGCGCGCGAACAGTTCCAGAAACGCCGTGCGGCTCCAGAGACCAGTTAACGCGTCCTTCATCGCCTGGAGTCGATACTCCTCGCGCGCATGGATGAGATTGTCTTGCAACTCGAGAATCCGCATGGCGACGTGGAGCCGGGCGCTGAGGTCGCCCGGGTCGAAAGGCTTGGCGAGATAATCATCGGCGCCTGCCTGCAAAGCCTCGGCGACTTCGTGCTTCTCGTGCCGGTCGGTCATCATCAGGATGTAGGGATAGTACGCCTGTGGCAGCTGGCGCATTTTGCGGCACAACTCGATCCCGTCCATCTTCGGCATTGCCCAATCGAGGAGAACGAGCTTCGGTCGGAAACCTTGTTCAAGAAAGGACCAAGCTTCGTGACCATCGTTGGCGAGCGTGACCTCGAAGAGCCTTTCGTCAAGCCACGCTTTGAGAAGGATACGCGTGGCCGAATCGTCATCCACGAGCAGCACGGGGGTGCGGGCTGCGCGTCCAGAGTTGCCACCGACCACAAAGAGACCTCCCACCTTGATTTCCTCCTGACCGTCACAAGCCCAGCGCATGCATCGCGATGATGCTTTCGATTCTGAAACGAGAGCAACATTCTGCCCTGTAATTCAGTGATGCACATCACAATTGTTAGGCAATTGTGGAGGATTTCAAGCAATTGCTCCGGTGTGCGCGTTGCGACGCGAGAGTAACCCAGCGCGTTCCCGCGTGGGATGGTCTGTAAGTAATCATCCTGATCGCTAACAGTACTGGTATGCCGCCGGTTTTTTCGTGCGACGCTCATCTCCGCAAAGAAAGTTCCGCTTAAAATGAAACGAACTCAACGAGGAATATCCCCCACAGGCCGCCACTGGTTTTGGCGCAATAGACTTACGCTTTCCAGCTAGAAGAGAAGGCTATGAACGTTCTGGGTGTCAGTGGGCTAGAGAATGCCGTTCCTTTCAAACAGGCACGTTGGCCTGGTCTTGATGAGCGTGAATACCGCATCGCGCAGGGAATGGACGCCGCAGCTGCCTTAGTGATCGACGGGAAGTTGGTCGCAGCTGCCGAACAAGAGCGCTTCAGCCGAAAGAAACACACGGGCGCGTTTCCGATCGATGCCATTCGCTTCTGTCTCTCGGAAGCGGGCATCTCGATTTGCCAGATCGACGAGATTGCGCACGGCTTCGACTACGAGCCTTATCGGGCTCTTTATCGCGGCGATGAAGTTTCGACTGCGCTTTACGAGCAGGTGTTCTCGCGAAAGGCGTTTCTGGCGCAAGTGCATCGCGACCTGCCGGGCTTCCCCGACGACAAGGTGATCGCGGTGGGGCACCACCTGGCGCACGCGGCCAGCGCAGCGTATACCTCCGGCTGGGACGAATGTCTGGTGATTGTCAACGATGCCATGGGCGAAGTCGAGAGCCTCTCGGTCTATCGTTTTGGCGAGGGAAGACTTGAGCGGCTGCGGACGATTGGGGCGAACGACTCGATCGGCATTCTCTATTCGCTGGTCACGCTGCATCTTGGTTTCGACTTTAATTCCGACGAATACAAAATCATGGGCCTGGCGCCTTACGGCGATCCCGGCCGGTTTCGCGCATTTTTCGAGCAAGCGGTGGAACTGCGCGAGGACGGCACGGTTCGCATTCCAGTTCTGCATCTGAATCACTCCCGCGATGAGCGAGAGAACTATCTTGCCAGCCGTGCTTACCTTGACGAGCACCTGGCCCATCGAAGAACCGCGACGCAATCGGTGAATTCGATTCACGAAGATGTGGCAGCGGCTCTGCAGGAGTGTCTTGAGCGTGTGGTGATGCATGTCTGCGCGCATTTCGGAGCAGAGACGGGATTACGGCGGCTGGCGCTGGCCGGCGGCGTCTCGCTGAATTGCACCGCGAACGGCAAGCTGGTCCGCTCCGGACTTTTCGACGAAGTGTATGTGCAGCCGGTGGCAGGCGACGACGGAGCAGCCCTGGGGGCTGCGCTTTATCGCACGTCGGTGGCGCAGGCTATTCCGAACCAGCGCTTTCCGGTTCCGCTTTTTGGACCCCGGTATTGCGCGTGCGACATCGAGCGAGCCTTGCAGCGCTACGACGGGCGAGTTCAATGGAAGCGATTCGATTCGCTCGAGTCGACCTGTCAATGCGCAGCGCGCCTGATTGCCGACGGGCGGGTGATCGCGTGGTTCCGGGGACGGATGGAATACGGCCCGCGCGCGCTCGGGAGCCGCAGCATCCTGGCTGACCCGCGGCGCGCAACGATGCGCGACCGCATCAATGCCATGGTCAAGAAGCGGGAGGCGTTTCGTCCCTTTGCTCCGGCCTGTGCGATTGAAGAAGTGGACCGCTGGTTTGAGGTTGCGCCAGGCACCGATCTTCCCTACATGATCACGATTGTGGATGTGCGCCCGGAGATGCGTGCGCAGCTTCCCGCCATTACGCACGTCAACGGATCGGCGCGCCTGCAAACCGTTTCGCGCAGCGACAATCCCGATTTCCACGCATTGCTGCGCGCCGTGGGCGAAGCCACCGGCAGCCAGATGGTCTTGAACACGAGCTTTAACGTGAAAGGGCAACCGATCGTGAATACGCCGGAGGAAGCGATCGAGACCTATCTCGGAACCGGCATCGAGTTTCTGTTCCTGGAGAACTACTATGTCGCCCGCACCGACGCTTGAGGGGCTTGGCATGAACGCGCAGTACGCAAGCGCGGGAACTATCGCGGCACTTTTCGCGCAGCAGGCTGCAAAGACGCCCGATGCGACCGCAGTGATTGTGGGCGATCGCGGAGTGACGTACTGCGAACTCGATCAGCGCTCCAATGCGCTTGCCGAGCATCTGCAGGGTCTTGGTGTCAGGCCGGACACGCTGGTCGGGATTGCGATGGAACGGTCGGAGGCGTTGATGATCAGCCTGCTCGCCATCCTCAAGGCGGGCGGCGCTTACGTTCCCCTGGATCCCCATTACCCGCTCGAACGGATTTCGTGGATCATTCAAGATTCGCAAATGCCCGTTGTACTGGCCACGGCAGAGACCGGCAAGCGCATCGCGCCGTTCTGCGCGTCTTCGAGGCTGGTTGTTGTGGATGACCCGTCTTTGTCCACCTACGACACGCGGAGGCTTCGCGCCAGCGCCGTCGGGCGCGATCTCGCTTATGTCATCTACACCTCCGGCTCTACGGGAAAACCAAAAGGCGTGATGGTAGAGAACCGCAACGTCCTCAACTTCTTCTCGGCAATGGACGAGGCTCTGGGATGCGACCCCGGCGTTTGGCTCGCGGTGACCAGCATTTCTTTCGACATTTCGGTACTCGAGCTTCTTTGGACCCTGACGCGCGGCTTTACGGTCGTGCTGCATGGCGAGGAGAGAAGCGACGTCATCGCCGATGAGATCCGCCACCATGAGGTCACGCATCTGCAGATGACGCCGTCGCTCGCGATGATGCTCGCTCTCGACTTGCGCAGCTTTGCCGCACTCGGCTCGCTCAAGCAGATTCTTCTGGGAGGAGAAGCGGTTCCAGCCGCTCTGGTTCGCAGGCTTCGGGGGGTTTTTGATGGCGCAATCTTCAATATGTATGGGCCCACCGAAACGACGGTCTGGTCCACCTGCGGGCGCATCGAGGAGATTGGCGCAACCATTTCCATCGGCAAGCCGATTCTCCACACCCAGGTCTTCATTCTCGATCCGGAGCAGAAGCCTGTTGCGCAAGGAGAAGCCGGAGAAATCTATATTGGCGGCGAGGGCGTGGCACGCGGCTATTGGAACCGGCCGGAGCTTACCGCGGAACGATTTTTATCCATCCCGTCTCTCTCGTCGTCGCGTCTCTATCGGACCGGCGACCTGGGGCGTTTCCGGCCCAATGGCGAGATCGACTTCCTGGGCCGTGCTGATTATCAGATCAAGTTGCGCGGGCATCGGATTGAGCCCGGCGAGATCGAAGCGGCGCTGGAGGAAATTGCAGGGATCCGGCGCGCCGTGGTGGTGATGCGCGAAGACCGCGAAAGCGACAAGCGCCTGGTTGCGTATCTGACGTGCGATTCGGGAAACGGCGAAGGCCCCGCGGAGCTTCGCGCCATCCTCGAAGCAAAGCTGCCCGATTACATGGTGCCGTCGAGCTTCGTCTTCCTGGCGAACCTGCCCTTGACCGACAACGGCAAGGTTGATCGCAAGGCATTGCTCAATCTGCCGCCTCCGCATGCAAATCCAGCGGGGCAGAAGCCCGCCGAAGAACAGCCCGCCACACAGTTGGAGCAGGTGATCGCGAACGCGTGGAAAGACGCGCTTGGGCTTCCATCGGTCGGTCTCCATGAGAATTTCTTCGATCTTGGCGCGCACTCGCTCACGGTTGCCGAAGTGCACGCCAGACTGCAGGATCTGCTGGGACAGCCTATCGATTTGATTGACTTGTTCCAATTCTCCACGGTGAGCGCACTCGCTGCGCATCTTGCGGGAGTGCGGACTAAGGACAATCGAGCAGAGCGCGCCCAACGGCGCAGGCTGGCCATCCAGCGTTGAGGGGAAGAATATGAAGCCTACCGCGATTGCGATCGTCGGAATGGCGGGCCGTTTCCCCGGCGCCCGCAACGTCTCTCGATTCTGGCAAAACCTTCACGACGGCCTCGAGGCGATTCGCGACTGCCCGGATGCCGAGCTTCTCGCGGCCGGTGCAACTAATGAAGATCTGGCCGATGCGGCGTACGTCAAGCGCGTCTCGGTCCTTGACGATGTTCCTCTCTTCGACGCAGGGTTTTTCGGTTTCAGCCCGCGCGATGCGTCGATTATGGATCCGCAGCACAGGCACTTCCTCGAGTGCGCGTGGGAAGCTCTGGAGGACGCGGCTCATCCTCCGCAAAGCTATCAAGGCTCGATCGGCGTGTTCGCCGGGTCGGGGATGAACACCTACCTGATCCACAATCTTCTGGCCAACCGCCGCATGCTCGAGAGCGCCGGTCTGTTCCAGTTGAAACAAACCGGCAACGACAAGGACGTCCTTGCGACGCGGGTTTCGTATCAATTTGATTTGCGGGGGCCCAGCATCAACGTCCAAACCGCGTGTTCCACCTCGCTTGTCGCGGTTCACCTGGCTTGCCAGAGTCTCCTGAACTACGAGTGCGACATGGCGCTTGCGGGCGGCGTCACTATCGAAGTTCCCTGCGGCCTCGGTTATGTCTATCGCGAGGGCGAGATTCTGTCGCGCGATGGACATTGCCGTTCGTTCGACGCGTCGTCGACCGGAACGGTCTTCGGCAACGGGCTCGGAATCGTGGTGCTGCGGCGGCTCGAAGACGCGCTGGTGTCGCACGATCAGATCCGGGCGGTGATCCTGGGATCGGCCATCAATAATGATGGCGCCCGCAAAGTCGGCTATCTCGCGCCGAGTGTCGAAGGCCAGGTTGAGGTGATCGAGGAAGCGCTGGAGTTTGCCGGTGTCCGTGCCGAGGAGATCTCGTATGTCGAGACCCATGGGACGGGAACCATCGTCGGCGACCCCATCGAGATTCGCGCGCTCAAGCAGGCATTTCAGAGTGCCGCGAGCCGCCCTGGATCCTGCGGCATCGGTTCTGTGAAGTCCAGTGTGGGCCACCTCGACGCGGCCGCGGGAATCACGGGGCTCATCAAGACCGTGCTGGCGCTGGAGCATGCGCAGCTGCCGGCGACTCTCCACTTCGAGAAACTCAACCCCCACATCGACCTTAACGGCAGTCCGTTTTATATCAACGACCGTCTGCGCGATTGGCCCTCGAACGGGTTGCCGCGTCGTGCGGCAGTCACGGCGCTTGGGATTGGCGGCACCAATGCACACGTCATTCTCGAAGCGCCGCCCGCGGTCGACCTGATGCGCGAAGACAAACCGTGCGAGCTGCTGACTGTCTCCGCGAAAAGCGAGGCGGCTGCCGACCTTGCGGTTGCCAATCTTGTCGCCCACATTCAAACGCATCCGGAGCTATGCCTCGCGGATGTCGCGTTCACGTGCCAGCAGGGGCGCCAGGCTTTTGCGCATCGGCGCGCGCTCGTAGTTGAGAATTCGCCGGACGCGATCGCCGCGCTGGGCAAAAGCAGCATTCGACCATCCGCAGCCGGCGTGGCTATGCGAACAGAACCCAAAGCCGCTTTCCTGTTTTCCGGTCAAGGTTCGCAGCATGTTTCCATGGGGAAGCAGCTCTACCAGCATGAACCGGTCTTCCGCGACGCGCTCGAGCGCTGCGCGCGGCTGCTGCAACCCCACGTCGGCATCAACTTGATCGAAGCGCTCTATCCTGAGGAGCAGAACAAAGACGCGGCATCGGAGCAGTTAAGCCAGACCTGGCTCACTCAACCCGCTCTCTTCGCCATCGAGTATGCGCTGGCGCAGTGGTGGATCTCGCTCGGCATCGAACCCGCCGCCATGCTCGGCCACAGCATCGGCGAATATGTTGCCGCATGCCTTGCGGGCGTCTTCTCGATTGAAGATGCGCTGGCCATCGTAGCCTTGCGCGGGCGCCTGATTTATGGTCTGCCTGCGGGAACCATGCTGGCTGTGCCCGCAGCGGCAGACAAAATCGAAGTTCCGGCGTCGCTTTCCATTGCTGCCATGAATGCTCCGGAGCTGTCGGTGGTTTCCGGTCCAACCGATCAAATTGCTGAGTTCGAGCAGCATCTTGCGCAGCAGTCCATCACGTGCCGCCGGCTGCACACATCGCATGCATTCCACTCCGCCATGATGGAGCCGATCCTTGCGGAGTTTGAGCAACGGCTGCGCAGCTTCACGCTCCGCGCTCCGCAACGGCGCTATCTCTCGAATGTAAGCGGCACATGGATCACGCCCGAAGAAGCGACCGACCCCGCGTATTGGGCGAGGCATATTCGCCAGACCGTGCGCTTTGCCGGCTGTCTTGCCGAACTCTCGCGCGATCAGAATTTGATCCTGATCGAAGCGGGGCCAGGAAATGCGCTCACTTCGCTGGCGCGGGCGCAAGGCAAACCCGCCAAGGCGTACCAGACGTTGCCTCATCCGCGCGAAACGATCTCGGACCTGCGCTGCGCGATGCAGACGGTCGGACAACTGTGGACGGCCGGAGCCGCAATCGACTGGACGAAACTGCATGCTGACGGTTCTGTGCAGCGCGTGTCCTTGCCGGCTTACCCGTTTGAACACCAGCGTTACTGGGTTGATCCGGACCGCGTCGTAACCCCGCCGGCGCCTGCAGCCCAACCTTCCGAAGTAGCGTCGGGAGGCGAAGACGGCGTGTTCCTGTATCGCCGCACATGGAATCCCGCGTCTTTACAGCTCGCGGCGGCACGCGAAACCGGCAGCTGGCTCGTGTTTCGCGACGCGCTTGGCCTGGGCGATGCCATCCTGGGGCAGCTCAACGCCGACAACCGGGACGTTATCGTCGTGGATGCTGGGTCGCGGTTCCGGCGCGCCGGACGAAGACATTACGTGGTGCGCCCCGGCATGCGCGAAGACTACGATGCGCTGTTCAGCGACATTGGTGAGAACGGGCTGTATCCGCGGGAGATCGTTCACCTGTGGTCCGTCACCGGCGCAGCCGTCCCTGTCGAGCAAGCGCTGGAGCGAAGTTTCTATAGCCCGCTCTACCTGGCCCAGGCGCTGGGGGCCAAGGACGTTTCGCACGCGCGCATTCTTTTCGTCTCCAACCAGTTGCAGGATGCGGGTGACGATACGCTTCGCGATCCGGCGCGAGCGGTTCTGCTGGGTCCCGCGCGAGTCATTCCGAAAGAGCTTCCGGGGATCACATGTTGCGCAGTGGATGTCGATTTTGATCCGGGCCACGGCAAGGTGACCGCGGGCGAGTTGATCGCGGAAATGAATGCGATGACTGAGAACGGCGTTGTTGCCTACCGCGGAGGAAAGCGGCTGGTTGAAGCGCTGGCGCCGTTTGACTTGGCCAGTGGAGCGCCGCAGCCTCACATAGAGCGCGGCGGCGTGTATCTGATCACGGGAGGGCTCGGCGGTGTCGGACTCGCAGTCGCCGAACATCTTGCCCGGTCCTTCGGCGCCCGGCTCATCCTTCTCGGCCGCACTGCCGTTCCACCCGAGCAGGAATGGACCGACCGCCTTGCCGACAAGAGTCTCAAGGCAAGCGACCGCCAGCTTCTGGAGAAGCTCGTCGAGATCCGGCGCCTGGCAGGAGGCCTGCTGGTGACCGCGGGCGATGTCTCCAAGCTGGACGATCTGCGCGGCGTGATTGCCCTGGCGCACAAGCGCTACGGAGAAATTGATGGCGTCTTTCACGCAGCCGGAGTTTTGAGAGACGGACCACTCCTGTTGAAGACAAACCAGGACGCGGCGGATGTTCTCAATCCCAAAGTCCAGGGCACGCTCGCGCTCGAGGAGGCATTTCGCGACCAACCGCTCCATTGTTTCGTTCTCTTTTCTTCGATCAGCTCAATTCGCCCACCGGCAGGCCAGATTGACTACGCCGCCGCGAATGCATTTCTCGATGCCTTTGCTCTCAGCCGCAAGGGTTCCGTGCTTTCGCTGAACTGGGATGCCTGGCGCGATGTGGGCATGGCTGCTCGCTCGTCATCTCCGCACCCGCTGCTGGGAGCGCGCCAGCTCGAAGAAGCGGGAAACCACGTTTATGCAAATCGCATTTCAACTTCAACGCAATGGCTGCTCGCGGAGCACAGGCTTAAAGATGGGAAGGCGCTGGTTCCGGGAACGGGTTACCTGGAGATGGCCGCGGGAGCGTTTGCCCGCGCTACCTTCAGCGGCAGGTATGAGCTGAGCAACGTTCTGTTTCTCGCGCCCCTTGCGGTTGGAGACTCCGAAGCGAGAGAAATCCGGATCGAACTGCGAAGAGAGGAGAGCGGCGGAGCGCCGAAGGGCGACTTTGCCTTTTCAATCTTTGCGCACGATGGCCAGTGGATCGAGCACGCCTCGGGCCGCATTGCGCCATGCCTGACGAGCTTTGGTTCCAGGATCAATCGCGCCTCGATTGAAGAGCGCTGCAGGCGCCGCGAGGTGATCTTCGACGAGGAGCACCGGACGAAGCAGGAGCGTTACTTCAACTTCGGCCCGCGCTGGCACTGTCTCCGCTGGTTGCGCGCCGGCGCCACCGAGGCCCTCGCCATGCTCGAACTGGATGCGCGCTTCCACGGCGATCTCGCCGAGTTCCGCATGCACCCGGCGATCCTAGACCTCGCGACCGGCTGCTCGTTGTATTTGAATGAGTGGTACGACGCGAACGATGCATTGTTTCTTCCGTTTTCGTACAAGCGCCTTCGCGTCTTCCGCTCAATCCCGGCAAGGGTGTTCAGCCACATTCGTCCGGCACAACCGAACCGGGCCGAAGCCGATTTGCAGGTTTTCAATCTCACTCTCTTCGACGAGGAAGGCGAAGGAATTGCAGAAGTCGAGGGCTTCACGATGCGCCGCATGAGCGATGCCGCGCGGGCAAGTGAGGCGGCGAGGCAGTCTGCCGATGCCGGAGCGCGGCAGCCGCTGGCCATTCTTTCCAAGCCGGCGATCTCGCTGCGAGAAGGAACGGAAACTCTGACGCGCATTTTGAATACGGCCGCCGCGAGCAATGTGATTATCGCCGCCGCGCCCCTGCGAGAAGAGAGTGCCCGGGCCCTCCCCGAGGTTCAGCGTGCAACGCTTGCCAGTGAATCGGACCAGAGCATTGAGGAAACCCTTTCGCAATGGTTCCGGGAGCTGCTCGGCCTCGAAAAAGTCGACCTCGACGACGACTTTTTCGCGATGGGAGGCCATTCGCTGATCGGGGTGCGCCTTTTCGCGAAAATCCAGAACACCTACAAGGTCAATCTCGAGCTGGCGTTGCTCTTTGAGGCGCGCACCGTGCGCTCGCTGGCGGCGAAGATTCACCAGAAGATGGGCCCCGCGGCATCGCCGTCGAGGCAGTGGTCGTTCCTGGTGCCGATTCAGCCCAAGGGGTCGAAGACGCCGCTGTTTCTGCTCCATGCCATTGGCGGCGAGGTGCTGTTCTACGAACCGCTGGCTCGCGCTCTTGGGCCCGACCAGCCGCTTTACGCAGTGCAGTCTCTTCTTACCAAACAGATGCGCGAGACCAGCATCGAAGAACTGGCCTCGAACTACCTAGCCGAAATTCGATCTTTCCTTCCTCAAGGTCCCTACCTTTTGGGCGGGCACTCCTATGGCGGGCTCGTCGCTTTTGAGATGGCGCGGCAGCTTCGTGCGCAGGGCATCGAAACGGCCTTGCTTGTCATGATTGATGCGGTGGTGCCGGGAAGCCAGCATTCGATCGACCGCTCTCACCAGTGGTCAAGCCTGGTGGGTAATCTCCGGGAAAGCGGGTTTTCGTACCTCACGCACAAGGCGTCGCTGAAGCGCGAATACCTGGCGCAGAAACTACTCCACCGGCTTAATGTCGTGGCCGGCGCGGGATACCTGAAGCTGCATCGTCCCATGCCGTCGCGCCTCCGCTACGAGTTGATGGAGGAACTCCATCGCATGGCGCTGGACCGGTATGTTTTCACGCCATTTGACGGAAAGATCACCCTGCTGCGGGCGACCGATCGCGGAATAAGCCTGAGCGAAAGCGACGATCCCCTGCTCGGTTGGGGAAGCCTTGCGCGCGGAGGAGTGGAGGCGCTTGACGTGCCCGCCGACCACAGCAATGTTCTACTCGAGCCGCAGGCAGCGTTTGTTGCGGAAAAGCTCAAGCAAGTGCTTGCCCGCGGGGATAAAAAACCGGTCGAGCCCCAAGTAGCTGTGTAGGCGGATCGAGCAGCGAGGCGACCTCCCAAAGTTCCGCTTTCGGATTGCCCCTCGCATCGGAGACGATTGCGATGCGATGCCCTTTGTGGTCGATGAGGCAGAATCGGCAGTCGGTCGGGGCCTTTTTTTCTGAGGACTGCACCTGCAGGCGAAAGCCGGCGGCGCCGTCGCGGAGAAAGGAAATCGTCTTGAGCGGAAGCGAGAAGCCCTTGCCCTGGGCTTTGACGTAGGCCTCTTTTAATGTCCAGAGGGTCAACGTGTAGTCTGCCCTCTGGGATTTTTCGAGCGCTTCAATCTGCGCCAATTCGGTGAGCGAGCAGACTGTGGTGGCAATCTCGAGGATCTCGTCGCCGCGCCCGTGGGGTTCTACGTCGACGCCGACCTCGCCTCGCTGGGAAATGAGGCAAACTGTGAGGTGGGAAGTGTGAGCAAGGTTAAAGCAGAGACCGCAGTCAGGATCAATCGACGGCTTGCCGTAGGGGTTGTGGCGGAAACGCCAGGCGTCGGGCGGAATCGGATGATAGTGGGAGAGCGCCTTGCGCGTGAGCACATGTGCCACCAGGTACTCCCGGCGATCCTGGGGAAAGCGCAGGCTCGCCAGTCGGGTGCGCTCATCGTCAGAAATCATCGCCTGATAGCCAGCCTTCTCGTCCTCGACAAAAGCATCGGACGGAGAAGCAAACCACACGCTCAGGGTGTCGCGATCGATTCCGGGTTCAGGGTTGGCAGGGCTCATGGCTAGGCAAGATGTACTGATCATAAGCTCATTTTTTGGCCACGCCTTTGTGACTTAGATCACAGCATTCTTGGACGAGCTGTGTTCTGGCTCTACGCGACGCCGATCGGCAGAATCCAACCGCCGGGATTGGAGCGCAAAGGCTGATGGGAACGGCCACGATCCCCGCTCATGTGATCTTTAGCTTTCCCGTCTCTGAACGGGATCGCGCGCAATGCGCGATGTGACGAGACAGCTTCCACGGGGCAGGTCGCAATGCTTGCAAATCGCGGGCGGCGCCTCAGTCGGAGCACTGGCCCAGGTTCTGTCGCAGTAGACCGTGCAGTTGCGTCCTGAGGACTTTGCCCGGTAAAGCGCAAGGTCCGCGATCAGGAGGGGGAATGAAGTGATCTCTTGAGAAAACGGCGGGACCACGGTTGCGCCGATGCTGACCGAAAGCGGGATGCTGGTGTCTGCAACGCTCACGCGATCGGTCGCGATGCCTTGCCGGATCACTTCGGCGCGCATGCACAGTTGCTCGCGATTGCTGTCTGGCAGGGTGACGCAGAATTCGTCGCCCCCAAAGCGCCCCGCAAAATCATAGGAACGGATGTGGAGGGTGAGGCGGCGCGCAAACTCCTTCAAGACGCAGTCTCCTGCGAGGTGGCCATGTCTGTCGTTGATTGTCTTGAAGTGGTCCAGGTCAAGGAACATGAGGCCCGTTTGCGAGACGGCCCGCGCCGCCCGGTTCAGTTCCCGCTCGAACAGCTCAAGAAAGGCCGCTCGGCTCCAGAGACCGGTTAGAGTGTCTTTCATCGCCTGCAGCCGCGACTCTTCACGGGTATTGATCAGGCTGTCCTGGCGCTCGATGATGCGTGCGGCGACGCGAAGATGGGCGCGGATGTCTTCTTCCGCAAAGGGTCTGGCAAGATAATCGTCGGCGCCGGCTTGCAGGGCCAGGGCAACTTCATGACTGTTTTGCGCGCGGGCCATGATGAGCAGATAGGGATAGTAAGCGCGCGACGCATCGCGAAGCGCCCGGCAGAACGGGAGGACGTCGAGGCCCGGCATTTCCCAGTCCAGGAGAAAGACCTTGGGCAAAATCTCGCGTTCAAGGGCCGCCCACACCGCGTTTCTGTCGTTTGCCAGGATGAGGTCGAAGAGCTGTTCATCGAGCGCGGAGATGAGAATCAGCCTGGTGGCAGAATCGCCTTCTGCAATCAATACAGGAGTGCGTCTGGCACGGCTGGCGCCGTGCACCGAGATAGAAGAGTCTCCCATCTCGCTTACCCCCGCAGCCTCAAGCCGCTTTGTGCCTGAAATTGAACTCCCAGCGGACGGGGTTCGTCAAATGGTTATTGGGCGTTTGGCGCAGGCCGTCCAGGCGACGCCACGGTGGTCCTCTCTGCCGGACCGGAAACGGCCTCATCTTCCCCCAGGATCTTCTTTTAGTCCATCCCTCTTTGGGGTTACGGAAGGCGCTCCAGCGTGCCTTCGCGACGGCCTGTTTGTCTTCAAAATATGCGAAGAAGCGGGGTACAATTCCTGCGAACTCTCTTCTTTTGGAGATTCCGGACGGGCGCCATCGTGCGTCCCAGTCTGCTTTGTCCCTCGGTTTCGACAACGGGTTTGGTCACTTCGGAGGCTTCTCCGAGAAAGGTGCCCTGGTTCAATCGCATGCGTCTCCTCCCTACCCTCCCAGCGTGCTTATTCACGGCTTCGATTCTTTTTGCTGTGCCGGTTGTCGCCCAACGCGCCGCAACCGCACCGAGAATCACCGAGCCGATCGATGAGAGTCAACTGATCACGCTTACCGGAAATACGCACCCGTCTGCGAATGCGCGGAACGATCTCGGCCGTGTGAGCCCCGCGCTGCCCATGACCGACCTGATCCTGGTGTTGCGCAGGAGTTCCGAGCAACAGGCCGCCTTCGACGATTTTGTCGCTGCCCAGTACGACTCCTCGTCGCCTGATTTTCATCACTGGCTCGCGCCCGCCGAAGTGGGTGAGCGTTTCGGGCCGTCCTTGTCCGACGTGGCCACGATTACGAACTGGCTGGCCGGCCATGGCTTCACGGTGTCCGAAGTCTCGCAAGATCGGATGTCGATCCGTTTTGGCGGGACCGCTGCCCAGGTTGAGAGCACCTTTCACACCGAGATTCACAACCTCTCTGTCCACGGCGAGCAGCACATCGGCAACATGAGCGACCCGCAGATCCCGGCGGCGCTGGCCCCGGTTGTGTCGGGGGTGAAGGCCCTGCATAACTTCTTCCCGCGCCCTCTGCACCGCATGGGCGGCCTGGCGTCTCTCAATAAGGACACCGGGAAGTGGCAGCGGGCAACTCCCGCGGCAGCATCGAACAATCCTGCGAAGCCGAAGCCGGCATTCTCGATCACGGTGACCGGCTCGGGCGGCAGTTATCCGCTCGAGGACGTCACGCCCTACGACTTTGCGACGATTTACAACGTTCAGCCTCTCTGGAACGCGTCCACACCCATCAACGGAACCGGGCAAGTGATCGCGGTTGCCGGAACCAGCGACATCAATCCCACGGATGTGGCCACTTTCCGCAGTTCCTTCGGACTGCCGGCGGGTCCGACACCCATCCAGATCGCGGGCGCGAATGGCCTCGATCCCGGAATCTGCACCAGCACCAGCTCCAATGCGACGTGCACGATTGACGATCTGGTGGAGAATTCCCTCGATGTCGAGTGGTCGGGCTCCGTTGCTCCCGGCGCCCAGGTCGTGCTCGTGACATCAGGCCTGATGTCGTCAACCGACGACACCGTCTACGACTCCTCCAGCTATGTGATTGAGAACGTCGACAACACGTCATCGCCGCTTTCGGGTGCGCGCATTCTCAACGTCAGCTATGGATTATGCGAGCTGGCCGAGGGGACAAGCGGAAACGCCGCCTACAACAACCTATGGGAGACGGGTGCGACTGAAGGCATCGCGGTATTTGTCGCCGCGGGCGATGCGGGTGCAGCCACCTGCGATCAGGGACTGGACATCACGGTTCCCTATGAGGCCCAGTACGGAACGTCCGTCAGCGGCTTAGCGTCCACACCCTACAACACCGCCGTCGGCGGGACAGACTTCGGCTGGTGCAAGCCAAGCGGGACAACAGCTTGCTCGATTTCTCCGTACTGGAATGCGACCAACAATCCAACAACCGGAGCAAGCGCCGCGGGCTATGTGCCGGAGATTGTCTGGAATAACACGTGCACCAATCCCTCGGTTCTTGGCTATCTGCAGGCGGCGGCACAACTGCTGCAACAAGGCGGCGTGACCGGCGTGACCAGCCCGTCTGGCCCCGCAAGCGCCTGCCAGTTTGTGATCAACGAGTACCAAGCCCTCTACAACGCAACGGGTGCAGATATCTCGGGCCTCGTCGATGTGGGCGGCGGAGGCGGTGGGGCCAGCACCTGCACCACCAGCGACGGCTCAACGGTTGCCAGCTGCACGGGCGGCTACGCCAAGCCGAGCTGGCAGAGCACGAGCATCCCCGGAGTTCCGAACGACGGCAAGCGCGACATCCCAGACGTCTCGTTCTTTGCGTCGAACGGCTTCCTGGCGAGCGCTTACCTCATCTGCGTCGCCGAAGCCGGGAGCGACTGCACCTACAGCTCGACCAGCGAAAATGTCTATCAGGAGGTGGGTGGAACGTCGGTTGCTTCGCCTGCGATGGCCGGCGTGATGGCGCTGATCAACCAGAAGGCGGGTTCGCCGCAGGGAAATCCGAACGCGGGGCTCTACAGGCTGGCTGCCATGCAGACGTATTCAAGTTGCAGCTCCGAGACGGTTACCGCGAGCGCTCCTTCGTGCTACTTCAACGATATTGATGGCTCTTCCACTCCGTTCGCCAGCAACAACGCCATGCCGTGTCTCGCGGGCTCGCCCAACTGCACCCTCGTTTCCGGCGATAGCGTCGGGATTCTCTCCGGCTACAACGCCACCACGGGCTACGACCAGGGCTCCGGGCTCGGCTCGTTGAACGTGGCGAACGTTGTCAATGCGAGTGTGTGGACCGGAAGCGGCGGGACGGCAGCAGCCACCGTGACAGTGAGCCCCTCGGCGAGCACCATCAGCGTGAACCAGATGATGACGGTTGGCGTGACAGTTGCCGGGACAGGGACAGGGCCCACCGGCACGGTCACCCTTGTGGGCGGCGGATACGTTGCGCCGCTGCAGGTTCTGCAAAACGGCGCGGCCAGCTTCCCGATTCCAGCCGACAGCCTTGCCGGAGGCACCGATAGCCTCTACGTGAACTACAGCGGCGATTCAACCTACGCGCAGACCTACAATTCGGCGACCGTCACGGTGACCAAGCTGACGCCAACCATTACGGCTTCGGCGGTCCCAACCAGCATCGCAGCCAACTCCTCGTTGACCATCACCGGGGGCGTAAGCGGCGGCGGCGCAAGCCCGACCGGCACAGTGACGCTGACCAGCGGCAGCTACACGTCCACGCCGACCCTGCTCGCCAACGGCGTCTACAACATCACGATTCCCGCAAACAGCCTGACGGTCGGCACCGACACGGTCACAGCCGCTTATAGCGGCGACAAAGATTATGTGGGCGCGAGTGGAACGGCCTCGGTTACTGTCACTGCCGCGGTTGCCGCGGCAACCTACTCCGTCTCCGCGGGCTCCGCCACGGCGATCGCTCCCGGCGGCACGACAACTTCCTCGATCACGGTGTCCAGCTCAACTTCCTATGCCGGGTCGATTCTGTTGAACTGCGCACTCACCCAATATCCAACGGCGGCGACGGACGTGCCGACGTGCTCCATCACCGGCAGTCCCATTACCCTCTCTTCGACGACCACCAGCGGAACCGCGACGGCGACGGTTTCAACGACTGCAGCGTCGAGCGGGGCTCTCACCCGACCGGAACTTCCCGGCCGGCGGATCGCGGGCGCAGCAAGCGCGGTTCTCGCGCTGCTGGTTTTCTTTGGAATTCCCGCACGACGGCGCGGCTGGCGCGCCATGCTCGGCATACTGGTGCTGCTGGTTGGGCTGGGCGCCCTCTCTGCCTGCAGTGGCGGCGGACCGAGTACCGGCAAAGGGGGCACCAGCCAAAGCGTGCCCGGAACCACAGCGGGCGTCTATACCTTCACTGTGACCGCCGGCGGAAACCCCGTTGCCTCGCCAGCTCCGGCGCCGGCAACCTTTACCGTGACGGTCAACTAGCCGGCCATCAACCGAGCCCGCTCCGGCCCTCCTGGTGGGGGCCGGTTTGCTTTCAGGCCTGAACGAACTTAAGCTGCGGTTACCGCGGAATAGCCAACTGCGATCGAAGAGACCACCCAGTTGCCGCCCCCACCGTCGAAGATGCTATAGTCGGCAAGCTTGTGCGGATGGCTTCATGGCTGAGATCGCGAAGATGGAAAATCGGCTGCGCTCCGTGCTTGACCTCGAGTCGGCGCGGTCGCGGGCAAACCGCGTTGCCCTTCTCGCCCTGTTGAACACGTTGCGCGAGCAGGAGGCTGCAATCCGCTTGGGCGGCGGCGCGAAAGCTGCTGAGGCCCAGCGAGGTAAGGGCCGGCTCACCGTGCGCGAACGGCTCAAGCTTCTGCTCGACGATGAGGAGAATTTTCTGGAGCTGGGCCTCTGGGCCGCGCACGGCATGTATCAGGAATATGGCGGTGCTCCCGGCGCAGGCGTCGTTACCGGGATCGGCCGCGTGAGTGGGCGCCTGTGCATGATCATCGCCAACGACGCCACCGTGAAAGCCGGAGCCTTCTTTCCCATGACCGCGAAGAAGGTCCTGCGCGCCCAGACCATCGCCCTCGAGAATCACATCCCGACGCTCTATCTTGTCGATTCCGCGGGGGTCTTTCTTCCCTTGCAGGAAGATGTCTTTCCCGACACCGATGATTTCGGCCGCGTCTTCCGCAACAACGCCGTCATGAGCTCGCTGGGCATTCCGCAGATCACCGCGATCATGGGGATGTGCGTTGCCGGCGGCGCCTATCTACCTGTCATGACGGACACGGTGCTGATGACCGAAGGCTCCGGACTTTTTCTCGCCGGACCTTCGCTGGTGCAGGCTGCCATTGGCCAGAAGAGCGATCCCGAAGAACTGGGCGGCGCTGCGATGCATGCCGAGATCTCCGGCACAGTCGACTTCAAGGAGCCCAACGATCATCTCTGCATCGCGCGCATGCGCTCCCTGGTCGACAAGATGGGCGTGCGTTCCAAGGCGTCTGTTGCCGCGGAGGTCTATTCGCGGATTCCCTATGACCCTGCTGCCGACGCGCCGAAGTTTGCCGTTGAAGACCTCTACGCGCTGATCAACCCGGAGCCGGGCGCAACCAATATCTATGACATGCGCGAAGTCGTCGCACGCATCGCCGATCGCAGTGAGTTCGACGAATACAAAGAGGGGTTCGGCCGTACCGTTCTTTGCGGCTATGCGCGCATCGGCGGCCACGCCGTCGGCATCGTCGCCAATCAGAAGACAAATCAGAATCAGATCGTCGCCATGGGCCCGGCAGCGGGAGCCAGACGCATCGAGGTCGGCGGGGTCATCTACACCGAGGGCGCACAGAAGGCTGCGCGGTTCATCATGGACTGCAATCAAAACCTCGTGCCTCTGATCTTCCTCCATGACGTGAACGGTTTCATGGTCGGCAAAGACGCCGAGTGGTCGGGCATCATTCGCGCCGGCGCCAAGATGGTCTCCGCGGTCTCAACCAGCGTCGTCCCCAAGATCGCGATGATCATTGGGGGAAGCTTTGGCGCCGGCCACTACGCCATGTGCGGCAAAGCCTACGATCCGCGTTTTCTCTTCGCATGGCCAAGCGCGCGCTACGCCGTGATGAGCGGAGCGTCAGCGGCGAACACCCTTGCCGAGGTTCGCGCCAGGCAGTTGGAACGGGAGGGCAAAGTTCTCTCGGAACGCGAAAGAGCGGAGCTCCACGATGAGATTCGCGCTGCCTACGACCAGCAGGCCGATCCGCGCTACGGCGCGGCGCGCTTGTGGATCGATGCCATCATTGATCCGGCGAAGACGAGAGAGGTGCTGATTGCCGCGCTCGAAGCCTGTGCGCTCAATCCCGAAGTCCCCCGCTTCAATCCCGGAGTTCTGCAGACATGATTTCTTCCTGGGCCTGTCTTCCCGGGCAATTACCTGAGCGCTTGAATAACTGCATCTGACAGAAGAAGGAGCCACTATGGCCGCAACGCTTGAAACCACCGAAAGCCTCTACCCCTTCGTTCTCACCGAAGAGCAGGAGCACCTGCGCAAGGAGATCCGCGCCTTTGCCGCGCGCGAAATCGCTCCGAACATCATGGCGTGGGACGAGAAGAGCGAGTTTCCGCTGCAGGCCGTCAAGAAGCTTGGCGAGATGGGATTGCTCGGCGTGATCTTTCCGCCGGAATTTGGCGGCGCGGGTCTGGGCTACGTGGACTATGTTCTCGCCATCGAAGAGCTCTCGGCGGTCGACGGGTCAATAGGCATTACAGTGGCCGCGCACAATTCGCTCGGCACCAACCATATCTTCCTCGCCGGCAACGAGGCCCAGAAGAAGAAGTATGTGCCCAAGCTTGCAAGCGGCGAATGGCTCGCGGCCTGGGGACTTACCGAGCCCGGCTCCGGCTCCGACGCCAGCAATGCCCGCACCACCGCGACCAGGAAGGGCGACAGCTATGTTCTCAACGGCAACAAGACCTTCATCACCAACGGCCATCATGCGGATGTCGCCGTGGTGATTGCCGTGACCGACAAGACACAGGGCACGCACGGTCTCTCGGCCTTTGTGGTCGAGAAGGGAACCAAAGGCTTCCGGCCCGGCAAGAAAGAAAACAAGCTCGGCCTGCGCGCCAGCGACACCAGCGAGCTGATCTTTGAAGACTGCGAGATTCCCGCCGAGAGCCTGCTCGGCAAGGAGGGAGAAGGATTCGTCGATGCCATGCGCGTGCTCGACGGCGGCCGCATCTCCATCGCTGCGTTGGCACTGGGCATTGGCCGCGGCGCGCTCGACGCCGCTCTGAAATACGTGAAAGAACGCCGCCAGTTCGGCAAGGCGATCGCCGAGTTTCAGGGCATCCAGTGGAAGTTGGCCGACATGGCAACCGAGCTCGACGCAGCGCGGTTGCTCACCCAGCGCGCGGCAGTGCTCAAGGACTCCGGCCGTAAGGTGACCCGGGAATCGTCAATGGCAAAGCTTTTCGCCAGCGAAGTCGCCGTGCGCATCTGCGACGAGGCGGTACAGCTCTTCGGCGGCTACGGCTTCATCAAAGACTATCCGGCAGAAAAGTTCTATCGCGACGTCAAGCTCTGCACCATCGGCGAAGGCACCAGCGAGATCCAGCGCATGGTGATCGCGCGCGAGATCCTCAAAGTCCATCCCTCGCGCGGGTAGGGATTTGCGGTCCGGGCGGAAAGCGCCCTCGGCGCCTCAGCGATTGAGACGGCCACAACTTGGGTGCCCCAGGTCTCGCTCTGAGACCTGGGAAGGTCACTACCGGCATCGCTGTCCTGTTCCCTTGTCCGTTCTGCTCCTTGTACCCTGAGATAGATGCCCGACACCGTCAAAATCGTCGAGTGCCCGCGCGACGCCTGGCAGGGGCTGCACAAGCAGATTCCGCCGGAAACCAAGGCCGACTACCTGCGCAAGCTTATCGCCGGCGGCTTTACGCACATTGACGCGGTGAGCTTCGTTTCACCGGCTGCCGTTCCGCAGATGGCCGATTCCGAGCAGGTGCTGGAGGTTCTTGCGCCACCTGAGCACGTGGAAATCATCGGAATCGTCGTGAATCAAAAAGGAGCTGAACGCGCCATCCAGACGGGCGTCGTGCAGACCCTCGGGTTTCCGTATTCGATCTCGGCAGAATTTCTGCGCCGCAACCAGCACCAGACGCCCGAAGAATCGCTCGACGCGCTCGAAGCCATCGTCTCTCTCGCGCAGAGCGCCAGCCTCGATGTCGTCGCCTACATCTCGATGGCGTTCGGCAATCCCTATGGCGAACCATGGAGCGTCGATGAGGTTTCGACTGCGTGCGAGGTGCTTGCTGATTCCGGTGTGCAGCAGATCTCGCTCGCCGATACCGTGGGTGTCGCCGCATCGCAGCAGATCGCCGAAACAGTGCTGGCCGTGCGCGCGGCTCACGACGATCTCGAGATCGGCGTTCATCTGCACGCTCGTGCCGACCGGGCTGCCCAACATATTCGCGCTGCCTACGGCGCAGGCTGCCGTCGTTTCGACTCTGCCCTTGGCGGTCTGGGCGGCTGCCCGTTTGCGCAGGACGCGCTCGTCGGCAACATTCCTACGGAAATCCTGCTCGGGACTCTGCGCGACTGCGGCGCTAAGGTCCCGTCCATCGCCCTCGATCCGCTCCTACAGGCCAGCGCTGAAATCGCTGCCCGCTTCTCTGCGCCGGTGCAATAAGCATTGCATGCAGCCGACCTTTGATCGCCCGGGTCCTCACCGTCCCAAGCCGCTGCAGCACCTGCGAAAATAGAGTTGGATGCTTTCGCTTCAACAAGCCGGCAAGCGCTTTGGACCGCGCATTCTCTTTCTCGAAGCGGATTGGCTGATCCGCGCGAATGAAAAGACCGCGCTCGTCGGCGCCAACGGTACCGGCAAATCCACGCTGATGAAGGTCCTGGCCGGTCTCGAGTCGCTCGACTACGGAACCATGCAGCAGACGCGCGGCATGAGCATCGGCTATCTGCCGCAGGAGGGGTTGCAGCTCTCCGGCCGCAGCATTTTTGAGGAATGCCTCACCGTGTTCGACGAGATTCGCGGCATGGAGAGCGAAATCGAGCGCCTGGCCGGCCAGCTTGCCGAGCTCGACCACGGCAGCGCCGAATATGAAGCCGCAGCCGAGCGCTACTCCACCTTGCAGGATCGCTTTCACGCGCTCGACGGCTACGCGCTTGACGCGCAGGTGGGCGCGGTGCTCACCGGCCTCGGCTTCGGCAAAGACGACTGGCAGCGCAAGACCGAAGAATTCTCCGGGGGCTGGCAGATGCGCATCGCCCTCGCCAAGCTGCTGCTCGCCAAGCCGAACCTGCTGCTGCTCGACGAGCCCACGAACCATCTCGACCTGGAGACGCGCAACTGGCTCGAGGGCTATCTCAAAAGCTATCCCTTCGGCTACATCCTCATCTCCCACGACCGCTACTTTCTCGACGTCACCATCGACCGCACCGTCGAGATCTGGAATAAGCGGTTGACGATTTATCACGGCAACTACACCAAGTACCTCGCGCAGAAAGAAGAACGCCGCGCGCAGCTGCTAGCCGCCTACAAAAACCAGCGTGACCAGATCGAGCATCTCGAGGCCTTCATCAGCCGCTTCCGGTACCAGGCCACCAAGGCCAAGCAGGTGCAGTCGCGCATCAAGGAGCTGGAAAAGATCGAGCGCATCGAGATTCCTGAAGAGGAGCCCGTCATCCACTTCAAGTTTCCGCAGCCGGCGCCTTCCGGGCGTACGGTTGTGGAGGCGGAGAACCTGGGGAAGAATTACGGGCCCAAACAGGTGTTCAGTGGTGCGCGCTTCACCATCCATCGCGGTGATCGCGTAGCCCTGGTTGGAGTGAACGGCGCGGGCAAATCAACGCTCATCAAGCTGCTCACCGGCGTTGAAGCTCCGACGGCCGGCACGGTCAAGCTCGGCCACAACGTGGTCAGCGAGTATTTCGCGCAGGATCAGTACAAGGTGCTCGATCCCGAGGCGCGCATGCTCGACGACATCAGCCGCGCGGCCATCAAAGTCCCCGAGTCGGAGTTGCGCTCGCTTCTCGGCTGCTTCCTCTTCTCCGGCGACGACGTTTTCAAGAGGCTGGGCGTGCTCTCGGGCGGCGAACGCAATCGCTTCGCGCTGGCGCGCATCCTGGTTTCGCCGTCAAACTTCCTGCTGCTCGACGAGCCGACCAACCACCTCGACATGCGTGCGAAGGATGTTTTGCTGGATGCGATCGCTGCGTTTTCGGGCACCGTGGTCTTCGTCTCGCACGATCGCTACTTCATCGACCGCCTGGCAACGCGCGTGCTCGAGGTAGAAAATGGCGCGATCACAGCGTACGAGGGCACGTACGAAGATTATGTGCGCAAAAAGGAGCAACTGGCCGGGCTCGCCGCTTCGCCAGTGGCCCTCTCGCCCATTCCGCGCGAAGCGGTCACTCCGCCCGAAGCGAAGGACGCGCGGTCGTCCGCCTCTGCATCCGTCCTGGAAGCAGCAGGCACATTACCGCCCTCCAACACCATCGTGATTGAAGGAGGGTTCGAGCCGTCCAATGGCTCCGGACCCAAGGAGAAACAGCGCCGTCTCAATCCAATCAGGCAAAAGCAAATGGAAGACCGCTGTGCGTTTCTCGAAGAGGAGATTCCGCGGGTCGAAGCTTCGATTACGCACACCGAGCAGCAACTGGCGGTCTACGTCTCTGCAACGGAAACGCAGCGCCTTACCGACCTGGCCGCGCAACTCCGCGCGCAGCTCGAATCGCTGACCGCCGAGTGGGAAGAACTGACGCTCCAGCTTGAAAACAATTGAGCCATGGAGGGCGTTCCGGTCTATGCTGGATTGATCCTTAATGCCAGCAGACGCAACGCATACCGCTGAAGACTCCGAGCTTATGGCCGCGTTACGCGAGTACCGCGCTGAGTCGGGTCGTTCGCTTCTTGAGATTCTCGACGCATCCCCAATTCTACTGATCTTTCTTCGCCACTTCGGCTGCTCGTTTTGCAGGCAGGCGCTCGACCAGGTCGCGCAGATTCGCGGGCAGATTGCGGCCAGGGGTGCGGTTCCGGTGTTTGTGCATCTCGGCTCGCCCGAGCGGGCCAAGCCCTACTTCGACTACTACCAGCTTTCCGACGTGGAGCGGGTGAGTAATCCGGATGCCTCGCTCTACCAGAAGCCTTCCTTTGCGCTGTCACGCCGCAATCCGTTCTTGCATCTGCTCAGCCCGGCCGTCTGGAAGGGATGGCTGTCAGGCGCTTTGCGGAAATATGGTATCGGCATGATCCGGGAAGACGGACACCAGATGCCCGGCGTGTTCTTTCTGAAAGATCGCAGGATCGTGCGCGGGTTCCGCTATCAATCCATCGCCGATGAGCCCGATTATCTGAAGCTGATCGGCACGGGCTGATGGGTCTTAACGGCCCTCAGTCGGCTCATAACCCTGCCAAAGCCATTCCAGCGCTTCGGGCAAGGTTTGCTGCCGCACGCCGCGATCGACGTGACCGGCGTTTTCGGCAAAGACAAACTGGTACTTGTAGCCCTTCTCCGCCAGAACCTTAGCCATGCGCTCATTGGCGAGCACCCAATCATGCATGCCGTCGCGCATGGAGTTCGGGTTGTAGAGATCGCGATCGCCCACTTCCATCCAGATGCGGATCGGTTTGCGCGGGCTGTCGGCAATCAGGTGCTCGTGAAACGTCCACGCTCCATGCGGCATCTTGGGGTCGCTGGGCCACTCCTGGTTGATGAAGGTGCCGGAGTAGCTGAGCACGCGGTGATAGAGCTCGGGGTGATACCAGGCCATGATCAGCGCGCAGGCCGCTCCGGAACTTCCTCCGGTCGCGGCGCGGCCATCGGGATCGTGGGTCAGCTTGACGTGAGCTTCGCTCTCCACGCGCGGCAACACTTCGTGCTCGACGAACTCGGCATAGCGGCCAGACATGGTGTCGTATTCGAGTCCGCGCTCGCTGCCTTGCGCATCGCCGCTGCCGTTGCCGATGGAGACGGCGATGATCGCCGGGAGCTTGTGCTCGGCGATCAGGCCGTCGAGCGCCGCGAAGAGCAGACGGTCCGGCCCGTCCGCGCCGACGATGAATGGGGCGGCTGTTCCGGGCACATAGTTTGGCGGCACGTAGACAGCGACTTTGCGCGTATACGGCGCGGGATGGCTGGTGGTGACGATGAGTCTTGCGGGGTCGTTCGGATCTGGCGTGCCAAACGTGCCGGGGTCACGGGCGATGCCCGGATAGAACTTGCTGTCTGTCGAGCTCATCGTGAACTCGACAACTTTGCCGTTCAGCGGCGCGTCGAGGGAGGCGAGTTCGGGAGCGGGCGTGTGCGTCGGGCCGATGATGAAGTTGCCATCCTTGTCGGGAGCGGGCACCGTGCCATCCGGAAGCGTGACGGCATCGACATATCCGGGCGTGTGCGGATCGCGCGTCGGCGCCTGGGGGCGCTCGGGGTGCGTCGCGGGCGTGTTTGGAGGACCCTTGGGGGCTGGCGTTTGCGCGGGTATCGCAAGGGGAGCGGACCAAAGGCAGGCAAGAAGCAGCATCCGGGACACGAAACGGAAAGAAAGCATGCAGCCATTCTGCCGCATTCCCCTCCGTCCGCGGAAGCTGCTCAGGCCGGGAGGTCGATTCGGGTCAGGCATAATCAAGACGATGCCCCTCCTCTGGAATCCGGAGAGCTGGTCGCAGCGGCTGGCCGAACTCGAAGCGCGCACCGGTGAGCTCAAGGAAGCTCCATTGCGTCGCGACGTACGCTCTCTCGGCACGTTGCTTGGCGAGGTGCTGCGCGAACAGGCAGGCGAAGATCTCTTCGAACATGTCGAAGCGTTGCGTCAAGGCACCATTCGACGCCGCGACGCCGAAGCCCGCGGCAAAGACGAGGAAGCCGCGCGGCACGGAGCCAAGGCGCTGGAACTGGTGCATTCGTTACCGGTCGAGCGCGCCATCCTGCTCACGCGCGCCTTTGCCTTCTACTTCGAGCTGATCAACCTGGCGGAGACAAACCATCGCAAGCGGCGCCGCATTGCGCTGCAGTTGAGCGGGGAAGCCGGCCGCCAGCGCGGTTCGCTTGCCGGGACGCTGTGCGAGATGCGTCGTGTGGGCATCCGCGCCGAGGAGGCCATGGAATGGCTCAAGCGGGTACACATCGTCCCGGTCTTCACCGCGCATCCGACCGAGGCGGCGCGCCGCACGGTGATGATGAAGCGCCGGCGCATCGGCGAGTTTCTTACAACCCTCGATCGGATTCCGATTCCCGAGCAGGATCTCGCGCGCCTGCAGAATCTTATTCGTGCCGAGATCACGAGCCTGTGGCAAACCGATGAGGTGCGTTCGCGACGGCCGACTGTCTTTGATGAAGTGAAGATGGGCCTCGACTACTACGACGTCTCGATCTTCGCCACTCTGCCCGCGCTTTACCGCGAGATTGCCGAGGCGTTGCGTTCGTCGTATGGCCTTGAGATCGATCCGCACGAGTTGCCCCTCATGCTGCATTTCGGCTCGTGGATCGGGGGCGATCGCGATGGTAATCCCTATGTCACTCCCCAGGTGACGCGGGACGCGCTGCGCCTGGCGCGCGGTCACCTGCTGCTCTATTACCAGCGCCAGCTCGATGTCCTGATCGACCTGGTGACCACAAGCGCGCAGCAACGGCCGGTGAGCGAAGCATTGCTCACGCGCCTCAACGCCTACGTGGCCCAGGTGCACACGCCGGAGTCGCAGGTCTTCGGCGCGCAGTACGAATTCGAATACTACCGCCGCTTCGCGATTTGTTTGAAGGCGCGCATCCAGCGAACGCTCGAGGAGACCGGTGAGCAGCAGTCCGGGGTGCCCCTTCCGGTCATGCCCTTCACGATGACACAAGGGCAGGACAAGCTCGCGCAGGTCCTCCCGGCCTATTGCTCGGTCGAGGAGTTTCTTGACGACCTGGAGGTGTTGCGGGAGTCGCTGGCGACCCATGAAGGGCTGCGGATTGCGCGGACGCTCGTCGATCCTCTCATCCTGCAGGTGCGCACCTTCCGACTGCACCTGCACACGCTCGATATCCGCCAGCATGCGCGGGTGCATGCCGCGGCCCTGAAAGAAGCCATTGCGGACTCCGTGGCACCGTCCTTGCCGGGCGAGCTTTCGGCGGAGACCGCGCGCGTGCTGGAAACGTTTCGCGTGGTCGCCGAGGCAAAGCAGGGTTGTTCGCCGGAAGCGATCCGGCAATACGTAATCAGCGGGGCATCGAGCGTGGAGGATGTGCTGGCAGTGGTGCGGCTGGCGCGGCTGGGAGGCGTGCGCGTGGAAGGCGCGCACGGGGACCCCGGACTTTCACCCCAGCGGCAAAGACCCGCCGCCGGGGACCCCGGACTCATGCCGGTGCCGCTCTTCGAGTCGATTGAAGACTTACGCAACGCGCCGGCAATTTGCCGCGAGTTGTGGAGCAGGCCCGATTATCAGAAACTGTTGGCGAGCTGGGGTCACTGGCAGGAAGTGATGCTGGGCTACTCCGATTCCAACAAAGACGGCGGGATGCTGACCAGCACCTGGGAGATCTTTCGCGCCCATCGCGCTCTGCACCAGGTGGCGCGCGCGTGCGGCGTAAAGCTGCGGCTCTTTCACGGGCGCGGCGGGACGGTGGGGCGCGGGGGCGGACCGACCCATCGCGCCATCTTCGCGCAGCCGATGGACTCGTTTGAAGGGCAGCTGCGCATCACCGAACAAGGCGAGGTGCTCCATTTCAAGTACTCGGACGAGGTATTGGCTGAGCGCAACCTTGAACTGATGATCGCGGCGTCGCTCGATGCGCTGGCGCGGCCGAACGCGCGCGATCCCGAAGGCCACTTCACCGGCAAGTTGATGCCGGAGTGGGAAGCGGCGCTCGACGAGTTGTCCGCCGTGTCGTTTGAGTTTTATCGGCAGCAGATCCTCGAGAACCCCGAGGTCATTACCTACTTCGAGCAGTCGACGCCGGTGGGCGAACTGGAACATGCCATGATCGGGTCGCGACCATCGCGGCGCAAGGCATCGGCGAATATTGCGGACCTGCGCGCGATTCCGTGGGTGTTTGGTTGGACGCAATCGCGTCTTCTTGTGCCCGCCTGGTTTGGCGTCGGGCACGCGCTGAGCAAATCGATGGAGCGCGCCGGCTCGCTTGAATTGCTGCAAACCATGGCGCGGGAGTTTCCCCTGTTCATCGACCTGATCCGCAACGTGGAGATGGCCCTGGGCAAAGCGGATCTGGCGACGGCGCGCCAGTATTCCATGCTGGTGGAGGATGTCGAGCTGAGAGATCGCGTCTTCACCATGCTGGAGGCGGAGCTGCATCGCACGGTCTACGCGGTGCTGGCCATTACCAAGCAGAAGGATTTGCTGGAGACAAACCAGGTGCTGGCCCGGTCGATCCGGCTGCGCAATCCGTATGTCGATCCGATGCACCTGATCCAGGTGGACATGTTGCGGCGCAAGCGCGGCGGCGAAGATACGCCGGAAGTGAATCGCGCGATTGCGGCGACGATCAGCGGGATTTCGGCGGGACTGAGAAATACCGGATGATGGAAGCCGGCGAGTCAGCCGGCGGCTTCGCCGACGGGTGAGCGGAGTTAGCGGTCCGCTTCGAGGAGGTTCGCGAGCCAGCCGCAGGTAGCGGGATGGGTGAACCGGGATCGGGTTGAACAAGGATCGCTTCCCGGAAGTGCGGAGGGGCCAGACCGGTGACCCACGGAGAGATCTCGCCCAAAAGCGAAGGGCTGGGATTGCTCCCAGCCCCTGCTTTCTTTTTCGAGATTCTGCCGGAATCCGGCGGCTTGCGGCTTACAGTGGCTGAACGTCCGCAGCCTGCCACCCCTTGGGCCCCTTCACCACGTTAAACTGCACGGCTTGACCTTCCTGCAGGCTCTTGAAACCACTCGAGTTGATTGCAGAGTAATGCACGAAGACGTCTTCGCCGTTCTGGCGCGAAATGAAGCCGAAGCCTTTCGCGTCATTAAACCACTTCACAGTACCTTGTTCCATATTGGATGTTGCTTCCTGGATTGAATTGCGCTGGATGAATCGGAGCGACCACTGGCAGAATCTTGCTCTGGTTGGGCGAGTACTGCTCACGCCCGGTTCGGTTCTAACGCTACATCCAGTGTAGCATCCCTCCGAAATTTCCCGACACCGATTCTCTGCCCTCTTCCCATTACGAAATGGGTATACGACTGGAGAGGTTCGAAATGAACCCCATGGACCTGCCTGTGATAGGGTGAAGGGTCTTATCCACCCGAATCGCCTATGCCGATGGACCCGATGACCGTTTTGCTTTCCAAGGCCGGAGAGCGGCTGGAGGCCGAATTTGCCGGTCTGCCGGGGTATGACCTTGCGGCTGAAGCCGGAGCGGACGCGGATGCCATGGCGCGAGTATTGGACCTGGTCGCCGAGCGGCTGGGCGATAACTATCCCTATTTTCATCCACTTTATGCAGGACAGATGCTGAAGCCGCCGCATCCGGTGGCACGGGCCGCTTACGCGCTGGCGATGAAGATCAATCCCAACAACCATGCCAGAGATGGGGGGCGGGCCAGCTCTGAGATGGAGATGGAGGCGGTTGCCGGGATCGCGCGGATGTTCGGGTGGACGGAGTTTCTGGGGCACCTGACGTCGGGCGGCACGATGGCCAACCTTGAGGCTCTGTGGGTGGCGGGGCAGCTCGCGGAGGGCATTCCGGGCAAGTCTCGAGTTTTAGGGTCTGCGCAGGCGCACTATACGCACGGGCGGATCTCGCACGTGCTGAAGCTTGAATACAGCGCAGTTGCGGCCGATGAACGGGGCCGGATGCGGCTCGATGCGCTCGAGGATGAGCTCAAGCGCGGGGATGTGGGGACGGTCGTGGCGACGCTGGGGACAACGGCGATCGGAGCCGTCGATCCTCTGGCTGAGATTTTTGAACTGCGCGACCGGTATGGGTTCAGGGTGCATGTGGATGCGGCCTACGGGGGGTATTTCCGCCTGGTCGCCGCCGAGCTCGATGGGGACGCGCGGAAGGCATTCGAGCGGATCGATCAGGCAGACTCGATCGTGGTCGATCCGCACAAGCACGGCCTGCAGCCCTACGGATGCGGGTGCGTTCTGTTCAAAGACCCAGCAGTCGGGCGCTTCTACAAACACGACTCACCCTATACCTATTTCACGTCGAAGGATTTGCACTTGGGCGAAATCAGCCTGGAGTGTTCCCGGGCCGGGGCCTCGGCGGTGGCGCTTTGGGCAACGCAGCAGCTCTTGCCGCTCACGCCCGGCGGTCAGTTTGCTGCGGGTCTGGCCAAGGGACGCCGGGCTGCGCTCGAACTGCACCGCAGGCTCCACGAAGACGCGAGATTTGTGACGCTTGGCCAGTCACTTGCCGGGGCTCAGAACCCGGCGCCCGGTGAGCCACCGGAGTTGGATATCGTGGTTTGGGCGGCTCGGGCAAGGACGGCTGCGGAAGCCTCGGATCTGGCGCAAAGGACTTTTCTTGCATGCGCCGCGCGGGATTTGCACCTTGCCCTTGTACAATTGCCGCAATCCTGGTTCGGCGGTCCCGTCCAGGTTCCGGGAAACGGACAGGGAAATGTGACGTGCTTACGTTCGGTACTCATGAAGCCGGAGCACCTGGAATGGCTTGACGCCATTTGGGACAGGCTGACCGAATCGTACGGAGAAGTTCAGGGGGCGTAGACGCGGATGGCAGACGGATGTTTGGTCCGGGCTGGAAAAGAAAACGTTCTCATCCAATCCGGGAATTGCTCCGTGACAGTGCTGCCGGAATTTGGCGGAAAAATCGCGTCGATTTGTGTCGAAGGCCATGAACTCCTGCAGTCTCCTCTCGCTCAGATTGGGCCCCGTACGCGGGCAATGCCGTTCGATGCCGGAGATGCCAGCGGGTGGGACGAATGCCTGCCCTCGGTTGCGGCCTGCGAGGTGGAAACAGCACGCGGCCCTGCGAAGATTCCCGATCATGGAGATCTGTGGCGAGTCGAGTGGGAAACCCAGGCACCAGGGGATCAAGGGAAGAGAGATCAGAAATCGGGGAGCGGGGTGCCGCTGCGCGTCACGCTGAAGGGCGAGTGTTTTTCGCTGCCGCTGACGCTGGAGAGAACGATGGCTCTCGACCAGACCTCAAAGGGCTGGGAACTTCGTTTTCATTACAAGCTGACAAATACAGGCCAGGCCGGGGTTCCGTGGTCATGGGCGGCGCATCCGCTTTTTCGGGTGGAAGAAGGAGATGCGGTCGTGCTTCCGGATTCGATTGCAGCATTGCGTGTAGAGGGATCGCGGGGCAACCGGCTGGGATCGGCGGGCGTCGAAGTGCGGTGGCCGATGGCGCACACGGCGGCGGGCGAGGCCGATCTGCGGGTTGTGCAGCCGGAGCGATCAGGAATCGCGGAAAAGCTTTTTGCGGGACCGCTGAAGGCGGGCGAGGGATGGTGCGAGCTGGTGCGGCCGAAGGCCGGAGTCAGGATTCGGTTTGGCTTTGATCCGGCGGCTACGCCGTTTTTAGGGATGTGGCTCTGCTATGGCGGATGGCCGGAGCGGCCGGGGCCGAAGCAGATGTGCGCGGCTCTTGAGCCCGCCACGGCGCCGGTGGATTCGCTGGCCCAGGGTGGGAAGTGGACGCGTAATTTGGCGGCGGGAGAGGTTTTTACATGGCCGCTGGCTGTAGGAATTGAAAGAATCTAGGGCTCTCTCATGCATGATCCTCAATCATTGCGTGCACTGCACAAGGCTCGATTTGGAGTGGAGGCCGCGGTGTACGTGGCGCCGGGGCGCGTCAACCTCATCGGGGAGCACACGGATTACGCGGAAGGGTTTGTGATGCCGGCAGCGATCGACTTTGCGACGCTGGCCGGAATCTCGCCGCGTACGGACGGAAAGATCGCGCTCTACTCTGAGAATTTTCTCGAAGAGCGGAAGTTCGAAGCGGCCGATCTGCCCAAGACGGCGGCGAAGCACTGGACGGATTATCCGCTTGGGGTGCTTGCGATTCTTCGCGGCGAAGGGCACAGGATTCCGGGTTTCAACCTGACGCTCTGGGGCGATGTTCCGGTGGCATCGGGATTGTCGAGTTCCGCGTCGGTGGAAGTGGCGACCGCCCTGGCGGTGACGTCGCTCATCGGGGCGAGCTACGCGGGGCCCGTGCTCGCACGGCTTTGCCAGCGGGCAGAGAACGAGTTTGTCGGCGCGAAGTCGGGGATCATGGATCAGTTCATCTCCGCGAATGGGGCGGCGGATCATGCGCTTCTGCTCGATTGCCGGGACCTGAGCTTCAAGCTCGCGCCGATCCCGGGAAATGTTGCGCTCGTGATTGCAAACACGATGGTGAAGCATTCGGTAGCCGGCGGAGAGTACACGAGCCGACGCGCGGAGGTGGAGGAAGCCGCGGCGGTGATCGCACGGCACCGGCCCGAGGTGCGGTTCTTGCGCGATGCGACGCTGGACGATTTGAAGAAGTGGGGATCGGAGATGAGCCCCAATGCCCTGAAACGCGCGCGCCACGTGATCAGCGAGAACCTGCGCACGGTTGCGGCGGCCGAGGCGCTGATGCGCAACGACATGAAAGAACTTGGACGTTTGATGGCCGAAGCGCATGTGAGCTACAGCAAGGACTTCGAGGCGAGCTGCGTGGAGGCCGATGCCATGGTGGCCCTGGCGCAGGGATTGCCGGGGCTGATCGGCGCGCGGCTCACGGGCGGCGGATTTGGCGGGTGCACGATCAACCTCGTGGAGCGCGACGATGCGCAGGAGTTTGCAGAAGAGCTTTCGGCACGCTACGCAACGGAGACCGGGATTGTGCCGCAGATCATGATCTGCCATGCGTCGCGAGGGGCGCACAAAGTGGGCTGAAAGGCCCTGGAGTTGACCGAAGAGGATACTCTCCAGGGAACACTTTTGCGTGGACTTGGGCAACGAAAGTAACAGTTCCCAAAGGAGAATGGTACCGGGCGGCAAAGCGAATTATGTCTGGAATTCTTGTTAAAATCGGTAGGTGTTTTTGCCGATTTGATCAACAGCAGCTTTGATTCGACCTGGCCGTTTCTAGTTAAGAATCGAAGTCGTACTTTTTTGAAAGACTTGCAGAGCCGCAGAGAGATTACGATGCAATCGGAATTATTGAAGACATATTCTTCTGAGGGTTTCCCCCAATCTGGCCTGGTTGCGTACTTCTCGATGGAGATCGCGATCAACCCTGCGATGCCGACCTACTCGGGCGGCTTGGGAATGCTTGCCGGAGACACGCTTCGTTCGGCCGCGGACCTGAGTATTCCGCTTGCTGCTTTTACGCTGGCGCACCGCAAGGGATATTTTCAGCAGCACCTGAACGGGTCGGGCGAGCAGAGCGAAGACGTGCAGCCATGGAATCCCGCGGATTTCTGCAAGGAAGAGCCGGCGAGGGTAACGGTGTCGGTTGAGGATCGCGTGGTGACGGTGCGAGCCTGGCGCTATGACCTGATGGGCCGTTCCGGACACGTGGTTCCGATTTATCTGCTGGACACGGATCTGGAGGGAAACTCGGGATGGGACCGCGGCCTGACGGATCACCTCTACGGCGGCGACACGAACTACCGGTTGCAGCAGGAGATTGTGCTGGGCATGGGCGGAGCGAGGATGGCGAGCGCTCTCGGCCTGAGTGTAAACGTCTACCACATGAATGAAGGTCACGCCGCTTTTCTGACGCTGGCGCTGTTGGAGTCGCAACTGGGCGGCGGCCCGCTGGGTGTGGCCACCGACGCAGACATCGCGCAGGTGCGGAAGAAGTGCGTGTTTACGACGCACACCCCGGTTCCGGCCGGTCACGACCGCTTCTCGACCGAACAAGCGATGCGCATTCTCGGCGCGGATCGCACCGCGCGGCTGGAAAAGCTCGGCTGCTTCAAAGAGGGGCTGCTGAACATGACGCTCATTGCGCTCAAGTTCTCGCGCTATGCCAACGGCGTGGCGATGCAGCACGGCAAAGTTTCGCGGGGAATGTTCCCCGAGTATGCGATTGATTCGATCACCAACGGCGTGCATGCGCCAACGTGGATATCGGAGCCGGTGCAGCAGCTGCTGGATGCGCATCTTCCGGCGTGGCGGCGCGACAATCTGTACCTGCGCAATGCGATCGATCTTCCCGAGGATGAACTGCTGCAAGCGCATCACCGGTCAAAAGAGGGGTTGCTGGCGGAAGTGGCTTCTCGCACCGGGCTGGTGATGAATCCGAAGGTTCTGACGCTGGGTTTTGCGCGCCGCGCTGCCACCTACAAGCGGGCCAGCCTGTTGCTCACCGATCCGGAACGGCTGTCGAAGATTGCGGCCCAGGCGGGCGGACTGCAGATCTTGTATGCGGGCAAAGCGCATCCGCAGGATTTTCCGGGGAAGTCCCTGATCCATGACGTGATTGAGACGGCGCACAAGCTGTCGGGCGATTTGCTGCGCATCGTGTATCTCGAGAACTACGGATGGGATCTGGGCGCCCTGCTGACGTCGGGCGTGGATGTGTGGGTGAATACACCGCGCAGGCCGTATGAGGCTTCGGGAACCAGCGGCATGAAGGCCGCCCTCAACGGCGTGCCGAGCCTCTCGATTCTTGACGGCTGGTGGATTGAAGGCTGCATCGAGGGCGTGACCGGCTGGGCGATCGAGGATGGCGCGACGGACAAGGATGAAGCCGAATCGCTCTACAGCAAGCTGGAGAAGTCGGTGGTGCCGCTCTATCTGAAGCCGCCTGAAGAATGGGCGCACCTGATGCGCACCACACTGGCGTTCAACGGCTCCTATTTCAATACCAATCGCATGGTGAAGCAGTACAACCGGAATGCCTACTACCCGATGAAGATGGTGGAGCAGGCGAGGGTGCAGGAAGCGGTTTACGCCGACTGAGGCGGTGTGGAGCGGCGCCGGGGCTGAAGGCCCGAACCGGGGTTGGATGTGGATGTGCGGGCTGAAGCCCGTACTCTCCGCCAGAGCCCGTACCCTTCCCTAAAGCCGCTACCCTCCATTTGCAGAGCTTGCAGCCGTGCGGCATTCCGGCTGCTCCCTATAATCTTGACGAAACCATCCCTTTACGCCGAGCTTCGCGCTCTCCGGGCAGTCCCGCCGCCGGCCCAGGATGGTTCCCAAGGATGGGTTGCCTTTGGATGCTCTTACGGTCGAGGTGTCGCACGAGGCGCGCCCGCTTTGCGTCGATCTCGACGGCACGCTGGTAAAGTCGGACACGTTGTTTGACGGGCTCTGCGAGTTGGTTCGGTGCCAGCCGCTGGACGTGTGGCGTGTGCCGCTGTGGTTGCTGGGCGGGCGAGCTCGTCTGAAGATTGAGGTCGCGGGCCGGGCGCCGCTCGACGCATCACGGCTGCCCTACAACGTGACCCTGCTTCGCTACCTGCAAAGCCAGAAACGGGAGGGCAGGCGGCTTTATCTGACGACTGGAGCCGACGTTGGGCTTGCGCAGCGCGTGGCGGCGCACCTGGGAATCTTTGAAGGCGTGCTGGGCACCGATCGTGCGGCGAACCTGACCAGCTCAAAAAAGCTGGCGCGGCTGCAGTCGCAATTCGCAGCCTTTGACTACATTGGCAACTCGCGCGCGGACCTGGCGGTGTTGGGGCAGGCGCGAGAAGCGATGGTGGCCAACCCGACGCTCGGGCTGCGGATGGGGCTGAGGATGCGGGGCCTCCCTGTGAAGCGCTGTTTCAACGACCGCCGGCCCATGCTGGGCACGCTGGTGAAGGCGATCCGGGTTCATCAGTGGGCGAAGAACATCCTAATCTTCGTGCCGCTTTTGCTTTCTCATCGCGTCTCGGTTGCGTCGCTGGGTTCGGCCGTCGCGGCTTTTTTCTGTTTCTCGTTTATGGCGTCGTCGAACTATCTCGTGAACGACATGCTCGACATCGAGGATGACCGCAAGCACCCCGGAAAGCGCATGCGTCCTTTCGCCGCCGGCGATCTTGCCGTAACAACCGGGATGTCTCTGGCGGCGATGCTCTTTGTAGCCTCGGTCGCTCTGCTGCCGTGGCTGCCCGAGACGTTCGCGATGTGGCTCGGCTTCTACATCGCGGCTACGATAAGCTATTCGGTCTATCTCAAGCGCGTGGCGGTTGTAGACGTGATTTTGCTGTCGGGACTGTATACGCTGCGCCTTCTGGCCGGCGGAGCGGCCACAGGAACAGAGATTTCGCAGTGGCTGGGCGGTTTTTCGACATTCCTGTTCCTTTCGTTGGCGATGGTGAAGCGATTCAGCGAGATCGAGATTCTGCGGGAGCGGGGGACGGCTGCGATGCATGGGCGCGGGTACCTGGTGGCGGACATGGAGCAGATTCGCAGTTTTGGAACGGCCAGCGCCTATGCCGCGGTGGTGGTGTTCATGTTGTATATCGCCCGGCCCGACGTGACCGAGCTTTACCGGCATGCGACACGGCTGTGGCTGATTGTGCCGCTGCTGATTTACTGGCTGAACCGGGTGTGGCTGCTGGCATCGCGCGGAGAACTGGACGATGACCCGGTGGTGTTTGCGATCGGCGACAAAATGAGCCTTGCCGTGGGCGCGGCGGTGGCCGTGGTCGCGCTGCTGGCGATCTGAAAAGACATTCAGCGTGGAAGCATGACTTTGAGCAGCTCGAAGAACCTCGTATTCTGGCACTTAGACCGGCTCGAACTGCATCTTTGGGCCGGATTGTTGCGTCATTTAGGAATGCGCCCCGGTGCGAAGCAGAGGCGCTGGATTCCGCCGGGACGGGATCTTCGTCTACCATTGAAATTTCAGGGATAAGTTAGAGCGGTGGCCCCGAACGACAACCGTGAGCCAACGCAGGAACATTGTCTCTGGAACCACCGAATTGGTATCTGCCCGACTCAGGTTGCGTGAGCATTTTTTGCCTGCCATCGACCCTGCGGCCGGTTCCGGGTCGTGCGAGCCGATTCTGTTGCGAGTGTCCATCCTATGATGTGGATCGTCAGGCTTGCACTACGCAGGCCTTACACGTTCGTCGTCTTCGCGCTTTTGATCTTGATCCTTGGCGCCTACAGCATCGAATCGATGCCGACGGACATCTTTCCGAACATCGATATTCCCGTCGTGACGGTGGTCTGGGGGTTCACGGGCCTGTCTGCCGAGCAGATGGCCGACCGCATCGTGTTCAACAGCGAGCGCGGCATGACCACCACAGTGAACGACATCGAGCACATCGAATCGCAGTCGTTCAACGGCATCGCGGTCATCAAGGTCTTTTTCCAGCCGCACGTGAACATCGGCAATGCGGTGGCGCAGGTCACGTCGATCAGCCAGGTGCAGTTGCGCAGCTTGCCGCCGGGCACCACGCCGCCCTTCATCATCCAGTACAACGCTTCGAGCGTGCCGGTGCTGCAACTCGGGTTGTCGGGCCAGGGGCTGAATGAGCAGCAGCTGAACGACCTGGCAACGAACACGATCCGTACGCAACTGGCTACGATTGAAGGCGCGCAGACGCCCTATCCCTATGGTGGCAAGCAGCGGCAGATTCAGGTCGACATCAACCTGCAGGCGCTGCAGGCCAAGGGATTGTCGCCGGCCGATGTGGTGAGCGCGGTCAACGCGCAGAACCTGATTGTTCCTTCGGGAACGATGAAGGTGGACCGCTGGGAATACGAGGTCGAGACGAATTCGGCGCCGCTCCTGGTGAGCGACCTGAACAATCTGCCCATCAGGTCAGTGAACGGGGCGATGATTTACATCCGCGACGTGGCACACGTGCGGGACGGGTCTCCGCCGCAGACCAACATTGTGCGCGTGGACGGGAAGCGCGCGATCCTCATGAGCATCATGAAGGTCGGCTCGGCTTCGACGCTCGATATTATTGCCGGGATTCGGGCCAAGATCGACAGCATCACCGGGCAGTTGCCGCCGTCCCTGAAGATCGCTTTTCTCGCCGATCAGGGGATTTTTGTGCGCGGAGCCATCAGCGGGGTGGTGCGCGAGGCGATCATCGCGGCATGCCTGACCGGGGTGATGATCCTGGTTTTCCTGGGGAGTTTTCGCTCGACGTTGATTATCGCGGTGTCGATCCCGCTGTCGATTCTCTGCTCCCTGGTGGTCTTATCGTGGCTGGGCGAGACGGTCAACATCATGACCCTGGGCGGTATGGCGCTGGCGGTCGGCATCCTGGTCGATGACGCGACGGTGGAGATCGAAAACATCAACCGCAATCTGGAAGCGGGCAAAGAAATCGAGCAGGCGATCCTGGACGGCGCGGCGCAGATCGCAACGCCCGCCCTGGTGTCGACGCTGTCGATCTGCATCGTCTTTGTGCCCATGTTCCTGCTGAGCGGCGTGGCACGCTACCTTTTCGTGCCGCTGGCGGAGGCCGTGGTGTTTGCCATGCTGGCGAGCTACCTGCTTTCGCGCACGGTGGTGCCGACCATGGCGCGCTACCTGCTGCATGAGCACGACGATGCGGAGGTGCAGAAAAAGAGAGCGAGCCGGAATCCGCTGGTGCAGTTTCAGATCGGGTTCGAGGATCGGTTTGAAAGAGTCCGCCTGGGCTATCTGCGGCTGCTGGGGTTGTGCGTGGAGCATGCAGGTGTTTTCCTGATCGGGTTCCTGATCTTCACGCTGGCGTCGATCGGGTTGCTGGCGCCGTGGCTGGGGCAAGACTTTTTCCCGGCGGTCGATGCAGGGCAGTTCAAGATACACGTGCGCGCCCGTACCGGCACGCGTATCGAAGAGACGGCGGACCTGTGCGACCACATTGACGCGACGATCCGGAAGGAGATCCCGGCCAACGAGATTGTCACGATCATGGACAACATCGGGCTGCCGTACTCGGGCCTGAATCTTTCCTACTCGACATCGGCGCCGATCGGACCGGCGGATGCTGACATCCAGGTGCAGTTGACTGAGAAGCATCACCCGACGGAGCAATATGTCGATCACCTGCGCGACGTGCTGGCAAGGGTCTATCCGGGGGTGACGTTCTACGTGCTGCCGGTTGATATCGTGACGCAGATTCTGAACTTCGGCTTGTCGTCACCGATCGATATTCAGCTCGTGGGCCCGAATCTTTACGGCAACCGCGCGCTGGCGGAGCGCATGCTCAACGAGGTGCGCTATGTGCCGGGCGCGGCAGATGCGCGCATCCAGCAGCCCTTCGATTATCCGAACCTGATGGTGGACGTGGACCGGACACGCGCGGAGGCGGTGGGATTGACGCAGCAGAACGTGGCGCAGAGCCTGCTGGTGGCGTTGAGCGGCAGTTTTCAGACGACGCCGAACTTCTATCTCGATCCGCGCAACGGCGTCAGCTATAACATTGCCATTCAATCGCCGCAGTATCGTCTGGACTCGATGTCGGACCTGGAAAGCCTGCCCATCACCGGATCGTCGACGGCGTCGACGACAACCATGACCGGTGCGGTGTCGACCGTTGCCCCAGGGAGCGCGCCTTCTGCACAATTCGTAGCGGGGTCGGCGTTCACGAATGCACCGGGTGCGGCGCGGCCCGTGCAGGTGCTGAGCAACGTGGCCAAGGTGGTTCCCGGCGAGGAACTTGGCACCGTGAGCCATTATGATGTGCAGCCGGTTCTGGACATCTATACGAACGTGGTGGGGACCGACCTGGGCACGGTGACGCGGGCGATGGAAAGGATCATGAAGGAGCACGAGAAGGATCTGCCGCGCGGATCGCACATGCTGCTGCGCGGGCAGAGCGAGACAATGTACAAGTCGTATATCGGGCTGTTGTCGGGTTTGGCCTTCTCGATTCTGCTTGTCTACCTGCTGATCGTGGTGAACTTCCAGTCGTGGCTCGACCCGTTTCTGATCATTGCGGCGTTGCCGGCGGCGCTGGCGGGGATCACCTGGTTCCTGTTTCTGACCGGGACCCGCCTGAGCGTCCCGGCGCTGACGGGCGCGATCATGTGCATGGGCGTGGCGACTTCCAACTCGATCCTGGTGATTAGTTTTGCGCGCGAGCAGATGGAAATCCTGGTGGGCGACGCGCGCCGGGCGGCGCTGAATGCGGGTTTTGTGCGCTTCAGGCCGGTGCTGATGACGGCGCTGGCGATGATCATCGGCATGGTGCCGATGGCGCTGGGGCTGGGCGACGGCGGCGAGCAGAATGCTCCCCTGGGGCGCGCGGTGATTGGCGGATTGCTGCTGGCGACAGTGGCGACGCTGTTTTTTGTTCCGGCATTCTTTTCGATCGTGCATGGCTGGCTGCAGCGCCGCAAGGTTGCGCACGAGCCCGCCGCCGGACGGGTGACCGATGAGTTTGATGTGTAAACCGGAGTACTGCGTATGAACGATGCGTTGAAGCCGACCGGGCCGTCGAAGGACGCAGGTCACGGGACGGAGCATGACCACAGCTCAGCCCCCGAACATCAGCCGATCTCGGCGCGCAAGGCGCTGGTGGGGGTGGTGATTTTGCTCATTCTTGCCGTGGTGCTCGCGATTGCCGGGATCTTGCCGCGCCAGGCCGCGAAGGCCGCGCTGCAACAGCATACCGATGCCACTGCTGCTCCTTATGTGACTGCGCTGCCGCCCCAGCCGGGAGCGCCGGTGGACAACTTCGTGCTCCCCGGGAACGTGACCGCATTTACCGATTCGCCGATCTACGCGCGGACATCGGGGTACCTGGTGCACTGGTATTTCGATCTCGGCGCGCACGTCAAGAAGGGGCAACTGCTGGCGGTCATCTCGACACCGGAGCTGGACCAGCAGCTGGCGCAGGCGCAGGCGGACCTGGCAACGTCGGAGGCGACGGCCAACAACGCAAAGATCCAGGCGGATCGCTACAAGGGCCTGGTTTCGTCGAACGCCGTTTCGCAGCAGGATACCGACACATTTGTGAACCAGGCTGCCTCGACTTCGGCGGCGGTGCGGTCGGCGCAAGCCAACGTGCAGCGGCTGAAGGAGCTGCAGTCATTCGAGAAAGTCTATGCGCCGTTTGACGGAGTGGTGACGGCGCGCAATGTCGACACCGGGCAGCTGATCGACGAGGGAGCGGCGAACGAGCTGTTCCACATGCAGGCGCTGCAGGTACTGCGCGTCTACACCAATATTCCGCAACTGTACTCGCCGGCGGCGAAGGTGGGCGCGAAGATCGACATCAATTTCCCGGAGCATCCCGGCAAGACCTACGAAGGCACGCTGGTGCGCACGGCAAGCGCGATCGATCCCACGAGCCGCACGCTTCTGGTGGAGATCGATATCGACAATCGCAAGGGAGAACTGCTGCCGGGATCGCTGGCGCAGGTGCACTTCAAGATGGCGGCAACGACGCAGACGTTTATTGTGCCCGTCTCCGCACTGATCTTCAGGCGGCAGGGATTGCAGGTGGCGACCCTCGTGGATGGAAACAAGGCGCACCTGATTCCTGTAAGCATCGGCCAGGATGATGGAGCCACCGCGCAGATCATTACTGGATTGACAGCGACCGACAAGGTGATCCAGGATCCGCCAGACTCGATCATCGAGGGCGAAAAGGTGACTCCGGAGAGCGAAAGCGGCGGCAACACCACGGGAGGCAAGTGAAGGCATGACTGTGCCGGAAAGGCCGTGCTCGCGGAGAACGATTGCGACGCGGTGGGCCTGGGTGGGGAAAGACGGACGCTTTCTTGCGTTCGCGGCAGTGCTTTTGCTTGCCGGCTGCAAACCCGTGGGCCCCAACTATACGAAGCCTTCGTACACGCCGCCGCCGAGCTACAAAGAGACGGGCGCGCCCACGGTGGTTGTGCCCCCGCCCAATCCCAATGGAGGAAGCTGGACGCCGGCGTCGCCTTCCGATGGCATGCTGCGCGGAAAGTGGTGGGAGATTTACCAGGATCCGCAGCTGAACGCTCTGGAAGACCGGATCGCCGGCTATAACCAGGGGTTGAGACAGGCGCTTGAAACCTACATGGCGGCGAGGGACCAGATCGCCGTGGCGCGATCGCTCTTGTATCCCACGCTGTCGGCGGGACCAACGGTAACGCACTACAAAGCGTCCGAGAGGAGGCCGTTGGCCTCGGTGCAGACCCCGACCAGCTACAACGATCTGATTCTCGAGGGGCAGGCAAGCTGGGAACCGGATTTCTGGGGACGCGTGCGGCGCACGGTAGAAGCCGCGCACGAGAATGCGCAGGCCAGCGCCGCGGACATGGCGAATGTGGATCTGAGCCTGCAGGCGCAGATGGCCACGGCCTACTTCCAGTTACGCGGCGCGGATTCGCTGATCGAGCTGCTTTCGGAGACGGTGAAGGATCTGCAGAGCCAGCTTGACTTGACGCAGCGGCGGCTCAAGGGCGGCGTGGCGACCGAAGTGGATGTAGCCCAGGCACAGACACAGCTGGAAACGGTGCGCGCCCAGCTTGTGGACGTGGCCCAGGCGCGCGCGCAGTATGAACACGCCGTGGGTACGATTGCCGACTACAAGCTTCCGGCATTCAGCATTCCCTTCTCGCCCCTGAACCTACCGTTGCCCAAGGTGCCTGTGGGCGTCCCTTCGCAACTTCTCCAGCGCAGGCCCGACATTGCGGCGGCCGAGCGGCGCACGGCTGCCGCGAATGCGCAGATCGGCATCCAGATCAGCGCGTTCTACCCCAACATCAGCCTGGGAGGCACGGGAGGGTTCGAGAGCACGCATGGCGGCACATGGATTCAAGGGCCGAGCGCGTTGTGGAGCTTGGGCGCGCAGGCCACGGAACTGCTGTTTGACGCAGGGCAGCGGCATGCCTTAACCGACCAGGCGCGGCACACGTATGAGGCTCAGGTCTCGGCCTATAAAGGCGCAATCTTCCTGGCGTTCGAAGATGTGGAGGACCAGCTTGCGAGCCTGCGCGTGCTGGAGCGCGAGGCGGTCGTCGAACAACTGGCCGTCGCCTCGGCCCAGCACTCCCTCGATGTCTCGAACCGGCGATACAAAGGGGGCGTCACGAGTTATCTGGAAGTGCTGACCGCCGAGACGACGCTGTTGCAGAACCAGCAGACAGCGGTCTCGTTGCAGACCCGTCAGTTTGTGGCCAGCGTGGCACTGGTGCGATCGCTGGGCGGGGGGTGGGATGTAAGCCAGCTGCCGAAGTAGAGCAGGGGAGAGTTGAAGCGGGGATCAGTCGGGCGGCAATGCTCGATCCAAGACGCTCCAATGGGAAGCAATTAGCCAGGTGTCTTTGCGCGCGCGAAAGAACCAATACGAGAGAGCCTCCTGCTACCGTTTCCCCTGATCCCTCATGCCTGCTTACTTGCTCTTCGCAGTGGCAAATCGCTTGGACACTTCGGCCCAGTTGACGACGTTCCACCATGCGGCCAGGTAGTCAGGGCGCTTGTTCTGGTACTTGAGGTAGTAGGCATGTTCCCAGACGTCGTTGCCGAGGATGGGGTAAAGTCCCTGGCTGAGCGGCGAGTCCTGGTTGGCCGTGGTGATCACCTTGAGCTTGCCGCCCTGGAGCACGAGCCAGCCCCAGCCGGAGCCGAACTGCTTGGCGGTGGTTTCATTGAAAGTCTTCTTGAAAGCCTCGAAATCGCCGAAGTCGGCCTTGATCTGGTCGCCGAGAGGGCCGGACGGTGTTCCGCCGCCGCCCGCTTTGGGGGAGGCCATAATGGTCCAGAACATGGAGTGGTTCGAGTGGCCTCCACCGTTGTTGCGCACCACCGTGCGCACGTCTTCAGGCACGGCGTTCAGGTCCTTAATGAGGTCGTCGACCGATTTGCCGGCGAGCTGGGGGTGTTTCTCGAGGGCGCCATTGACGTTGGTGATGTAGGCCTGGTGATGTTTATCGTGGTGCAGGTGCATCGTCTCGGAATCGATAAAAGGCTCCAGCGCCGCGTAATCGTAGGGCAGCGGAGGAAGTTCGTAAGGCATCTTGATCTCCTTGGAATGGGATTGTACTGTGCCGAGCAGGCGGCTCGGGTTGTGAAAGGCGGGCTACAGCCAGTGTGCAACAGAATCTTTACATCGCGCAGCGCGGCACTGTGATTGGATGGAAGCGAGTACCGTACGGTTGGATGGATGCGGCGAGAGAACCCCGGGATGCGAAAGTAATTGTCAACCGGCAAGGAAGACGGAAACCTTCACACCATGCCGGACATCGTTAGAGTGTAGGAATCAGCTGCTCCAGATTTCCCGGAAATGGTAACGAACCTTGAGCGATCAGAGCCTCTATCGTTGGCTTGACCAGCAGGGCGAAGCCTTTGGCGCGCCCGGTCTTGCCCCCCGCTGGACATCGAGCGTAAAGGATGCCATTGGCACCTCCTACGCTGCGTCGAGCCGTGTGTGGTTTACGTGCTCCCACGGCATCCTCAACGAGATCTACCATCCGACGATCGATCGCGCGCAGGTGCGCGACATGGAGTTCCTGATCACGGATGGGGAGACGTTTGCGCATGAAGAGAAGCGCGACCTGCTGACCTCGTTCGAATACATCCATCCCGAGGCGCTCGGGGTGCGCTACACCAACCGCGATCCGGACGGGCGCTATTGCCTCACGCACGAGATCATCTGCGACCCGCACCATTCAGTGGTTTTGCAGTGGGTGAGGATCGACGGCCACGAGGAGTTGATCCCGCGCCTGAAGGTGTTTGCGCTTCTGGCGCCGCATCTTGACGGCGGAGGTGCGGGGAACACGGCCCGGGCGGTCGACATTGCCGGCCGAAAGATGCTGCTGGCATGGAAAAACGAGTGGTCCCTGGCGATGGGCGCGAGTTGCGGGTTTTCGCGTGTGAGCTGCGGCTTTGTGGGAGCCAGCGACGGCTGGCGCGAAGTGATGGAGAAATTCCGTATGGACCGGGAATTCGGCTCGGCCACGAACGGAAACATCGCAGTGCTGGGCGAGTTGAACATGGGCGCGGCGGGCGCCGATGGATCTCGCGTCTTCACGCTGGCGATTGGGATCGGGGAGGGGCATCACACTGCGCTGCAAAAGACGGTGAGCGCGTTGGCGACGCCGTTTGAGCAGCACCGCGACCGGTACATTGTGCAGTGGCAGAGGGTGGCAAATCCGGAGTGGCTCGCGGCGAAGGCTTGCGACGGCGGCAAGTTGATGCGCGCCAGCCACAACGTTCTGCTGGCGCACGAGGACAAGACCTACTCCGGGGCCTTTGTGGCGTCGGCGTCGATTCCATGGGGCCAGGCCAAGGGCGACGACGACCTGGGCGGATACCACCTGGTGTGGACGCGCGACATGGTGCAGACAGCCAGCGCGCTGCTGGCCTGCGGGCGGGCCGAGACCGCTTTGCGGGCGCTGGTCTATTTGGCGTGCACGCAAAAACCCGATGGCGGCTTTGCGCAGAATTTCTGGGTCGATGGCCGCCCTTACTGGTCGGGCGTGCAGCTGGACGAAGTGGCGTTTCCCGTGATCCTGGCGTGGCGCTTGTGGAAGGCCAATGCGCTGGGCGATATGAACATCTTTCCCTTCGTGGAGCGCGCGGCTGGATTCCTGGTCCGGCACGCGCCGATTACCCACCAGGAGCGATGGGAAGAAAATGCCGGCTATTCGCCCTCGACCCTGGCGGCGGTGATCTCGGGCCTGATCTGCGCTGCGGAGATCGCGCGCGCGCACGACTCGAACGAACTGGCCGGCTTCTATGAAGACTTCGCGGATTGGATCGAGGGGCATCTCGAGCACTGGACCGTGACCAACAACGGTGTGCTTTTGCCCGAAGTACCGCGGCACTATATGCGCATCCGGCCGCCGGAGCAGGGCGAAGCCTATGCCTGCGAGGGCTGCGGCAAAGAGATGCTGCACATCAACAACCGGCCGCCGGGCACGCGCGACACGTTTGAGGCGCGCGAAATCATCGATGCGGGATTCCTTGAACTGGTGCGCTACGGCGTGCGGCGCGCCGACGATCCGCTGATGGCGGACTCCCTGAAGGTGGTGGACGCCGTGCTGAAGCGCGGGCTCCCCCAGGGGCCGGGATGGCTGCGCTACAACTGGGATGGGTACGGGCAGCGGCCCGATGGCGGCCCGTTTCTGGGATGGGGACAGGGCCGGGTGTGGCCCATGCTGACGGGAGAGCGCGCGCACTATGAGCTCGCGGCCGGGAAGGACATCACTTCCCTGATCCAGACCTACGAGCGCTTCGCCACCATGGGCCAGATGCTGCCCGAGCAGGTGTGGGATGAGCCCAACATGCCGGCGGCCAGGCTGCAGATGGGGCAGCCCGCAGGCTCCGCGGTGCCGCTGGTGTGGGCCCATGCCGAGTACCTGAAACTGCTGCGATCCGCAAAGGACGGAAAGGTTTTTGACCGCATCGATCCGGTCTACGAGCGCTACTGCGATTTCACGGGGCGAAGAAAGGTCCGGCACAACCTCGAGGTGTTCAGCCTGCATCGACCGATTCAGAAGATCGAGCCAGGAGAGAAGCTTCGCATCATCGATGCGAAGCGCTTCACCGTCACCTGGTCGCTTGACGGCTGGAAAACGGTCACGGTGACGCCAAGCCGGAGCCTGGGCAGCGCCGGATACAGCGCGGATATTTCCACCACAACGGCCCCCGCGGGCGGTGAACTATCATGGACTCTCCAATGGGCCGAGGATAGCCGCTGGCTCGGCTACAATGTAAACCTCAAGATCGAGGATGGGCCGAATCACGGAGCTCACTAATCGCTCACCGCGCGGGGATTCCCCGGAAGAAAGGACTCAAGAAGGAATGGCTGCCACTCTTTCGGCACTCTCCATTGATGAACTCTCCATTGACACGTTGCGGCTGCTTGCGGTGGACGCGGTCGAGAAGGCCAAGAGCGGCCATCCCGGAGCTCCTCTGGGCTGCGCGCCGATCGCTTATCTGCTCTACCACAAGTTGATGAAGCATAATCCCGCACACTTCAAGTGGGCGGATCGCGATCGTTTCGTGCTTTCGAATGGGCATGCTTCGGCGTTGCTCTACTCCACGCTTTACCTCTGCGGCTACGACATGACGCTGGACGACCTGAAATCGTTCCGGCAGCTGCACTCGAAGACGCCGGGGCATCCGGAGTCGGGCGAGGCGGAGGGCGTGGAGGTAACGACGGGGCCGCTGGGCCAGGGGTTCGCGATGTCGGTCGGCATGGCGGCGGCGGAGAAGCATCTCGCGGCGGTCTACAACAAGCCGGGCTACGACATCGTGGATCACCACACCTATGTGCTGTGCGGCGACGGCGACATGATGGAAGGCGTTTCGCACGAGGCGGCATCGCTGGCGGGGACACTGGGGTTGGGAAAGCTGATCGTTCTTTACGACGATAACCTGATTTCGCTCGACGGCCCGACGGAACTGAGCTTCACCGAGGACGTGCTGAAGCGCTTTGAAGCCTACCATTGGCAGGTGCAGCGCGTGGCCGACGGCAACGATCTGAACGCGATTGAAGCCGCGATTGAAGCCGCGAAGGCCGAGACGGCCAAGCCGTCGTTGATTGCGGTGCGGACGGTGATCGGCTACGGCAGCCCCAAAGCGGGCACGAACAAGGTGCATGGCGAGGCAATGGGGCCGGCGGATACAGCGGCCACGAAGAAGTTTTTCGGGTTCCCCGAGGACCAGAGTTTTTATGTGCCTGAGGACGCGCTGGCGCACTGGCGCAAGGCGGTGGAGCGCGGCGCAGCACTCGAGGCTGAATGGAACAAGCTCTTTGAACGGTATCGCGCGCAATATCCCGAGTTGGCGGCGGAGTTCGAGCGCACCAAGGCCAACAAGCGCAAGGCGGGGTGGGAAAAAGCCCTGCCGAGTTTCCCTGCGGGCAAGCCTGTAGCGACGCGCAATGCGGGCAACACGGTGATGAATGCAGTTGCCGATGCCGTTCCTGAGTTGTTTGGCGGCGCGGCGGATTTGACGGCGTCTACCAAGACGATCTTCAAGCCGGGCGCGAACTTCCACGTGGATCCCGCAGGACGGAACGTGTTCTTCGGTGTGCGCGAGTTTGCCATGTGCGCGGCGGTGAACGGCATGGCGGCGCACGAAGGACTGGTGCCGTTCGGATCGACGTTCTTTACGTTTTCCGATTATTGCAAGCCGGCGATCCGCCTGGCCGCTCTGATGCGGGCTCACTCGCTCTTTGTGTTTACCCACGACTCGATCGCGCTGGGTGAAGACGGTCCGACGCACCAGCCCATCGAGCACCTGATGGCGCTGCGCGCGGTTCCGGATCTGACCGACTTCCGGCCTGCCGACGCCAATGAAACCGCGGCATGCTGGCGGCTGGCGCTGGAGCGCAAGGGCGCGCACTTCTTCGCGCTCACGCGACAGGATCTGCCGGTGATCGATCCGGCGGCGACTAACGTGTATGCGGGCGTAAGCAAAGGCGCCTACATTCTGGCCGACGCGCCGAGTCCGAAGTTGATTTTGATCGGCACGGGATCGGAAGTGTGGCTGTGCATCGAGGCGAAGAAACTGCTCGAAGCCGAAGGGATCGCGGCGCGGGTGGTGAGTTTTCCGAGCTGGGAGATTTTTGAAGAGCAGCCGGCGGAATACAAGGCGGGCATCTTCCCCGCGGGCGTGAAGAAGCTTGCGGTGGAAGCAGGATCGCCGCTTGGTTGGTGGAAGTATGTGGGACAGGATGGCGATGTCATCGGCCTCGATCGGTTTGGAGCCTCGGCGCCGGGCCCAAAGGTAATGGCGGCGCTGGGGTTCACGGCGGAGAACGTCGTGGAGCGGGCAAAGAAGCTCGTGAAGTCGTAGCGGAGGCAGCCGCATTCTGCGCATGTGAGCGGAGTGAGTTATCCGATCTTAGTTGTTGCACCGTTGTCGCTAAGTCCGCTGCGAAGAAAGGATCAATGTGAAGTTAGTCATCGCCGCCGATCACGCCGGTTTTCCTTTGAAGGAGGAAGTGCGCGCCTATCTCACCAAGGGCGGGCACGAGATTGTCGACTTGGGCGCATTTACCGTCGATCCGCAGGATGACTATCCCGACTATGCCGAGCGTGTGGGCGAAGCAATCGTCCAGGGCGAAGCCAAGCGCGGGGTGTTGATTTGCGGCTCTGGAGTCGGCGTGTGCGTAGCCTCGAACAAGATCCCCGGCATTCGCGCCGGCATGTGCCACGACACCTACTCGGCGCACCAGGGCGTGGAGCACGATGACATGAACGTGATCGTGCTGGGCGCGCGCATTGTGGGAACCTCACTGGCTTACGAGCTCGTGGACGCGTTCATCAAAGCGAAATTCATTTCGAATGAAGAGCGATTTACCCGCCGGTTCAAGAAAGTGTTAGCAATTGAGGCCAAGTATCAGCGCGGCGCCGGTTAGCTTGCCGCAAGAACTTTCCGATGGGCTGCCGGATCGATGGTCAAGCCGGCGGTAACTGCAGCGAATTATTTCCGCGGATTGCTGAGGCCGCAAAGAGGCGCCGATGTTCCCCTTCGACGTAATCCTCTTCGATGTCGGCGGAGTATTGTTAACCAATGGCTGGGATCACCGCGAGCGAGCGAGGGTGCTGGACCAGTTTCATCTCGACCGCGCCGAGTTTGAGGCGCGGCATGCGGGCCCCAATGACGCGTGGGAGCGCGACGCGATTTCGGTGAAGGAGTACCTGGACGCAACGGTGTTTTACCAGCCGCGCGATTTTTCGCAGGAGGAATTTCTGAATGCGATTCGAGCGCAGTCGCAGCTACTGCCCGATGGGGCGATGGAGATACTCGGCGACCTGACGGCATCGGACAAGTGCATGATCGGCGCGTTGAACAATGAGGCGCGGGCGACCAACGACTACCGGTTCGAACGCTTCGGAATTCGCCAGCATCTCCAGGTTGCCTTCAGCTCGTGCTATGTGGGGTTGCGCAAGCCGGGAAAGGAAATCTATCTGAGGGCTCTCGATATCCTTGGAGTGGCGCCGGAACGCGTGTTGTTTATCGATGATCGCGCGGAAAATGCTGCGGCTGCAGAAGGCGTAGGGATGAAGGCGATTCGTTTCACGGGCTCAAGCGCGCTGCGCGATGAGTTAGGAAAACTCGAAGTTCTTTAAGCATCGGAGGGGAACGGCACATGCAACTCGGATTGATTGGCCTCGGCAAGATGGGCGGCAACATGGCGGAGCGGCTGCGTCTGGGCGGCCACCAGGTGGTGGGCTTCGATTTCAGCGCGGAAGCGGTGGCGAAGCTTTCGTCTTCAGGCAATGTCGGCGTGAATTCGCTGGAAGAGATGGCTAAGAAGCTGACGGGGCGGAAGGCGATCTGGATCATGGTGCCACAGGGCAAGCCTGTCGATGACACCATCGCCAAGCTCGAGCCGCTGATCAACAAGGGCGACATCCTCATCGATGGCGGAAACTCGAATTACAAGGACTCGCAGCGGCACTATAAGGAAGTCACCGCCAAAGGATACCAGTTTGTGGACGTGGGCACATCGGGCGGCGTGTGGGGATTGAAAGAGGGCTACAGCATGATGGTGGGCGGCGACAAGGAAGCCGTCGAATACCTGCGGCCGATCTTCGAGACCCTGGCTCCGGGAAAAGACAAGGGCTGGGGCCACATGGGGCCGGCAGGCTCGGGCCATTTTGTGAAGATGGTGCACAACGGCATCGAATACGGCATGATGCAGGCCTATGCCGAAGGGTTCACCATCATGGCAAAGAAAGAGGAGATGAAGCTGGACCTGGCGCAGATCTCCGAAGTCTGGCGATATGGAAGCGTGGTGCGCAGCTGGCTGCTCGATCTGACGGCCGATGCTCTGGGCAAGAATCCGACTCTCGAAGGACTCGAGGCCTATGTTGCCGATTCCGGCGAGGGGCGCTGGACGGTGTTTGAGGCCATCGACCTGAACGTGTCGGCACCCGTAATCACCGAGTCGCTGATCCGGCGCATTCGCTCGCGCGAAGAGAACAACTTCACCGACCGCATGCTGGCGATCATGCGCAACGCGTTCGGTGGGCACGCGGTGAAGAAAGACTGAAAAGCAGGGAACGAGGGAACGAGACGGCAGGAGGGATGCGATGGCGACAACAGTGGAGATGAGGGTCAGGCCCGAGGATCTAACCAATGTTCCGCAGGGTGGCGAGCGGATTCCCGATCCCGGCATCATGGTGATCTTTGGCGCGTCGGGAGATCTAACCAAGCGGAAGCTGCTGCCGGCGCTCTTCCATCTTGAGCAGTCGGGGCTGCTGCCGAAGCAGTTTGCCATCGTGGGCGTGGCGCGCCGGCCGCTGGGCGATGAGTTTGGCAAGGACATGCGCGCGGGAATCGTGGAATCGGGCGTCGACAACAACGACCCCAAGCTGGAGGCGTTTGCGCAAAACATCAGCTACTACGCGCTGAACTTCGACGATGCCTCGCATTATGCCGGCCTGAAGGCGGAACTGGACCGCATTGCGCAGGAGAAGGGAATAGGGCCAGACCGGCTCTTCTACCTGGCGACCGCGCCTGAGTACTTCGCGCCGATTGTAGACAATCTCGGGGCGCAGGGTATGGCGCAGCCCGAGCATGGGCGCGTGGGCGTGGTGATCGAGAAGCCGTTTGGCCACGATCTGGATTCGGCCAGAGAGCTGAACCATAACGTGAACGGCGTCTTCCATGAGAACCAGGTTTTCCGCATCGATCACTACCTCGGCAAAGAGACGGTGCAGAACATTTTGGTCTTCCGTTTCGCCAACGGGATTTTCGAGCCCATCTGGAACCGCAACTACATCGACCATGTGCAGATTACGGCGGCAGAGACACTGGGCGTGGAAGGCCGTGGGCCGTTCTATGAGAAAGCCGGCGCGCTGCGCGACGTGATCCAGAACCACGTGATGGAACTCTTGAGCTTTGTGGCGATGGAGCCGCCATCAAGCTTCGACGCCGAAGCGGTGCGGCGCGAGAAGGTGAAGGCATGGCGCGCGATTCCAAACATCCCGATTCTGAACGCCGTCCGCGGGCAGTATGGGCCGGGTGTGATCGACGGCAAGAAGGTGATCGGGTATCGCGACGAAGACCGCGTGAATCCGGAGTCGGGGACTGAGACCTACGCCGCGGTGCGCCTCGAGATTGAAAACTGGCGCTGGGCCGGCGTGCCGTTCTACCTGCGTGCAGGCAAGAGACTCAAGCGGCGCGCGACCGAGATCAGCATCCAGTTCAAGCAGCCCCCGTTGCTGATTTTCAATCGCATGCGGTCGAGTGGGCCGTGTAGCGAGATTCAGCCGAATTTGCTGACCATCCGCATCCAGCCCGACGAAGGCATCGCCCTGCGTTTTGGCGCCAAGGTGCCCAACACGCCCAATATGTCGGTGTGCCCGGTGAACATGGACTTTGATTACTCAGCGGCATTCGGGACCTCGAGCGCGAACGGCTACGAGCGGCTGTTGCTGGACGCGATGCTCGGCGATCAGACCCTGTTTGCGCATCGCGATGGCGTCGAGACGACGTGGGCGCTGTACACGCCGATTCTCGAAGCCTGGGCGGCGAAGGCGCCGCAAGTGTTTCCGAACTACTTCTCTGGATCGTGGGGCCCGGATTGTGGCGATCGCCTGCTGGAAAAGGGCGGCCATACGTGGCGGAACAACCTGGGCGGCAAGAGCTAGGCGCCTGGCGCGCCAGCCAGCGAGCTGTTCACGGCGGCTTCTACCGCTTCGTTGAGCAGGTCGAAGAGCGTATCCGACACGCGTTCGTATTCCTTTTGGGTTTCGCCCTGGAAGCCCATATCGTTCCACGAGCCCATGCCGCCGAAGACCCAGGCAGACTGCGCAGCCTTGAGCAGCGCTTGCGCGGCGGGTTGAAGCGCACCCGGCGGAGCGAGATCGTTGTGGTAGCCGACGTCGGCATCGGGATCATCAAGCGCGCCCAGGGCGTCATTGAAAGACTTCACAAAGTTGCCGCAGTCGTTCGCCAGGGCGAAGGCACGAATGGCGGTGAGCGCGGCGCGGAGGTCAGCGCCGACGGCATCGATCGAGCGAAACGAGATGTCGGCGCTGGGCTCGACGGCCATGAGCCAGTAACTCACGCGCCAGATTTTGCGATCGGGCGCGTTGCGGTCGCCAACTTCCCACCGGCTCGTCCAAAACTCGCTGACCGGGCCTTTACGCATCACTTCAATAGCCCATTGCCGGCCGCCGCCGACAAACGCAGAGGCATTCCGGTCGGAGATGCCGGGCTGGTTTTGCGGGTGTTGGTGAAGCCGGAGTCCGACGGCGCTGCGCGAGGGCAGCAGATGGAGCCATGTTTCCGGCGAATCGGCGAAGACGGCCGATTGAGGTTGGCCGTCGGAGAGTTTCCCAGTGACGAAGAACTTGATTGATTCGCAGAACTGGGAGGTGGAGTTGCCGGGGAAGAACGCGGGCATGGAGTTGCCGTGCAGCGCCGCGTTGGCATGGCAGGTGAGCGCGATCATCTGGGCGAGTTGGGCTTGCATGCCGTTTCCTTGCGTGCCGGGCTTTACTCGCGGATGACTTTGACCAAAATGCCATCCGGCAACTCGCCCTCGATGAGGTGAACGACGCCGTTCTTAACGAGCCCCTCGAAGACCTGGCGCGCGGGTTTGGGTGTGGGCGCGCCCCGAAGGCCTGGATCCGGGTCACTGCGGGCTGCAGCGCCGGCGCTTCCCTGATTTCTGTTCCCTGATCCCTGCTCCCTGCTTTTCCCCATGCCCCGGTCCATCGCCTCATTGGCGAGACGATCGGCTTCCTGGTTGCCGCCGCGAAGAGTGTGGTCGATCTTGAAGCCCTGGAGTTGCGCCGACAGGCGCTTTGCTTCCTCCCACAGGGGCCGGATGGCGGGGCTGGAGACCTTGTAGCGGCCGGTCATCTGCCGGACCATCAGCTCCGAATCGGAGACAATGCGCAAGTGGTTCGCACCGTTTTGGATCGACCAGGTCAGCACGGCAATCAGGCCGGAATACTCGGCGTAGTTGTTGGTCTGGCGGCCCAGGTACTCGCTGAGGCGGGCCACGATTCGGCCTTGTGGGTTCTCGATGACGGCACCGAAGCCGGCGGGGCCGGGGTTGCCGCGCGAGCCCCCGTCGCAGTGGGCGACGTACCAGCCGGTCTCGCCTGTGGGTCTCATTCCCGGAAAAGAGGCCTGCGTCATGTATTCCCAGTGTACTTGGAGGAGGCTGTTTTTCGGGGTTTAGCCCGTGTTTGTGCCATGCCAGATCGGGTTTGCAGCGGGTGGGGAGGGCGTCTTGCGGGCACGGAAGTACCGCGGCGCCGGCTCACTAAGCTGCTCAATCGCCGTCTACTTGAGTGCAGACAATTCGGAGCGCGGAGCAGTGTTTCCATGACGGTTGAAGCTGCCAGTTTTGCCCCTTCTCCGGCGAGCGCGCCGGAGGGCTTCGCATGGTCAGGCACGAGGAGGATACAATCCTCTCCAGGCATGGCCGCCACCAGGGCAATGGACGGACCGGACCGGGCGCAAGAGCGCCTTCAGGCGCGTGCGCCAGAGATGGAGCTGATCCGCGAGGCGCAGGGTGGTTCGCGGGCAGCCTTCGATGCGCTGGTCCGCCAGTATGAGCAGCAGGTGTTGCGCCTCGCGCTGCACTTGACCGGCTCCGAGCACGACGCTGAAGACATCTACCAGGAAGCCTTCCTGAAGGCCTTCCGCTACATCGGGAACTTCCGCTTCGAGTGCTCGTTCTACACGTGGATTTATCGGATTGTCACCAATCTTTGCCTGGATCAACTGCGGCGGCGGAAGACGCGCAGGGAAGACCAGGCTGTGCTGGTGGATCACTCCGGAGACGAGATCGACCTGCTGGCGTCGGTTTCCGACAACCGGTCGTTCTCGAACCCCGACCGCGAACTCGATCGCAAGGTGCTCGGCGAGCGGATTCAAGCCGCGCTGGGCAAGCTCACGCCGCGGGAGCGCATGGTTTTTGAGTTGAAGCACTACCAGGGTCTTCGCCTGCGCACCATCGGAGAAATGCTGAATACGACAGAAGAAACCGCCAAGAATACGCTCTTCAGAGCGACCAAGAAGTTGAGAACGCAACTGGCGGGGCTCCGCTAGGTCTTACAGACAGCGGAGCTTTGGACTTGATGATTGGCTGTACGGATCGATGAGGCTGGAAGGACGTTACACCATGAATTGCGAAGTTGCCCATGAACGGATCGTGCTGGCGGCTTACGGCGAGCTCTCTGACGAGCAGATCCACGAGCTGGACCGGCATCTGACTACCTGCAACGAATGTCGCGAAGAGCGCGAGCAGCTGCAGGCGCTGAAGACGCTGTCGAGCGCGTACCCCGTCGTTGAAGCGAATGCGAATCTTGTCGCGCGGTCGCGGATGCGCCTCGAGGATGCTCTGGATGCGATTCCGCCGAAGCGCTGGTATGAGCGCTGGGGCGATGGCGTCCTGAACAATTTTGCGCGGCTGCAAGCGGCGCCGGCAGCCGCAACCTTGCTGCTGGTGGCGGGCATGGGTGCGGGCAGCCTGGGCGGATATGAGTATGCACAGGCGCGGGAAGCGCATGTAGCGGGACGCGCGCCGCAGACGATCGCCCCGATGGCCGCGCCGATTCCGGCAGACCCGACCGACGTGGCCAACATCTCCAGCATCGTGCAGCAGCCGAACAGCGAGAAAATTGAAGTTCGCTACAACGCGGTCGTCCCGCGCGAAATCCAGGGATCGCTGGACGATCCGTCGATCCGGCAACTGTTGATGATGGCGTCGGAGGACGGAACCTCGCCGGGCATTCGCGACGACTCGGTGGGTCTGCTGGCGGCCGAGTGCCGTGCGGGACACAGCTGCAACGCGGCGGGCATCCGCGACGCTTTGATGGTGGCACTGCGCTACGACCGGAACGCCGGCGTGCGCGAGAAGGCCCTGAAGGGCCTGGAACCTTACGTGGCACAAGATGTGCGCGTGCGCGATGCAGTGCTGGAGGCTCTGCTCAACGACAGCGATCCGCACATTCGCAGCGAAGCGATCACGCTTCTAGAACCGGTGGAGGCCGACATGACGGTACGGCAAGTGCTGTCGACGGTGGCCACCTCAGACCAGAATCCCCAGATCCGGAACGTTTCGCGGCAAGTCCTGCGACGCGTGCCGGAATTTCAATAGAACGAACTACCGTTCAGGTCACCGCGCCGTCGATAGAGTGCGGGCCTGAAAAGAGAAGAAACGCAGGGGGAAACATGAAGTACTTTTCGAGGCCTCTCCAAAGTTCGATCCGCAATCACATTCTTCAATTCGGCGCTGTGGTGGGATTGGGTTCCAGCGTTTTGCTCGGAGTTCCAGTCGCAGCCGCGCAATCGTGGGGGCTCGCGCAGGTGATGGACGAGCCCAGCCCGCTGTTGCACTCGAGTTCGCAGGGGTACATGGGCGTGCTCTTCGGCGACGTGGATTCCGACTCCGCGGCGAAGTTGAAACTGAAAGAAATGCGCGGGGCGGTGATCACGCTGATCGATCATGATGCGCCCGCCGCCCAGGCCGGCATTCGCGTCAACGACGTCGTCGTCCAGATGAATGGCCAGGCCGTCGACGGCGCCGAGCAGTTCAGCCGCATGCTGCGCGAGATTCCCGCCGGCCGTTCGGTGAGCCTTTTGATCAGCCGGGATGGAAACCTGCAGACTATCGCGGTGACGCTTGTCGACCGGAAGAAGATGGAGCACGACGTCTGGAACCGGCTCGACAGCGGGGAAGACGGAAGCGGCTCGGCTCCTGCCATGGGCATCCTGGGCGCGCCGGGCGGCGATGTGCCGGCGACCAGCGGCGGCTTCCATATGCCGTTTATCGGAGCCAGCACCCTCAATGTGGGCGCTTTGGTGGAACCGCTGACCTCGCAAATGGCCGACTACCTGGGCATCCAGGGCGGCTTGATGATCAAGCAGGTGGCCCGCAAGAGCGAGGCAGAGAAGGCCGGGCTCAAGGCCTTCGACGTGATCCTCAAAGTGGGCGGCGATACCATCTCCACGACCGCGGATTGGGACCGCGCCCTCCGCGCCAACAAGGACAGGCCGGCGCCGGTCACGATTCTGCGCGATCGAAAGCAGCAGACCGTAACCATGCAGGTGGACTCGAAGCGGCATCACAGCTGAGCGGCAGCCTACACGCTGCGGATGCGATGGCGCGTCATCGCTGACGGCGCAACGGAACGAGTCATCGACCTGACGCGATCAACTTGATCGCTTGAGCACCTGCTTGGCGATCGTCGCGAGCTGCATGTTCGAGGTTCCCTCGTAGATCTTGCCAACCTTCGCGTCGCGGTAGAACTTCTCGGCCGGATAATCGCGGACAAAGCCGTTGCCCCCGAAGATCTCGACACACTGGCTGGCTACACGTTCCGCCACTTGCGAGGCGAAGAGCTTGGCCATGGCGGCTCCGCGAACGTAGGGCATGCCGGCATCTTTGAGGCGAGCCGCGTTGTAGACCATGAGGCGGGCCGCCTCGATCTCGGTCGCCATCTGGGCAAGCGTGAACTGCACGGCCTGGAAATCGGCGATGGGCTTGCCGAACTGGCGGCGCTCCTGCGCGTAGGCCGCCGCATGCCGCCATGCGCCTTCGGCCAGGCCCAGCATCTGTGCGCCGATGCCGATGCGGCCTTCATTCAGCGTTTCGATGGCGATCTTGTAGCCCTTGCCCTGCTCGCCGAGGAGATTCTCGTCGGGCACGAAGCAATGATCGAAGACAAGCTCGCACGTGCTGGAGGCGCGAATGCCGAGCTTGTCTTCTTTGCGGCCGATGGAGAAGCCGTTCATCCCTTTCTCGACAAGAAATGCGGTGATGCCCTTGTAGCCTGCCGCAGGATCGACGGTGGCGAAGACGATGAAGAGGCCGGCCTCGCGGGCGTTGGAGATCCAGAGCTTGCGGCCGGTCAGGTGAAAGCCGCCGGCGCAGGGCTCGGCGCGTGTTTGCAAGGCAAAGGCGTCGGAGCCGGAGCCAGCTTCGCTGAGGGCGTAGGCGCCGGCGGTGTCGGCGGCAAGGCGGGGCAGCCAGCGGCGCTGCTGCGCTTCGCCGGCCCACCGGCGCATGGCGTTGACGACCAGGGTATTGTGGACGTCGACGAGGACGGCGACCGCAGGATCGACCATGGAGATGGCTTCAATAGCGAGCACGGAATCGAAGAAACTGCCTTCGGCGCCGCCAAAGGATTCGGCGATCTCGATGCCCATGAGGCCGAGGGCGAAGAGCTGATCAACGAGGCCGGGAGCGAATTGCTGCTCAGCGTCCATCGAGCGCACCAGAGGCTCGATTTTTTCCTGGGCAAACTGGCGGACCGTGGAGAAAAAGAGCTGCTCTTCTTCGGAAAGCTCGGTGAGCGGGGGAGCGGCAGGTTTGGACACGCGGTGGGGTGCCTCCGGTTTGCGAGTGTATCAGTTTCTCGTCGATGGCTGACGGAGTTGGTTCGGGCTGGAGACAAGGGAATAAGGGAAAACGAGGACGAAGGATTGGGAAGAAGGTCGGCCGCACGCGCCCGGACCCGCAAAGAGAACGGGCAGGCGCTCGGAAAGAACGCCTGCCCCGGGGACCTGATGTCCCGTTAGTTGATTGTGAAGCTGAACGTCGTGGTGTTTGTGATGGTCGCGGTCGTGGAATCCTGCCCGGTGACGGTGATCGTGTACGTTCCCTTCGGAGGATTGGAGGTCGTGGAACTCACACCGCCCCCGCCGCCGCAGGCCGACAACGCCAGACCGATTCCAAGAAGCCCGACTACGGCCGCCAGGCTGCGGAGCTTGCGCGAGTGGCGCCCAAGGAAGCCTGCGAGAAGCAGTCCCGCAAATGCGACCGTGAGGGGCGCGGAGCCCGGACCCGCGGGCGCATTGTTCCTCGCAGCCTTGATCGAGCCGAAACGATGCATGGCGTGACCGCCGCTTCTGGCGGCTCCGGTGGCGCAATCGGCCGCGTTGGTGTCGAGGGTGAGCTGCGTCGTGGCGGGAGTCGTTCCGGTCACCGTTACCGAGCCTTCGCCATTGCTCAGCGTGTCAGAGAACTGGTAGCAGAGGTTCGCCAGCGCGTTGTCGTTGGAGGTGTCGAAGCTCAGATAGACCGTACCGGTGTAACCGCTTCCGGGGGTCACGGTGATGGTGGAGCTAGCCGAGCTGCCCTGCGCGACGGTGACAGCCGTTGCGCCCAGCGAGATGGTGCCTTTGCCCGAGCTGGTGCCGCCAATGGTGATGGCGATTGCTCCTGTCGAAGCCGCGTGGGTTGTATCACCCGCGTATTGCGCGATGATGGTGTGGGTGCCGGCCGCGCTGAAGTTCGCCGTGTAGGTTGCGGTTCCGTTCGAGGTGAGAGCCACCGTCGTCGTGGTCGCCCCGGTGGTTCCGTAGCTCGATCCGGCTCCGTCGACTGAGATGGTCAGGTTGCCGGTCGGCGTGCTTGTGCCGCTATCGGAGGCAACGGTGATGGTGATGATGTCGTTGGTGCTGACCGTGGGCGTCGTGGTCGCCGCGGAAAGCGTGGTCGAGGTGCCGATGGAGGGGCCGGTGGCCGCCGGCCATCCGCTGGCTCCAGCCAGGTTGGCGACATCGATGGATCCAAGGCCGGTCACGAGGTCATAGCCGGTGCCGGTTGTGTAGCTGCCTTCTCCTGCACTGCTGCAATACGTAGCCCCCAGGCCCGAGGGGCATTCGTTGTTGCCGGTGGTGATGTCGTGGAAGGCGCTCGAGTAGGTGCTGCTGTTCGATGCCAGGGTGTAGAGGGTCGGGTTGATGAATCCCTGTCCGGTTGTATAGCCCTTGTCCTGGTTGAGAATCGCGACCATGCCGGCGAAGATCGGTGTGGCAAAGCTGGTGCCTCCCGCCAGGGTCAGGTCCTGGGTCGAGGAGTCGCGGAATCCGCTGTTGCAGCTCGCGGCCTGGCCCTTGCCCCATGCGCTCTGGTCGCTGGTGCAGTAGAGATAGCCGGGCAGGTCGGGCGAGGCATAAAAAGAGATGTCGGGGACGAGGCGGGCAGTGGCGTCGGGATTGGCCTCTCCAGTCGCGGAGAAATAGGACTTTTGCCAGCTCGGCTGGGCCGTGTAGAGCATGCTTTCGCCGCCCCCGGTAGCGCTCAGCGTGGTATTCCCCGCCGCAACCGTAGCGCTGTCGTCGTTCCACGCCACTTCAGGGATGTACTTCAGCAGGGAGGTGATGTTGTCGGTGGTGCTGCTGGTGGCTGCAGCCCAGTATTGGCCCACGGCGTCGTTCGCCTCGGTAATCTCTGTTCCGCCAACGCCGGTTGCATAGGCGCTGCTGGCGGGATAGCTGACCGCGAGGGATTCCTGCTGGGCGAGCGTGGGATTGGTCGTGGTCGGGCTCTGGTAGCACGAGGTCGAGCCGTCATCGCCGGCCGCCGCCACCACCGTCTGTCCCTGCGTCCCGGCCTGTTCAAGGACGGCGTCGAACGAGGTTGCGAACCCCGTGGGCAGAAGCGGCTCGCATTGACCGTAGCTGATGCTGATGATGTTGCCGATTTTTTCATCGACCGCGTAGGTCACCGAGTCAAACACGCTGTAATTCGTATCGCCGCCGACGTAGACGAAGTAGATTTGCGCTCCGGGAGCGATTCCGCCAGACCACTCGAGATCGAGATCGGACTCGCTTTCATCGCCGCTGGAAACAGTGGGCGATCCGGTGTTGGGCACAAGGACCTGGATCGGCGTGCTAGAGGGCAGGCCGGCCGCGCTCTGGAAGTTTGCGATGTCGGTAGTGGAGACCTGGGACTGGCCCATGATGGCGATGCTCTGGCCGGCGCCGTTTGTGCCGGCGTTGATCAGCGGATTCAGGTCGTAGGCGACCTTGATGTCCCCGGGGGCTAAGAAGACCGAGCCCGTAACACTCGATGTGAAGGCCGGTGTGGGCCGCTGCGTGCGGTTGGGGATCACCATCGGACGCGGGCGGAAGTCATCGAGGTTGCGGATGGTCGTCACCATCGAAGAGATCGCCGCAGGCACGCTCAGTGCGGTAGAAGGCGCGAAATGCTTCACTCCGTCGACGGTGTAGTAGTGCATCTGGGTTTGGAACGCCTGCTCAACCTGCCCTACCGTTCCCGAGAAATGGATGCTGTTCTTGCTGCGGGCCACGGAGTCGATGGAGAAGCCCTGCTGCTCGAGCCACGACTGGACCTGCTGGAGATCGGATTCGGCCACGCCGAAGCGGGCGGCGAACTGGTCGGGTGTCAGCCACTGATGAAAGAGAGGCGAGTTCGGGTCCTGCTGGGCGGCCATCAGAGACTTGAGGGCTGCTTCCTGGTCGGCCGAGCGGTTGAAGACGATCGTCATCCCGTTGAGGCGTGTGCTCGAGGGCATGCGGCCCGCATCATATTGCGCCTGCGCCATGGGGTGTTTCGAACCCGGAACCAGTGCCATCGATGAGCTGGAGAGCTCCCCTTGAATGCGAGCCGCGGGCGTTTGCGCCGCGAGCGACGTTGCCGCCAAAGCGCAGAGCGCTAGCAGGCTGCAGACAGCGTGGCGTTTCAGGGTGTTAAGAGGAAGTTGGGTCTTCATAGCCATCCTTTTTCGGTAAATCGTTTGGGGGTCAGAGCCTGAACTCGCGGGCGAAAAAGGCCTGCGTTCGACGAGAGAGCGAAGACGGCAGCGTCTGCCTTCAGGGGTTCCGGAATCGTGTCGCACGCGCCGGAGCTTCTCTGGAAGCAGGGGAGTGGAGCTTCATGGGGCTGGCGCCCGTCCTATGCGCATCTGGGGCAGCCTCCCGGGCGTAAATAGGCGCACGGTCTGCACGGTTAGACTCCATTTTCACCACAAAGTTGTGGAGCCCGGGTTTTTCCGGCCACCATGAGCCGGTATGGAGAAAAACAATGGATTTGGAGGGGTTATCAGGCTGTCGCAGTGAGGCTGGGGCGGGGTCAGGAGGCCTGAAAGGCCAGCTCGAGGGCAGCCTTGGTCTGGCCGGGGGCGACAAATGACTTTGAGCGCCAGGCGATAGAGAGCTTCTCGCCTTCGAGAAGTTTGCGGATCTGGCCGCGCGCATGTTCAGCCCAGGGGCCGGTGCGATCGAGCCGGAAGTACGCCAGCCAATGTCGCAGCGCCGCGCGGCTGTCGCCACGCCGCTCGTGGGCAAGGGCGAGGTTGTAATGGGCGTCGGCATAACCGGGAGAGAGCTCGACGGCCCGCTCGTAGGCGCAAATCGATTCCTCGGGGCGGCCCAGTTCGTCGAGCACATTGCCAAGGTCGAAGAAGGCGAGGACATACTCGGGATCGGCTTCGGTGGCCAAGCGATAGAGTTCCTCGGCGCGCTGGAAGCGGCGCAGGTGAAAGTGGATCGTGCCCAGGTTGATGAAGGCCGGCGCGTAGCGCGGATCGCGCTCGAGGATCTTTTCGTAGAGGTCGATGGCGCGATGCTTCTCGCCTGCCTCCTCAGCCTGCACGGCGGTGAGGAATAACCGCTGCACGGTAGCCGCTTCAGCGGCTCCAGGCTTGCGCAGACGCACGGGCTGCGGCGCCGCAGGGCTCTGGCTGATGCGATCGAAGTCGAAAAGGAGCTGGCGGCGAATTGGGTCAACCATCTCCCCACCGCACCGAAAGACAAGGCGCGTGCCGGTGCGAACCACCGTGGCCTCGAGAAGAGGGTTGACCATGCCTGCGACTGCGCGCATGGCCACGATAGAGTGACGGATTGAAGCAGCGGGCACATCCTCTTCGCGAAGCGCGCGGAGAGTTCGCAATTGGCCGAGATCCTGGAAGGTGTAGGTCTGCTGCGGGGCGATGAGCCCTGCCTTCTCCCAACCCTGCAACTGCCGGGCACTGATCTGCAGGATCCGCAAAACATCCTGGCGGCTATAGCTGGTCACTCTTCCATGCTCCCTTGGTTGGTCCACGAGCGGGTGGGGGAGAACCGAGGTGCGCAAAAAGCACAGCCTGCGTTCAAGGTTCGCCAAACATATACGTCGAACTGCATCTTTCCAGCCGTGGTGCTTAACGTCGGTTTTGGAACAGCTACCGCTTGCTGCGATTATGCCAAGAATATGCGTGGATAAGGCGGCGGGAATTACGGCGGGAAAAAAAGTGAGTGGATAACTAATACTTTATTTGGTTCCTGTGCGCAGGCGGGATCAGGGGCCCAAGGACCAGCGTCAGCGGTTATCTGGGCTCATTGAGGGGAAAATGGGAGCCGGGGAAAGACGAGGGCCAAGGGTGCGACGAAGGCCTGGAAATCGGATTAGGCTGCAGCCGGACCCGCAACTTAAACCATTTATCACTTCTACAACAAAGGCGGGAATTTCCTTTTCATGGTGCAGATTAAGTATGCTATGAATAGTCCTTCCCTCAAAAATAGCGCGCCATCGAGCCCAGCAGCATGGCGTGGCATACAGGACCGGGTATCGTGCGGGAAGCAGATTTTCGGCTGCATTGGAGAGAGAAGCTGGACGTTCTGTCTGCCAGTGATCGTGTCGAGATTCTGATCGGCTACTCACAAGAGGATTTTCTTTCCGGAACTATCTCATTCGAAACCCTTCTGCATCCCAAGGACGCCCCGTGGGTCCGGCAGCTTTTCGCGGCGGAAGCAGCCGAGGCGGGGGAGTCGACTGTGCGGGTGCGCCATGCCGATCGCCGTATCCGCTGCCTGCGCTGGCGCTATGAACGCGAGACAGGCCCGGAGGGCGAGCCAATCGTGCAGGTCCAGCTGCGGGACCCGGCCGTCGGTGAGCCCGGCACGACAGATTCAGACCAGGCGGCCGATTTGAAGGCGGTGATGGGGACGGCCGGTGACGAGCTTGCCTGCGTCAAGGATCGCAACCACGTCATCAAAGCCGCAAGCGAGAGCTTCGCGCGGATGTTTTCTGATGCCGCGGGCGCGGTGAGAAATCTGGTTGGCCTGACGGACTACGACCTGTACCCCGAGGAATATGCGGACCGGACGTTTGCGCTGGAAGAGGGAGTGCTGGGCGGCGAACCTATGGCGCGTATCCGTCAAGAGAGATTGGATGAGCGTGGTCAGCGGGAGTGGCTCACCGATCGGAAGTTTCCCGTGCGTGGCCGCAATGGCGAGATCATTGGCTTGTTTACTGTGATTTGCGGCGCAACCGAGAGTGCTCCCACTGAACACGCACTTCGGGAGAGCGAGCAGTCGCTCGAAGAAGTACAAAGGATCGGCAAGATCGGAAGCTTTGTACTGAACGTGGCCGAGCGGACGTGGACGGGCTCCGACATGCTCTACGAGCTTCTTGGCTTGGAAAAGAATACTGAGCGGAGTCTGTCCGACTGGACACGGCTGGTATTTCCCGATGATCTTGCTGTACTGGGAAGGCTCTACGGGGAAATCGTCGTCGATCGGGGCAAGATCCTCGACTACGAGATGCGCTTTATCCGCCAGACGGATGGAGCAGAGCGATGGGCCCACCTGCGAGCCAGGCTGGAACGGAATGCGAAGGGGAAGCCGAGGAGAGTGCGGGGAACGATCGAAGACATCACCGATCGCAAGATCTCAGAAAGGGAGTTGCGCAAAAGCGCTGCCTTGCTGGAGCTCTTCATCCAGGATTCGCCAACGGGTCTGGCGATGCTCGATCGCGAGATGCGCTACATCAGCGCCAGCCGCCGGTGGCTTGAAGATCACGGTCTGGAAGAAGGCAAAATCGTCGGGCGAAGTCATTTCGACCTGGGATATCAGGTTCCGAAACGATGGAGGGACCAATATCGCCGCGGGCTGGAGGGCGAGACGACCCCGTTTAGCGAGGATAGCTACAAGAGCCACGACGGGAGCACACGCTGGGTGAGGCGCATGGTCTGCCCCTGGCTCCAGGGGGACGGATCCGTTGGAGGCATCGTCGTTCTCGCGGAAGACATCACCGGCAGAAAGCTGGCCGAAGCTGCGCTGCGAGCGAGCGAGCAGTCGCTCAAAGAAGCGCAGAAAATCGCGCGCGTGGGAAGCTACGTTCTCGATCTCGCCTCAGGGATCTGGACGAGCTCGGAGGCGCTCGACGAGATCTTCGGAATCGATGCGGATTATCGGCGCACGGTGGATGGCTGGAATCGGTTGGTTCATCCCGACGATCAGGAGATGATGGCGTCTCACCTTTCGGACGAGGTCCTTGGAAAGGCTATGGACTTCAGCAAGGAGTACCGCATCGTCCGGCCGCGAGACCACGCGGTGCGCTGGCTGCACGGGCTGGGGAAGCTGGAGAATGATGCCAGCGGCAAGGCGGTGACTCTGCGCGGCACGATCCAGGACATTACGGAGCGCAAGCAGGCCGATGCATCGCTTCGAGAAAGCCGCGAACTGATGCAGGTGTTTATCGAGCACAGCCCTGCGGCCATCGCGATGTTCGATTGCGAGATGCGGTATATCGCGGCGAGCCGTCGTTGGACCGAGGGGTACAAGCTGCAGCGACAGGACTTCGTTGGCCGTTCTCACTATGACGTGTTTCCCGATATTCCGGAACACTGGAAAGCTGCGCATCGCCGCGGAATGGCCGGCGAACAGATCCGAATGGAAGAAGATCGCTTTGATCGCGCGGACGGAACGACGCAGTGGCTTCGCTGGGAGATCGTCCCCTGGCGGGCGCACGACGGGAGCATTGGCGGCATCATCATTTTTGTCGAAGACACGTCGGAGCAGAGGGCCAGCAAAGAAAGGCTGCAGCTGGCCGCCAACGTGTTCACTCATGCCTCGGAGGGAATCCTTATCACCGACGTAGATGGGAAGATTCTGGATTCCAACGAGGCGTTCAGCCGGATCACCGGGTACGGACGGGCCGAGGTCCTGGGCAGGAACCCGCGGCTGCTTCAATCGGGCCGGCAGACGCGTGAATTCTACGAAGATATGTGGACCAGCCTGAAGCGAGAAGGGCACTGGTCGGGGGAGATCTGGAATCGCGCGAAGGCCGGCCAGATTTATGCGGAAAACCTGACCATCAGCGCGGTACCCGATGCCGCGGGCAAAACAAAGCAATATGTGGCGATGTTTTCCGACATCACTTCGATAAAAGAAAAAGAGCGGCAACTGCGGCACGTCGCCCACTTCGACCTGCTCACCGGTCTGCCCAACCGGGCTCTGCTGGCCGATCGTCTTCGCCAGGGAATGGCGCAATCGCACCGCCTTGGGCACATGCTCGCGGTGGCGTTTCTTGACCTGGATAATTTTCGGGAAGTGAACGATCTCCATGGGCATATGATCGGAGATCAATTGCTGACTGCGATCACGCAGCGGATGCGGAGCGCGCTGCGCGAGGGCGACACGCTCGCGCGGCTGGGCGGCGACGAATTTGTCGCGGTGTTGCTGGACCTCGTTGACATCGAAGAGAGCCTTCCCCTGATGACCAAGTTGCTGACGGCTGCCGGCGAGCCGGTCGCCTTGGGCGATCTCACCCTCCAGCTTTCCGCGAGCATCGGCGTGACGTTCTACCCGCAGGCGGAGGAGGTCGAGCCTGACCAGTTGCTGCGCCAGGCTGACCAGGCCATGTACTACGCCAAGCTGGCGGGGCGAAGCCGGTACCACATCTTCGATCCGAAGCTGGACCGCACTATGCGCGGCCGGCATGAAGACCTGCGACGAATCCGCGTCGGACTCGAGGCGAAGGAATTCGAGCTGTATTTCCAGCCGCGCGTGAACATGTGCACTGGCGCGATCCTGGGCGCCGAAGCGCTGATTCGCTGGAATCATCCGGAGCAGGGGCTGCTCACTCCCGGCCAATTTCTCCCCATCCTGGATGGAAACGCGCTGGTCGTTGAGCTCGGAGACTGGGTTCTGCGCACGGCGTTGGAGCAGATGGAGGAGTGGCACAAGGAAGGGCTCAACATCCCGGTGAGCGTCAACGTGGATGCGATGCAATTGCAGGAGAGCCAATTTGTGAACAAGCTCAGAGAACTTTTCGCTGAGCATCCAGGCATTTCTCCGTCGCGACTGGAGATGGAGGTGTTGGAAAGCAGCGCACTGCAGGACGTCGCGCAGGTTTCCGAAGTGATTCGCACGTGCAATCGTCTGGGAATTTCCTTCGCCCTGGACGATTTTGGAACCGGATACTCATCGCTCGCTTACCTGAAGCGGCTCCCCGTGGATGTGCTGAAGATCGATCAGACCTTTGTGCACGACATGCTCGACGATCCAGAAGATCTGACGATTCTCGAGGGCATCCTCGGATTGGCAAGGTCGTTTCGACGCCAGGCCGTCGCCGAAGGCGTGGAGACGGTGGAGCACGGCTTGATGCTCCTGCGGCTCGGCTGCCAGCTGGCCCAGGGACATGGAATTGCGCGGCCGATGCGCGGCGGCGAGATGCCCGACTGGGCTGCCGAGTGGCGCCCCGATCCGCGCTGGGCCAACGTCTCGTCGCTCGATCCGGCAAACTGGGCGCTGCTCTACGCCAGCGTCGAGCACCGGGCATGGGTCGCTGAGATTGAAGAATTCGTCCTCGGACATCGCCAGATTTTTCCTTCCATGGATCACCACGCTTGCCGATTCGGCTCCTGGCTGGACGCCGAGGTTGCGGCTGGTCGCGGCGAGCGTGCCGGCTTTCAGACCATGGACGCCCTTCACCAGCGACTCCACAACTTCGCCAACGAGATCTTCGACCTCAAGAAGATGCACCAGGAGAAGGCGGCGCTCGCGGGTCTTACAGAGCTTCATGGGTTGCGGGACGGGATGCTCGACCGCCTGCAGTATTTTGTGCAGTCGCACTGAGTCCGCGTTACTCCCGCAAGGCCAACACGCCGCCGGGGCAATCGTGGATGTTAGACTGAGCCACAGAATTCATCGCGGGCCCGGCGCGAAACAGGTCTTACCGCATCGTTGGGAGCAGTGTGGATGCGTCAACGGGCGAAGTGTGTTCGGCAGATTCCCGAACCATGAAGGAAACAAGCAGCGTGATGGAGATCAGTGAAACCATCCTGGTTACCGGGGGCGCGGGCTTTATCGGCTCGAACTTTGTATTGCAGTGGATTGAGAAGGCCGGCACGCCGCTGGTGAATCTTGATGCCCTGACTTACGCCGGCAACGCGGAGAACCTGGATTCGCTCAAAAATGATCTGCGCCACCACTTCGCGCAAGGCGATATCTGCGATGCCGAACGTGTGGCCTCACTCTTTCGCAAGCACCGGCCGAGGGCCGTTGTTCATTTTGCGGCAGAGAGCCATGTCGATCGGTCTATTGCCGATCCCGGCGCATTTATTCGCACCAACGTGCAAGGCACTTTTACGCTGCTCGACCAGGCCAGGCGATTCTGGCTGGGGCTCGATGAAAACGGGAAGAAGGATTTTCGCTTCCTCCATGTCTCCACCGACGAGGTTTATGGCTCGCTGGGCCCAAGCGACCCCGCGTTTTCCGAGACCACGGGGTACGCGCCGAACAGTCCCTACGCGGCTTCGAAAGCTGCATCGGATCACCTGGTGCGCGCCTATCATCACACCTTCGGGCTGCCGGTACTGACGACGAACTGCTCGAATAACTACGGCCCGTACCAGTTCCCCGAGAAGCTGATTCCGTTGATGATCCTGAACGCGAACGAGGGCAAGCCCCTGCCGGTCTACGGCGACGGGAAAAACGTGCGCGACTGGTTGTTTGTTGAGGATCACTGCGCGGCGATTCGCACCGTTCTCGATCGCGGACGAGTGGGAGAGACATACAACATCGGGGGCAATAGCGAACGGAAGAATATCGACGTAGTGGCCACGATCTGCGACCTGGTGGATGAAATGCGGCCGGACGCAAAAATTGGGCAGCGCCGGAAACTCATCACGTATGTCGCCGACCGCCCGGGACATGATCGCCGCTACGCGATCGATGCGACAAAGATCGAACGTGAATTGGGCTGGCGTCCCGCCGAGGGGTTTGAGGGCGGATTGCGCAAGACCGTGGCCTGGTACCTGCACAACAGCGCGTGGATCGAGAACGTGCGTACCGGCGCTTACATGGACTGGATCCGCCGCAACTATGACGAGAGGGTTCCGCAATGAAGGGGATGATTCTCGCGGGCGGCTCGGGAACGCGGCTCTATCCGGTGACCAATGCGGTCATCAAGCAACTGCTTCCGGTGTACGACAAGCCGATGATCTACTATCCCCTGAGCACGTTGATGCTGGCAGGATTGCGCGACATTCTCATCATATCGACGCCCCAGGACACGCCGCGCTTTGTGGAGCTGTTGGGCGACGGCAAGCGGTGGGGAATCAACCTGCACTATGCGGTGCAACCCAGCCCGGACGGCCTTGCGCAGGCCTTTCTCATCGGGCGGGAGTTTATCGGCAACGACACCAGCGCATTGATCCTCGGCGACAACATCTTCTATGGGCAGTCGTTTTCGCGCCATTTGCAGCGCGCGGCGACAGTGCAGCACGGCGCGGTTGTCTTTGCGTATCCGGTGCACGATCCCGAGCGCTATGGGGTGGTGGAATTTGACCCTCATGGCTGCGCCGTCAGCATTGAAGAAAAGCCGGCCTCTCCCAAATCGCGCTATGCGGTCACGGGCCTTTACTTTTATGACCGGCAGGTTGTCGATCTCGCCGCCTCTCTCAAGCCGTCGAAGCGCGGGGAACTGGAGATTACGGATCTGAACCGGCTTTACCTCGAAGCCGGGTCGCTCAAGGTCGAGGTCATGAGCCGCGGCATGGCATGGCTCGACACCGGTACCCACGATTCACTCTTCGATGCCAGTAACTTCATCCAAACGATCCAGAGACGCCAAGGCTTGAAGATCGCATGTCCCGAAGAGATTGCGTTCCGGCTCGGGTATATTGACGGCGATCAGCTCGAAGAATTAGCCAAGCCCGTGCTCAAGAGTGGATACGGACAATACCTTCTCGCCTTGCGAAACGAACCACATGCTGCCACGGATGCGGACGCATAGATGAAGGTTGAAGAGACAGCTTTGGAAGGTGTGCTCCTGCTGACGCAGCGGGTCTTTCGCGATGGCCGCGGGGCGTTCCTCGAAACTTGGAATCAGCGCACCATGAGCGAGGCCGGATTGCCCTCGACATGGGTCCAGGACAACTTTTCCGTGTCGAAGAAGAACGTGGTGCGCGGAATTCATTACCAGGTGACTCAGCCGCAGGGAAAACTGGTTCGCGTCACTCATGGGGCCGTGCTCGATGTTGCGGTGGATTTGCGCCGCAGTTCCCCAAACTTCGGCAAACACCTTGCCGTGGAACTCGACGGCGAAAGCGGGCGCATGCTTTGGATCCCCGTCGGATTCGGCCATGGATTCCTGGCGCTGACCGAAGCAGCCGGGTTCGCCTACAAGGTGACAGACTACTATTCTCCCGCCGGAGAACGGACCATCGTGTGGAACGATGCCGATCTCGCGATTCCGTGGCCGGTGCAAGCGAACGACGCGATCGTATCGGAGAAGGATAAGATTGGCGCTGCATTGCGCGAAGCCCAGGTTTTTGCGTGAGCACGCTTCCCCGCATCCTCATCCTTGGCGCCAATGGGCAAGTCGGATATGAACTGCAGCAGGGATTCGCTGGGAGCAGCGAAGTCGTCGCCTGCGATCGCAGCCAAATCGATTTGACCGATGCCCGCCGGATCCGCGCCGTCGTGCGCAACGCGGCGCCGGATGTCATCTTGAACGCTGCAGCCTACACCGCCGTTGATCGCGCGGAGTCAGAGCCGGAGGCGGCAATGGCCGTGAACGGAGTGGCCCCGGGAGTCCTGGCCGAGGAATCCTCGCGGCTTGGGGCATTGCTCGTCCACTACTCAACGGATTATGTCTTTGACGGAAGCAAGACTGGGCCTTGGGTGGAGACGGATGCCCCTAATCCGCTGAATGTCTACGGCGCCACGAAGCTCGCAGGCGAGCGCGCGATCGCCGAGGCCGGCGGCAGTTACCTCATCTTTCGCACCAGCTGGGTCTATGGGCCGCGTGGGAATAACTTCCTGTTTACGATGCTGCGATTGGGCAAACAGCGTGACGAGTTGAAGATTGTGGATGACCAGTTCGGCGCGCCGACCACAGCGCTGGAACTGGCTAACGCAACCCATGCGGTTGTGACGAAGATCTTGTCAGAAGGCGGCTCGGCCGCAACGCGGTCCGGAATTTATCACATGAGCTGCGGAGGCGTCGTTTCCTGGTGCGGGTTCGCGAAGGCGATCTTCGAACGGAGCCGTCTGGTGTTGGGAGGAAAGATTCCGCTGGTCCACCCCATCCCGGCGAGCGAGTATCCGACCCCGGCTAGGCGTCCACAGAACTCCGTCCTGTCCAACGAGAAGCTTTTCAGGCAGTTTGGCGTTCGGCTTCGCGACTGGCAAGCTGCACTCGATGCCGTAATGCAGCAACTCGATCGCGCATCACCGCGTTGATCGGATCTTCGATGGCAGTCTACTGGATCACGCTGAGCGACGCTGCTCCCAACGCGAATTGTGAGAACAGCTGCGACCAATCGAGCAAGCCGCGCAATGCGCCAGGCCGAAAGGTTTTTTCCGGCACCACAATCGTATCGCCCGGATACATGTGCAGGTTGAGGAAGCCATTTCCCCATAGCCCGTTGGTGGTGTCGTAGGCGACTACTTCGCCGTCGGCGCGAATCACAAAAGTGCGCTTTCGGTCGGCGTCGCGGTTGATCCCCCCGGCCATATCCAGATAGCTGCGGACGCGATGATCGGACGAATAAAGGAACGAGTTCTGGTTGTTTACCGAACCGACGACGTTCACGCTGGCCGGGATGGGAGGGATGATGAAACGATCTCCATCTTCCAGCGTAATGTCGGGAAGTGTCGCGATGCCGGTGCTGCCCGGCTTGAATTGCAAAACAATTCGGCCGGTTGCGCGAATCTGGCGAAGCCGGGTAATCAGTTCGCGTTCGCTGGCCTGCGCCGCGCTCCCGCTGGCCAGATCCTGAGCCGAAGATACAGGTGAGGCGGCGAGGGCAAGGTTGCCCCGCTGAATGCGCATGTCAAGGCTCTGTACGTACTCGTCGATACGGGCCTGCTGCACTACCCGGGTCGATTCGCGGGTGAACTCGGAGCCGTAGAGATAGGCATTCGGGGTCAGGCCGCCGGATCGCTGCACCAGCTGGCGCAGCGTCTCACCCGGTTGGACCGTGTATAACCCGGCATGCACAAACTCGCCTTCGAGTTTGACGAGCTTTGTCTGTTGCGCGATGGGGACGCGAATGTCGGCTTCGGAGAGGATGGAAACCACGTCACCCGCTTGCAGCTCGAGATCCTGCGATGAGTCGTGCTGGAGCACCAGCTTGCCGAGATCGAACGGAATCAGAACAGTCTTCAGCGTATTCGCGTCAAGCCTCTGGACGACCGCATAGTCCCAGTCGATTTCCGGAGCGCTCGAGCTGATGTCCAGCTTCTGCGCCGATCGGGGTATGCGCGTGGACATCGATTCCTCTTGCCCTGCAAGGGAGGTACTGGAGCCTCGTTGTTGTGCCGTCAGAGATTGTTGCTGGGGGTTGGGGGAGTTGGGGTCTTGCGAGTTGAGATATTGATCTTGTGGGAAGTTTTGGGGGTACTGTGTTCCGTATTGATCCTGCTGCAGGGCGCCTTGATCTTGCTGCGCAGTTGCGCTTTCCGGGCTTTCCGGATTGATGAGCATCCCATTCCGAGACGAAGGAGATTGGGAGAGCGGAAGCGTGACCGGTTGGTTGTCTTGCGGCTGGCGCATCCACGAGAAACCCGGGATGGGCTCAAACTCTGGAGCAGGCAATCCGAGCTGCGTGCGTTTCCACCAGTAATTGCGGGTAAGCAGCGATTCCTTATCCGGGATCAGCTCGCTGACGTGCATTCCCGGGTGCCACGCGAAGCGCCCGGGATTGGCAATGTTGCCGCGAAGCATCACCGTTTTCTGGTATTGGGGAACCATTGAAAACACGCGCACAAGGTCGCCTTCCGCAAGCTGCGTCGCGAGACCGGTTTGGTCATACGCGACTTCCATTGCCTGGCGCGCGCTGTGGTTGTCAATGCGTTCGATGGAAACACGGGTTTCCGAAGCGACGGTCGAAAGGCCGCCGGCGTCGGCGATCAAGTCGGCCAGAGACTCATTGGCGCGGAGTTCGTAGATCGCCGGAACCCGCACGCTGCCGGTGATGGCTGCCTGGGCGCCGGCCGGCGGGATGAAGATCACATCGCCGGAAGCGAGTTTAACGTCGGTTGATTTGTCTCCGCGAATCAAGAAGGCGTACAGGTCAAAATCGGTAACGGTTTCACTGCCGCGACGGACCTGGATGTGTCGCAACGATCCTTGAACGGAAGGTCCGCCGCTGGCGAAGAGAGCATCGATCAGCGTGCTCAGCGAACTCACTGTGTAAACACCCGGCCGCCTGGCTTCGCCTGCGACGTAGATCTGCATGGCGCGAATCTGCCCGACATCCACTTGGAGGTCGAAATTTCGATAGACACGACCCAGCGCTTCACGCAGGTGTTGGTCGAGTTCGTTTGCCTGCAGACCGGCCACGTGGACAGGCCCAACCTGCGTGATCGGCACGTAGACTTCCCCGGAACGATCGACTGTGACATTGCCCTGGTAGTTGATCTGTCCCCAGACGCGAATCCGCAACACGTCGCCAGGACCCAGAATGTAGTTCGACGGAACCGGCGCCAAATCTAAAGGGGCGAATGTCGAAGGCACATTCTGGAAAAGGCTCGCGCCGAAGATTGGAAGAACCTGGCCAGTTGTGGATGCTGTGAACTTCTGGAACTCAGTGAGAGGCTCTGGCCTTAAAATTGGCCGCACTTGTTGCTGGTTTCGGTTCAGATTTCTCTGGGTCAGGGACTCGATGTCCGATCGGTTGAGAATCTGTTGTTGACCCGGAAGCCCAGAATAGCCGCCAGCGCCCGGAAGACGCATCTGCGGGGAAACACCAAGGTTGGTTTGGTCGGAAGACTGGCCGCTGCATTGCGGAGTGCTCGCCAGAAGGGGGTCGGAGCAGTCCCAGGTATTCGAATTCTGCAACGAGCCGGGGGCGGATTGCTGGTCTTGAGCAAGGAGTACTGTGGCGAAGAAGAAAGGAAGATAGACGGGAAGAAATCGCTTGAATCGCCGGCGCGATGTCGAGAGATGATTACAGTCAGTGGCGGCATTGCTGCGGCTTCTGCCGGACTGCAGAAAGCTCATATGCGATGAGTCTAACACGCGCATTCCATTGGAGAACCTATGCAAAATGACGCGGGGATACCCGAAATAAGCCTGCTTCGTTAAGGTTTTGCACAGGACTGACCAGGCAAAGAAAGGGTCGAATGGGTTTGCCTGAGAAAACGCGTTGATCTGCGGTTCACGGAGGAGCTTTTGAGATCTGTATTTGAGAGGGTTTCTTCGCAAACTATTAACTAAAAATGTAATGATCAAGCGAATAATATCACGTCGCGTCTCAAGAACCCGTCTAATAAAGAATTAGAAAAGAGACCCGGAAAGATTTTGCATCGGGCAACCTTGATTCGTGCAAGGGCATCGGCTGTGTATGTGACTTATGTCACAGTACATGCGGAGCTCTCGCGAGTAGTTTTCTGGTGGAGATTGTTTTCAACTTACGGCAGGATTTAGGTGGCAATTAGTTGAAAAGAGCACAGCCCCGAAGTTTCGCCTTTTTATCAATTTTGCAATCTCAATCATTCGATGTCTGGTATCCTGTTCGGAGTGAAATAGCCGGATTCAGTTGCAGGCCGATCAGATGGTCTGACATGACCTAATGCAGGGACTCGATAACTCAGGGTTCTATGCAGCTGTGATTTGCGACTGACTCGGGGATGCCAACCACTCGACTGCAAACAAGCAGGCTCTCGACTTGCCTTTGGTTGTGTAAGGTACTGCAACATAACTGCACGGTAGGGCGACGGTGACTGAAGGAACCAGCCAACCGGGACGCAAGATCACAATAGGCAAGGTTCCTTATAAGAATAGGATTTGAAGCTTGTCACTCGTGGAGGGTGAATTGAGTCCCAAGTCGCTTCTTCCCGCAACTTTTAGCGCCGCCTTGGATGAATCGGGAGACACTAGAGTTTCAGAGGGCGCTGAACTAGTTGAGAGACAGTCACAAGTCCGAAAACCAGCATTGAACCCGCGTTCTTCGATCCACCTGGTGGGGGATCGGGTAAGCGCGTGGTCGCGCTCGTCCATGAAGCGCTTTTTCGATTGCGCATGCATTGTCCCGGTTGCGCCTTTGTTGATTCCGCTGTTTCTGATCATTGCTCTGGCGGTGCGACTTACCTCAAAGGGACCGGTGCTCTTCCTTCAGAAGCGAATGGGCCGTCATGGTCGCTGTTTTACGATTGTGAAGTTTCGCACGCTCGAGCATCGCGCCAACATGGCGCATCAGTCGGTGACTACGACCGAGAATCAGCGTTTCACCCCCGTTGGACCTTTTCTTCGCCGCTGGAAGCTGGATGAATTGCCACAGCTCTGGAATGTGTTAACGGGCGATATGAGCCTGGTGGGCGCGAGGCCGAAACTCCCGGAGCACCAGATCGGCGAGTTACAGTGCCGCCCGGGAATCACGGGTGCGGCAACAATCGCTTTCGCACGTGAAGAGAGTTTCCTTACCCAGCTGCCTAAGCAGATTCTCAACGAGTACTATCACGAGCGGATTCTTCCAGCGAAGCAACAGTTGGATGTCGATTACATGGCGCGGGCGACATTTTCGTCGGATTTCAAACTTCTGGTGGACACGGTTCTGCGGCGCTGGGACTCATCGGTGATGGAAGAGATCTTGAGCGGTGCAATCCCGGAGCAGAGCCCGAGTATGCAGACTCTGCATCCAGCCCGTGCGCATGTTTCCATCCTGTCTACTGACGTAGACCTCTCGGCGGAGCAGCAATTCACCGAGGCTTGAGACCGCCGCTCGAGCGGACTCCGCAAAACCTCGACACTAACTGCACCGGATCACTCCAGCCAATCAGAAAAGGCAGCCCGCACAGCGGCTGCCTTTTTATCCTTGCAAGGGGGGATGGGGGATGCCCTTCCTGGGGTCGGGTCAACTCATGGAATCCATGTGATCTGGGCATTCACAACTGCGTCACTCTGAGCGCCTGACTTATAGATTGGGGCTTTCCAGGATTCATATTGGACTGACCCGCGTACTTCGACGCTCCTGGTGATCTTTTTGCATGCGTACACCTCGAAGTCATTCTGCGTGGTGCCACCAGGGATGAAGACTTTGGCCGCCTTTGCATTGCGGTACACGACCTGTATCTCCTCTTCGGGAGAGAGGTGATAGGTGAGCCAGGCCTGGCCGCCCTTCCCTTCACGGCCGACCCAGTCGCCGACGAGAAAGCCCTTGTTGGTCGGGCCCTGTCGCTGGACGGATTCCCAATACAGAAACTGCCCTTGATCGATTGGCGTTCCATTGGGGTTGTAATGACTGACTGGTGAGGTGTTGGCCCCCTCGATGCGCAGATCCATGTGCTCCAAACCTGGTATGCGCGCGAAGTACAGGCCCGGATGCACGCCAGCACGCCGGGGTGCGCTGATGGGGCTGACGTCGTCGTGGACGAGCGAATCGGTGTAGAGCGTGATCCACTTACGGCGGAACGGAAGCCGGTAGCTGAAATCGAAGGTGCCAAAGCGCGCTCCTGGGTCATTGGCAGAAGCCTTCTGCGCAACAGTCACGTTCTGGAAACTGAAGAAGCTGTGGAGAAAGGTGTGGAGCGTAATTGGTTCATGTCCTTTGCCGCCCCAGATCACCATGCGGTCAAGGCCAAATTCCAGATCTGGAAAAGGCTTGAAGCTGAGTTTCTCCACGTGCACCCACGGATCGTTGGGATAGGTGTGCCCTTTCAGGCTGCCCACAAAAAAGTCATAGCGAAAGGGCCCCGTAAGCTTCGAGAGCAGAGGAATCCGAAACGGCTCAACCCGGTTGATCTCAAAATCGTAGATATTTTCTGCGTTGTTGCTCCACAACATCGACGCCCCCTTGTCGGGGCCCATCCAATGGTCGTCTTTCCCGATCGAGACTTCGTGCCCGAGCAGATGGTAGGAGAGATTGGCCTCCACAATGCGCGCATCGTTTGCCGCGGCAATCGGGCCCTCCGGGATGGTGTCCTGGACGGGGTTAGTCGTGGAGGGAATGTCGTCGATCGAGTTGGACAACAAGGCAGCGAGGGTTGGCGAGTACCCTGCAGCGGACGGCGCCCGTTGGAATTCCCCGCGAAAGTAGAGCGTGAATCGCCCCGCTTCGGCGCGTCCGCTGAAGCCGCTGTAATCGTTGAAGCCCGGTTCATAAGGCCGGCCGTAGTCGTCGACGATCGTCTGTCCCAAGTGAAAGCTGTCGCGCAGCGTGGTTCCGCCGATCCCGCGAAAAGCCGTGTACACCCCTTCCAATTCGGCGCGAGGGCGGCCGAGATGGGTAGAGCGATCGAGATCCGGCCCCACTTGGCGCCACAGCGCTGCATAGATGGCGAGTGCCTCATCGTTGTTGGCGTCGGACTGGATTCGATCCGCGCAGAGCTGGAGCATGTGCGCGATGCTGATACGCGTCCAGGGACGCAGCCCCAGGTAAGCGCTGTCGATGTAGCCCATCGAATACAGGCGATCAAGCGCCTGGTACATCCAGCTGTCCATCGGCACATAGGCCGAACCCTGGGTATCGTCGTAGTCGTTTGCGTTATAGGGCTCAGGGGTGGTCGGTAGATTCTGCGTCGATGCCTGTGCAACGGCAAGCGGAGACAACCCCGCGCTTGCGGCCAGGAAAAGTCCGGCGAGAAAGGTCGAATTCACCCGCACCTCAGTCGTGAGCCCCGGGGATTGCGCGCCGGAGCACGCGGTGGTTGAGGCAGCCCTTGCGTCACAGCGCATCGAAAGAAGTATGGGGACCCCAGCAAACAGCGGCACAATGTTGGAATGGAATCCGCTTGACCCAGCCGCCTCGCGCGAAATGGAGTTTCAGAAGATGGCAGCTGCATGATTCCAGGATTGTTGAGCTGAATCGGGGCAACGAATGGAGCCGACGATCGGACTTGAACCGATGACCTGCTGATTACGAATCAGCTGCTCTACCAACTGAGCTACGTCGGCGCACTCTTCAGAGATTGTAACGTTGTGTCCGGCTTCGGTAAAGTTGAGCAATTACCACTGCCGGAGGTTTGTCACGTTGGAGGGGCAGGGGAAAAACCCGATGGATCAGACCATACAGCTTGCGTTCAGGATCGCCATTGTCTGGGCGGCAGGATTCCTTCTTGCGGTTGCCGTCCGCGCGTTGCTTCCCGACCAGAACGGATTCACGCTGACGGGACATGAAGGAACGCTCTTCATTCCCTTCAGCCGGATCGGATTCTGGACCTGCCTGCTGGCTGCCCTGACTGTGACGGCCCTGGTTGTGGGCCGCGCTCTGCTCGCTGACATTGGCTGGACCAACTTCCGCTGAGGGATTTTCCGGCGGGCCGTCGAGGTGCGCTCGCAACGAAGTAGCCGCGGCCCCTTGTCTCAGCAGAAAGCGAGTCCCCCGGCGAGTACGCGCGCAATCCATCGCTGGAGCATCTCGCGCAGAGTTGACGATGCGAGGGGAAGTTTCTTCACGCGCCACTTGTAAGGACCAGAGCGGCGGATGCCGCTCTGGGAGCCTGATCAGGCGATCAGAATTGATACGAGATCGTGCCGGAGATCGAGCGAGGTGCGCCGGGATCAGCGTTGATGTACCTGGTGGGTAGTTCGAGCTGGGAACAGACCCGAGAAGCACGAAAGCGCAGGCTCAGAAACGGAAAGAGCCACCCGGCAACAGGGTAGCTCCTTCCTTAGGGAGAATAGTTCCAACGGAGGCAAAGCCATCAGAACTTTCTGGCTTGCATAGTAGGGGCGGGGACGGGGAGTGTCAAGGAGAAAACTTGGTACAAATAAACGTATTATTTTCAATTATTTGCGAGATGATTGCCTCGCTCCCAAGTCATCCGTCCTACTCTTTTTGTTCGCCTTTTGTTTTTCGGGATTTAACCGTAATTTACCGTGTTTCTTACGATTTATGCCCAATTTTCCACAGGCTATCGTCTCCCATTAACCCTTCGGATGCGGGCTCTCCCCGGCCGCCGCCGGCTCCTGCCACTTTTCCGTCAGGTCGATGTGGATGAACTCCTCGTCGTAGACCGACGACGCCGGCTTGCCGTGCGCCACCCGCCACAGCGCCCGTCCCCCGCCCAGGAAGAACCCCAGCAGGATCGCCGCCATCGACCCCACCAGCACCAGCGCCGCAATCCCCATCAGCAACTGGCTGGTCTTGGCGATCTCCGACGGACCCGACTGCGGAATCGCCGTCAGGTTCGCCGAGTAGTAAACCATCTCGATCAGCCGGTGGCTCTCGTCGGGGATTGCGTCCCCGCTCACAATGGCAACCAGCGGCCCGCTCCGCCGCACCTCCAGCGAGGCCTGGTCGGAGTTTTGGAGCGCGGCCGGCCACGGCGGCTGCGCCTTGCTGCCGGCCTTCAGGTAGTCCCGGATCATCGGCTCCACCGCCTCGGCCATCTGCGGCGTCGGGTAGTCGATGATTGTCAGCGTCGCTTCTCCCGAGGGCAGCGAGTAGTTGGCCGTCACCGCCTCTGCGTCATGGTCGAACCCGATCAGCCCCGCCGGCAGCACCCCGCCCGATCCCGCGTACCCCATCGGCCCTTCGGCGTAGTGCGTGGACTGCCCCTGCAGCGACCCCTGCGGCAGAAACGCCAGGATCGGCGGCAGCAGCCCCCGGTTCCCCACCGGCTGCGGCAAACGACGCGCGATGTCGCGCAACTCTCCGACCGACATCGGCCCCACGCGCGAGAAATCGGCCTGCACCACCGTCTCGCCCGCCCAGAAGATCACCTTGTCCTTGTCCGATGCCCCGCCGGTCCCGATCTCTTCCTTCGCCCAGTTGTTCGGCCGGTAGTAGCTGTACGCGCCGTAAGCCCCGCTCACGTCGCCGAATCGCAGCTCGCGCAGGCTCAGCTTATCGCCGCCGCGCTTGTAGATGGCCGCGGCGCCCTGCGTAAAGCCGTACTCCCTGAGCGCCGCCGCGTTTGCGGGGTCCGCCGCGGCCGCATCGTCGAAGTGTGTGGCCTTGCCCGTCTCCACCCATCCGTCGAAGACCTCGGGCAGCGACACCGGCGCCGGCGGCATCACCAGGTGCGTCGCCGTCTCCGGACCCGCGGGCGCAGCCGGGGCCGACTGCACCGGGGCCGCCGCTGCCGTTGCGGCCGGAGTGCCCAGCAGCGCAGCCGACAAAGCGAGAGTGGCGATTGAACGCATCGAGTGAACTCTGCTCCTTAGCCTACACGTTTTGTTCCAGAGAAGCACCGGCCCGGATTCGTGCCATCCTCTTCGGTTCTCCGCAACCTGTAAGGTCCGTACCCTTCAAATCCCGGTCAAACCGACCGACACACCATGAGGGCATTCCAGTCAGGGAAGGAGAATGCGCACCGTGGCGCCCTTTTCGAAAGGCTCCGGGTTTTCTTCCGGCACCACGAGCAGGCAGTTGGAGCGGGCCAGGGCGGCCTGGTCGCCGGAGCCCTGCCAGGCGACAAGCTCGACCTCCGGGAGCTTGCCGGCAGCCATGGAGAAGTCGCAGAGAGCGGGCAGAAAGCGGGTCAGACCCGACCGGGGATGACGGCCGGGATCGGAACCGAGGCGGGCCAGTGCAAAGCGCGGGCCGATGTGGAGGCGGCCGGCGAGGGCGGCTGCGACGGGTGCGGCAAAGAGCAGAAACGTGACGGCCGAGGAGACGGGATTGCCGGGCAATCCGAAGACGGGGCAGTGGGTGCGGCCCTCCGCAAGCAAGCGCGTGATTTCGGCGAAGACGATGGGCTTGCCGGGCTGGATGCGGGCGCCGGTGAAGAAGAAGCGGGCGCCGGCGCGGGTGAGTGCGGGCTCGACCAGGTCGAACTTGCCCGCGGAGACGCCTCCGGTGAGGACGAGCGCATCGGCCGAAGCGGCGTCGCGGAGAGCGGCGTCGAGGGCCTGCTCGGAGTCGCCGGCGATGGGAAGGATCCAGGGCTCGCCGCCGGCCGCGGCGGCCATGGCGGCCAGCATGGGGGCGCTGGAGTTGCGGATCTGGCCGGGCGCAGGGTGCTGCTCGATGGGAACCAGCTCGTCGCCGGTGGAGAGAATGGCGACGAGCGGCCTGCGATAGACGTCGAGAGCGGTGTGCCCGCAGGCGGCGGCCAGGGCGATCTGTGCGAATCCGACGGTGGTCCCGGCCGGGAGCAGCTCGTCGCCTTTGCGGGCCTGGGCGCCCTGGGAGATGATGTTTTCTCCGGGCGCCAGCTTGCGCGGGGCCAGCAGACGGACCTTGCCCTCGGCGGCTTCGACATGCTCGATCATCATGACGGCGTCGGCGTCCTCGGGGACGGGTGCGCCGGTCATGATCTCCCAGGCGGCGCCGGCGGGCAGCGGGTCCGGAGGAGGGTCGCCGGCACGGGTTGAGCCGGCGATGGGCAGGGGCCGATGCGCGGAGGCGTCACGGGCGCGACAGGCGAATCCGTCGCGGGTGGTGCGGGCAAAAGGAGGCTGGTCGCTGTCGGCGTGGAGGGGCCGCGCGAGAACGCGGCCGGCGGCAGCGGCGAGATCGACGGACTCGGCAGCAGGCGGAGTGCGGCGCAGCTCGGCGGCGTAAGCGGCCACCTGGGCGGCCGCTTGTTCGTAATCGGGAAGCGCGGGGACCATAAGAGGGATTGTAGAAGGAGGAGGACTGCGGTGTCAGCGCAGTGCGTGAGCCGGTGAGAAGCGAAAGGCGCCCGTGGATACGGGCGCCTTGGTGTTGGGCTTTGCGGAGATCGATACTCCGGCCTTCCGGGCTCAGTGCTTTTTGCTGGCGCGATAATTCGAGCTGATCTTCTCCCCGGCCGCGCTCAGAATGCCCTTGACCTCGGTCGAGAAGGGGCCGTCGGGATCGAGCTCGAGGTACTTCTGGTAGGCGTCGGTGCAGTCGGGGGGCAGCACGATGCGCTGGGTCTTGGGATCGACGGTGGCGTTGGCGACCAGGCCCTGGCCCTTGATGTAGTAGAGGATGGCATCGTTGGGATCGGTCTTGATCGCCTCGTCGGCTGCGGTCACCTGGGCCGCTAGATTGTGCTCCTGGAAGAAGATGACGGCCTGGTTGCGCAGGTACATGTTGGCGCGGGTCGGATCGTCCTTGGCGGCGGCGTCGAAGGCGGTGTTCGCCTCAGTGACTTTGCCGGAGCGCGCGTAGGCCTCGCCCATACCGGATTCGCAGAGGCCGATGATGTCGGGAGCCGGCTTCTTCTCGGCCTTCTCGAGCGTGACCGCCTTCTGGAAGGAGGCGATGGCGGCGTCGTACTTCTTGAGGCCGAGTTGGCCGCGGCCCAGCTCAGCCCAGAGCACGCCCTGGTCCGGCTTGACGGAGGTGTCCTTCGTCATGAGGGTCTCGACGTCGGTGTACTTGGCGTTCTGGATCTCGGCAACTTTGGCGGCGACGGCGGCCGGGGTAGCGCTGGCGCCGAGTTGCTGGACGGCGGTGGCGTGGGCTGCGTCGGCGTCTTTGATGTCCTGATTCACGGTGCGCAGGTCGGCGTTCAGGTTGTTAATGACCTTGTTGGCCTCAATCGCCGAGGCGTTCTGCTTCTTGAGCTCTTCGAGCTGCTTCTTTTGGTCGGGCGTCATCTGGTCGATGTACGCTTGGCGGGACATGTCGATGTCGGCGGCGACGTCTTGGCCGGCGACCACCTTGACGCCGCGGAGGAAGTCGACCATCTTTCCGGGAGGCGTGTCAGGCTCGCGGTAGATGACCATGTAAGTGCCTGCCGGGGCCTGGCCCGAGTAGTCGCCGCTGGCGTCCACGGGGAACTTGTACTTCAGAGTGGCGCCGCCGTCGGTGGAGAGGCCGATCTCGCCGTTGCCCTGGGGCTCGCCGGTGGGATTGGTGACGTGGCCGTGAATCTTGCCCATGGCGGCGGCCTCGCCCGCGGCGGGCGCGGTAGATGTCTGCTGGGCGAAAGCGGGCATCATGGCAAATGCCAGCAGGGCCGCCGCGGCGGGCAGGCCCATCCAAAGTGAAAGTTGGCGCTTCATTCTCTTCTCCTTGAGGGCGCCGCGGAGCCAGGAGCCCGCGCGCTCATGATCGATCGAAAAAATGGAGGCGGAACGTTTGCGGAGCCGAAGAACGGCGACGGCGAACGCCCGACAGTCAGCAGACCCAAGTTAAATCCAAGCGCGGGCCGGGCACAAGAGGCACGGCGAGTCCACACCAGAGCATGGCACGCCCACTCATGGTAGCGGCGCACGCCCGCAAATCGGTGTGGTGCCGGTCACAACCCTAGAATAGATGCATGGGGACGACGATCCGAGAGGCGACCGAGGCGGATATTCCGCTGATGCTGACATTCATTCGCGCGCTGGCCGAGTACGAACGGGCGCCCGAAGCGGTGACGGCGACCGCCGCAGACCTGGCGCGGCATGGATTCGGCGCGCAACCGTACTACCAGTGCCTGATCGCCGAACACGACGGCCAGGCGGCGGGATTTGCGTTTTTCTTCTTCGACTACTCGACCTGGCTGGGCAAGCCGGGGATCTATCTCGAGGATCTGTTCGTCTATCCGGAGCTGCGGGGGCGGGGAATCGGGAAGGCGCTGCTCAGGCGCGTGGCGGCGGTTGCGCTGCAACGGGGCTGCGTGCGGCTGAAGTGGCAGGTCCTCGACTGGAATACGCCGGCCATCGACTTCTACCGGGCGATGGGCGGGGAGTTCATGGACGAATGGCGGTCGGTGCGGCTCTCCGGCGACGCTTTGCAGCGGCTGGCGGTCGCGCAGGAGCGGGAACGTGAGTAATTCGCGGCTTACGGCCCTCGAACCCAACGCGACTGCCCCACCGCAAGTTGTTCGCGTGATCGGCGGAGGACTCGCCGGGCCGGAGGCGGCCCTGACGGCGGCGCGGCTGGGCTGCGCGGTCGATCTTTACGAGATGCGGAGGGTCGTGGACGGCAAGCCGCGGCTGACGCCGGCACACCAGACCACGGAGTTCGGGGAGCTGGTGTGCTCGAACTCGCTGAAGAGCGAGTCGGAGTATACGGCTCCGTGGCTGCTGAAGCAGGAGATGCGGCGCTTTGGGTCGGCGCTGCTGAAGATTGCCGATGAGACGGCGGTTCCCGCAGGACATGCACTGGCAGTGGATCGCGTGGAGTTTTCTCGCCGGATCGCGGAGGCGGTTGCGAACGAGCCTCGGATCCGCGTGGTGCGTGAGGAGGTGACTGCGCTGGACGCCTCACTGGCCCAGGACGAGGGCGGCGCGCAGTACACCATTGTGGCCACGGGGCCGCTGACCTCGGATGCGCTGAGCCGGGAGATCGAGCGGATCACGGGCGCGGGCCGGCTGGCGTTCTACGATTCCATCTCGCCCATCGTGGATGCGGATTCGATTGACTTGAGCCGCGTGTACTTTGCGGCACGTTGGGACAAGGGCACCGCCGACTACATCAACTGCCCGATGGACCGCGCGGAGTACGACCGGTTTTACGAAGCGCTGGTGGCCGCCGAAGCGGCGGAGCGCAGGGAGTGGGAGAAACTTGAATCTTCTTCGTCCACCCCGCCAGTAGCGGGTGCACGCGGGCCGCAATATTTTGAGAGCTGCCTGCCGATCGAGGTGCTGGCTGCGCGTGGCCGCGACACGCTGCGGTTTGGGCCCATGAAGCCGGTGGGGCTGCGCGATCCGCGCACGGGCAAGATGCCGTGGGCGGTGGTGCAACTGCGCAAGGAGAACCTGCGCGCCGACAGCTACAACCTGGTCGGCTTTCAGAATCATTTGAAGTGGGGCGAACAGGCGCGGGTGCTGCGGCTGATCCCGGGGCTCGAGAACGCGCGGTTCCTGCGCTATGGGCAGATTCACCGCAACACGTACATCTGCGCGCCGGCGCTGCTGGACGAATGCCTGCGGTTAAGAAGCGAGCCGCGGATCATCTTTGCCGGCCAGATCTCCGGCGTCGAAGGCTACACCGAATCCATCGCCACCGGCATGTTAGCCGGCATCTACGCCGCATCCCTGCTGCGTGGCGATCAACCCACTCCCGTCCCGCGCTCCACGGCCCTTGGCTCGCTCGTCCACTACATTACGCACGCCGATGCGAAGAACTTTCAGCCGGCGAATATTACATTCGACCTGCTGCAGCCGCTTGAAGAGGAAGTGCGCAGGAAGGTACGGGATAAGAAGGAGCGGCACCGGATGCAGTGCGAGCGGGCGCTCGAGAGCTTTAATGCGTGGCGGGCGGGCTGTGCAGCTTATCGTGAGAGTTAGTCGAGCATTTTCGCGCCTTCTGCCGTACACTCATTCTGTCTCTGAAAACCAGGGAAAATATCAATGGACGTTTCGATCCAGGAGCGCAAATTTTCCTTTGTATCTGAGTACGATATCTCAGCGCCTGATTCTAGCTACTACGCAAGGAAGGCGCTCTTCTCGCTGACTGACAAATTGCAATTGAAGACACAGGCAGGCGAAATTGTTGCCCGCATACGCGGCTTAATCTCGCCTTTGCACAACCGACACGATTTCTTCCTGCAGGATGGCAGAGTCTATCACTTCCGGTGCCAAAAACTATGGACCCGCGTCTTCGTTTGCGAGGGAGACAATGAGACTTTCCGTCTATTCGAACATAAAGGTCTAAGGTATTCGATCTTTCATAACGATCGTCAGATTGCGGCATTCGTAAAAAATCGCGTCGTATTTGGCTCGGGAAATCAGTACAAAATACGAATCGATTCCGATGCGGACTCGATCGTGATCCTGTGCCTTGTGTTGACCATTAATTCGGCGGAATACGACGATGACGACTCGTCAGTCACCATCGATTTCGGCAATGTCGGCCCGGAAGGCAAAAAGTTTGATGAATCCTGGCAGCCCCGCTGAGTTTGCTGTGCATATTCGAGGGAAAGTCTTCGCCGCCCGCAAGAAAAGGCGAGGCTTGATAATCCGGGCCTGGGGCGCCGCCCTCTGATGGTGGCCCGGAATTATTGCGCAAAAGCAAACACCTTACGCGCTCCCGCCGAATCGATTAAGCTACGTTCGCAAGCCCCTTCTGCGCCACAAGGGTTAGCAGCTTCAGTGACGCCCCTTGCGGACGCTTTTCTCCGCGCTCCCACTGGCTGACCAAACCAGTCGTCACATTTAGATAGCGCGCAAAAACGGCCTGGCTGGCGCCTTCGCGCAGCCGCAAGGCCCGAATCTCCTCGGGCGCGAAGGGATGAATCGGCGTCAGGCACATGGCGTCGAACTCGCGCATGGTGCGCTTGTCCATCAAGCCCGCGGAGTGCAGTCCCTCCGCAGTTTCGTGGATCGAGGCCATCAGGCCGCTACGATACTGCTTCGTCTTCGCCATTACACCGCACCTCCATCAGAGTTCCCGACGCGACTGCCTGTTGCATGTCACCTGGTCGATAAGCAAGGATCGCCGCGGCGAGTTTCTTGAGTGCAATGAGTTCGTCGGGGCCAATGTTTTCAAATTCATTTTTGGCAAAACCGTGCACGAAAATCGCCAGATCCCGCACTCGAAAAACAATCAGTGTCCGGTAGCCTCCCGACTTCCCCGAACCACGCCGCGCGATGCGCTGCTTGATGACGCCGCCTCCGAGGTCCGCACTTATCAGACCCCGATTGGCGTCCCGGACGGCTGCGCATAAATCCGAATCGGGGATGCCGTTCTTGCGCGCAAACCGGGCGAATGGCTTGTTCTTGAAGACTCGCGTTCGCCTCGCGCTGTTCCCGTTCACCGGATTAAGTATAGCACCAAGTGTTATATTTTTGAAATTGTCGTCTTCTGAATCGATGCCAGGGCCTGACGAATCTCTTCGGCAAACGAATAGGTGGAAAAGCATCCCACAGGGCCTGAGGGCCGGTCCGTTTGGGAGCCTTTCGCGGCCCGGCTAAAGCCGTGCCCTTTTACAAGACCTTCCGGTCTTCGTTACGTCAGGCACTGCCAAGTTTCGACGCATCCCCACGGACGCCTTCCGGGCCGCCAATGGCTGCGGACACGCATTTTCGTGCATGGTTGTGAGCAGGGAATGTGGGGGGCTTCTTTCAGAGCCGCTCCGGCGCCGAAAGAGCTTTCGGCGCCGGAACGGGAATCGCGATCAGATGACCCCGGCTACGTGGGCGGATGGCAACAGTTCGCCCGTTTTGTGCAGGACGGTTCCCTCCTTCGCCGCCCTTTGGATCACGGCTCCGGAGGTGTTGGCCTGGAAGGATTGGGTGAAGGTGTCGCTGGCCGTGGACGACAGGCCACCGTACTCGCTGTTGGCGGTTTCGAGCGTGATGTAGTCCCAGTCGACGCAGGAGGGCGCCGAACTGAGCACTGTCATTGGCTTCGATGCCGAGTAGTTGATGGTTCCCGCGCCGGAAGAGAGCACCGTGTTGCCTCCGTTGAGGTAGTCGACGAAGTTCAACTGGAAGGCGACGATGGGCGCGAGGTCGCTCTGGGTCATGCCGCTGAGGTTGAGGATGGTGATGGTGTGGCTGCCGATGCTGGCGCCCTGATTGTTGTAAGCGGTGTAGGTGGCGCCGGTGATGTTTCCGTTGGAGTCGGCGGTGAGGGCGATGGTGAGCCGGTAGCCGGCGGGGAGGGTGTGGCTCGCCAGGGTGGCAAAGCCGACCTGGTTGTTGCAGATCTGCGAGTTGGACGCGGTCCAGTTATCGACCATGCAGGTGAGCGTGGGCGGATTGCTGTGCGGGCTGAGGTAGATGAGATACTGCTGGGCGGCGTCGAAATCGCTCTTGGCGGAGTAGGCGTTCAACTGGAAGCCGAAGCCGTCGCTGCCGGTGATGTCCTGCTGCACGTTGATGTTCACGGTGACGCCGGTCATGTCGCCGCAGTTGCAGTCGAGGAAGTAATTGGAGTTGCTGCCCAGCCCGGAGCTGGGAGCGGCGACGGGATTGCCGCGCAGCTGCGGGCCGTTCCAGGCGCCGGCGTTATCGACCCAGAAGATGTTTAACTGGCCGCTCTTGTCGAGCAGGAAGACATCCGTCTGGTTGAGGCCGAACTGCTGCGAGGCGGCCAGGCAGCTTCCGGCGTTGGTCACGCCCGCGGGGCCGATCTTCCCAGGCCCGTTCCAGGCCCCGGCGTTGTCGACCCAGTAGACGTTCAACTGGCCGTTCTTGTCGACCACGAAGACGTCAGTCTGGTTGAGGCCGAACTGCCGCGATGCGGCGAGGTGGCAGCCGGGATTGGCGATGCCGGCGGGGCCGATCTTGCCCGGCCCGTTCCAGGCGCCGGCGTTGTCGACCCAGAAGACGTTCAACTGGCCGTTTTTGTCGATCACGAAGACATCGGTCTGGTTAAGGACGAACTGCTGCGAGGCGGCCAGGAAGCTGCCCGCATTGGCGAAGCCCGCCGGGCCGATCTTGGCCGGACCGTTCCAGGCGCCGGCATTGTCGACCCAGTAGACGTTGAGCTGGCCGTTGTGGTCGATCACGAAGACGTCGGTCTGGTTGAGCCCGAACTGCTGCGATGCCGCCAGGTAGCTGCCCGGTGCGGCCACGCCCGTGGGCCCGATCTTTTCCGGGCCGTTCCAGGCGCCGGCGTTGTCGACCCAGTAGACGTTGAGCTGGCCGTTGTGATCGAAAAGGAAGACATCGGTCTGGCTCAGACCGAACTGCTGCGATGCGGCCAGAAAGCAGCCGGCGGGCGCGATGGCCGCGGGCCCGATCTGTCCCGGGCCGTTCCATCCGCCCTCGTTGTCAACCCAGAGAACGTTCAACTGGCCGTTTTTGTCGACCAGGAACACGTCGGTCTGATTGAGACCGAACTGCCGCGACGCCGCAACGTAACTGCCGGCGTTGGCAATCCCTTCCGGACCGATGGCCATCGGTCCCTGCCACTCTCCCGCGTTGTCCACCCAGGAGACGTTCACCTGCCCATTCTGGTCGACAGAGAACACATCGGTTTGATTGGCGACAAACTGCTGCGAGGCGGCCAGTGCGCCGCCTGGAACGAAGTAGCTCATGAGAATTCCTCCTTCACCGGTTTGGCGGCACCCGAGCGGCCGCCCGATCGAACCTATCCGTGGAGAGTTATCCCGATTGCTGCAGATTTTCCTGATTGGGGCCAGTGGCGCGAGTATACACCGGATGCAATCTCCCTGACTCTGCAGAAAGCAGACTTTTAATAGTGGCGGCAAAGCGCACAGCGTTTCGTCTCGCGCGCTTCGCGGAAATCAAGCAAAGAACACGCGGCGCCGCCGATCTGCGAGACACGGGCCGACTCGTTACCCACCACCCCAAAGCCGCGCTCACTCTTTCAAAGAGGAGCGCACGCGCCATATTTACGCTGAAGCAACTATCAATACGAGGCACTGGGCAAGCAGAGACACGACCAGCAGCGGAACACGGATGGTTAACGATCGATCCCATGAGGCCTGCAGCTCTCGGCCATTGTTGAGGTTTTCTCCGTTTTTTGCCGCCCTGGTTTGAATCTCATTAATCGGCTTTGACATGCGAGCATAGAAAACGACGAACAGGATCAGCATGACGAGTGACGCGACATAAAACCAGCGCTGCTCACTCCTGCTTAGCGCGGCCAGCAGGAAGTTGGACAGGATCGCCGCGACCCCCCAGACGGGCATCCGCGCATCGCCGAACATGTGGAAAAAACCCATCACTTCGGTTCCGGCAGACGATGAAGCCAATCTGAGAGCCGGTTGCCCGCAAGTCAAAAAGAACATGTCCGTGCCGCACACCACTGCTGTGCCAAGAATGCCAACCAGGGATACCGTACCCATCCAATAGTTCACTGTTCCTCCAGGTGTTGGAACCCGTCGAAGAGTTCAAGCCGTTTCTCGCTTGGGGCTTGCGCTGAGATTCCCCTTCTCGCCTCACGGCCCACAGGATCTGTCATGGGCCCTTCTCTCAGATGACATGGATCAGCAGGAGACCGGCGGCAAGCATCACCGCGCCGGTGACGCCATGAACGGCGAACGCTGTCGCCTTCCGCCCACCCGACCCCAGAATGATGGACATGTCGCCAAAAGGGACGATGGCAAAAGCGAGCAGAGCGATGCCTGTCATGCGGCTCTCCGCGGTCAGCATCATGGTCAGCACGACCAATCCAGCTGCAACGTCCCGGATTCCTTTCAGACGTAGCCAGGCGCGAGTGTCGGCATCCGATGCAGGCGGCTTAAGACCAAACGATCCCAGGATTCGTTCGGGAGCCGCAAGGTAGAAGCAGCCGATAACCGTGACCGCTACGGCAACGAGAGCAGCCAGGATGAGCGAGATAGCGTCGTGCATGGAATCTTTTCCTCTCTAAAAGATCTAGCAATGCTACATCTGATGTGGAGCGCTAAGGAAGGATTCATCGCTCGACAAGAAAATCTAGCCGCGCTATGATTTCTAGCATGGAACAGAAACAGGCGGCCGATCGAATTGCGGAACGAAAACTGCGGGACAAGCAGGCCCGCCGGGCGCTGATTATCGGCGCCGCGCGGCGAATTGCGGAGCATGAGGGCTGGTCCAACGTAACCGTGCGGCGTCTATCCGACGAAATTTCATACAGCCAACCCGTCTTGTACGCTCATTTTCGAAGCCGCGAAGGGATTCTCGCCGCCGTTGCTATCGAGGGTTTCCAGGAATTGGGACTGGCTTTGGAGAAGGTGCGGAAACGGGTCAGGAGTGGAAATCCGGTCGAGTCGGTCGCGGCCGCATATCTTGAGTTCGCCGCATCTTCACCAGCTTTGTATGAGGTCATGTTTTCGCTCAGCCTGAGCGTACCCTTCGGTGACCCCGCTACTCCTCCGGAACTGCGATTCGGGTTTTCCCAACTCCTGGAGTTGTTTGAGCGGCAGTCGAAGCCGGAGGTCATAACGGAACTGTTTTGGGCGAGCCTCCATGGTATCGCTGAGCTGACAAGAACCAGGCGATTTCCGCGCAGCCGTCAGAAAGAGCGCGTGCGCGCGCTCGTCGAACTCTTCACTTTCCAAAAAGACGAAGCGGCGAAGGCGGTAAAGGCGTGATGACCGTAATAGCACGTCCGCTTCTTTTCCCGAACCAGGCGAGATCAGTCCTCACACACGGCATCGCTCTAATTGGGTCTGCCATCGCTGCACCCAGCTTCCTTAATCCGCCAAGGTCAAGGTCGGGCGCCTGACTGATTGCGAACCAGTAAACATCATGAACGGATGCCACCCCTTCGCCAGCCCCTCAAATCGCCGTAGACCCCAATCCACTACAACCCCTGGAACTCGTCCACAACGCGGCCGTTTGGCCATTTCATGGTCGTCCCGGCACCTGTCAGCCCCTCTCAGCGGGCTCGATAGCCCTTCCGTCCCAATTCCACATCCAAACTCCCTGGAGTGCGATCGTTTGGATACGATCATGGGAAGGCCGTGGAAAACGCCCGCACCGGCCCTCGCCCCTGCCCGTACTTTGGTGTTCACACGTCACTGACCCCGGACCTCCGGGTTTGCAGATAATAGCGGCCAAAGAGAGCACAATTGTCGGTAGGAGGAGAGCACATGGACAGGGTGCCGGAGATCGAAGAAATGACGAACGAAGAGCGAAAAGATCCACCCCGGGACTCGCCCCAGAACCCCCCCCCCCCTACCCCCCCACACAGTTTCACCGGTTTTTGGCTCACGCTTTCTTTTGAAATCAATCATTTAGGTTCGGAGTTCAGTTACTTTCTAGTACTGGAATTAACACCAGATTCATCGAATTCACCCTCTTTTCAGCCTCCCGAAGCCTCAAATTCCTCCTCTTTCACGTCCATCTGCCCGCCGCTGGCTTTCGCCTTCTGCCTGCCGCTTCCCCCTGTCTCCGGCCTTCACTGGAACCGGCCTCGCCGCCATACCAGAGCCCGTCGAAAGGACCACCATGACCGAGCCCACTGAGCCCCGGCTCTCGCATTTCGACCCGGCCGGCCAGGCCGTCATGGTCGACGTCAGCGCCAAGGCGCCTACCCGCCGCACCGCGACCGCCTCGGCCTTCGTCGAGCTCTCTCAGGACGTGCTCGCCGCCCTGCCCGCCAACCCCAAAGGAGATCCCCTCCAGGTCGCGCGCATCGCCGGCATCCAGGCCGCCAAGCGCACCGCCGAGCTGATCCCCATGTGCCACCCGCTTCCGCTCTCGCACGTCGACGTCCGTGCCGAGATCGTCTCCGGCGGCGTCCGCGTCGAGGCCACCGCCGCCACCACCGCCCCCACCGGCGTCGAGATGGAGGCCCTCACCGCCGCCGCCGTCGCCGCGCTCACCGTCTACGACATGACCAAGGCTCTCGACAAAGCCATCGTCATCCGCCACGTCCGCCTCGAGTCGAAGTCGGGCGGCAAGAGCGGAGACTTTCAAAGGGCTGGAGACGGCGCATGATTGCACGGGCTCACGGCCTTCGCCAGTCCGCGCCGCCAGGAGGCGATAGACTCGACTTCACCCCGAGGTGTTCCCATGCTGCGCTTGAAATTGTTGCCTTTCTTTTCTGCCTTGCTCGCTGTAGCGGCCATCCCGGCATCCGCCCAGACCATCGCCGCCTTCCAGACCACCCCCGACCTGCTCGAAGCCCTCACCCAGATCGCCTACATGAAGTTCACCTCGCACGAACTGAAGGCCGGTCCCGCGGCGGTCATCACGGTCGACGACGGCCAACAGTTCCAGACCATTGACGGATTCGGCGCGTCGCTCACCGGCGCCGCCGCCTGGCTCTTCGCCCAAAAGTTGCCGCCCGACGTCACCGACTCCACCTTCCAGATGCTCTTCGACCACAAGCGCGGCATCGGGCTCAGCTTTCTCCGCCAGCCCATCGGCGCCTCCGACCTCTCCACGAGCTTCTACTCGTACGACGACCTCTGCGTGCAGAAGCTCCACGCCTGCACAACGCCCGCCGGCGTCTCCGATCCCGGGCTCACGCACTTCTCCCTGGCGCACGATCAGCAGTCCATCATCCCTCTGCTCCAGAAGGCGCTGGCGATCGACCCGCAGATACGCATCATGCTCACGCCCTGGAGCCCGCCCGGGTGGATGAAGACCTCCGGCTCCATGCTCGGCCTCGATCCCGCCACCAGGCAGCCATCCACGCTCCGGCCCGAGTTCTACCAGGCCTACGCGAACTACCTGGTCAAGACCATCCAGGGTTACCAGGCCGCCGGCGTGCCCATTTATGCCATCAGCATGGAGAACGAGCCCCTCTACGCCCCGGCCGACTATCCCGGCATGTATATGCCCGCACAGCAGCAGGCGGCTTTCCTCGCAAATGCTCTGGGACCGGCCCTGGCCGCCGCCCATCTCGACACCAGGGTCCTCGTCTATGACCACAACTGGGACCACCCCGAGTATCCGGAGACCGTCCTGAGCGACCCGCGGGCGCGTGAGTACGCGGCTGGGGTCGCGTGGCATCACTACGCGGGCAGCCCCGACGTGATGATCAAACTGCACGACGAGTTCTCCAAGATGGGCGAGTGGGAGACGGAATCGAGCGGGGGAACCTGGCAGACCGGTCCGATTGTGCCCCAGGAGGCGGCCGAGCTGGTGGCGGTGATGCGCAACTGGTCGCGGAGCTTTGTGCTCTGGGCGCTGGCCACTGACCAGGATCATGGGCCGCACATCGGGGGATGCGGCCAGTGCCGCGGCGTGGTCACGCTCGACCTCGACGACCCACAGAACCCCATCGTCAAGCCCGAGCCTGACTTCTACGTTCTGGGCCAGGCCAGCAAGTTCGTCTACCCCGGCGCCGTCCGCATCGCGTCAACCGAGCCGCCGGGAACCGATCTCGAGGACGTGGCCTTCCGCAATCCCGACGGGACTATCGTCCTCTACACCGTGAACGCAGGCTCTGAGAGCCAGGACTTCCGCATCCGCTTCCGGCGCAAGGCCGTGACCACCATCCTGCCTGCGGGGACGGTGGCCACATTCATCTGGAAGCCCTGATGAAGCCTCGAAGGCGCTCCGGCTATTGTGCCGGCGGCTGCGGGGGCGGCGTTCCGGCAGGCGGCGGCATCGGGCCGTGCTCGCCCGAGGGTTGGAACGGGGGCGGCGACAGGTGGCCGCGATGGCAGGTACCGCAGCTCACCTTGATGCCCACGTTGTCGATTTTGCCGATGTAGTTGTTGTTGATGTCCTGGACCATCGTCACCATCAGCCGCGCCGTCTTCTTCTCCGGCTTGGTGTCGAGGGAGTAGTCGAGGCGCTGATGGCCGTTCGGCATCACCGGGGCGTTGGGGTCGGGCGCGTGACAGGTCGTGCAGTGCGTCCCCAGCGCATCGGCCCAGCCCTCCATGATGTGGTGGACCTGCTCGCCGGTCAGGTCCTTGGGCAGCACCTGCAGGTTGGTCGGCGGCGGGAAGGTGTGAATATGATGCTCGCCGGCCGGCGGCGTCTGGGGGGCCTGGGCAGGCGCGGGGCCGGCACACACGGCAACGGCGAGTGCGGCCGCCGCCAGGGTTGGCATAAGGAGATTCATCTTCAAGCGGTGATTCCTCGGGAAGGTAGGAATGGAGAAACCGTTGGACCCGATTTTACCGGATGGAAATGCGTTTGCCCGTTAAACTTCGCGGACCGGATACACATTTATGCCCGGCAAAACAAAATCGCATAGGCCAGTCCGCCGCGTGGCGGATGCCGATGCGCACCGTGGCCAGCACGTCCGGGGCGGCAATGCCGTCGTCGCGTATCTGCAGCGGCGAATCGGGGTCGATCACGTCGAGCCCGTTGTGCCGCGGGCGCGTGAGTCCCAGCGCCTGGCAAAGCCGCCCCGGTCCCGCGGCGATCAGGGCCGGAGCTGCGCCGGACCGGAGCCCGCGGTTATGCGTCATCTGCTCCAGTCCGGCGACGGGCTCGAGCGCGCGCAGAAGCACGCAGCCGGCCAGCCCCGTGAGCTCGCAGGAGATGTTCATGCAGAAGTAGCGGCCGTAGATGGCGTAGACGTACGCGTGGCCGGCAGGCCCGAAGAGCACCTGGTTCCGGGGAGTCGGGCCGCGATGAGAGTGGGCAGCCGGGTCCGGCGGGTCGTTGTGCGGCCCCAGGTAAGCTTCGGCCTCCACGATCCGTCCGGCCAGAACCCCGGCGCGCGACTGGTGAACCAGCAGCTTGCCGAGCAGCCGCGGCGCTACCTCCTCGGGCGGGGCTTCGAAAAACCCGCGCGGTACAAGCCGGCCCGGCAACACGCCGGCTTTGCGCCGATCGTTTATTTGTGCGCCTTCTTCCATTCTTCGAGCGCTGCCAGCACCTCTTCGGCGTGGCCCTCGGGCGTGACCTTGGGAAAGACCCGGACGAGGGTTCGGTCGGGACCGATCAGGAAAGTGGTCCGCACGATGCCCATCACCTTCTTGCCGTACATGTTCTTCTCTTTGAGCACGTCAAACTGTTTGCAGACTTTCTCGTCTACATCGCAGAGGAGTGTGTAGGGAAGGCTGAACTTGGCGCGGAACCTGGCCTGGTCTTTAGGCGTGTCGCGCGAGATGCCGAGCACGACCGCGCCCGCCGCCGTCAGTTTGGTGTACCAGTCCCTGAAGCCGCAGGCCTCGATGGTGCAGCCGGGGGTGTCGGCCCGCGGGTAGAAGAAGAGCACAACTGGGCTGCCGGCGTAGTTCGAGAGGCTGACCGTCTTGTCCTCGTCGGTCTGGAGGGTAAAGTCGGCGACTTTCTGGTTCACTTCCATGGGAGTATCCTCGCAGCAGGGATGGAGGGCCATATTATGACCGTCAAGTCCGATTATTCCCGAGCGGGCCTCCCGGTGTCATGGCGGGCGGGCGGTTTGCGGCGGTCGCAGCCGGGGATGACGGTCGCGGCTGCGCTGCTGGCGGCTCTGCCGGTGTTTGGGCAATATCCCGGACAGATCAACACGGCCAAGCAGAACGGTCCCGATCTGCGGTCGATCGCGGTGTTGGAGTGGACGGGCGACCCCGGCCACCCCAAGGCCAGCCGCCTCATCCCCATTACTGTCTGGGACGGGCAGCAGCTTCAGGACGGCGCCATCTACATGGCCCGGCCCGAGCCTCTGGCTCTCCAGAGCGACGTTGAGTACAAGCTCAAGGAGGACGGCAAGACCATCGGCCTTTATGACATTGAGAGTGCGGGGCAGGAGCAGGGGTTCTGGGTGGGGACCGGGGACTGGAAAGGGCTACCCGCATCGAAGCCAGCGCCATCGCCCAAGGAATGGGCCAAGACCGACTTTGGGGACGATGGCAGCGGACCGCCGGTCCTGCATCGCAAGGCGCACTCCGGGGACTCGTCAGGCAGTAACTCCGGTCGGGCAGATCCGGACCAGCCCACGCTGCATCGCAGCGGCTCGAACAGCGGGGATTCTTCCGGCGACGGCGACAGCGCGGACGAGCCGACGTTACATCGGAAGAGCACCGATGACGACAGCGCCGATGCGAACGCGCCGCCGCGGGATCCGGACCGGCCGGTTCTGAGGGAGCCTGCGAAGCAGACGAAGCCGGCCGAACAAACCCCCCAGAACGAGGTCGCGTATGCTCAGCCGCTGCCGGCCATCAGCGATCCGGGGCGTCCGCGGCTGCTGCGGGGCAGGCAGGATGACACTGGTCCCGCTGTCCTGCCCAACCTGGTGGGATTGCCGGCGGACATGCACCAGACCATTGCTGTCTCCGACGCGACCAACCATCCGGACCACCTTTGGGCATACACGTGGGCCAATGCCGACGACGCATTGACGATGAAGGCGGACCTGGAAGATATTGCGCGCAAGGATCTGGGGCTGACCCCACCCGCGCCTGCGGCGGTGCCCGCGCCGAAGCGGACCTCGCTCCACAAGAAGGCCGCGCAACCGGCGCCACCCCCGCCCCCGGCTCCACTGCTCGACGAAGAGTTCCACGTGTTCGAGCTGACCTATGGCTCAGGGGCGACGATGGTGTTCTCGGCGCATACCGCAGGAACGGGCGCGGCGGAGAAGTTCATCACCCTGATTGCTCAACCGGACTTGTACGGGAACGTGACGGTGCTGCTCAAGAACGTGACCGACGCGGCGCATCTGGACGATACTCCGCGGATGCGGGTCGTCGATCCCGTGGACGCCATGGCCGATAACCGGGGTGAGCTGTTATTCGAGCTGCGGGGGGCGACCGCACGGCAATTTGTGCTGTATCGCGTGCTGCGCGGCCAGATCCAAAAGCTGTTTACGAGCGATGAACTGGCGTTGGATAGCCCGCCGCCCGCATAGTGGCTGCATGCAGAAGATTGGAAAGCGAGGGCGCCTGTGCGCACAGAGCCATTGTGTTCCAGGACGTCGCAAGTCGCCCTGAGTCAAAAAAACCCCCGAACGAGGCACGGATGCGTGGCCCGATTGTCGAGTTGTCTCCTGTACAATGGGATATGAGGGTGGGCGTGTTGACACTCCGCAAGGATCTTCCCCAAAAATGGCTACCGTAACCCCCGCTCCACCCCCTGAAATCGCAGCCGCCCTTTCGTTAGAGACGCTTCCTGAAGCATCCGCATCTTCCACCGCAGCCGCGGCTCCCGTGCGCCCGCAGATTCGCATGGGCCGTGCCGCCACCCTGCCGGAGGGTGTCAACTGGCTCACCCTTTCAATCATCGTTTTCTTTCACGCCGGCGGCTTGGCCGCGCTCTTCTTCTTCAACTGGCAGCGCCTTGCCGTTATGGCCATTCTTTACATTCTGGCCATTAACGTGGGCATCGGCATGTGCTATCACCGGCTGCTGACCCACCGCGGTTACCACGTGCCCAAGTGGCTGGAATACCTGATGAGCGTCTGCGCCACGCTCTCGCTCGAGGGCGGGCCCATCTTCTGGGTTTCGACGCATCGCGTACATCACCAATTGAGCGATCGTGAAGGCGACCCGCACACTCCCCGCGAAGGCGGCTGGTGGGCGCACGCGGGCTGGCTGCTCTTCGGCCAGGCCCTCCACGCGCAGACCGAGGCCCTCGCCCGCTACTCGCCCGACCTCCGCCGCGACCGCTTCCACGTCTGGCTGAGCAAGTACCACTGGCTCCCCATCACGGCAAGCGGCGTGCTGCTGTTTGTCGGAGGTTGGATCTTCGGCGGGCCGGTCAATGGTATCGCCATGGTGCTTTGGGGCGTTCTGCTCCGCGTCACGCTGGGGCTGCACGCCACCTGGCTGGTGAACTCGGCCACGCATCTCTGGGGCAGCCGGCGCTTCGAGACGCGCGACGACTCCCGCAACAACTGGTGGGTTGCCCTGTTGACCGGCGGCGAAGGCTGGCACAACAACCATCATGCCCATCCGGTCTCGGCCCGCCACGGCCTCAAGTGGTGGGAGATCGATCCCAACTTCTGGGGAATCTGGCTGCTGGCGAAGCTGGGACTCGCGCGCAAGATCCAGGTCGCCAAGTTCGACCCGAAGAATCCGAAACCGGCTGGCCTGTGATCTCGCCGTCGAGGTAAGGCACGCAGCGGCGAGCCCAATCTGGTCTCCTCGCAAAAAGGGCCGATTTCTACGGATACATCCTGTGCAACATGCGCGGGAAGGGGATGGTTTCGCGGACGTGGTCGAGCGAGCAGATCCAGGCGACGACGCGCTCAATGCCCATGCCGAAGCCGGCGTGGGGAACGCTGCCGTAGCGGCGCAGATCCAGGTACCACTCGAAGGCTTCCATAGGCAGATGGTGCTGTTCGATGCGCGACTTGAGGAGTTCGTAGCTGGAAACGCGCTGCGAGCCTCCGATCACCTCGCCGTAGCCTTCGGGAGCCAGCACGTCCACGCAAAGAGCGAAGCGCGAGTCGGCAGGGTCGGGCTCCATGTAGAAGGCCTTCACGTCAGCCGGGTACCGGTGCACCATGACAGGGCGGTCGTACTGCGAGCTGAGCCAGGTTTCGTCCGGCGAGCCAAAGTCGTTGCCGTAGGTGAAGGGCTGCTCCAGCTCGCCTTTCTTGTGCGCTTCGTTGAGCAGGTCAACGGCCTCGTCGTAACGGAGGCGCGGGAAGGGCGGCAGGATGGTCTGGAGCTTCGAGACGTCCCGGCCAATAACGGTGAGCTCGGCCGAACGATTCTTCAGGACTGACTGAACGATGTGCGAGAGATAGTTTTCGGCCAGCTCCATCAGGCCGTCGAGGTCCATGAAGGCGGCTTCGGGCTCGACCATCCAGAACTCGGTGAGGTGACGGCGGGTCTTGGACTTTTCGGCGCGGAAGGTGGGGCCGAAGCTGTAGACCTTGCCGAGTGCCAGGGCGGTGGACTCTACATAAAGCTGGCCGGACTGCGTGAGATAGGCGGGGTCGCCAAAGTAGTCGACCGGGAACAGCGTTGAAGTTCCTTCGCAGGCCGCGGGGGTGAGGATGGGCGGATCGGTGCGGATGTACCCATTCTGGTCAAAATATTCCGCGGCTGCGCGCATGATCTCGGCCCTGATGCGGAGGATGGCGGACTGGCGCGGTGTGCGCACCCACAGATGGCGGCGCTCCTGGAGAAAGTCGACGCCGTGCTCCTTAAGTGTGATGGGGTAGGGGTCGGACTCCGGGACGCGCTGTACGACTTGGAGATTTTCGACGTCGAGCTCGTAGCCGCCGGGAGCGCGTTTGTCGGCACGGACTTTGCCGGTGACGATAAGGCTGGATTCCTGGGTGAGGCCCTTCAGGGCTTCAAACACAGCGGCCGGCACGCTTTTGACATGGGCCACTCCCTGAACGGTGCCGCTGCCGTCACGAAAAATGGGAAAAAGAAGCTTGCCGCTCTCGCGCAGGTTGTAAAGCCAGCCGCGGAGGGTTACGGTTTGGCCTTCGTGCTGGCCTAGAGTGGCAATGGTAGCGACAGGCGGTGCGGCAGGATCGATAACAGGATCTTCGGACATGAGCTTCCCTGGCGGCTCTTTTGACGGCCGGACTTCTTAGGATAACGCGTACGGGCCAGCCGGGCCGTCGCGCCGGAACCGCATGCCGTGCCATTCTTTGAGCTCAGATCGGTTTCGTGGCGCCGGAAGACCGTTTGATATAGACAACAGGTAGTGTGGGGCGCATCCTATTACACAAACGGGTATTCGGCGGGCCCGGGAGGAGCGGATGAGCGAGCTTACGGTGGTTAAGAGCGAGGAAACTCAAAAGACCCAGGTGGACCCGGAGACCGCGGAGCGGTTCATCGCAGAGAAGCACATCGGGGAGCGGATTAAGCGGCTTCGGCTGAAGAAGTCCATGGGCTTGGTGGAATTGGGCAAGCACACGGGCATGTCGGCCAGCTACCTCTCGCAACTGGAAACGGGGCGAGTGGTGCCGACGCTGCGCAACCTGTCGCGGATCGCGATGGTGTTCTCAAAGGACCTCTCCTACTTTTTCGAGGCCGAGCCGGCGGCGGTGTTCCGGATTCACCGGCGCAATGAGCGCGTGCGAATGCCTCAGACGGGAGTGGAGCCACCGACGTATTTCTTTGAGAGCCTGGGGTATATGGTGCCGGACCGGCACATGGATCCTTACTTTGCGGAGTTTATGCCGCTGGAGGGGGAACAGGCGCCGCGGGCGCACATGCACGCGGGGTTTGAGTTCCTGTATGTGCTGGACGGCGAGTTGGCGCTTAGGCACGGAGACCGCGAAAGCGTCCTGGAGTCAGGCGACGCGGTGTACTTCGACGCGAGCACACCGCACTCCTACCAGTGTGCGAGCCGGAAGGCGACAAGGGCCATCATTGTGACGATGCATCAACCGTCAACGGGGCAACCCACCCCTCTGCGCGGAACCGGACCTGTTGCGGTAGCGCGGCCGGTGGGGACGGGGATGGTGCGGACGAACCTGGGCGAAGTGAAGCCAGGCGGAGCAATGTAGCCCGTCACTTTGGGAGTTAGCTTCCGTCTGCACGAAATAGGCGACCGCGGCTCATGCGCCCATTCGAAACCGTGGGCAGGCGCATAACGCCCATGACGGTCCGTTGAATTTCATCGAGGCTGCGCACATTGCAGCCGGTGTTGTCCGAATGGTTATGCAAGAGGTGTTGCCTGACTGCGACCTTGCCTCCAAAGCCCCTATGCGTCGGGTGTCGCAGAGATAATCGACATGATTTAATTTGCTTGATTCCGGCGGCCGCGTGGCCCAGGAGCAAACGGAAGTTCGTGATCTCCCTTCTGAAGTGCCGATCAGGGTATTGTCAAGGCTCTGTAGTCATGGCTGCCTGTCTGCAGAGCGGGGGCATTCAAGCTGCACGCAGGGTGTGGAGCGTGATCTCGGGCCGACAATTCAGGCGGAATGGAAGACCAACGGTGCCGAGGCCGCGGTTGACGTAGAGTTGCATCGATCCGAGACTGAATTGCCCTTCGGGGAAGAGTTTACCGCCTCGCGGAAGGAAAATCGGGCCGATGAGAGGAAAACGAACCTGGCCACCATGGGTGTGGCCGCTGAGCATGAGGCTGACAGCGTGCCCAGCGGGGAGAGTGAGAAGGAAGCGGGCGTAGTCAGGCGCGTGGCAGAGCAGGATGACGGGTTCATTGGGCTTGTTACGAATTGACGCTGGGATGGCGAGATTCGGTTTGGGATGGCCACAAACTGGGTCGTCGAGGCCCGCGAGCCAGACCCGCGCCCCCGAGCGCTCAAGAGGCAGATAGCTGTTGCGCAGAACGCGGATTCCGTTGTCGGTAAGGGCTTCCGTGACCTCCGGAGCGCCGACCTGCACGTCATGGTTGCCGAGGACAGCGTAGATCTGGCGGCACTTGAGGCCAAGCAGGATGTTGGCACATTGCCAGGCGGCACCGCGAGCGAACTTGAGCGAGCCTAGTTCGTGGCTTACGTAGTCGCCGGTGAGGAATACAAGATCGGGGTCAAGGCCATTCATGCGGACGACGGCGGCGCGGAGGAAGAAGGGCTCGGTGAACTCGTCGAGGTGGATATCGCTGAGGTGGGCGACTTTCAGGCCGTCGAAGGCGGCGGGAAGCGCGGGGATACGGGCATCGCGGCGGACGACTTGGAGCTCATGGCGGGCGATTTCACCGGCGTAGAAGGCGAAGCCGGCGGCGCCAAGGATGCCAGCTTGAAGAAAACGGCGTCTGGATATGGTGGGTCTGGGGAAGAAGCGAAAAGAACCCATGTTTGGATGGTAAATCTTTTCAGGTCAATGGAGAAATCGGCACGGGTTGCCTCAGGGGGCAATTTTCGTTTGACGGGACGAGGGGGACGCGGGGCCGGACTGCCGCGCATTCAGGCACGGACGGCTGCGAAGTAGTCGGCCACCTGCTGCCAGTTGTCGACGCGGGTGAAGCCGGTGGCGCCGCGGTTATGAGGCGCGGTGAAAAGGAGCCCCTCCCCTTCGAATCGAAGGAGGTTGCGAGGGATGTCGTCGATGAGGTAGTCGGCGCGGAGAATGCACTTATTCCCGCAGAAGACGTAGTTGGTGGGCGGAATGAAGGCGAAGTGGCGCTGCAGCCAGCGGTACTTGGGGCCGAGGGAGTTAGGGACGGTCATGGCCTGGGTGGCGACGAAGATCTCGAAGCGCTGGGAGAGATCTCGAATGACCTCGGGAGCGCCCGGCATGAGTGGCAGATCCTCAAAGAAGTCCTCAGCGTGGAGAAACGCCCGAACCTGCTCCTGGCGGTCCACTGGTGCGATCTCCCAGAGGCCTCTGCCGGCCAGGTCTTCGACGGTGACAGCCTCGTCGAAGGCTTCGTTGTAGCGGCGCAGGTGTTCGGCCAGGGTGTCGGCCATTACTTCATCCATGTCGATGCAGATGCGCTGCACTTGGTGTTCTCCCGTTAATGGCGGCCGGTGGGCCGGCCCAAGCCGTCTCTTTAAGCGTAGCAGGGTGAAAACGACACGCTGTGTCCACCAGCCCAAAGAGCCTTCACCAACAGATTCCGTCGCGACCATCCGCTGTTCACTTCATTTTCCAAAGAAGTACGATTTTTTCCAATTCGAGCTCGTGAATCTCTGCCGATGGACCGGTCGGGAAGAGAATGCCCTCAGCCAGCGAGAGGTGTTGCCGTTAAGTCGTTTCTTATGATCTATTTGCAATCCATGGACATGTGCGGGCCAAGGGCGAAGGCTCACAGTTCCACAGTTTCACGCGAAATTAGGGGGTATAGGGGGGTGCGCCAGGATGCCTCATCTTTTTGCTTTTTGTTTGCCAGAACGCTCCTGGTTCATGGGCTGCCTCCTGGGGATATTGTGCGCCGAGGCGGGCGAATTCCATGCAACGGCGGGAGCTCGTCTGGTTCAAAGCCCGAAGGGCCAGAGCCGCTGCACTGTGCCGCAGAGGATGGCGCGGCGCTCTTCGGGGGTAAGGAAGGTGAGGTGGTCGCGGTAGAGCGCGACGATTTTGGCGTAGGGTATCTGGGCAAGAGAGACGGGCCAGTTGGTGGCCCACATGAGGCGGCTGGGGCCAAAGGCGGCGATGAGGCGCCTGAGCTGGTCCTGGGCGTCGGGGTAGGGATAGGACTGCCGGGAGACAACCCAAAGGTCCGAGATCTTGATGAAGACGCTGGGGTAGCGGGCGAGGTCGAGGAGGAGTTTGAGCAGATCGGGGCGGTCTATGGGGCAGTCGGCCATGTGGTCGATGACGACGTTGAGATCGGGGTTGGCCTCGATGAGGGGCACGAGGTCGGGCAGGCGGGGCGGGGTGGTAAGGACGGTCATGGGCACGCGGAGCCCGGCGCAGCGCCGCCAGAGCGGAGGCATGAGAGGGCCGCGGATCCAATCGCCTTCGGGGCCGGCAGCGGGGCTGAGGCGGACGCCGCGGAAGCCCTGTTCGGTGAGTTGAGCGAGATGGTCGGGCGCGGCGGGATCTTCGGGATTAACGCGGCAGACGCCGTGAAAGAGCCCGGGGTAACGCCTGAGGACATCGAGAAGGAAGCTGTTATCCCAGCGGTAATGGATGACCTGGATGAGGACGGTACGGGCGACGGCGTTCGAGCGCATCAGCGAGATGAGGAGCTCAGGCGGTGCGTCCTGGGAGGGCGGGTGCGCGCCGGGAGCAAAGGGAAAACGCGGGTTGTGCTCAAAGACGTGGACGTGGGAGTCGATCATGGGGCCCTCCGAGCTCTCGCTCTGCAGAGCAGGGAGGGCGGGGAGAGGGTGGGAAAGCGCGGCAAGGGCGGCAGAGGATTGGGCGAGAAAACGGCGGCGAGTCGATGGGGTTCCCATGCGGCGGTAAACAGAATACCGCTCAGCGAGGGCGGCCGGATATTCAGGACGAGGCGCGTGTGCGCCAGGACAAGGCGCGCTTGAGGTAAGTCAGCTTTGCGCTGGATTCCTCATCCGATTTCAGGTGCTCCATGCCGGCAGCGACGAGGGCGATGAAGATGCCGATGAGGAAGCCGGCGAATGTGGAGACGATGACGATGAGGGCGCGATGGGGAAAGGATCGCTTGTCGGGGACGATGGCAGGATCGACAACCTGGATAAGGGCGCCCTCTTTGGCCTGGTCGAGTTCGGCGAGCTCGTATTGCTGGGCCAGGATGTCAAAGATGGTCTGGTAGTACTTCACATCGCGGAGGCGGCGTACGTAGTCGAGGCTGGCACCGGGAACCTGGCCTTTGGGGACGATGATGCCGTTGCCGATGTTCTGGTTCCCACCGAGTTTGGCCAGTTGGGCACGCAGGCTGTCCAGCTCCTGCTCGGCCTGAATCAGTTGCGAGTTCTGGCCGGTGGCGTAGGTCTGCATGGCCTGGATCTGGACTTCCTTGGCCGCAATCTGTGCGTTGAGCGAGGCGGCGGACTCGATAAGAGCGCGGGCCTGGCTGTCGACGGAGATAAGCCCGGTCTTCTGTTCGGTTTGCTCGAGGGCCACTTCGGCTTTGGCCAGATTGTCCTTGGCCTTCGCAAGTTGATCCTTGAAGAACAAGGCGCGCTGGCCCGCTTCAGTGATGGCGAGATGCTGGGAGAGATCGCGATACGCATCGACGTAGCCGTTGGCGAGCTCCTTGGCGCGTTCCGGGTTGCGATCTTCAACGGAGATGCGGATGAGGCCGTCCTTGCCGTTACCGTCGACGGTGGCGTGGTGCTCAAAGTCCTTGCGGGCGTCGGAGAGGAGCTTGGCGTGGTACTCCTGCATCAGGCCGTAGCGGTTGACCATGGCGTCTTCGACGGTTTCGCTCTTGAACATGGCCACATACATATCGTTTGGGTTCTTGAGGCCAAGGCCGCCGCCGGCCAGGCTGGCGAGGCCGCCGAGGGAGCCGAGCTGCGAAGCCAGCATGGTGCTCATGGATGAATTTTGCTGCGGAGGCAGCAGGGTGACCTTGGCAGTGTAGCGCTTGGGCAGCAGGAGCGAGACGGCGATGGAGAGAACGGCAAAGACGAGGGTGGTGAGGAGGACGGTGCGCTTGCGCTCGGCCAGCACGATGAGGAGGTCGAGTAGAGAGATTTCGTCTTCTGCCGTGGCGCCAGTGGCCTGGCGCGGCATGGCAGAGATGCCGGATTGCTCTCGGATTTCGGAAGGATGCGGGTCGGTGGCCATGAAGCCTTAAGAGCATTCTACTAGGAAGGCGTGCCGGGGGCGGGATGAAGTGAGTTCTCAGGGGGTTACGAGGCCCAAGGCGGGTATGGGATGCGGGATCGGCAAGGAAGCGGCTGGCGGGGGGAGGCCAGCGACGGAGAGCTATGATGTGTGAGTGGTTGATCGTCTTTTTACACAACGAAGACGCCTGTCCGGCATCCAACCCAACAAAAGGAGCGAAACGATGGCGACGACTTCCCCTGAGACCGTGGAGTTGCAGACTGCCGCGCCGCTGAAGCAGCGGAAGGCATGGAAAGCACTGGAAGCACACTTTGCACAGGTGAAAGATACGCCCCTGCGGACGCTTTTTGCCGGGGACGCTGGGCGCGGCGAACGGCTGACGGCCGAGGGCGCGGGGCTGTTTCTGGACTACTCGAAGAACCGCGTAACGGACGAGACGCTGAAGCTGTTGGTTGAGCTGGCGGAGGAGTCGGGCCTGCGGGCGCGGATCGACGCGATGTTTCGCGGCGAGAAGATCAACATTACGGAGAAGCGTGCGGTGCTGCACGTGGCGCTCAGGGCGCCGAAGGGCGCCTCGATTCTCGTCGATGGCGAGAACGTGGTGCCGGAGGTGCATGCTGTCCTGGAGAAGATGGCGGGCTTCTCGAACCGTGTGCGCAGCGGAGATTGGAAGGGGCACACGGGCAAGCGCATCCGGAACGTGATCAATATCGGGATCGGCGGGTCGGACCTGGGGCCGGTGATGGCGTACGAGGCGCTGCGGCACTACAGCGAGCGCTCGATGACCTTCCGGTTTGTGTCGAACGTGGACGGGACGGACTTTGCGGAGGCGGTCGAGGGGCTGGACCCGGCGGAGACGCTGTTCATCGTTTCCTCGAAGACCTTTACTACGCTCGAGACCATGACGAACGCTCATACGGCGCGGGCGTGGTCGCTGGCCGGGCTGGGCGGCGACGAATCGGCGGTGGCGAAGCACTTTGTGGCGGTTTCGACAAACGCGGGCGAGGTGAAGAAGTTCGGCATCGACACGGCCAACATGTTCGGCTTCTGGGACTGGGTAGGCGGGCGCTACTCGATGGATTCGGCGATCGGGCTTTCGACGATGCTCGCGGTCGGCCCGGAGAACTTCGGCGCCATGCTGGACGGCTTCCACGAGATGGACGAGCACTTCCGCACCGCGCCGCTGGAGCGGAACCTGCCGGTACTGCTGGGGCTGCTGGGCCTCTGGTACAACGACTTCTTTGGCGCGCAGACCGTAGCTGTGCTGCCCTACGACCAGTATCTGAAGCGCTTTCCGGCTTACCTGCAGCAGCTGACAATGGAGAGCAACGGCAAATACATCACGCTGGACGGCGCGAAGGTCGATTACGCGACCGGGCCGATTTATTGGGGCGAGCCGGGGACCAACGGCCAGCACTCGTTCTACCAGCTGATCCACCAGGGAACGCGGCTGATTCCCTGCGACTTTATCGCGTTCAACCACACGTTGAATCCCCTGGGCCGGCATCACGACATGCTGATGGCGAATGTGTTTGCACAGACCGAGGCACTGGCCTTCGGCAAGACGCCGGAGCAGGTGAAGGCTGAAGGGACGCCTGATTGGCTGGTGCCGCACCGGGTCTTCGAGGGCAACCGGCCGTCGAATACGATTGTGGCCGACGAACTGACGCCCGGGGTGCTGGGCAAGCTGGTGGCGCTTTACGAGCACAGCGTGTTTACGCAGGGGACGATCTGGAGCATCAATTCCTTCGACCAGTGGGGCGTGGAGCTGGGCAAGCAGCTTGCGCAGCGGATCATTCCGGAGCTCGAGAGCGAGACGGCGCCGGCGTTGAATCACGACAGCTCCACCAATCACCTGATCCGCAGATACAGGGCGGCCAAGGGGCAAGCATGACTGCGCCCATGAGACCCCGTGGGTACGATCGGCCGCTGCACATTCTTCCGTTTGACCATCGCGGGTCGTTTGAGACGGGGATGTTCGGCTGGCATGGCACGCTGAACGAGGAGCAGACGGCGCGGATCGCCGCGGCCAAGCGGGTGATCTACGACGGGTTCAAGGCGGCGATCGCGGGTGGGGTGGACCGCGGCAATGCGGGAATTCTCGTCGATGAGCAGTTCGGGGCGGCGATTCTGCGCGATGCGGCGGCCGAGGGCTACCACTTTGCGTGCCCGGCGGAAAAGAGCGGCCAGGAGGAGTTCGACTTCGAGTACGGCGAGGACTTTGCAGCGCACATCGAGGCGTTCCGGCCGACGTTCTCGAAGGTGCTGGTACGTTACAACCCCGGTGGCGACGGGGCGATGAACCGCGATCAGGCGGCGCGGCTGAAGCGGCTCTCGGATTATCTCGAGCAGGCGCAGCACAGCCTGTTCATGTTCGAGCTGCTGGTGCCGCCGGAGAAGGCGCAGCTTGAAAAGCTGGGCGGCGACAAGAAGCGATACGACCTGGAGATGCGGCCGGGACTGATGATCGGCGCGATCGAAGAGCTGCAGGACGCGGGCGTGGAGCCGGACATCTGGAAGATCGAGGGGCTGGACCGGCGTGAGGACTGCGAGCGGATTGTGACGGCGGCACGGCGCGATGGGCGCGACAGAGTGGGCTGCATCATCCTGGGGCGCGGCGAGAACGAAGCGAAGGTGCGCGAGTGGCTGACCACAGCGGCCGGCGTGCCGGGGTTCATCGGTTTTGCAGTGGGGCGCACAGACTTTTGGGAGCCGCTGGTGGGCTGGCGCGACGGCAAGGAGACGCGCGAGGAGGCCGTGGCCGCAATCGCTGCGCACTTCAAGGGGTTTGTCGAGGTCTTCGAGGGCGCGCGGGCGACCGCATAGCCTGCGGCTGACCGGCGCCCGGCTATGCCCCGCAGGCTATGCGTTGATGGCCATTCCTTCGACAGCGCCGTAGGCGTCCAGCATTGCTTCCGCAAGTGTCGGGTGCGCGTGGACCATGAACATGAGGTCTTCGACCGTGCCTTCCAGTTCCATGACGGCGACGGCCTCGGCGATGATCTCGGTGGCCTGCGGGCCGATGATGTGCACGCCTAGAATCTCACCGTATTTTGTGTCGGCAACAATCTTCACGAAGCCGTCGTGGCTGGCGACGATGGTAGCTTTCGAGTTGCCGGCGAAGGGGAACTTCCCGATCTTGACCTCGTAGCCTTTTTCTCGGGCCTGGGCTTCAGTAAGACCGACGGAGCCGATCTGTGGCTCGGTGTAAGTGCAGGCGGGAATGCGTTCACGGCGAACGGGACGGCAGTGACGGCCGGCGATGCGGGCCACGGCAACCATGCCGCTCATGGAACCGGAGTGGGCGAGTTGGGGCAGGCCGGCGACGATGTCGCCAATCGCGTAGATGCCTGGTTCCGCGGTCTCCTGCCATTCGTTCACTTTGACGAAGCCGCGATCGAGCTCGACCCTGGTCGTCTCGATGCCGATGCTGGCGGTTTGTGGCGCGCGGCCGACGGCGACGAGGACCTTTTCGGCTTCAACGGTCTGCGATTTTCCGTTGGAGCCGGTGTAGGTGACCCGGATACCCGTCGCGGTCGTCTCGACCTTCTCGACCTTGGCGCCGGTTTCGCTGGCGATGCCGCGCTTGCGGAAGACGCGGGCGAGTTCTTTGGAGATCTCCTCGTCCTCGACGGGCACGAGGCGCGGCAGAAATTCAAGGAGGGTGACTTCGGTGCCGAAGCTGCGGAAGATGGATGCGAACTCGACACCCACGGCGCCCGCGCCGATGATGACGAGGGATTTGGGCGGCTGGGGGAGCGAGAGGATTTCGATGTTGGTGAGGATGGTGTCGTCAGCCTTGAGGCCGGGGAGCATCTTGGCCTCCGAGCCCGTTGCGAGAATCACGTTTTTGGCCTGGAGAGGCGTGGGCAGTGCGGAATCGCCGCCGGTGGGTGCGACGTCGAGGGCGTGTACGCCGTCTTTGGTCGGGCCGGTGAGACGCGCATAGCCGGGGATGACGGCGATTTTATGCTTCTTCATCAGGAATTCAAGTCCCTTGACGTGCCTGGTGATCACGGCGGTCTTGCGGGCGAGGACGGCGGACCAGTCCAGCGTGGGCGCGCCTTGACCCAGGCCAATGCCGTACTCGGAGGCATCCTTGAGGCGATCCCAGAGCTCGGCGTTGAAGAGGAGGGTCTTGGTAGGGATGCATCCGACGTGGAGGCACGTACCCCCCAGCTTGGGAGAGGCATCGATGAGGGCCACTTTGAGGCCGTATTCGGCGCCGCGGATGGCAGCGGTGTAGCCGGCAGGGCCGCCGCCGACGATGGCTACGTCGAAGATCGCGTCTGCCAAGATGCACTCCATTCCGGGATGCACGGCTTCTCTCAGCCGGATGCCCATGGGCTAGTTTAAATGCACGCGACGCCCCCTGGTTGCCGGCGGGCGCAGCCGAACCAAACCGACCCCGGGCTCCCGCCGGAAGATCACAGCGCAGCGTCGCCGATCGAGCATACAATGGCGGCAAACAAGGAGGCTTGCGATGAAGCGTACGCTCCTGTTCCTTGCCGGCGCAGTGGCGGCCTGCTTGCCGGCCGTGCCCGCTCAGCAGCCGGCGAACGATGCTAATCCTCTCTACCGTCCCATCTCTACGCGTATCGGCACCATCTTCGTTCCCCCCATTCCAGGGGCGCCCTTTTCCGCCACCGCGGTGATTGAGAATAAACAGACCATGCCCGATGGTTCGATTGCGCTGTCGCGCAACATCAATCTCATTGGCCGCGACTCTCTGGGGCGTACGCGTGGAGAGATGCGGAGAAGGGTGCCCGCCGATTCGAACGATACACCCTTGCTTGTCGAAGTTCACCTCTTCGACCCGCAAACCGGCGTGCAGACGGTCTACAACACGCAGACGCATGTCGCCACGCGGCAGCTCAGGCGTCCGCGGGCACAGGCCGAAGGCATTGTGACTCCTGCCGATCCGACACTGAAGGTGGAGGACCTGGGAACGAGCGTACTCGCCGGCATTGAGGTGCAAGGCACGCGCCGCACGGTTAGGATCGCGGCCAACGCAAGCGGAACCGGCGCCCCCGTCGCCGTGACCGATGAGTACTGGTATTCGCAGGAACTGCATGTGAACCTTCTGCTGGTTCACAACGACCCACGCACCGGCGAGCAGAGCGTCGCACTCACCGATATCCGGCGCGAAAACCCGGATGCATCGTTTTTTGGGGTTCCCGAGGGCTACAAGATCGTCGATGTGACTCTGCCGGCGCCGGCTCGGGAGTCTGGTCGCGAGGGAGGGCCAAACTCTAGCCGCTATTGACCGCAGAGAGAGCCACCTGGACCATCTGCGCGGCAGCCCGGACAGCTCCCGGAGCGTCGCCGAACTCCTCCAGCCACACGACCTCCGGCTCGCGCCGGAACCACGTCATCTGGCGTTTAGCGTAGTTGCGATGGCCCTGCTGTGCGGCGGCGAGCGCGGCCTCTTCGGTGAGGGAGCCGTTCGCCATGCCAACTGCCTGCCGGTAACCGAGCGAGTCGAGAGCCTTGATGGGGCCATAGCGCGCCAGCAGAGAGCGGGTTTCTTCGACGAGTCCGGCCGCGAACATCTGCGCGCAGCGCCGGTTCAACCGCGCGTAGAGCGCCTGGCGGGGCGGGTTGAGGCCGATGCGGAGGAGGCGGAAGCCCGTGAGCGGATCGCGCGCCAGCACCTGCGACATCGGCTTGCGCGCGGCCAGGCAGACCTCGATAGCGCGAATCAGCTTGGGCGTGTCGTTTGCGTGGATGCGCGCAGCCGTTGCGGTGTCGAGACGGGCGAGCAGACGGTGCAGCCACGGGCTTCCGCGCTTCTGCGCCTTCTGCTGCAACCTCGTGCGCAGGGCCTCCTGGCGGCGCGGGCCGGCAAACAGGCCTTCGGTGAGCGCGCGCAGGTAGAGGCCGGTGCCTCCGGTGACGATGGGAAGATGGCCGCGAGCGGCAATCGCATGGAGGGCGTCGCGAGCGGCGCGGCTGTAGTCGCCCGCCGTGAAATGCCGGTCCGGATCGGCGACGTCGATGAGGTGGTGCGGGATGCGGGCGCGTTCGTTCTGGGTGGGCTTGGCCGTGCCGAGGTCCATGCCGCGGTAGACGGCGACCGAATCGCAGCTGACGATCTCGCCCGCGAAACGCTCGGCGAGCGCCAGGGAGAGGGCGGTCTTTCCGCTGCCTGTCGGGCCCAGCAGCACCACCGTCAGCGGGGCAAATATCTGGACGCGCGCCCCGGCGTCCGCTGCGAAGCCGCCGTTCGCCGTCGGCGAAGGTCTCATGGCCGCCACCAGCCGGGCGGAAACAGCCATCCGGGTTTGGCGTGAAACAGCCACCAGGCACAGATGGCCGCGGCCACCAGCACCAGGCCGATCGCCTGGTTGCGCCGGTAGATGCGCCGCTGCCGCTGGCGCTGCTCTTTTTCGGCAACCTGCTGGTAGTGCGGCTTGATGCGGGTCTCGACCATCGGGCGCCTGGACAGCGACGCCTGCTTATGTCGCTCGGCCCCGCCAGGGAACAGTATAGGAGACCACTGCCTGCACCATGCCCAACTTGAATGCAGGTTTGACTTGATGCCGCCCATTTGCCGACGATTAGCTTTCAGGCTTCCGCACGTGCGGAGGCGGAGGATTGCTGGCGATGAAGGTATTGATCCTTGGTTCGGGGGGGCGGGAGCACGCTCTGGCCTGGGCGGCCCAACGCAGCCCGCGCGTGACGGAGGTGGTTTGCGCGCCGGGCAACGGGGGGATGGCGCAGGTGGGGCGTTGCGCCCCCGTGGACCTCAAGAGCCTGGAGGCAATGGTGGCGCTGGCCGAGGCGGAGAGGCCGGGACTGACGATCGTGGGACCCGAGCTGCCGCTGTCGCTGGGCATCGTGGATGGGCTCGTGGAGCGGGGCCTGCGCGTCTTTGGGCCTTCGCGGGCGGCAGCGATGCTCGAAACCAGCAAGGGTTTCGCCAAGCGATTTCTGCAGCGCAACTGCATCCCTACCGCCAACTATGCAGTCTGCATGTCGGAGGCAGAGATCGAGAAGGCGGTGGAGATGTTCCATCCACCGATCGTGGTCAAGGCGGACGGGCTGGCTTCCGGCAAAGGAGTCGTGATCTGTACGACACGGCAGACGGCCCTGGAGGCGGCGCACGGTCTGTTCACGGGTGCGCTGCTGGGCGCGGCGGAGCAGCAGGTGCTGGTCGAGGAGTTCCTGGAAGGGGACGAGATCAGCTTTTTGTGCCTGAGCGACGGCAATCACGTCGTGCCCCTGGCGCCGGCGCAGGATCACAAGCGCATCGGCGAGGGGGACACGGGGCCAAACACTGGAGGCATGGGGGTCTACTCCACCGATCATATGGTGGAGTCCGGCATGACCGAGTGGGTTCTGCGGCACATTGCGGAGCCGGCAGTCCGAGGAATGGCTGAGGAGGAGATGCCCTTTGTGGGCGTGCTCTATTGCGGGCTGATGATGACGGCGCGCGGGCCGCAGGTGCTCGAGTTCAACGTGCGGTTTGGCGATCCGGAGGTGCAGGCGATTGCAGTGCGGCTGGAGAGCGACCTGATCGAGGCATTGGAAGCCTGCGTGGAGGGCAGGCTGGCGGGGACCGAGCTGCGATGGGCGCCGGGGGCGTCGGCGTGCGTGATCGCGAGTTCGGCCGGGTACCCCGGCAGCTACAGGACGGGGCTGCCGATCCGCGGGCTGGAGGCGGCGACGCGCGTCCCGGGAGTGGAGATATTCCACTCGGGGACGGCGCTGGCGGATGGGCAACTGGTAACCGCAGGCGGCCGCGTGCTAGGCGTAACGGCGGCGGCGGCGACGCTGGATGACGCACTGGCGCGGGCTTACGAGGCCATGGCGGAGATCGAGTTCGAGGGAATGTACTACCGGCGCGACATCGGTCATCGGGCAAGGAGGAAGCTATGAGTGCGGGGATCACGCTGGACGAGTTGCTCGCCTGGAACGACGAGGCGGCGCAGTTCTGGAAGGGGCATCTGGAGGCAAACCAGGCGCTGCTGGAGCTGCCGTGCGGGATTACGGGAGCGGAGAATGTGCAGGCGTTTGTGCGGCACATCTGGGGCGCGGAGCTGCGCTGGGGGCAGAGGCTGGCGGGGCTGGCGGTGACCGACCGGGAGAATATGCCGGCGGGGCCGCTGGAGGCACTCTATGGACTGCACATCGAGGCGATGGAGATCATGCGCGGGCTGCTGAAGGGGCCGGAGGAGAGCTGGGGGCAGCCGTACGTGCTCGAATTCGAATGGATTCCGGCGGAACAGCGCGCAGTTTCGCGCAAGAAGGTGGCAGGGCATCTGCTCTTCCACAGCCAGCGGCATTGGGCGCAACTGGCCACACTGGTGCGCGCCGCCGGCTTCCCGTCGGGGTTTAGGGGCGACCTGCTGTTTAGCCCGGCAGTGCGGTAGGCGCAGAGGGGTTGGCCTGCTGCTTCTGGAAGCAGGAGCGGCAGAGCACGGGCCTGCCCTGCGTGGGCTTGAAGGGGACCGTGGTCTCTGCGCCGCACTCCGAGCAGGTGGTGCGCGTCTCGGTGCGAACCCGCGAGCCTCCGCTGCCGCGTTTGGCTTTGCACTGTTTACATCGTTTGGGGTCGTTCTTGAACTGCTTGTCGTGAAAGAAGAACTGTTCGCCCGCGGTGAAGACGAACTCCGCACCGCAATCGACGCACTTGAGGACTCGATCGGTGAATTCCATAGCCGGATTCCCAGGCAGGGACTTCCACCGAAATCGGCCATGGCCGCGAGAGGCGTGCCGGTCCCGGTTCCCTGTCCTTCCTTGAACTCCACAACAAGGGGCCCGGGCCGCCTGAAACGAAGCGGCGTAGAGGCGTCTCTCCTGGGAGCGGGGAGACGCGAGAGAAACGAACGCTCGATGCGCAGGGACAACTGGAGCAAAAATGCAAGAATCGCGATGATCCGCCCCGTAATCTTCGGGTATTCCGACAGCTCCGCTCGCTCAAAAAACCCAGGAGCCCTCGAGGCGGTATCGATCGCGATTCGACGTGTTAATCCTGTTCTTTTCTTGCCTTCTTACGATTCCGCTTGCGTGCCAGCGCCGCCTTAACGCGGCGCTTTTCGCCGGGTTTGAGGTAGTAGGAGTGACGCTTCACCTCTTTGATGATGTCCTCCTGCTGGACCTTGCGCTTGAACCGGCGCAGCGCATTCTCAAGCGGTTCGCCTTCCTGAACGCGAACCTCTGCCAAAGGTACTTCCACCTCCAAACCTGCCTGAGTGGGCTTCACTATCATACCCGAGAAAGTCGCGGGAGCCAACCAAAGTGTTAGGGCGAAGGGGGAAGGGATGAGTTGCGGGGGCATGCGCGGCGGGCCGGGACCGCCATCGGGGATGGTGGGGGAGAGAAGGCGCCTAGCAACGGCGTGGTGGCGAAAGGACCGCAATACGGTACTTCTTGGCGCTTGCTCAGTGCGAGAACTCGCAAAGAGGGGTAAACCGTAGTCGTTTTCAAACCTAACCCCTTTAGAATTCGGCATCTAATTGTTAAAGGAATGTGAATCAGGTAACCGGATAGTTACTGAATTCAATTCTGCAAGCTGTTCATTTCATTCATCTTCTATAGTCGAGATGGCACTAATACGGATGCAAACTGTGAGAGTGGTACCGGGGGGGGAGCGAATGAAGATTCTCCTTCCCGCATTATGGCATCCGGATCTTTGCTTTTTCTTCGATCCGCAGTAGTTGAATATGAGGCTCTGACCTATGAAGAGATTATGCGCCGAGAGGGGCCAATTCCTTGCAACGCAGCGGCAGAGCGGAGCCGCATGGGGATCAACCTGCCAGTTAATGACGCCCATTGCAAGTCGCGATAGAAAGCGCGCCCTCCCGTTCTTCTCTTTGCCATCTGAGTAGGAGTTGCCTGCGCAGACCGAGAACGTCGAGTATGTGTTCCGGCACATACCTCTTGCCGTAGTTGGCAAGAACCCAGGACCTGATCATGTTCCCCGTCCGCGTGCTTGCTGCGACAAGTGAAGCACAGTTACTCTCGGCAACGCCCCTATTAAAAAGGAAGCTTTCCCACGCACTCAGCCTTACTTGACAACCGCCGATGCTATGGCGGGGAAGATTGAACGTGGCCATGCATAACCTCCGTTCGCGCGAAATTATCTAGCGGGCCTCACGCGGCTAGGTTGCCGACCGCATGAATTTATTCGATCCGCATCGCGGATCCCGGGTCTCAAAATCGAGATATCCACCTCAGCGAGCAAAAATCCCTCGCCGGGGACCCCGGACCTAGTGCACCCGAGATTCGTATAAGATCAAGCGGTCATGAACCTGGACCCCTCGATCGTCATGACACCAGCTACACGGCGCGCCTTTAAACTTGGGGAGAATCAGGCTGCTTCAGTCTCCCTCAATTGCGAACACGCCAGATCCGAGGCTCGAGAACAATTCAACGACGTTATCGGGTAACCGTTATCAATGAGCCGCGAGAAGCGGGCCAGACGATCCTTCGCCCTCCAGGTCGGACCGCGTCTTGCCTTCTTTGCCATGAACAACGCGAGTCTCTTCAGGACGCCAAATACCCCGATAGGACACCTTCAGCATCGATCGAGATTGAGATGCGAAGCGAATCGAAAAACGTCGCGTTAAACGTGCCTAAACGCGACCATGTGACTTATCACCGTGTTCCAGCACGCCCGTGATGCCATTGGGGTATGAGGTTGGGTGGCCAGGCAGCTATGCCGCATAATCGCGTGGCTGAAGATAGACACCCGGTAATCCATAACTCTACTGCGAAGGTTTTGATGGTGCCATCAGACAAAGGTATAGGTCGCGACCTTTGTGTCGGTTTGAGTAACCGTTATATGCAAACGGCGAGCAGAGCTCAACGGTTAACGCGCTGTGAGGACCTCTTGATCATATGAACCGGTCGCGACAACGAGTCGCCTAATTCGGAGGCGGTCGTTATAGCATCGCGCTTGAGACTTTCTTCGTCGTCAGAAACCAGCGCGATTATGACTCACGTGGACGGCGCACGCCCGAGCGTCAGCACATCTCCGATTTCGATACCAAAGTCCAATTGTTTGGTGTTTCCGTTTCTGATGTGATTAGTTCGTCGCGACCCGGGTGAGTCGGATTTTCAGCTCCCACGCGTTTGACACCCATGCGCTTCGCTCGCTGCATTCAACGTCCTGCGAGGAATGGCTATCCAAGCGACACTTGCGAGATAAGCGAGCAGTTATCAGGCGAGGACGAGGCATCGGTATCACCAAGACGCCTGATTCATCAATGGCCAGCAATACTTCATGCTGTTGAACCGATACAGTCCGATCAAATGAGTAGAAGAGGGATCGATCCTAAGTATCACCGTTTGCGACTTATCCGTGTAACGGATTGAAGAGCTAAAGAGCAACTGTTAATGGGAAAGCCAAGGCGCCGGAGCGCCAAGAGAGGAGTTGGAATGCGCCTTCGAACCTGGGCAAAAGCGATGCTGCTCGCCGCTCCGTTATATGGTGGACTCACTGCGTTAGCGCAGTATAGCGGACCAGCAACGCCTGCGCCGTACAATCCGGCCGGTCTGTCTGAAGTAACAGGAGCGCCCAGGGCGGCGGTCCAGGTTGAGCAGAACGACATTCGGATTGAGTCGCAAAGTCCGTATTTGGGAGGAATTCCTTCCGGCGAGCCCAGCTCGGCGCCGATGGCGCTTTCCCTCGAACGCGCGATCGCGCTTGGGCTCAAGAACAATCTAGGTGGAGTGCTGGCCACAGATGCCGTTACCGGCGCGCGTGGGGAACGGTGGCAAGCCTTGAGCGAACTGCTTCCCGATGTAGTCACCGGTACAGGCTTCGGAGTACATCAAATCAAACTCAGGTCGACCATCGGACTGTCCATTCCCGGGGTGCCTCTGGTGGTTGGCCCATTTGGTTATTTCGACTCGCGAGCATATCTCACGCAATCGGTATTTGACTGGGAGTCGATTGAGCGTGAGCGGTCTTCGGCAGCGCAGCTGAAGTCGGCCGATTTCAGCTCCCAGGATGCGCGTGAGCTTATTGTTCTTGTGATTGTCTCCAACTATCTTCTCGCCATCTCCGACCAGTCGGAGGTCGAGTCGGCCACATCGCAGCGAGACACCGCCAAGGCGCTTTTTCAACAGGCATCGGATCAGAAGACCGCAGGCGTGGCCTCGGCCGTTGACGTTCTGCGCTCAGAAGTGGAACTGCAATCACGCGAACAAGAACTGATTAGCGCACAGAATAATCTGGCAAAGGAGAAACTGGTCCTGGCCCGAGCTATCGGGCTTCCGCTGGGCCAATCGTACGACATAACTACCCGTTTTCCTTTCCACCAGCTAATGACTCCGAATCTCGATCAAGCGATCCAAAGCGCCTATAACGGTCGCGCCGACCTTCAGAGCCAGATGGATCGGGTCCGGTCGGCGGAACTCGCAAAAAAGGCTGCTCTTGCGGAGCGGTATCCATCTTTAGGCGTGGAAACCGACTACGGTCTCTCCGGAGTTAACCCAGGCATCTCGCACGGCACCGTCGATGCGGCGGTCACGCTCCGCATACCCATCTTTCAGGGCGGGAAAGTGCGTGGGGATGTTCTGGAGGCCGACGCGCTGCTGGCAAGGGACGAGCAGGAATTGGAAGACCTCAGAGCCAGAATCGATCAAGAGGTTCGGGACGCCTATCTTGACCTGGAAGCGACGGCGCAGGAAGTTGCCGTTGAGAAAAGCGCGGTAACGCTTGCCACCAGGACCCTGGAACAATCCCGCGACCGTTTCAGCTCGGGGGTTACGGACAATATCGAAGTGATTCAAGCGCAAGACGCGTTGGCAATCGCCAACGATGCGTATATTGCAAGCCTCTTCAGTTACAACGTGGCCAAAATATCTCTGGCGAGAGCAACCGGAGTCGCGGCGTCCCGATACGCAGAATATCTGGGGGGAGATTGAGTATGCCTGAACAGAAGGAAACAACGAACTCACCGGAAGCCACGAGGCCGGATGCTCGCCCGCCCGCCGGCGATGCTCCGGCGAATGACGTGCTCGTTTCAGCTTATCCGCGCAGGCGCTCCAAGAGGCGTTGGATCGTGCCCGGCTCAATCATTGTACTGGTTGTGGCTGGCAGTATCCTGGGCTACTATCTGTCCGGCTTCGAATCGACCGACGATGCGCAGGTAGACGTGCATCTGTATCCAGTCAGCGCTCGAATCTCTGGATACGTCGAGAAAGTCGACGTCGGCGACAATCAATGGGTCGAAAGAGGGGCCCCCCTTGTCGAAATCGATCCGAGCGATTACGAAGTGGCGCTGGCACGAGCACAGGCAGCGCTGGGAGCATCCGAGGCGGCGGCGAAGAGCCTGAATATCGACGTGCCCGTAACCTCCGTCGCAACTTCAAGCCAACTGCAATTCACCTCCTCGGATATTAAGGACGCCGAAGCAGCAATCGAGGCGGCTGAAAAGCAAGCTGCCGCGGCGCATGCCCGCGTTTTGGAGGCAATGGCGGAGAATGTCAAGGCACAGGATGACGTCACCCGCTATCGGCTGCTGCTTGCCAAGGAAGAGGTGCCGAAGCAGGTGTATGACCATGCCTACGCCGGCGCGGCCACAGATGCCGCCGCTGTTGCCGCAGCGGAAGCAGACCAGGCTGCCGCTCAACAAGCTGTTCAGGAGGCGCACAGCCGCCTCGCCGAGGCTCAGGCACTCCATCAAAACGCCGAAGCTGGGCCACAGCGCGTCGCTGCAACACGAGCCAAAGCGCTCTCTGCCGTGGCCGATGTACATCAGCAAGAAGCTGCTGTCGAGCAGGCACAGTTGAACCTGGGATATACCAGAATATTCGCACCGGTCACCGGCGAGGTCACGAAGAGCGTTGTCGTTGGATTAAACGTCCAGCCCGGTGAGCAATTACTCACGGTGATTCCACTGGGCCAGGTATGGATCACGGCAAACTTCAAAGAGACACAGCTCAAACACATGCGCGTAGGGCAGAAAACAACGATTACGCTCGACTCGAACGGCCGCACCTACAACGGTCATGTTGATAGCATCGCGGGAGGCACAGGTCCCATCTTCAGCCTGCTGCCGCCTGAAAACGCAACCGGCAATTACGTCAAGATTGTCCAGCGGGTACCGGTGAAGATCGTTCTGGAACCGGGAGAGAATCGCGATCACCAGCTTCGGCCTGGCATGAACGTCGAAGTGAAGGTTTACCTGCGATGAGCGCGGCGACGACTTTTCCTGCGGAAAGGGCCCTTTCTCGCCCCAAGGTAAACCCGTGGCTCATCGGTATTACCGTATCCATGGCGGCATTCCTGGAAGTGCTGGACACCAGCGTGGCAAATGTCGCATTGCCCTATATTGCTGGCGACCTGGGGGCCAGCTACGACGACAGCACATGGGTGCTTACCTCGTATCTTGCAGCGAACGCGATCGTGCTTCCCGTGAGTGGATGGCTTGCGGAAGTGATCGGCCGCAAACGATATTTCATGATATCGCTGATCGTTTTCACTGTGAGCTCGCTGCTTTGCGGCTTCGCGCCAGATCTCCCGCTTCTGCTGCTCTTCCGCGCCCTGCAGGGTATCGGAGGGGGTGGCCTGCAGCCTATGGCACAGGCCATCCTCAACGATACATTTCCTCCTGAACAACGCGGCTCGGCCTTTGCGCTCTATGGTATTACCGCGGTCCTCGCTCCGACGGTAGGTCCCATGCTGGGCGGATGGATCACCGATAACTACTCCTGGCGCTGGATCTTCTTTATCAAACTGCCCATCGCGCTGCTTGCCCTTTACATGACCTACACGCTGGTGCAGGACCCACCATCTGCCCGTCGCGCCAAACGCGGGGGCATTCGCGTGGACTATATCGGCATTGCATTTCTTACGCTCGGCGTGGCTTCGCTCCAGGTCCTGCTGGACAAGGGCCAGGAGGACGACTGGTTCGGATCGCATTTCATTGTTACCCTCACCATCATGGCGGCAGTCTGCTTGTCGGCGCTGGTCATCTGGGAGTGGTACCGCAAGGATCCGATCATCGATGTCCGCATGTTCAAGAGCTTCAACTTTGCGGCGGCCAATCTGATGATGTTCATGATGGGCGTCATGCTTTTCAGCACGCTGGTGCTCATTCCCGAATTTCTGCAGACACTCATGGGCTACACGGCGGAGCTTGCGGGGCTGGTGCTGTCTGCAAGCGGATTCATCCTGCTGTTGATGATGCCGATCGTAGGGCGCCTCTCTTCCAGGGTGCAGGCGCGCTTTTTGATTGCGGCAGGCTGGTTGTGTCTTGCGGTTGGCTTGATTTATTCGGCCTACAAAATCGACCTATATATAAGCTTTGACTTTGCCATGTGGCTGCGCTGCGCGCAGGTAGTGGGCATTGGGTTCTTGTTTGTCCCAATTACTGCAGCGGGCTATATCGGAGTCCCGGCGGAGAAGGGCAATAGCGTCTCCGGCATGGTCAATTTCATGCGCAACATCGGCAGCAGCATCGGTACTTCCATCGTAACTACGATGATTGCCCGGCGCTCACAATATCATCAGCAAATTCTGGTTGGTCATATTGTCTCGGATGCGCCGGCGTTTCGGGGAGCGCTTCACGGCCTGACAAACAGCATAAGTCACTCCGGACTCGACGCCGTAGACGCACACAATCAGGCAATTGCCAGATTTTATGCCTTGGTGAATCAGCAAGCTCATACGCTCTCGTTCATGGACACATTCTGGGTTTTGGGCGTTATTTGTGCCATTATGTTCGTTCTCGCGTTCTTTTTAAAGAAGAATGATCCCGGAGCGGGCGGAGATGTCGCGGTGGGGTGAGGATAAGCGCAATGATTCAGGCAATCACAATTGAACGGGAGTTTGGCTGCGGAGGATCACAGATTGCCAGCATGGTCGCCAGCCGCCTGGGATGGAATCTGTGGGACGAGCGTTTGACCCAGGAGATCGCACGGCTCGCCGACTGTACGCCAGAAGCGGTCGAGCGCAGGGAATGGCGGACGGATCCTGTTTTATACAGGGTCTTCAAAGACTTTCTTCGCGGAGCGTTTGAGGGAGGCTTGCCGCCCACCAACCGCTTGCATCTGCTGGATGCACGCCGCATCGCCTCGGTTTCGGAACAAGCGGTGCAGACGGCGTTTTCCAGCGGTTCGTCGGTGATTGTCGGCCGCGGGGCGCATTATTTCCTGCGCAATCGCAAAGATGTCTTCCGTGTGTTTCTCTTCGCATCTCGCGATCACAAGATCCGCGAACTGATCTCTCAGGGCGTAACCCAGAATGAGGCAATCCAGCAGATCGACACAACGGACCGGTCGCGCGCCGCGTTCATCCGCCAGTACTTCGGGCTGCAATGGCCGGAACGCCACTTGTATCACGCGATGTTTAATACCGAGATGGGAGAAGCTTGCGTGGCCGCGATGCTTCTTCAGTGCGTCAGGGAATTCAATGGCGAGTGACGATCTGCGCGGCTCTTCGATGAGCGATTGATACGGGCCTGAATCTTCAACTGGGGAAGATCGATTCTCTTTCGGTACCAGCAGGAAGAGCAGCCGAGCCGTGATTGCCAATACATCCTCATTTCGGTAAGGCTCTCACGCTCATGCATCGTGATGAGACCGTACGTGAAGAGAGGGGCGGCTATCTTTGACGCCCGCCTACCCGTCCACCTCGAATATGACTTCAAGTTCGATCGGCAGCCCCAAAGGAAGGCTAGCCACGCCAATGACCAGACGCGGCGACGCTTTCTCCTGGCCAAAGACACCGTGAAACAGATCCGAGACAGCATCCGCGACCCGAACGTGGTCCAAGAAGTCTCCGGAGGTTGCCATAAATACGCCGAGTCGAACAATGCGCGAGACTTTGTCGAGCGAACCCAGGTGCTGCCTGGCCGCCGCCAATGCACTCAGAGCCGCGGTGCGTGCGGCGTCGCATCCTGTCTCAGCATCGAGTTCTACCCCCAGTCGGCCCACATACTTGGGCTTGTGGTCCAAAACTGGAAGCATACCGCTCAGGAAGACCAGATTGCCGGTCTGCAAGACCTCAACGTAATTACCGAAGGGCGTCGGGGCGGCGGGGAGCTGAATCCCCATTTCTTCGATGCGGCGGTCAGCGCCGGCCGGCGACCGTCCTTTACCGCTCACCATTTGCCTGAGTGCGCACCGCCGTCCACATGCAGCACCTCCCCAGTAACACAGCGAGCTTCCGTCAAATACAGCACAGCGTCGGCAACGTCCTGCGCCTCCGCGATCGTCCCCATCGGCGTAAGGGTCTTCAATCCGGCTTTGTCGCCGCCTTTGTGCAGAGGCGTATCAACCACGCCAGGGGCCACTGCGTTAAACCGAATGTGCTTTTGGGCATATTCGATCGCGAGGCTGCGGGTGATTGCGTTGAGGCCACCCTTGGTGATCATGGGAATGGACGCTGGGACACCGGAGATGGGGTTATCCGCCAGCGCCGCGGTGATAGTGGTTACACTGCCGCCAACACCCTGCTCCAGCATCCGCATGACGGCGAGTTGGGTAATATAGATGAACCCCTCCAAGTTTGTCGAAGCAAAGCGACGGAAGTCATCAGCGGTGTAGTCGGTGAAAGGCTTGGCGGCAAAAATGCCTGCGTTATTGACAACGTGATCGATTGAGCCAAAGGTCGAGATCGCGGTTTCGGCAATCTTCTCCGCTGTTGCTTTCAGCCCGATGTCTCCATCGACAAGCGCGATGTGTGGACCCGACGCGAACTCATCGCCCGCGAAGCTGTGGGAAGTCGCCACGACGTCATAGCCGCGACTCAGAAATGCCTCGACCGTGCACTTTCCTATGCCCCCCGAGGCTCCGGTTACGATGACCGTCTTCATGTCTGCCATAACTCATTCCGAGCCCACGACGCCTTGGTCGCGATCTTTGAGGCCAGCCGGCGCGTCGTCACGCACGGCGCCTAAAGATAAGTCCCGCCGCCGCGCGATTTTATTCGGGACGGTTCGGCGACGCGCACCGGGGCACACAATGCGATTAGGCCAAAAGACATGCGAAGAGCGCAATTGGACGATGGTATTGGCAACACCTTGGTATCCATAGGTTGCGACAGCTCCTTGAGTGATAAGAAGACGCAGCCAATACCATGGTCCAATTGTTAATGCCGCGAGGGATTTGCTTTGATGCCTTATGGGTCCGAATTGTTCGGAGCTCAGATGGCCAAGATGAAGGAGATGGAAAATGAAGATCCTGATGGTACTCACTTCGCACGATCAACTGGGAAACACGGGCCGAAAGACCGGCTTCTGGCTGGAGGAATTTGCGGCGCCTTACTTTGTCTTTCGAGATGCGGGCGTTGCACTGACGCTGGCGTCACCCAAAGGCGGACAGCCGCCCATCGACCCCAAGAGCGATCTGCCTGAAAACCAAACGCCGGCGATGGGCCGTTTCAAGCAGGACGCGGTGGCACAAAAGGCGCTGGCGAACACCGTCAAACTGACCAGCGTAAAAGCCGACGACTACGACACCGTCTTTTATCCGGGAGGACACGGCCCCATGTGGGATCTGGCCGAGAGCGCCGAGTCGATCGCCCTCATCGAGTCTTTCTACAATTCCGGAAAGCCTATTGCCTTCGTATGCCACGCTCCCGGCGTGCTTCGCAGGGTCAAATACAAGGGAGAGCCGCTTGTGAAAGGCAAGCACGTGACAGGCTTCACAAACGGCGAGGAAGAGGCAGTACAACTTACAAATATTGTGCCTTTCCTCGTGGAGGACGAGCTTCTTGGTCTAGGCGCGATTTATGAGAAGGTACGCAACTGGGAGCCGTTCTCGATCGCCGATGGGCGGCTGATTACCGGGCAGAATCCGGCCTCGTCAACATCTGCTGCCCAAACGCTGTTGAATTACTTTGCCACGGCCGCAGCGGCCTGAGTGTTTGCCCTGAGGAGACCGGGAGCCTGTCGTTTCGTCTATTGTGCGGTCAAAATCTGGCGTGCCTGCTCTTGATTCTCACGACTGAGCGGCACGCCCTTACCGATTAGCCTCCGCCGCAGACGCCGCCTTGTTTCATGATTCGCTGCAACTTTGATCGCGAGCAGAGCGCGGGCCCGGTAAAGCCTCGCCTTAACCGCTGGTTCCGAGATATTCAGGGCAACAGCAAGTTCTTTCACGGATAGTTCCTTCTCCAATCGAATTGCGATTGGAGCGCGCAACTGCGGCCGGAGCTTTTGGATCGCGCATAAGAGATCATCGCTCAGCTCACGTATTTCGCACATTTGTTCCGGATTGGGGGCTGTATCCCTCATTTCCAGCTGAGCAAAGGGATCTTCTGGCTCAAAAAACGAGGACGGAAGAATTGTTTCCGGACGAGCACGCCGCCTGCGAAGAACCATCAGCGCCGAGTTGATGGCAATCCTTGTTAACCAGGAATAGACGCTCGATCTACCTTGAAACTGGCGGAGCGCCACGAACGCGCGCAGAAATGTGTCCTGAAGAGCATCCTCAGCATCCTCCCGATTCTTGGTTATGCGGAGGATAATTTTGAAGAGCCGAGAGGAATAGAGTCTTTGAAGTTCGTCGAATGCAGAGGTCGACCCCGACTGCACCGCAGTTACGATCGTCAATGCCCGTGCTTCGAGGGCTTCTTTGTTTTGAAAGTCCCGCGACGACGGACGAGACGCGAAAGTCGTGACGGTGCTGACTTGAGGGATTCCATTTTGCGCTAAGTGGCTCATCAAAACTCCTGCGTGGAAGACTGTGGGTATTGTCTGCACAGCACTTGATTCGGTAGTTGCGATTAGGCCACAAGTCACGGGTCGACGCTATTGGACAATAGTATTGCCAACACATTGGTATGATCACAACGAAACTTGCGGGTTCGGTGACTCACCTTTGCGATATTGTGGAATGTAATTGATAAGCGAGGGCGGGGCCGACACTGCAGCGAGGAAACAGAGACGACGATCGCAGTGGTCTTCTCGAAACAGGAGACTGAAGGCGCATAACCGAGGGGAGTCTTCATGATCAGTTCATCAGAATTGCGACGCGTTGGGGCATTTTCGGATTTGCCGGATGAGCAGATTGATTGGTTTCTGGGGTATGTAGAGGATGTCGCTCTCCTTGCGGGTGAGACGTTTGTTCGACAGGGTGATCCGGCGGACTGGATGATCATCTTCCTGGAGGGACTGTTTCAATGGAGAGGAGAGTTTGGTGGTGAGATCGTCGCACTACCAGCGCACGCCGGTGAGGTCAGCGGGGTATTTCCGTTTTCCAGAATGAAGCGGTTCACGGTGACCGGGCTGGCAGTGACCGATGGGCGTTTGCTCAAGTTTCCAGCCGCGCTCCTTTCTGAACTTGTCCAAAAGATGCCGCAATTGACGAACAGACTAGTGGCCATGATGTCGGACAGGATTCGTGAGGGGACCAGGATAGAGCAGCTTCGCGATCGGTTGATCTCATTGGGCAAATTGGCAGCAGGATTTGCTCATGAACTCAATAATCCTGCGTCTGCTGCAAAGCGTGCTGCCGATCAGGCGCGGACCGCTGTGGCAAAGATGAGAAGGGCGAACGTAGAGCTCTGGCGGCGTCCGCTTGATGACGCAGAGAGAGCGCAAATTGAGGCAGTGGAGGCATCGCTGCTTGGATCGGGGGCGGCACCGGCGGATGGGCTTGCCCTCAGCGATCTCGAAGAAAAGCTGGACTCGATATTGACGAGTCATGGCCATGCCAACTCCTGGGAGCTGTCGGCCGCGCTGGCAAGAGGCGGGATGCAGGCAGGCGCACTCATTTCTCTGCTGGCTGAAATCGATGCCGAGACGGCCGGTCCCGCGCTTATGCGAATCGCGGCGACTGCGGAATTGTCAGTTCTTCTTGGCACAATTGAGTCGGGAACGGCACGGATATCGGACATGGTCCAGACCTTTAAAGAATATGTCCACTTAGACCAAGAACCTGTACAGAACGTCGATATCGTTCAAAGCCTCGAAGCTACGCTGGGCGCATTGACCCACCTTCTGCAACCCGGCATCCGAGTAAAGCGCGATTACGAACCGATTCCCCTTCTCGTGCATGCAGCGGGAGCCGAACTGAATCAGGTGTGGACCAACATCATTGAAAACGCCGTCGAAGCCATGCTTTGCCGGGGCGAACTTCGGCTTCGAGCCTTCCGCGAAGGTCGCTATGCTGTCATTGAAATAGGCGACGAGGGGCCGGGAATTCCGCCTGAAATAGAGTCTCACATCTTCGATCCGTTCTTTACGACGAAAGGCGTCGGTGAGGGAATCGGTCTTGGGCTCAGCACTGTGCAGACAATGGTCAGAAAGCACGGCGGCAGCGTTCAGGTGAGCTCGAGGCCGGGGGACACTCGCTTTCGGGTATCGCTTCCGTGCGTAGACCCGTCCGAGCCCGGCATACGGCCCCAAAGGTAGTCCACACCGGTGGATCCCGAAGAGAGCCCGTCATCCAACGCAAACAGGGGCGCAAATCTGCCCCTGCTCCCCATTTCGTCTCCCGTGAGAGCGGATTGATGGGAGTTGTCCGACTCCACATGCCGGGGAATTGAAGATACCAGTTGCCGCCGAGTCGCATCGTTCAGACCATGCGGAGCATTGCTGCAAAGAGTAGGTTGCCGACTACATGAAATTGTTCGATAAGCATCGCGGATCCCAGGTCTCAAAATCGAGATCCCCACCTCGGCGAGCAAAAATCTCTCGTCGGGGACCCCGGACCTGGGGCACCCGAGCTCTGTACAAAATCAAGCGGTCAGGGACCTAGAGGCGGTTATTCACTTTCGCGCGGCCGGCGTTGCGAGGGCAAATCGGGCCAGACGAAGCCGGGGTCCCCAGTGACAGGTCTTCGTCGCTGGGGTGAGAAGCCGAGCCCGAAGGCTGTGGCGGGTCCACCGCTGAGGGCGAGGTCGCTCGTCGCCAAGATACACCCGGTATCTGTCGCTCCTGGCTCCTCGAACTGAGCAAAATGGGCGCCCGGCGCCGGCGGCGGGAAAGTGAATAGCGGCCTCTAGAACTTGAACCGTCAAACGTTTACAGTTACGTTTCGGGTAACCGGTCGTCTGAGCCGAAGGCGTGCCGCAAGATTGACTAACTCCGCGAGCGAGTCGGCCTCCATCTTCCGCATCATGCTTCCGCGATGTGCCTTCACTGTAATCTCGGTTATGCCCAATTCACAGGCGACCTGCTTGTTGGGCAGGCCTGTAACCACCAGCGCCATCACTTCGCGCTCGCGGGAGGTGAGACGAGCATATCGAGCTTTCAACATTCGAAGTTCCTCATCGCGACCGAGGAGGACTCTGCTTCTCTCGAGCGAACCGCGAATCGCCCTCATGAGAGCCTCGTCGCTGATCGGTTTTGTCAGGAATTCCACGGCTCCCGCCTTCATTGCCTGCACTGTCGTGGGTATGTCGCCATGTCCTGTGATGAAGATAATTGGCATGTCAGGCCGTTCCACGACGACGCGCTTTTGCAAGTCCAGGCCGTTTAGTCCGGGAAGGGAGAGATCCAGAACCAGGCAATTTGGCACAGAAACACTTGGACGGTTGAGAAACTCCTGTGCGGAGGTGAATGTCTCGACGCACAGACCTTCATACCGAATCAGAGTCTCCAGCGATTCGCGGACAGAGATATCGTCATCTACAACAAACACGATCGGCGAGGTTTCAGACATGGGGAACGATCTCGCCTCCCAGAGAACCCAAGTTGTTGCAGCCATTGTATACACCCGGGAGACAGGTGGGAAGCTCTCTCATCTGTGCGACAGGGCTTTGCTTAAAGCCTGGAGCAGGGCCGTATCGCTGAACGGCTTGAATAAACACTCGACCGCGCCGTCGTCGATCATGCGCGACCGCAACACTTCATTTCGATTGCCAGTAATGAAGATGACCGGAGTCATCAACCGCCGGCGTCCCAATTCGCGCTTGAGTTGGGGCCCGGACATGCCGGGCATGGAAATGTCCAGGATCAGACAATTTGTCTGCCCGACGTCATTGGACGCGAGAAACTCCAGCGCCGAGGCGAAGACATGAGCGGCAACTCCAAATTCATTCAGTAAATCTGGTAATGACTCCCGCATCGATTCATCGTCGTCGATCACCGATACAAGCAGTTCTTTCTTGTCCATGCATCTCACGCCGCGCAATAAGTGCCCGTTCATTCTAACGGCCCCACTTCGTTCCGCCAGCGATGTTCGGGGAAGTTGGCGTGCTCGCATCCGGCCCGCGCACCAACAGCGCAGCTAAGTTGACGTCCATGGGGGTGCCTTCTTGCCGACACCTCAACAACTATAATCAGGTGTCTATTGCAAAGCGTCTATTGTGCTTTGGTATTGGAATCTCGGAAACCCAAACTCAGTCAATCTTCGACCTGCTCGGCTGCATTATCTGCGGTATTCGCAGGGAGTTGAGAACGCAAATGGGCAACCGGAGCTGTCATTTGCCGTTGCCCAGAGCCGACCGAGGTGCGCTTCGATAATGGAACGGCCGATGGGCAATCCAATACCCACGCCATCCGGCTTGGTTGCATAGAAGGATTCGAAGTGGCGCTGGGAAGCTTCAGGGGCAGTGTGGCTTCCTTAGTCCTTGACCTTCAGGGGAGAGCGCCGTCTTGCCGAGGGGAGTTCGCGAGCGAGTGACAACCCCGAAAAGGGAAATACGGGGACCGTCCCGTTGAATATCGCAGAGGCCGACTGCGCAGCTTCATGCATGGATCATCACAGGCTTGCACTTGATGCATTCACGAGAGATCCATGCGTTTCCCGGCGAAATCGGGCGGTTGGGAGGCTATGCTGCATGACATGAAACGGTCAGGGTTTGACTCGCGTCCATACGAAGGTATCGATCAATACCTTCGTGCAATATCGGGACTTCCTATCCGTCAGGCGTAATCGACACATCAGCTTTACGGCCAGTCTCGGATGAGTCGCGGCTACTTCCGGCCCAGAGCCGAAGCCATGTTTCGCCCATTCCATCGCGAATGTCGCACTTTTCGTCCGACGATGCCATTATGCTTGAAGGAGCTTGCAAATGCGTTCTGACATCGTTCCCGGAAGTACCTTCCCCGACTATCGGCTGCCCGATCACACCAATACGTTGCGGAGGCTTAGCGAACTGCAGGGAGAGGACCCGCTGATCCTCACCCTGGCGCGCGGCCATTACTGTCCCAAGGAGCACCAGCAACATCTGGAACTGGCTTCTTTCTATCCCAAGGTTGCCGTGGGCTACGCGCAGATCGCGACGATCTCCACCGACGACCATCACACACTGCAGGAGTTCCGCGCATCGGTCGGCGCACAGTGGACGTTCCTGTCCGATCCTGAACGAACGCTACAGAAGGACCTCGACATCCAGGAGTACACCGATCCCGAGCACGATCCCATGATTCCGCACACTTTGGTGCTCAAGCCGGACCTGGTCATTCACCGCATCTTCAACGGCTACTGGTTCTGGGGCCGGCCCTCAATCGCGGACCTCTGGCACGACCTGCGTGCGGTGACGAGCGAGATCCGGCCAGACTGGGACCTGAGCACCCCAGGTCTCCGCGATGCCTGGAACGCGGGCGATCTATCGGCATTTCACGGATGGAATAAGGGTAAGAAAGGCCCTCCGGTGGGATCGAATAAAACAAGCCGATCCGCAAAAGCGGCAGATGCTACGTCGTCGGGGAGTAACTGAGCCAGTCTGCGGTAGAAGATGCATCGTATACAGCTCGTTGAATGAATATGTCTTCTGCATTCAATGCTCCGGCGCGCTTGGACACGAAGGGGAGCCCCCGGCGTCTTTTGCGTATAAGTCTTCCCACCGACACTGTGGAATTGGCGCGTTATCTGATTGGCAAGGTGATCGTTCACGACACTGTGGACGGCAGGCTAAGCGGACGCATCGTCGAGACGGAGGCCTATCCGGTTGGCGATGAAGCCAGTCATGCCTTCCGGGGCAGAACACCACGCAATGGCATCCTCTTCCTTGAACGAGGGCATGCGTATGTCTATCTCGCGTATGGCGTTTCGCTCCTATTGAATGTTGCAAGCGAGAGAGCGGGAGTTGGTGCGGGAGTGCTGTTAAGGGCCATTGAGCCGCTCGACGGCGTCAAGCTCATGATGAGCGCGGGTCACAAGAAACAATGGACAGACATTGGAAGAGGGCCGGGTCGTTTGACGAAGGCGCTGAAAGTTGATCTCGGGCACAACGGATTGGACCTGTGCAGCGAATCATCTTCGCTTTGGCTGGGCGTGACACCGCACAAAGCCGGCGCCATTGGCAAAACCGTGCGCATAGGCCTGACTAAGGGAGCGGACCGCTTGTTACGCTTCTACGAACGCGGCAATGAATATGTGAGCGGTCCCAGGAGATTGCTCCGAGCCTAACTGGGATGGGAATCGTCAACCACTGTCGCTTCCATGCGACTTTCAACGGCATCCCGGAGACAATCGACTCCGCCGTCTATCCGGGCTGGGCAGTCAGTTCGCGAGGTCATCGGCCAATGAGACGGATTTCGACTGCCGGCGTTAAGGCGTCGGAAGCACTGGCATCGAAACTGCCCGGGGATGTGAAGGGCTTGCCCGACGTAATTACGTATTCCCTGAAGGTGGTCTTCTGTGGAATCAATCCGGGTATGCGGTCGGCAGCAGCCGGACTCCACTTCGCCAACCGAAGTAACCGCTTTTGGCGTGTGCTTCACCTCGCGGGTTTTACCGCCAGGCAACTGGAACCGGAGGAAGCACGCCTCCTGCTCGATTACGGTTGCGGAATCACCTCCGCAGTGACTCGGCCAACAGTGAGCGCATCCGATCTCCGCCGAGCCGACTACGAAGCCGCCCGTCCTTTCTTTGAGCGCAAGATCGCAATGTACAGTCCCAAATACCTAGCGTTTTTGGGGAAACCGGCGAGTTCAGTGTTTCTGCACCAACGCAGTCTTTCCTGGGGATCTCAACCAACTACATTCGCCGGATCTGCGGTCTGGGTGCTACCCAATCCGAGCGGACTGAATCGCGCATTCACGACAGACATGTTGACAGTTGCTTACAGAGAGCTATTTGAGGCCGCGGCGTTTGTTTCGTCCCCACCGGCAGTACCTTTCTCCGCATAGTACGGTGACGGGGTAGTTTCGTAATTTCCCAGGTGTCAAAAGCGAGACCCGAGGCACTCAAGTTCAATGGTTCGGCTACAGAGCCGCGCGGACAAAGTAATGATGTGGCAATTCAGCGTGTTCCATTTGAAAAGTTCATCCAAATTATCATCCCGGCGTGTATCGGAGTTTCCGAAACCTTCTGCACGGAGTTCCAGCGCAGTTGTTCAGGTGTTCGTCGGCCCGTGAAATACCGAGCGAAATCTGGCTCAATGCGCGCCGGACCTTGTCACCACCAAACGGTAATTTGGAGTTGCCAAAAAGCGGACAGGCAGATGATCATGGAATCCAAGCTGCATCGATCTGGAGCATTCTATGCAAGAGGAACAAATACGTGAAGCTCTGAACGCTCACTGGGAGGCGTCGGCGGCGGGCGACGCAAACGCGGAACACGACATTTACGACGAGGATGCCATCTGCGATTATCCCCAGTCAGGCGAGCGAATCTTTGGGCGAGCCAATTTACAGGCCTTGCGAAGTCATCATCCCGGCAAACCGTCAGGCTTTAACGTCAAGCGAATTCTGGGAAGCGACGACCTCTGGATTACGGAATACACAATCACCTACCAGGGGCGACCAGCATACACGGTGAGCATTATGGAGTTCCGCAATGGCAAGGTTGTGCATGAGACGCAATATTTCGCCGACCCCTTCGAGGCACCGACGTGGCGGAGCCAATGGGTGCAGCGGATCGCATGATGCCGCATTCAGGTGGGATTGATGAAGGTCTAACTCCGTCAGACAGTCTCCAGCAACACCATCAATGCGTTGCAGAATGGCGCTCGTAGTTCGGTGAACCCATTCGTCGTGGATCTGATATGCGGTGGTCAAGCCCGCCTGGATTCGACGCACACGGATTGATTCAGCTAAACCGGATGGACTGTAGCGAGTGGACATTGGTATTGGCGATACCCTAGTATTGTTGGCCAAGACGTAAGAATGAAGCGGGCCGCTGGCGCGGGCACCCTGACGGCCCCTCGAGGGACAAGAAGCGCGTTGACCGGCCAGGCCTTTGGCCTCAGGGAAAATATCTGTGACGAATCGTCTTTGACTCTCGCAGTTTCTGACTTCACTGTGTGAGTGCAACCTCTGAAGATCGAGAACATGCATCGTGAAATCTTCAGAGCGTATACTTGGATTGTTCCCGAAATATGAGAACTTCCCCTCGTATCGGAGTAATCACCGGACGTCCAAGATCGATCTCATCTCGAAGACGTGACTGAGTTCGGGCAGCGCCTCAACAACGTTTGGCATCGTCACGACGACGCAGTGATCGATATACATCGACTCAGACGTTTTGGGGGCGACATGTTGATTCACGTCATACGGACGCATCCGATGATCATCGTAGGTGGCATCTTGCAGCGGAATCCTGTCTTTGTACCGCCGGATGAGCTCCTGCAAGAATTTCGCCGCCCGCGAGCTGGGTGGAATCATTCGACCGCGGTGGGCTGAAATATGGATGTGCAACCCACGGATCCTGCCGAGGAGATCAAGCGTCTTCAGGGCGCCGTCGATGACCTGGTCGGCGTCCTGGCTCTTCCTGTCATTTGGAGCGGCGCTGAGCCAGCCCAGATTGTTCATACGTTTGTAGACGCACTCTTGCGCCTGCTCCAGCTGGACCTTATTTATGTGCGTTTGAAGCCAACGGACGATGAGGCGCCCCTCGAAGTGTTTCGGCTCGCACAATCGCACAAACAGTTTGCTTTGCCGCACGAGATCGGCGAAGTACTCGAACGGTGGTTGGCGACTGGCCTTCAGGAATGGCCTGTGCAGCTGCGGAACCCTTTCGGAGACGGGGAGATTTCGGTTGTCCCCTTCGGGCTAGGGCTGCATGGTGAACTTGGCGTTATCGTAGCAGGATCAGAGCGAACCGATTTTCCGCGGCAAACCGAGAGACTTGTTCTGAACGTCGCAAGGAATCAGACGTCCATCGCGTTGCAAGAGGCACAACTGCGGAACGGAGAGAGACGGGTCGCTCACGAACTCGATGGGCGCGTCGTGCAGCGAACTGCAGAACGTGACACTGCCAACGAAGAGCGGCGAAAAGAAATTGCTGAACGCGAGCATGCTGAGGAAGACCTGAAAGGCAGCGAAGAAAGGCATCGGCTGGTGGTCGAGACCGCTCCTGATGCTGTCGTCAGCATAGACGAACATGGCGCAATTCGGCTTGCAAACCCCGCCACCCTGAGAATCTTTGGTTATGATCCAACCGAGTTGATTGGCCGGCCGTTAACCGTACTCATGCCGGAATTCATGCGCGAGCTTCACGAGAAGGGGTTCAACCGCTATTTGTCGACGGGGCGCCGGCACATCAGCTGGGAAGGGACGGAGCTGACCGCGCTGCGCAAGAATGGGCAGGAGTTTCCAGTTGAAGTCTCGTTTGGGGAACTATCCAATGGAAAGCATCGATTGTTCACGGGCTTCATTCGAGACATCAGCCAGCGAAAGCAGGCAGAGGAAGTGAGGGCGACTCAGGCGTGTCTGGTCGCAATTCGCGCAGACGTGAGCCTGGCATTTGGAGGGGAAGACGGTCTGGAAACGATTCTGCACATGTGTGCGGAATCTATAGCGCGTCACCTCGAAGCGGCGTTTGCGAGGATTTGGACGCTGAATCATGAGATCAACATGCTGGAGCTACGGGCCAGTGCGGGGATTTACACGCACCTCAATGGAGCCCACGCGCGCATACCGATGGGCAAACTCAAGATTGGGATGATTGCACAGGAACAGAAGCCTGTTCTCGTCAACGACAGCTCCAGCGATCCTCTCATCACTGATAAAGCCTGGGCGGCGAAGGAGGGGATGGCGGGCTTTGCCGGACACCCACTGGTGGTAGGAACGCGAACGCTGGGTGTGATGGCGGTGTTCTCCCGAAAGCCGCTTGGAACAGGAACGATGGAAGTACTCGCGTCCGTTGCGGACTTGATTGCGCAGGGCATCGAGCGCAAACATGCCGAAGATGAGCTACGGGTAAGCGAGCAGCGTCTGAAAGAGACGGAGAGCGAGCTCGCACGAGTCGCACGTCTGACGACGATGGGGGAGCTTGCGGCATCCATCGCCCACGAGGTGAATCAGCCCCTGACCGCTGTAATCAATAACGGCAGCGCGTGTCTGAGACTGCTCGCCAATCGTAATCTTGAACCTGAAGTTCTTCGCAGGGTTCTCGAAGAGATCGTTGCCGATGGTACTCGGGCGAGCCGCGTATTAGCCCGGATTCGCGCGTTCATTAAGAAGGAATCGTCGGAAAAGAGCGAAGTAGACTTAAACGAAGTGATTCAGGAGGTGCTGGTGCTGGCTGGGCGTCAAATTCATGAAAATCAAGTCTCGCTCGACCGCCAACTGAGAACAGATCTTCCGCTCGTGCGGGCTGACCGCGTTCAGTTGCAGCAGGTCCTGCTGAACCTGATCATGAACAGCATCGAAGCCATGGCCGCGGTCACAGACCGACCTCGTTTACTCGGGGTGCAATCCCGGATCGACGAATCCGGGAACGTCCTGGTCGTGGTAAGGGACTCCGGCACCGGCTTTAGTTCAGAGCTGGATCGAGTCTTCACTCCCTTCTTTACAACAAAAGCGAATGGTATGGGAATGGGATTGTCCATCAGCCGCTCACTTGTTGAAAGTCACGACGGCCGACTTTGGGCCGCGCCCAACTCTCCTTACGGAGCTGTGTTTTCCTTCACGCTGCCAACAACGGGTGGGAGTTGCTCATGAGTGACGCTCCAATCGTCTTTGTCGTCGACGACGATCCCTCAGTGCGTTCTTCGCTGAGGTTCCTCTTAAGCACCGTAGGTCTGCAAGTTGAGAGTTTTGAATCCGCAGACCGCTTCTTGAATAGAAAGCCTCCAGATGCCCCCAGTTGTCTTGTACTGGACGTCAGACTACCGGGATTGAGTGGACTCGATTTTCAACGCGATCTCGCAGCGAAGAACATTCGCATTCCGATCATCTTTCTGACCGGACATGGCGACATTCCAATGAGCGTTCGTGCCATGAAGGCCGGGGCCGTCGAATTCCTGACCAAGCCCTTCCGCGATCAGGATCTGCTGGATGCTGTTCGGATCGCACTGGACCAAGATCAGGCCAGACGTGAACAGTATAGAGATGTAATGATCCTCCAGCAGCGCTTCGAGTCATTGACTTCGCGCGAGCGGGAGGTGATCTCCATGGTAGTTTCGGGCATGCTCAATAAACAGATTGCCGATCAACTTGGAACTGCGGAGAGCACCGTGAAGGTGCAGCGCGCCCGGGCAATGGAGAAGATGCACGCGGAATCGCTTGCCGACCTCGTGAAAATGATCGAGAAGCTCAAAGAGTCCTCGGAAAACGTCCGATAAACTAAAGTTTACTCACATACTCCGTTTTGGTGCACCAGACACCCCAACAACCAATAGATTCGTCTTCCCTCCAGGGTTAGGCTGGGTTCAGCTGGGAGACGAGATGACCAAGAATTTGATTTCGGTGGTTGACGACGATGAGTCCATTCGCAGGACCACGACGTTCCTCATCGAGTCTTTCGGGCTTCGAGCGGCAGCGTTTGGATCTGCGGAAGATTTTTTAGAGTCCGCCCGACTGCACGATACCTCATGTCTTATCGCTGACGTGCAGATGCCGGGTATGAGCGGCCTACAGCTCCAAAGCGAGCTCGCTGCCGCAGGCTTCAGCATTCCTATCATTTTCATCACTGCTTACGACGATAAGGAGTCGCGCGGGCGAGCAATGCAAGCCGGTGCCGTCGCATTTTTGGGCAAGCCTTTTGACGACGAGGAACTGCTCCGGACCATTCGTTCAGCCCTGCACGGGGAGCGGGAGCCAACCAACGATCTGATCTCTGTGGTCGACGACGATGAGCGCGTTCGCAGGAACCTGACGCTCGTTATCGAGTCGTTTGGTTTTCGAGCGGCAACCTTTGAATCCGCAGAGAGTTTTCTGGAATCCGACCAACTGCGCAACACCGTATGCCTGATTCTTGACGTAGTGATGCCAGGCATGAATGGATTCGAGCTCCAAAGCGAGCTGGCTGCTGCAGACTGCGATATTCCTATCATCTTCATCACCGCCTACGACGATCAAGGGTCTCGGGGGCGAGCGATGCAAGCTGGTGCTGTTGCATTCCTACGTAAGCCTTTCAGCGACGAGCAATTACTCCAAACCGTTCGATCAGCGTTAGGGCATAACACGGGCGGCGCAACGTCGATCTGACCGGCGACGATGCCCACCATAGTCCTGATGACACCGAGGCGGGTGAAGTTGGCGGATTCTGGAGCTGGAAAGTGTTCAGAGCTGGTGGGGCAGATGATGGGGTTACCCGCGCAAATTGGATTTGAAGGGGCGCGCCATTTTCGAAATCGCATTCTCTGTGCCCAAGTGTTGAATGGCCCTGTGCGGTGGTGCAGCAGTCTTCTGTATAAGGCATGTAATGCCGCGGAGTTATTCAAGTAAGTCCGCGCCGATCTAAGTACTGTTTAGAAGTAGTTAGCGGAGGCTTCCCCAGATGTTCCCGCGTGGAGGTGAGGTATGTCAAGTTTGGCATCGACCGGTCTCTGTGTGAAGCGCTTGGCGGCACTCAATCGGATCGACTTGGCTGCGCCGGTGGATTTCGGTCGTTGTCATCATCGATTGCGACGTTAAGTAGCCCGGCGGGCATGCATCGCGAGTGGGTTCTGTCGCAGTCTTGCGCAGGCATTCCAGCGGTGCACAATCAAGCTCTGGTTGAGTCGTCGGGCACCCAAGAGGCGACACGACGCCGATGTGACCTGGGGTGTCTTAGAAGCGAACAGAAGGGCGACGCATCCGACGGGCGTTAGTGGGGGCATTTTGAACCCACGCCTTTTTCTCCTGCGTTCTCGTGAGCTTCTCCATGAACTTCGCAGACTGCGGTATGGACGAATCAATCCGCGGCGAGGGGGCAAGTATGCATCAGCAACCAATGGACCCTGCGATTGAAGTAAGTCGACTGCAGCGCTGCGTGAACGATCTGGTCAGCGTCTTCGCACTTCCGGCCACCTGGGGTGAAAGCGAAGCGACTCAATTCCTGGATAGGTTTCTCGATGCGCTTCTGGCAATGCTCGATCTTAATTTCCTCTATGCGCGGGCAAGAGTCAAATTAGACGAAGTTCCGATCGAAGTTCTCAGAGCCAGGCAACACCATGAGACGAGCCTATACCGGGAAGAAGTTCGCTGCATTCTGGACCAGCGGTTTGGAGAAGGGTTACAGCAAGGGCCTAAACAGGGACTTAGGACTCTGGGAGGGCAGCAGCTCTCAGTGTTTCCCATCAAGTTGGGAGTAGAAGGCGAGCTCGGGGTCATCGCGGCGGGATCTCAGAGGCCAGATTTTCCACAACAAACCGAGAGTCTGGTGCTTGGTGTAGCTGCCAATCAGCTGGCAATCGGACTGCAGCACGCACTTCGTCTGGATGAGCAAAGGCGGATGGCAATCGAACTCGATCGGTGGGTCGCGGAACGAACAAGGGGGCTGGCCGAAATCAACGAGGAGCTGCAACTTCAGGTGGGAATGCTGCAGCATCTTCCCGTATCCGCCTGGACGCTCAAGCCCGATGGGACGCCGGATTTTGTAAATCAAGTCTGGCATGATTTCTCCGGCCAGACCCTTGATTTTGTTCGGTCGCATCCAGAGGCCTGGATGACCGCGATTCATCCCGAGGATCGCGAAACAGCTTCGAGGGCCTTTTGGGACGGAGTACGTTCAGGAGCGGATTTTGCGTTCGAGACCAGGTCTCTCCGCGCCAAGGACGGGATCTATCGCTGGCATCTTCAGCAAGCCGTGGTCTTGCGTGACGCAGAGGGAAGAGTTCTCAAGTTCGTCGGCACAACCACCGACATCGACGACCAGAAGCGCGCCGAGGAAGCGCTGCGGTCGAGCGAGGCCAATCTGCGGCGAGTGATCGACACGATTCCGACACTGTCCTGGTGCAATCTGCCTGACGGTTCAAACGAATTCCTGAGTAAGAGCTGGCATGAGTACACAGGTCTCTCTCCTGAAGAAGCGCACGGCTGGGGATGGTATGCGGCTTTCCATCCGGAGGATCTACCGCCATTGATGCAGCGCTGGCAAGAGTTGTTGGTCTCGGGAGAACCGGGAGAAATCGAGGCGCGCCTTCACCGTTACGATGGCGAGTATCGCTGGTTTCTCATTCGCGTCGCTCCGTTCCGTGATGAAACTGGCGCAATACTGCGTTGGTACGGAACCAGCACGGATATCCACGATCGCAAGCTGGCTGATGAGGCTCGAAGGGCGAGCGAAGGCAATTTTCGCCAGATTGTCGATAACATCCCGGGGCTCGTGGCAACCTTGAGCCCGGATGGTGAGATTACACTCGTCAACCAACAATTCCTGGATTACTTCGGCAAGTCGCTTGATGAAATCAACCGATGGGGGGTCAATGACGTCCTCCATCCCGGCGATCTAAATCGGGTGGAAGCCGCATTCACCCGTGCGATCACTACGGGGACCGCCCTGATCGAAGAGTTCCGCTTCCGGAGGGCGGACGGCATGTATCGATGGTTTCAGACTCGGGTGTTTCCCATGCTGGATCCAGACGGCCGGATTGCGCGCTGGTATGCTCTCTCGACCGATATCGACGACCGGAAGCGAGCGGAAGAGGAACTGCGCATACGGGAATTAAATCTGCTGCAGATAACCGAAACCATACCCGAGATGCTCTGGAGTGCTTCACCGAATGGAGCGATCGAATACTGCAATGGCCGGCTGCTTGATTACACCGGTATTTGTCCTGAGCAAATTATGAGCGATGGCTGGGGGAAACTTCTGCATCCCGACGATGTCGAACCGACAGTCGAAGTCTGGAAGTCGTGTGTGAAGAGTGGCACTCCCTATCGGGTCGAGGTCCGCGCGCTTCACGCCGCCGACAACTCATATAGATGGTGTGTGACGAGAGCGCTGCCATTGCTCGATCGAGAAGGGCGCATACTAAAGTGGCACGGCACAGTTGTGGACATGCACGATTGGAAGCGGGCGCAGGAGGAATTACGCAACACCCAGGCGCAGCTTGCAAGAATGACGCGAGTCATGACGATCGGACAACTGACCGCTTCGATTGCCCATGAGGTCAACCAGCCGCTGTCTGGCATCATCGTGAATGCGAGCACGTCTCTTCGTATGTTGAAGAGCGATCCTCCGAATATCGATGGCGCGCGCGAGACGATACAACGCGCGATTCGCGATGGCAACCGCGCTTCAGAGGTGATCTCCCGCCTGCGAACGCTATTCAGCCGGAATCAGATCAATGTAGAGCCACTCGACTTGAATGATGCGGCTCGCGAAGTCATCGCGCTGCTTTCCGATGAATTGCGGGGAAACAACGTAGTTATGAAATATGAATTCAGGGATGATTTGCCGACCGTCAACGGCGACCGCGTTCAACTTCAGCAGGTTATTCTCAATCTCATCCGGAACGGGTCAGACGCAATGGTTACGGTGAACAACCGGCCAAGACAGCTACTCATCCGGACGGAGGCGGCCGGCAGTCAGGTCACAGTTTCTGTTCAGGACTCCGGTGTTGGCTTAAGTCCGGAGATCAGTGAACGGCTCTTCGACTCCTTTTTCACCACCAAGCAGGAGGGCATGGGTATCGGGCTTTCAGTGAGCCGGTCGATCGTCGAGGCGCATCACGGACGCTTGTGGGCCGTTGGCAATGCGGGCCCAGGCGCGACGTTTGCCTTCTCGATTCCTCAAGATGCTGAGTATATCCAACAAGAGGAGGAGTGAGGAGTGCCGGTTCGTCGGCGTTTCTGGTGTTCCAAAGTCAGTCTGCGAACCCAATGCTGTAGCTGCAGGGGCCGCCGGCCGCGGCCTGCTTTGCAGGCGGTGGCCGGGACATTGTTATCCATTGACAACCACCATAGGAATTCCACAAGCGAATATGGGAGGTTGTAGAAGGGTCCTCATAACGCCAGATGCGTTAAGTTCGGATTGGACGAGCGTAGACGCGCCGGTCAAAACCGCGGCTGAGAATGCTCCTTCGTTCATTCCGGGTTGTGCCGGAATGAGATTCGCCTTCATCGGGCTGCGGACTCCTTGAGTGTGGAAGTCTTGGAATCGATCACGGCCAGAAGCTCTTCCCAGGAGCGAACAAACGATTTTGCCCCCTCGTCCTGAAGTTGTACGGCAAGAGCATCGACATCGATGCCCGCCTTAGCGAACTGTGTGAGTACCTCTTCACAGTCACCGCCATCCGCGGGCAGGATCGAGCCTAACTGGCCGTGGTCGGCCAGAGCCTTCAGGGTGCTTTCCGGCATCGTGTTCACTGTGAAGGGCGCAGCAAGAGCCTTGACATAGAGGACATCCGACGCTTTCGGGTCCTTGGTCCCGGTGCTGGCCCACAAGAGGCGCTGAGGCCGCGCTCCAGCGTTGAAAGCGCGCTGCCAACGTGAGGAACCGAGCAGCGATCGATATGCCTTGTATGTTCGCTTCGCGATAGCGACACCGAGCTGGTCATTCAGCATGTCGGGCACCTTGCCCATCACCGCGGAATCCCAGCGACTGATGAACACAGAGGCGACGGAACCCACATCAGGGGTAAGACCCGCATCGATGCGGCGCTCGATGCCACGTAAGTATGCTTCTGCAGCCGCACAATACTGTTCGCGAGAGAACAGCAATGTGACGTTGATCGGAATGCCGGCAAAGATCGCTTCCTCAATCGCAGGCAGTCCCTCCCTGGTGCCAGGAATCTTGATGAACAAGTTGGAAGCTCCGGCCCGCGCGTGTAGATCCCGGGTTGCGGCTAACGTACTGTTTGTGTCATGGGCAAGCATCGGCGACACTTCCAGTGACACCCACCCATCCACACCGTTCGTCTGCTGGTGGACTGGTTGGAACTGAGACGCGGCTCGCTTGATGTCTTCCAGAGCCAACTCGAAGAACAATGCTTCGCCCGATTTGCCTTCACTTAGCTTTTCGCTGATCGAGCCGTCGTACGCAGTGCTGTTTTTGATCGCGTGATCGAAAATCGTGGGATTTGAGGTGAGTCCGGTTACCGAGAGCTCACGAATATAGGCTGTCAGTGTGCCGCTGCTTAGTAGATCGCGTGTGATGTTATCGAGCCAGATGCTTTGGCCAAGGTTGTGCAATTGTTGTGTCGTTTTCATAGGTCCTCTGTGCGGAGTTGGGCTTCCGTTATCTGAATTCGCACCGATCTGGCGCGATTTCTCCGGAGTCAAGGCCGCGCGCGACGAGCTTGACTCGAAGGTTTGATCGCGGGTTGATCGAGCCTACGCCCGTGGACTAAGGCACTCGCGCTTTCGGTGCTCAATTTGAGCTCGCCTCGATCGTGGGAACCAGACCTGACCAGAGGGAGGACACTCGCAAAAACGCCCCCCGGAAGAAGGAGACGCCTCCCACGATCACGCATCACTTTCGGATTAGAGCGAAGAGGCCGAGTCAAGGCTATAGGACGAAGGTGTAGATCGACACCTTCGTCCTATGGGCACACAATTCAGTTTTTTGGACCGATTACGATGCGGCTTATGCCGCTTCATCGGCCGCGCTCGATGACAGTCCCTTCAGAAACCTGCGTCGGCAACACCTTCGTCTAATTGTTTTTCCCCGACGCGTCCCGCTTAATCAAAAGCTAAGGGAGAGCAGATGTGGCGTACTTGTCTCTATTGAGGAGGAGGCTTCGCCGAAGATCGCGACGTTCGCCGATCCGGCGGGTGGTCTGAAACCGATGAGGGTGAGTCTTCGCCCAATGCAGTCGGTCCGCATCTGGTCAGACCTCACAACGTGCCGCGGTGCGTGGACGGCGGCAGGACGAGCGCGGTTGCGGTTCAAACTGGGTCACCGGGGACCCTGGAGCGGAGCGCGATGCTGCGGCAGCATTTGCGAGAGATCAAGAGGTTGATGGTTGTGTTATCTGTGGTGCTTCCTGAACTCTGTGCTGCTTTCATTGGAGGAGCCCATGCCAAAACTCCTGTCTGTGAATGTGGGCTTGCCACGTGAGATTACGTGGCAAGCCAAGGTGGTGCGCACCGCGATCTGGAAGCGGCCTGTCGCAGGACGCGTCTTTGCTCGACGGCTCAATCTGGATGGCGACGGGCAGGCCGATCTCAAAGGCCACGGGGGCGAACATCGTGCCGTCATGGTTTATCAGATCGGAGCTTACCGGTATTGGGAACGGGTGCTGGGCCGAGATGACTTTGAATACGGACAGTTTGGAGAGAACTTTACTGTTGAAGGTCTCGCCGACGATGAGGTTTGCATCGGGGACCGATACAGGATCGGCAGCGCGGTCTTTGAGGTGACACAACCGCGCGTCACCTGCTATCGCCTCGGCATTCGAATGGACAATTCCCGGATGGCGGCTCTGCTTGTTGCGCATAAGAAGCCGGGATTCTATTGCCGGGTGATCACCGAGGGCGAAGTTGGTGCTGAAGACGAAATCCAGAAAATCGCGGATGGACCGGGCAGGATCTCGGTCGCGGAGGTTGACTCTCTGCTCTATTCAGCTAACCACAACCTCCAGCGCATTGCGATCGCAGCGCGTATTCCTGCGTTGAGTGCGGGATGGAAGGGATCATTCGAAAGCTTCCTCCGGGCGGGCGAGGATGGAGTCCACAACGGCAACGCAGGGCTGACGCCGACCAACTCGTCGCTCCCTGCGTGGAAGGGTTTCCGCGGGGTGAAGGTAACCGAGGTGCATCGGGAGACAGTCGATGTGACGTCAATTGTTTTTGCAGACTCGGAAGGATCGCCACTTCCGCCCGCGCTCCCCGGTCAGTATCTGGTGCTGCGTTGTCCATCCGGTAACGACACACCGCCAGTCGTGCGCAGCTATTCCATTTCGGGCGGTTCGGATTCGGGTACCTATCGCGTCAGCGTGAAGCGTGGAACCGGTCCAGGCAGTCGACTGTTTGCGGACGCGACGCGGGTCGGCGACAGGCTGGAGATCAGCGCGCCGCGTGGTGAATTCACTTTACGGGCCGGCGGACGGCCCGTTGTACTCGTGAGCGCCGGAATTGGTGTTACCCCGGTACTTTCGATGCTTCGCGCTCTTGCGTCCGGGAGCGCAAAATCGCAACGGGAAGTGTGGTGGATCCATGCGGCACGGAATGCGGCGGAGCACGTCTTTGCCCAGGAAGCCAGGAAACTGCTGGCCGCTATTCCCGGAAGCCATTCGGCGATTGCGTACAGCCAGCCAAACCCGTCGGACCGGCGCGGTATCGACTTTGACATACAGGGACATTTGGATCTTGCGAATCTCGAGAGGCTAGCCGTTCCCGCTGAAGCTGACTTTTACGTGTGCGGGCCATCCGCCTTTCAGAGGGATATGAATAGCGCCCTCGCCTCGCTGGGCGTACCGCAGAACGCGATACATCAGGAAGTGTTTGGACCCGCGGACAGTTTCCAGCCAGGCGTAACGAAGGCAGAGGTAAAGCCCCCGCATCCCCCTGTTCCTCCTGGAACCGGACCCATCGTGTCGTTCACGCGAAGCGGTCTTGCAGTGCCATGGGACGCGCGCTTCAAGAGCATCCTCGAATTGGCTGAGGCGTGCGACGTGCCTGTCAGGTGGTCTTGCAGGACAGGCGTTTGTCATACGTGTGAGTGCGGGATTCTGGACGGCCGGCTCCGGTACGAACCAGAGCCTCTTGATCGACCGGGCTCGGGCAACGCATTGATCTGTTGCGCGATGCCGGAATCACCAATCGAGCTGGACCTATAGTGCGGCAGCTTCTATGTTGTGTAACGCGATTGCGGGGTCCGATTCAATGCAACTGGAAGTGTGAACACCCGCAGGGACCGATACGAAAGCATCGGCGATACGTTGGTCTAATTGTTTTGGTGCCCCGATTCAGGCTTAATTGCCAAGTCGAGCTTAAATGAATTCCTCGGACGCGGCCAGTCAGGGGATGAGGTCAACGGGTAAGGGACAGCCACCTCGTGGGGGAGATATGCGCGACATACGGAACGCTTTGGAGCTTGCACGAAAGAATGGAGTCGCGCTCGGCCATTTCAATGTCGCCGATCTGGTTCTACTCAAAGCAGTGTTTTCTTCCGCACAGGAACTGGATGTGCCGGTTCTCGTCGGTGCGTCCGAGGGCGAGCGCGAGTTCATGGGAGTGCGTCAGATTGCGGCTCTGGTGCAAAGTCTGCGGGAAGAGTTCGATTTCCCGGTTTTTCTTAACGCAGATCATACGCACACGCTGAAGAAGGCCACGGAAGCCGTAAAGGCGGGGTTTGACACCGTGGTCTTCGATGCTTCGGCGCTGCCGTTTGAGCAAAACGCGAGCGTGACGAAAGAGGCGGTTGAAGCCCTCAAGACGATCAATCCTGCGGTCCTCGTGGAGGGAGAGATCGGCAATATCGGTACGGGGTCTGAAATACATGAGCTCTCTCCCGATCTGTCGAAGTACCTTACCACTCCTGCAGAAGCGAAGCAGTTTGTCGAGTTCACTGGAATTGACGTGCTGGCTCCCGCCGTGGGCAACATGCACGGCATGTCCGAGAAGATGGTAGAGGGAGAAAAGAAGAAACGCCTCGATATCGAGAGAATTGCTCAAATCAAGACGGCGGCGGGAGTCCCGCTCACCCTGCACGGCGGGTCGGGAACCGACGATGGGGACTTACGGCAGGCGATCGCAGCCGGAATCAGCATTGTTCATATCAACACCGAACTGCGAGTCGCATGGAGAAGCGGCCTGGAAGCGGGCCTGGCAGCGGAGCCTCATCAGGTCGTCCCGTACAAGATTTTGCCATCCGCAGTTGAATCGGTGAAGCAGGCGGCTCTCGCACGTTTGAGGCTGTTCAATCACTTGGAGTAATTCGCAACCGAGGGGTGCGATGTTGCGGCTTCGACAGAGCGAAAACGACAAGCTGCGTCTCGGGATATTGGGGATGGGGCGGGCTGCGGAATGAAGCGCGGACGGGGAAGAAATGCATCGCTCGTAGGCTAGAGCCCAACATTCCAGGCGCCCACGACGGCAGGGATGAGGTCGTGCCGTTGTGAGGTATGAAGTCTGGAGCTGCGCCGCGAGGCTGTGCGCTGACACGGGGCGGGCTTCTGAGAAGACAGTCTATGAAGTTGGATTCCACGGAATATGGAAGTCGGGACTGAAATCGATGGTGATGATGAACGATCAGCGTTCCTACCGGTGGCTCGAGCAGCAACGCGAGGCCTTTGGGGGCCCCGGCATGGCGCCGCGATGGACTTCGAGCGTGAAGGACGCGGTGTGCACGGCCTATGGGGCTTCGAGCCGCGTATGGTTCACCTGCTCGCACGGGATTGTGAACGAGGTCTATCACCCGACCATTGACCTTGCCCAGGTGCGTGACATGGAGTTTATCGTCAGCGACGGAGAGACCTTTGCGCACGAAGAGAAGCGCGACATGGAGACGGCCTTCGAATACATCCATCCCGAAGCGCTGGGAGTGCGGTATGTGAATCGCGATCCAGAAAGGAGGTACACGCTGACCAAGGAGATCATCTGCGATCCGCACCACAGCGTGGTGGTGATGCGGGTGCGTTTGGAGGGACGCGAGGATCTGCTGCCGCGTTTGAGAATTTATGCGCTGCTGGCGCCGCACCTGGATTGCGGCGGAGCGGGAAACACAGCGCGGGTGGCGGACCTGGCAGGGCGCAAGGTAGTGCTGGCGTGGAAGAACCAATGGTCGCTGGCGATGGGCGCGAGTTGCGGTTTCAGCCGCGTGAGTTGCGGGTTTGTGGGCGCGAGCGACGGATGGCAGGACCTGATGCAAAACTTCAAGATGGACTGGGAGTTTGGCTCGGCCACCAATGGCAACGTGGCGGTGATGGGCGAAATCGGCTGTACGGAATGTGGAACCGGAGACGCGTACGAGTTCACCGTGGCGATCGGGATCGGCGAGGGCAGTCACACCGCGGCACAGAAGACGATGGGCTCGCTGGCGACGCCGTTCGCGGACTTGCGCAGACGGTTTATCGAGCAGTGGCAACGCGCGGCGAATCCGGAGTGGCTGGCGGCGAAGGCGGAGGACGGCGGCAAGCTGATGCGCGCCAGCCACAACGTGCTGCTGGCCCACGAGGACAAGACCTATTCGGGAGCATTTGTGGCGTCGGCGTCGATCCCCTGGGGCCAAACGAAGGGCGACGACGATCTGGGCGGTTATCACCTGGTGTGGACGCGCGACATGGTGCAGACGGCGACGGCGCTGCTGGCATGCGGGCGGACGGAGACGGCGCGGCGTGCGCTGGTTTACCTGGCCTGCACGCAACTGCCCGACGGCAGTTTCGCACAGAATTTCTGGATTGACGGAACGCCGTACTGGGGCGGCAAGCAACTGGACGAAGTCGCGTTTCCTATCATTCTGGCGTGGCGTTTGTGGAAAGCGGATGGCCTGGGCGAACTGGAGATTTTTCCCTTCGTGGAACGGGCAGTGGGTGCCCTGGTGCGGAATGCTCCGATTACGCACCAGGAGCGATGGGAAGAGAATGCAGGCTATTCACCATCGACGCTTGCGGCGGTGATTGGCGCGGTGATTTGCGCGGCGGACATGGCGCGCGCCCACGACTCGACAGAGATGGCGCAGTTTCTCGAAGAGTTTGCCGATTGGATTGAGGGACATCTCGAAGACTGGACGGTGACCGATGAGGGCGTGCTGCATTCCGAGATCAAGCGGCATTACGTGCGCATTCGCCCGCCGGAGTGCGGCGAGGCCTATGCGCATGAAAGCTGCGGAAGAGAATTGATCCGGCTGTCGAACCGGCCGCCGGGATCGCGCTACGAGTTTGAAGCGCGCGAGATCGTCGACGGCGGGTTTCTGGAACTGGTGCGCTATGGAGTGCGCAGAGCAGACGACCCGCTGATTGTGGATACGCTGAGGGTAGTGGATGCGGTGTTGAAGCGGGACTTGCCGCAGGGGCCGGGATGGCTGCGCTACAACTGGGATGGATATGGGCAGCGCGCGGACGGGCTTGGGTATGAAGGGTGGGGCCAGGGGCGCGTGTGGCCGCTGTTGACGGGCGAACGGGCGCATTATGAGCTGGCGGCAGGCAACGGCGTGACTACCCTGATTGGAACCTACGAAAAGTTTGCTACAAGCGGGCAGATGCTGCCGGAGCAGGTGTGGGACGAAGCAGACATACCGGAACGCAGCATGAGGCGGGGACAGCCAGCGGGATCGGCGGTGCCGCTGGTGTGGGCGCACGCGGAGTATTTGAAGCTGCTGCGATCGGCGGTTGACGGCAAGGTGTTCGACCACATCGAACCGGTTTACGAGCGCTACTGCGGCTCGAATGGGCGAAAGCAGGGGCGATGCGGAGTGGAAATCTACAGCAGGCGCAGGCCCATTGGAAAGTTGGATGCGGGAAAGACTCTGCGAATTCTGGATGAAGCACGCTTTGAGGCAACGTGGACTGACGATGGCTGGAAGACGACACGCACGGCGCACAGCGGCGGGCGCGGGAGCGCTGGATTTAGTGCGGACATCACGCCTGCGCCGGGAAGCCGGGAAGTGGAATGGACGCTGCGTTGGCCGGAAAAGGACGCCTGGCTTGGCTACAACGTGAAAGTCAATGTGGATACTCCTTAAGGAGGTCCTGAACTCGTGATGCCTTTTGGGGGATCGGCTTTGGTTCCGCGGCGCGAGGCATCACCGTTTTCCGGTATTTACGGCGGGACTCAAGTCGCGGCCTTTCAGGACATCGATTTCGTCGCAACCTGTGCAACGGTGCTCCTTCAAGGCAACGGTTTATTCGGAGATTGGCAGGCACGCAGCGATGACAGCAAATTGCGCCGCGGTTCACACTTCAGCGAAAGGGAGATCCCAAAGATAGCCATGACCACCAATGTAGCTTCAGTCTCACTCGATCAGCTTTCGATTGACACGTTGCGCCTGCTCGCGGTGGACAGCGTGGAAAAGGCCAAGAGCGGCCATCCCGGGGCGCCTCTGGGCTGCGCACCGATTGCGTACCTGCTGTTTCACAAATTGATGAAGCACAATCCGGGGCACTCGAAGTGGGCCGATCGCGACCGCTTTGTACTGTCGAACGGCCACGGGTCGATGCTGCTCTACGGAACGCTGTTTTTGTCGGGCTACAAGGTCACGCTCGACGACCTGAAGAGCTTTCGCCAGTTTGGATCGAAGACGCCGGGGCATCCCGAATATGGATGGACGGATGGCGTAGAGGTAACGACGGGGCCGCTGGGGCAGGGCTTCGGCATGGCGGTGGGATTGGCCATCGCGGAGAAGCATCTGGCGGCGACGTATAACAGACCAGGGTTCAACGTGGTGGATCACCATACCTACATGCTTTGCGGCGATGGTGATTTGATGGAAGGTCTGTCGCATGAGGCAGCGTCACTGGCCGGGACATTGAAGCTGGGCAAGCTGATCGCGCTTTACGACGACAATCTGGTCTCGCTGGACGGGCCCACAGAGTGGAGCTTCACCGAGGACAGGCGCAAGCGGTTCGAGGCGTACAACTGGCACGTGCAGCGCGTAGCCGAAGGCAACGATCTCGACGCGATTGAAGCGGCGATCGCCGCGGCGAAGGCCGTGGAAGATAAGCCGTCATTCATTGCGGTGCGCACGGTGATCGGATATGGAAGCCCGAGGGCCGGCACGAACAAGGTGCACGGCGAGGCGATGGGCGCGGCGGATGCGGCGGCAACGAAGAAGTTCTTCGGATTCCCCGAGGACCAGAGTTTTGTGGTGCCGGACGACGCGCTGGCCAACTGGCGCAAGGCGGTAGAGCGAGGCGCAGCGCAGGAAGGGGAGTGGGACAGGCTATTCGCCGGCTATGCAACTGCATTTCCCGAGCTGGCGGGGGAGTTTGTGCGGACGCAGGCAGGCAAGCTGCGCTCCGGATGGGAGAAGGCGATTCCCAGCTTCACGACCGAGAAGCCGATGGCAACGCGCAACGCGGGCCAGCAGGTAATGGCCGCGATCTTCAATGACGTGCCGGAGCTGTTTGGCGGTGCGGCGGATTTGACCGTGTCGACAAAGACGATCTTCAAGAACTCACCGCATTTTGCCGACGATGCGGCCGGACGCAACGTGTTTTTCGGCGTGCGCGAGCTGGGAATGTGCGCGGCGGTGAACGGAATGGCGGTGCACGGAGGGCTGCGGCCGTTCGGGTCGACTTTCTTCGTGTTCTCTGACTACGCGAAGCCGGCTTTGAGAATTGCATCGCTCATGAGGGCGAACTCACTGTTTGTGTTTACGCACGATTCCATCGGCTTGGGGGAGGACGGGCCAACGCACGAGCCGATCGAACACTTGATGGCGCTGCGCGCGGTGCCACATATGACGGATTTTCGCCCTGCAGATGCGAACGAAACGGCGGCGGCGTGGCGGCTGGCGCTGGAGCGCGGCGGGCCGACGTTCTTTGCGCTGACGCGGCAGGATCTGCCGGTGATCGACGCAGCCAGGCACGACATTTACAGCGGCGTGAGCAAGGGAGCCTACGTACTGGAGGATGCCGCGCATCCGCGGGTGGTGCTGATCGCGACAGGGTCAGAGGTTTCAGTGGCTCTGGGCGCGGCCAGACTGCTGGCCGCGGACGGAATCGCAGCGCGTGTAGTCAGCATGCCAAGCTGGAGGGTCTTCGAGGAGCAATCGGCAGAGTACAAGCTGAGCGTGCTGCCCGCGGATGTGCCCAAGCTGGCGGTGGAAGCGGGCGCGACCCTGGGCTGGTGGAAGTATGTCGGCACCGGCGGCGACGTTGTCGGGCTCGATCGGTTTGGTGCGTCTGCGCCGGGCAAGATCGTGATGACCGAGCTAGGATTCACGCCGGAGAATGTCGCGGCGAGAGCGAAAAAGATCGCAAAGCAGTGAGACGGGATCAGTGGTCAGTGGTTCAGGCGAGAACTTTGACAGGGACGGCAAAAGCTTGATCCGCGTGGGAACTGCTCAGCGAAGACTTATCAGTCATGACCCGACTGGGGACGAGCATGGCCGTTACCACCGAAATCGCGCCGCATATCTATCGCATCTCGATCTTTGCTCAACGGGGCAATTTGCAGTTCAACCATTTTCTGGTCAAAGATGATGAACCGCTGCTGTTCCATACCGGGCTGCGCGGAATGTACACGGAGATTCGCGAGGCTGTCTCAAAGCTCATCGATGTTCGCGAGTTGCGGCACATCAGCTTCAGCCATTTCGAGTCAGACGAGTGCGGGTCGCTCAATGAGTGGCTGGCTGTTGCGCCCAATTGCGATGTGATCTGCAGCCAGGTTGGCGCCCGCGTGAACGTGAACGACTTCATCGGCCGAGAGTCGCGCGCCCTTGCTGACGGGGGCACCTTTGCCACAGGAAAGTACCGCTTTCGCTATTGCCACACGCCCCATCTGCCTCATGGCTGGGACGCTGGGGTACTCTTTGAAGAAACGCAGAAAACACTGTTCTGTTCGGACCTGTTCCATCAGGCCGGCGACGTCGAAGCGCTCACATCTGCCGATGTCGCTGGCCGGTCGCGTCAGGCGCTCAAGGGGTATCAGGCGGGCATCCTCGCGGAATATACGCCCCACACGCCACTCACAGCGCGAAACTTGAAGAAGCTCGCCGACCTGGAGCCCAAGACGCTCGCTATCATGCATGGCTCCAGCTTTGCAGGCGACTGCGCTCGCGCACTCGATGACCTCAACTTGGCGTTGCGCGACATCTTCGGCCCTCAAGAGTAGGGGCAGATATCCCCGATCGACACATGGCCTTGTGGATGGCCGGAATGCGGCGTGTCGAGGAATTCATCGACGCTCGGCTGCGGCGATCAGGGTGGCGCCCCGAGGTACCGGACGAGTGTCGAAGGTAGCGGCGCCGATCGAAGTGTTCGCCATGCTCGCAGTTGATACGAAAGCGTCGATCGATACCTTCGTTCAATGGACTGGTCTTCACCGTTGTGGCTAAATGAGCCTTGTAACTCATCACCCCCGGAATGTGGGTAACTATGCAGCCAAGGCGCGGTCTTTCCCTAACTCGCTCCAAGGTTCTTATGCTGACCCTGGCCTTTATGCGCGCGGCCCCCTCCGTCGCGCAGGGCGCACTGACGACGCCCTCCATTCTGGCGCCAGCGTCCACACCCGCGCACGAGACCTTCGCGCTTTCGCAATTCGTCCTGGTGATCACCGGCACCATTTTTGTTGTTGTCGGAGGCCTGCTCGCCTTCGTCATCATTCGATTCCATGCGCGTAAAACCGACGCAGGGCACGAGCCGGCGCAAATCTATGGCGGCACGCAAGTAGAGCTCGCGTGGACCGTGATACCCGTCCTGACCGTGGTCGTCTTGTTTCTTACGACCGCGCGCGTCATCTTTGCCATTCAGGACGCGCCCGAACCTAAGTCTGCGCTTGACGTCACCGTAGTCGGCCACCAGTTTTGGTGGGAGTTTCGCTATCCCAAGCTCGGCATCGTCACCGCCAACGAGCTGCATATTCCCGCCAGTACGAGCGACGCACCCCAGCCCGCTTATCTGCAACTGCTCTCTGCCGACGTCGATCACAGCTTCTGGGTGCCGCAGCTCGGCGGAAAGACCGATCTCATTCCCGACCATCCCAACCAGATGTGGATCGATGCCGATAAACCAGGCCTGTACCTGGGCCAGTGCGCGCAGTTCTGCGGCATCGAGCACGCAAAAATGCTGATCCGGGTGTACGTCGACACGCCGCAGGGGTTCGACGCATGGGTGAAGAACCAACAGCAGCCGGCCATGGATGATGCCGCTGTGGCAGCGGGCCGGCGGGTCTTCGAATCCGAGGCATGCGCAAACTGCCATACGATTGTGGGCACATCGGCTCACGGAACCTTCGGCCCCGACCTCACGCACCTGATGAGCCGGGCTACGATTGCCGCCGGCGCGGCCGCCAACACGCCCGACAACCTGCGCTCGTGGATCGAGGATCCAAACACATTCAAGCCCGGAGCGCTGATGCCCGCCATGCAGCTCAGCGACCAGGAAACCGACGAAGTGGTAGCATACCTGACCACCCTGCGCTGAAGGAGCGAGCAATGGCCGACCAGACCTTCCCCATTCCCGGCACACCTGATGTGGGCCTTTCGCGCGGCGCGGCGGTGCTCGAGTGGCTGCATAGCTGGGTCGTCACGGTCGATCACAAGAAACTGGGGATTCTCTACGTCGTGTACGCCATTTTCTTCATGTTGGTGGCAGGGGCGGAAGCGATGGCGATCCGCATTCAGCTCGCAATTCCGCACAATCACTTTCTCTCGCCCGAGCTTTACAACGAGTTTTTCACCATGCACGGCACCACGATGGTGTTCCTCGTTGGCATGACGTTTATCTTCGGTTTCGGCAACTATCTAGTTCCGCTGATGATCGGCGCGCGCGACATGGCATTTCCGCGGCTGAACGCATTCAGCTTCTGGATGACAGCGTTCGGCGGACTGCTTCTCTACTACAGTTTCATCGGCGGCTTCGGCCTCTACGGCATGGGCTCGGCCCCCGACGTGACCTGGTGGGCTTATGCGCCGCTCACGGAGAGAGCATTTTCGCCCGGCCATAACACCGATTACTGGGCACTCGCCCTCATCGTCACCGGGTTCGGCACGCTGGGCGCGGCCATCAATACCTTGGCGACCGTGTTCTCGATGCGCTGCCGCGGTATGACGCTCTTTCGCATGCCGCTGTTCGTGTGGCTGATGACTGTGACCAGCGGACTCACTCTCATCACGATCACGCCGCTCACCGCCGCGCAGGTCATGCTTACCATCGATCGCTACCTCGGCGGGCATTTCTTCGATACGCAGGCAGGCGGGTCGGCGACGGTATGGATGCACTTCTTCTGGATCTTCGGGCATCCGGAGGTGTACGTCCTGATTCTGCCCGCATTCGGCATTGCAAGCGAAGTGATTCCGGTGTTCTCGCGCAAGGCCATCTTCGGTTACCCGGCGATGGTTGCGGCCTCGATCGGGATCGCGTTCGTGAGCCTGAGTGTATGGGCGCACCACATGTTCACCATCGGCATGACCTCGGTGAGCAACGCCTTCTTCGCGCTTTCCACGATGATGGTCGGCATTCCCACCGGCATCAAGATATTCAACTGGATCGCGACCATGTGGGGCGGCAAGATCCGCTTCGCCACGCCTATGCTGTTCTGCACAGCGTTTCTGTTTCAATTTTTGTGCGCGGGCCTGACCGGCATCATGCTCGCGGTTGCACCCTGGAACTGGCAACTGCACAACTCGTACTTTGTAATCGCGCATTTTCACTACACGCTGACCGGCTCGTTTGTCTTCTGCATGTTTGCCGGGATCTATTACTGGTATCCGAAAGTCACGGGCCGCATGTTGAGCGAGACGCTGGGCAAGTGGCATTTCTGGCTTTTCTTCATCGGTTTTCACATGACTTTCGATACCATGCACTTCGTCGGCATTCTTGGCATGCCGCGCTCCATCTACACGTACGAGCCCGACCGGGGATGGAACACGCTGAACATGATCATTTCGGTGGGCGGGCTCATTCAAGCGATTGCAGTACTCATCCTGGCCTGGAACCTGATTGACTCTTTTCTGCATGGCTCCGCCGCCGGCAACGATCCCTGGGATGCGTGGACGCTCGAGTGGTCCACTCCCTCGCCACCGCCGCCCTACAACTTTGCGACCGACCCGGTGGTGCGCAGCCGCCGCCCCCTGTGGGACATCAAGCACCCCAACGATCCTGACTGGAAGTACGAGCGATGAGCAGCATTCCCATCTTCGCGGACGAAAATTGGCGGCTGCCGTCGCGGGGGCGCGTGGCCATGTTCTCGCTGATCATTGGCGAGTCGGCCATCTTCACCATCTTCGTCGTAGCTTACATCTACTACATCGGCCGCAGCACCTACGGACCAACGCCGCAGATTCTCGATGTTCCGTGGTTCAACACGGTCTGCCTGCTCTCGAGCAGCATCTCGATTCTGTTCGCGGAGCGCGCTATTGAGCGCGGACGCATGCGCAGCTTCGGAGCATGGTGGGCACTTACGATGCTGCTGGGGATTGTCTTTCTCGCTGGCACGACGGTCGAGTGGAAGCGGCTGATCTACACCGACGGCCTATCCATACGCACCAACCTTTTCGGAACGACGTTCTACTCGCTTGTCGGGCTGCACGCTACGCACGTCGTGGTTGGACTGCTGATGCTTTCGCTGGTCATGATCTTTACGCTTCTCGGCCGCGTGGAGCAGCGCCACGCCGAGCGCATTCAGGTGCTCTCGCTCTACTGGCACTTCGTCGACGCGGTGTGGGTGGTCGTCTTTACCGTGGTCTATATGGTGGGAAGGTAAAAATGTCCGATCATCTCCATCCTGACCCGACGGACGCGCAGCAAGGAACAATTCGCCTGCCCGCGCCGACTGCCTGGCCCATCGTGCTGGGCTTCGGGTGCACGCTTGCCGCCGCAGGTCTCGTCACCGACATCGGTATCAGCATTCTGGGAGTTACGCTGATGCTGGCCGGATGCGTCGGATGGTTTGGCCAGGTCCTGCCCCACGAGCAACACGAAGAGGTTGCAGTTGTTGGTCTGCCGGTCACCATCGCCACCTCGCGCGCTCTCGTCGAACACATTCGTCTGGGGCCTGAGCATCGGGCGCACTTGCCGATTGAAACCTATCCTGTCAGCAGCGGGATCAAGGGCGGCATCGCCGGCGGTTTCGCGATGATTGTACCCGCGCTGATTTATGGCCTAATCGCGCAGCACAGCATCTGGTACCCGATCAATCTGCTGGGCGGCGCCGGTGTAGCGCATTGGCGCAATCCAACCACTGCCGACATTGCGGCGTTTCACTGGCAGAGTTTGCTTATCGCCATCGTCATTCACTCGATCACGTGCGTGCTCGTGGGCCTGCTCTACGGCGCCATGCTTCCCATGCTGCCGCGCCGGCCAGTTCTGCTCGGCGGTATTCTCGCGCCGGTGTTGTGGACGGGTATCCTGCATTCCTTCATGGGCATCATTAACCCCGCGCTCGATCAGCGGATTCAATGGGGATGGTTCCTCGTCTCCCAGGTCACCTACGGTTTGACCGCCGGTTTCGTCGTCGCACGTCATGAACGCATTCCCACTGCCCAGTCCATGCCGTTCGTTGCGCGCATGGGCATTGAAGCAGCCGGCCTGATCGATTCGCGACCCGACGCCGGTCCGCCACCGGATAAGGAGAAGCCGTGATGCGGTTACCGGCTCCATTGGTTCTGGCGTGTCTTGCCGTGCTCAGCGCGGGTTGCGGGCATGCGCCCGGTTATCCACCCGCGCCTGTCATGCGTCCTTCACAGGCGCTGGATTTTGCCACTCTTTATAGCCAGAACTGCGCTGCCTGCCACGGTGCGAACGGCCAGAACGGCCCGGCGATGGATCTCGCCAATCCCGAATATCAGGCATTAGTTGACGACGCTACGCTGCGCAAATGGATCTCGGGCGGGATGCCCGGGACTGAGATGCCGGCCTTCGCACAATCAGCAGGCGGCATGCTGACCGATGCGCAGGTGAACGCGATCATCGCCGGAATGCGCGCGCGGTGGAGGCAGGCCAACGTCTTTGCCGGAGAGACGCCTCCACCTTACGCTCCAACGCAAACAGGCGATGCACGCGGCGGCGAGCAAACCTACAAGGCGCGATGCTCCGCGTGCCACGCATCATCGCACCAGCAGATCACCAGCCTGGATTACCTCGCTCTCGTCGGCAATCAGGCTTTGCGCAGCATTATTATCGCCGGTCGTCCCGACATCGGGCAGCCCGACTGGAGTCATCTGGGGCCCGGCGGCAAAGCCGCGCCGCCGCTCTCCACGCAGGACGTCAACAACATCGTCGCGTATCTCGCGAGCCTGCGCAGCCCGACACCGACGCAGACGGCAGAGAACCTTCCTGTGCAACCGGCCCCCGCCACACCCCAGGGGAGATGAAACACATGACCATCGAGATCCAACCTGCAAACCCGGAGCCTACACCGCGTGACGCTGCCGGTTCCGCCGATTCCGCTTTAGTCTCGCGCCGCTGGCTGCTTTTCAAGGCCGCCATCGCCCTCAACGGTCTCGTGGGCATCGCGCTCGCAGTTCCGGTTCTTCGCTATCTGCTTGCGCCCTGGAAGAAAGACTCAAGTTTCACTTCGTGGACCTCGCTCGGCCCGATCGATGCATTTCCTGCCGGAGAAACGCGCCTCGCCTACTACAGGAATCCTTCGCTGAACCCCTGGGACGGCCAGACCGGCAACGTTGCCTGCTATGTGCGCCGAGAGGCGAACAGGCAGTTCAAGGTCTTCGCAATCAACTGCGCGCACCTGGGCTGCCCGGTGCGCTGGTTCCCGCAGTCGCAGCTCTTCATGTGTCCGTGCCACGGGGGCGTGTATTACGCTGACGGCTCGCGCGCCTCCGGACCGCCCGAGCGCGGTCTCTTCACCTACAACTGGCAGGTCGTTTCCGGCGACCTGCAGATCGACGCCGGCCAGATGCCCACGCTTTCCAACTCGGCAGAGCTCGTCAACATCTCCACCACCCCGGGAGACCACAAATGCAGCGCATGAAGCAAACCGCAGTGCGCGTCTACGCGTGGTTCGAGCACCGCCTTCAACTCGAGGGCCCGGTCAAGGAGGCTGTGCTTCACCAGGTTCCACGCAACACCGCGAGTTGGTGGTACGTCTTCGGCAGCGCGGCTTTCACGTTGCTCTTCCTGCAAATCTTCACCGGTATCTTGTTGGCCCTGGTCTATGTTCCTTCCGCGGGCGAGGCCTGGAACAGTTTGAACACTCTGAACCACCATATCCCACTGGGCTGGTTTCTGCGCGCCATGCACGGGTGGGGATCGAACTTCATGGTCGCCATTGTGCTGATTCACATGGCGCAGGTCTTTCTGTTCGGCGCGTACAAGTATCCGCGCGAGCTGACCTGGACCGTCGGCGTGTTTCTGCTGCTTATGACACTGGGCATGGCATTCACCGGGCAGGTTCTGCGCTTCGATCAGGACGCCTACTGGGGTCTCGGCATCGGCGCGTCCATCGTCAGCCGCGTGCCCTTCATCGGCGGCGGCCTGGTTCATCTGCTTCTTGGCGGCCCGATCATCGCGGGCGCAACGCTCTCGCGCTTTTTCGCGTTGCACGTCTTTGTCATTCCCGGCGCACTGCTACTCTTCGTTATGGCGCACGTATGGATGGTGTTGAAGCTCGGCGTCAACGATTGGCCCATGCCGGGCCGCATCGTTCGCCGCGAGACCTACATGGAGGAGTACCACCATCTCACACACACCCAGGGCATTCCTTTCGTTCCCGGCGCTTTCTGGAAAGATCTAACCTTTTCGGGCGCGATTCTCGCCGCGGTTGCGGTGTGCGCCCTCGTCTTCGGCCCGTTCGGCCCCAGTGGACAGCCGGACCCCTCGATCATCCAGACTGTTCCCAAGCCAGATTTCTTTTTCCTGTGGATCTACACGATCCTGTCTTACCTGCCGCCATCGATGGAGACGCCCTTCCTTCTCACGGTGCCGCTATTGGCAATCGCCGCTTTGCTGGCTGTCCCTTTCATCGCCGCGGAAGGCGAGAAGAGCTGGCATCGCCGCCCGGTGGCGGTGCTCATGGTTTCAACTATCGCAGTTTCCTGGGGAGTGCTGACTCAATTGGGAACGACAACTCCGTGGAGCCCGCACATGAGCGCGTGGAGCGGCGACCCGCTGCCCGTCAATCGCATCCATGATGCTACGCCGCTCGTGCGTCAGGGCGCCGTTGTCTTCCAGTCCAAGCAATGCCGCAACTGCCACTCCATCGGCGGATCGGGCGGGGAGCGCGGACCGGCGCTCGACGCAGTCGCGACACGTTTGACGATCGACCAGTTGCGCTTCAAGGTTGTCACCGGCGGAGGCAACATGCCGGCCTACGGCAAGAATCTCTCGCCACCGGAGATCGAGGCACTCGTCAGCTTCCTTGAAACGCTGCACCCGCCCAACGAACCGCCGGCTTACGACGCGTCGCGTCGCGCCATCGAAGCGTCACAGGCCCGATCAGCCCCCGGCGCACAGCCGGGCTCGTCAGCGGCCGGTCAAAGGGCACAGCCATCGCTGGCGCCTTGACGGTTGCGGATCCTTCTGCCGACCGAGAGATTCCGCGGATTGTGGCGCTGCCCCGAATACCCCACATCAACTGAGAGGCCGTGTAACGATGCAAACCGAATCCACAGCCGCAAAAATCGCACTGCCGGCAAGGTTAATACCGCACGAGAGATCGCACATTGACCTCTTGTGCGACTATTGGGCATTAACCAAACCTGAAGTAAATTTGCTGATCGCGATTACCGTTTTTGCGAGCTTTTGCCTGGCGCGACCTGCTACTCTGCAGAGCTTTCCCTATGCCCTGCTGGTTCAAATTTTGGTGGGTACAGTGATGATCGCGAGTGGCGCCGGAGCACTCAACCAGGTCATCGAACGCCGATTCGATTCACAGATGCGCCGCACGTCGCGAAGACCCTTGGTCTCGGGAAGCATCTCGCCCGTTGGCGCTTTGTGGTTTGGGATTCTCGCGTCGCTTGGGGGCGCAGCCTATCTTGCCGTGGCCGTCAACTTACTGTCGAGTCTGATCGCCGGACTCACTCTTGTCAGCTATTTGGCCCTTTACACTCCCCTCAAGAGGAAGACGCCGATGTGCACGCTCGTCGGCGCCCTGCCGGGAGCGGCTCCCCCGCTGATCGGTTGGGCCGCTGCCACGGGGAACTTGAGTTTGGAAGCCTGGCTGCTGTATTCGATGCTCTTCCTTTGGCAATTTCCACATTTCATGGCGATCGCCTGGATGTATCGTGAGGATTATGCCCGGGCTGGCTACCGGGTCCTTCCGCAACGCAAAAACGGGCATCGATTCGTCGCATTTCAAAGCTTTGTGCCGGCGTTGCTCCTGGTTCCGCTCAGCCTGGTTCCGGCAATTCTCGGCGACGACGGCCAAATATATTTTGCGGGGGCCACGCTGCTGAGTTTGACGTTCTTGTATTTCGCGGCACGGCTCGCCTTGAATCGATCGAACGTTCTCGCGCGCCGGCTGCTGCTTGCTTCGATCATTTACCTGCCATTCATCCTTCTGCTGATGTTGCTCGACAGGATTTGAATCCGGAACCGTTTCGGACACTGAACGCATGAAACATGCGACTAGGAGATGGCCGGGAGCATCATACTGAAACGGTGGTGGTGGCGGGTTTGTCGAGTGCGATGGGCCTGCTGGGCGGGGTCTGTGAGATTGCAGGAAGCATGAAAGTGACTTCTGCGATGAGGCTGGGGTGAGCCAGCCCAGACCAGAAGTGAATCCCAATAAAGCAAGAGACGGACGGCTCGGGAAAGGAGCGATCTATGCAACTGGGAATGGTGGGTCTGGGAAGAATGGGCGCAAACATGGTGAGGCGCCTCATGAAGGGAGGCCACCAATGCGTGGTTTTCGACATGTCTTCGAAGGCAGTGGACGAACTGGTCAAGGACAAGGCCGTGGGGAGTTCGTCTCTCCAGGAATTTGTGACCAAGCTCTCGAAGCCGCGGGCGATTTGGCTGATGGTCCCGGCCGCGGTGGTGGACGAAACGATTGGCGAGTTGCTGCCGCATCTCGAGGCGGAAGACATCCTGATCGACGGCGGCAATTCCCACTATGTGGATGATATCGAGCGGGCCAAGGAACTGGCGGCCAAGAACATCCACTATCTGGACGTTGGGACGAGCGGTGGAGTGTGGGGCCTCGAGCGCGGTTATTGCATGATGATTGGCGGCGAAGAGGAGATTGTAAAACATCTCGATCCGATCTTTTCGACGCTGGCACCGGGCAGGGGTGATATATCGCGCACGCCAGGGCGCGAGAAGCTGGGAGGCACTGCCGAACAGGGGTACCTGCATTGCGGCCCCAACGGCGCCGGGCACTTTGTGAAGATGGTACACAACGGAATCGAATACGGCCTGATGGCCGCCTACGCGGAGGGTCTAGGCATTCTGCGGTCGGCCAACGTGGGAAAGCAGCGCGACGTGGCTGACGCGGAGACGACACCGCTACGTGATCCCGAGCACTACCAATATGATCTCGATTTGCGTGACGTCGCGGAGGTTTGGCGGCGCGGCAGCGTAGTTGCATCGTGGTTGCTCGATCTCGCGGCGGCCGGCCTCGCAAAAGATCCCTCTCTCTCCGACTTCGCCGGACGTGTTTCCGATTCGGGCGAGGGGCGGTGGACGATCAAGGCGGCTATAGACGAAGGCGTTCCAGCTCCCGTTCTATCCGCCGCGCTCTATCAGCGTTTCACCTCGCGCGGCGAGGCAGATTATCAAGACAAGTTGCTCTCAGCGATGCGCTTCGGCTTTGGCGGCCACCTGGAAAAAACTGCCGGCAAATGAGCTTTCCGAAATAGGAGATGGGTGATGAACAAATCCCAATCGGACGCCCTGGTCTTCTTCGGCGCCACCGGCGATCTGGCCTATAAGAAGATATTTCCGGCGCTCCAGGCGATGGTGAAACGAGGGCGCCTCGACGTGCCCGTGATCGGCGTGGCCAAGGCCGGTTGGAACCTTGAACAACTTCGCGAACGGGCGCGCGACAGCGTTGAAAAGCACGGGGGAATCGAGGCTGCGGCCTTCGACAAGCTGTGCGGCCTGCTTCGCTACGTGGATGGCGATTACAACGACCCCCTCACCTTCCAGGCGATCCGGCAAAAACTTGACGGCGCCGAACGGCCCGCGCATTACCTGGCCATACCGCCTTCGCTATTCGAGACCGTGGTGGAACAATTGGCAACGTCCCGATGCTCCCAGGGCGCTCGCGTGGTTGTTGAGAAACCATTCGGCCATGATCTTGCCTCAGCGCAAGAGCTCAACCGGATTCTTCATTCAGTCTTCCCCGAGTCAGAGATCTTTCGCATCGACCACTATCTCGGCAAACGTCCCGTGAACAACGTGGTAATTTTCCGGTTCGCCAACGCATTCATGGAGCCTTTTTGGAATCGGAATTACATTGAGAGCGTCCAGATCACGATGGCGGAGGATTTTGGCGTGCAAGGTCGAGGCGCCTTCTACGATCAGACCGGCGCCATTCGCGATGTGATCCAGAACCATTTATTCCAGGTCCTCTCCAACCTTGCCATGGAACCTCCCGTTCGCACCGACAGTGAGACCATTCGCGATGAGAAGGTCAAGGTATTGAAGGCAATTCGGCCTCTCGATGCGAAGAACCTGGTCCGCGGGCAATTCCGTGGCTACCGGCAGGAGGGCGGAGTCCGGTCCGATTCGAACGTGGAAACATTTGCGGCGCTGCGGCTGGATATCGATTCCTGGCGTTGGAAGGGCGTTCCATTCTACATTCGCGCGGGAAAGAACTTGCCGGTAACTTGTACCGAGGTCTTCGCCCGATTCCGAAAGCCACCGACGGTCTTGCAGGATAGCATTCTGTCGCACAATCATATGCGGTTCCGGATCAGTCCCGAGATGGTAATCGCGATAGGCGCTACGGCAATGTCTGCCGGGGAGGTGCTTGAGGGCCGCCACGTCGAAATCATGGCCAGCCGCTATCCTTGCCCGGATGAGATGGATGCGTACGAGCGCGTGCTCGGCGATGCGATGGCTGGCGATGCCACGTTGTTTGCGCGTCAGGATTATGTAGAGGAGGCGTGGAGGATCGTCGATCCGGCGCTGCGGGCCGGCACTCCAGTCTACGAATACGAGCAAGGCTCCTGGGGGCCAAGTGAGGTCGAGCAGAGGGAATCGCCCGAAGGAGGGTGGCACAACCCGACACTGGCGGACGATGCGGGTCCGAGCCAAAGCGCAGTGCCGTGCTGAAGATCGAGACCTGGGGTACCCGCCGTGCTGAAAAAGAACTTCCTGGTCCGGCGGGTGCGCGGGCGCCACGGTTTCCTCATCTGAATCAGCTGATGCTTAGTGCTTAAGCAGGGACCGTCTCTGTCAGGAATACGATTTAGCACTCTTTTCGCAGCATGAGCAGAGAAGTGAACATCTTCTGGCAGATGTCAGCGATAGCCTGCGCGTTTGGAGAGCTGTGGTTCTCGAAGGATTGTTGCAATTGCCGGATGGCATCCTCGCTAATGGGCGCGGGCACCGCCTCTTGGTGTGCGATCCACGCAGCAATGCGGATGAGCTCGTCACTATATTCCTTTAGAAACCGGTTCAGTGCCTGGGTCTGCTTCTCGGTCAAATCGGAGTCGCTCTCCCGTCGACCACGATGGGAGAGCAGACTGAGCTCCAGCAGGAAGATCGAGCGCAACCCAGGCTGAACGCTCTGAATCCGCCCACACTCGGTAACGTCTTTTTCGCGCCGATGGCGAAACTCGAACTCGAACCGAGCAGCATCCATCTGCGATTCCAGACTCGCGAAGTTGTCGTTGATCTGACTGCGGAGACGGATGATCTGTGAAGCCGCCATTGCTCTATCGCCCACCGCGACCGGACAAACTCCGAGCTGTGCCAGCATCTGTACGTTCCGCACCAGCAGGTTGTGCAACTGCTCGGCATCGCTCTTCGTCCCGAAGCGATCGAAGATAAAGCCCATGGCGAGAATGCCCAACAGCACGCCCATCACCTTGTCGCGCGGGACCGTGAGGTTGGTCTGGATGTGGGGATCTTGCAGGTTGACGAAGTAAAAGGACAGCGCAATTTGCACGCCGAAAAAGGAGAGCCGCGGACTGGAGGTTGCGAACCAGGCGGCGAACGCCGTCCCCGCCGCAAAGAAGAGAGCAAACCCGAAGATGCTGTCGATACCGGGCAGGATCAGAATCTGCGCCGAAATCCCCAGGAGCAGCCCCCCGACAACAAAACCAGCAAGCCGGAGAAACTGCGCCTGGACCGAATTCCCAACGGTGCTCAGCGCAGTAACGATGCAAGTCAGCACACAGGTCTGGCCGATGCCGGGCCAGTCGAGCGCGTTGTAGAGTATGTAGCAAATACTGGCAGCCATGCATCCGGCAAGGGCGAAGCGTCGATACTCCGGGTTCTCGAATGCATCGGGCAGAAATAGAGTGCGCCACCACTCCCGTTCCGGCGGGTTCCGTTGAGGATTGACGTTCGCATCGCGCTGAAAGACTTCTGTGATGATGGCGACGATCCGTTCCATCTCTTGAAGCATGGGAAATCGAGTGGACGGATGCCCTTCGAGCACTGCGGAAGATGCGGAGATACTTCCTGACTCGCGTAGCTGTCGTCGGATTGCTCCGAGCCTCTCAGAAAGTGTGCGCAGCCGGACGTCGTCGTCGCCGGGCTGGGAAGGAGTGTGCTCGAGGGCCGCGGCAAGATCAATAAGCCGGCGCGCGAGCGAGATCAGGGCACTGCGCTCCGCCCGCCGGGTCGGGTCCACACCCTGGCGCTGCAACATCACTCTGAGCCGGCCAGTTCCGATCATCTGGTACTGAAGAACTCTGGCGACGAGGGATTTAGATGGGGCGCGGTGAGCGGCGATGCTTTCCGCCACCTGCTGCACCGCGAGCAAGAGATTGTCGACGGATGTAATGAGCGGATCGGAGCGATCGAAGATGCGGTATAGCGCTTCGGTCCCCACAGTGACGCCCGTGCCGACGGCGATGATCAAGACGGGCCAGAGAGTTCCCTCCACCTGAATTTGGCTGGGCAGGGAGCGGTCCCACACGAGCAGGGTAACTCCAACCGGAATCGCGAAAGCCGCTGCGGCTGCGTAGTTAGTCATCGTGCGTATGACAAAGAAGACCAGATACATGCTTCCTATCACCCAGAAGAAGTGAGTAATGGGGTAATCGCGGAACAGGATCATCCCGAGCAGGGTGTAGAGGCACGCGCCCACGAATGCGAGGACGACGGTTCGCCCTCCACGCCAGGTCGCCGCGAGATTTTCGCGAGCCAGGAGAATCGAAAACAGAGCAGCCAGGAACGCGTTTGGAATGCGGAAAGTCTCGACGACGAGCATGACCAGCGTCGCCGTGATCGTCATGCGGACAACTGTGTTGACGCGTCCTGGATACGGAGCAATCTCCCACCGGATGAATTCCCGAAACCACGGCCAGGAGGCGGTTCGGCCGGCTTGCCCGGGGTGGAGTCGCGTGGCTTGAGTCGCCATATTAAGGCTTCCGCCTGTATCCGCGGATAACGACCACCGCAGATTCGCCCAGACGCAAGGCATTCGAGGGCGGTGCCTCAATCCGGATACGGACGGGGTAGCGGCTGGCCAGATGTACCCAGCTCAGAGTGCGCTGTACGTCCGGCAGGCCGGACGTAAAACGACCAAGGATCGAAGGATCGGGCGTGACACCGTAGCCGGTGCTCTCGACGACGCCCGTAAGTCGCCGTCCCGGATCAGACATCAGGTACACGTCCGCAGTCATACCCGGCTGAATATGCTTCAGCACGGTCTCGCGGAAATTCGCGAGTACCCACCAGACACGCGTGTCGATCAGCGTGAAAATCTCCTGTCCTACATGAGCATAGGCACCCTGAGAGATGACAAGGTTCGTAACTCGCGCGTCAAATGGAGCGTACACGCGGCACTGGTTGTAGTTGTATTGGGCGTCAGCGATCGCGGCAGCCCGCCCTTGCCGTTGGGTCACGAGGGGATCGAGGGTTAGTACGCTGGACTGCGACTGGTGAAACTGTGCCGTGCTCTGCTCTGCCGATGCCTTGGCCTGCGCCAGGGCCGCCAGCATCGAATTAAGTTGGGCTCGATTCAGAGCCAATAGTGCTTCTGCTTCCTGCACAGACTGAGCGCTGGCCTGCTCTGTCGTGCGCGCCTGGTCGACCTGGTCGACGGTAACGAACTGCTTGACGAGCAGAGGCTCGATGCGATGCAAGTTATTCTTGGCGTATGCCCACTCGTCTTTGGCCCGATCCAGCGCAGCCTCAGAGCGGGCTACCTCGGCCTGCGCTTCGCGGATGGAGGCTTGCGCCCGGTCGACGTTGGCGGTGGCGCTGCGGGTTGCCGCACCGGAGGCGGCAACAGCGTGCACTTCGGCCTGAATGCGCCGCTCTTCGTCGACGATCTGGCCTTCGAGGGCGGCTTGATCGGACACAGCGCGCTCAAGGGCATACTTATAAGGCCGATCATCGATTTCGAAGAGGAGATCGCCCTGTTTTACGTGTTGATTGTCCCTGACGTTGAGGTGCAGTATGGGGCCCTCGACAACGGGGGCGATTCCGATGTAGTTGGCAAAGACTTCGGCATCGTCGGTCTGGGGATGCCGAATTGTGACGGAGTAGACAACAACCAATCCGACCATCGCCAGCAGAACCATGGCTGCGGTGAAGACGCGACCGTACCATTGAAGTTTTGCGAGGCGATTGTCCTGCTTTGGCTCTCCAGTGTCTTGGTTGGACATTGTATTCACCTAGTTGTAGAACAGCAGCCACAATACGCACGCAAGGAAGACCGCCATGCCGAAGTACAAGAGCACAGGCGCAACCAGGTATTCGGCGATGGCACTGCGACCGATCACAGCACGCGCGCCCGCCGTCAGCACGAGACCACTCACGGAGCAGAAGATCCAGGCCGGAAAGAAAGAACCGAAGATGCTATATTCGGGCGCGTAGGAGCAACCAGCCAACAGCAGTGGGGCTGCGAGAAAGAGGAGGCGGAGTGAGGTCATTCTGCGTCGATCGCGTCGCGTCGATTTGGAGTTCATGGCAACCAGACCTCATATTGGTTCATCGCTCACCTAATCGTGCTCAGAACCTCACCTGTACGCAGCGAGAGCGCTGGCCTTTCCAAGGTCAATCCACGTTCCACGACTAACCTGGGCTCGGTGCCAGGCGCAACAAAGCCACTTGCCGCCATCCCAATCGCGATCGCTGCACACCCTCAGTCTCAGGTCTAGATTGAGCCACAGAGCTCAGGGCCGAATCTATTGCACGAAGGTATTGATCAATACCTTTGCATCGGATCATCAGGTCAGAGGGTACACACTTTCATCCTGAAGAGCTGGGATTGAAGTTTGCGATTGCGGTCCGCGAGGAGAGGCAAGCCCGGGTGAGTTTACTGAAGAAGAAACTGGCGCGCACAGCGCGCGAAGATGATAAGCACCGATACTTTGGGATGGTTCGATACGTTCGTGCAATGGACGCGGCTCCAAGCTTCTGTCCTAATCGTTGGTGCACACGAAGGGATTGCTTTACAGGTTGGAATGTGCCGACAGGTACACGGTGAAAGGCGAGGTGGGTGCACTTGTCAACGGACGGAGAGAGTTCCGTCTACTCATGAGGACGGCGCGTACCTGTGAAATTGCAGGAGTTCGGTAAGGCGGAATCGTTCTTGCAGGTGCGTAAAACGGCTTTGAATGTTGGTCGTGTTGATTTATCCCCGCGAGAGGAGACGCACTACTGTGAATGCGAGCCTCCGATACAAGGGTGAGGCGACGGCAGTTTCGGAGATCGCATGACCCACGGAAAATTTGAGCAAAATCAGCGCACCACGGCGTTCAACCCCAACCACAAACATCTGGCGTCGAGGTTTCCGGGGGGATGCGTCGACCCAGAGCCCGTGCTTCGGTCGACGACATTTCCCAAATTGCTATGCAGATTGCGACGCACCGGCGGGAATGACTCGGAACGGGGGGGGCATTGATCCGATACAAGGCATCAATGAATGTGCTGTTTCTGTCGCTGCTTCTCGGCGTCTTTACGACGCGTGGTCTGGCGCAATGTGCTGAAATCGTGTCCTCGCCCGCCGCCGCCGCCGACTGCGCCGCACGCAAGATCCCTCGCGAGGGAACAGCGATTCTCGATCCCGTTCATCCTTATACCTTGGCCGAATTGATCGACATTGCCGAAGATCACAATCCCAGCACACGTACAATCTGGGAGCGCGCCAAGCAAAGAGCGCGCGAACTCGGTTTGGCAAAAAGCGATTATTACCCAAAGCTGGACAGTTTAGCCGTCTTTGGCGACGAGAGAGCGATCAATCCATTTCCCAAACCACTCGCCCCTCGCGGCTACGTCACGGTTGAGGTGCCCACCGTCCGGCCTGAGGTCACCCTCCAATATTTGATCTTTGACTTTGGCAAACGCGCGGCGAACGTAGATTCCGCGAAAGACGAGGAACTCGCCGCGGGTGCAGATATCATCCAGGTGAATCAAGCGCTGGCGTTTCGTGTCGCCACCGCGTATTACCAGCTGGTGACTGCGCAAGAGAGATTGCAGGCCGCTCAGGATACGCTGCGAACTGCACAAACCACCCAGGATGCGGCCGAAAATAAATTGAACAACGGGCTTGCTACTCTTCCCGATATACTCAACGCTCGGGCCGAAACGGCGCAGGCCGCGTTCGACGAGGAATCCGCGGACGGGGACGAAAAGATTGCCCGTGTCACACTGACTGAAGCGGTTGGAGCTGATCCGTCTCCCGACATAAGGATTGACAGCCAGACAAGTGCGCCGCTGCCGGAGGCGCTCACCAAATCGATCGATGCGCTGATCGACCGCGCGATGAAAAATCGTCCCGACCTTGCGGCGGAAGTTCTACGAATCCGTTCCGCGAAGGCTCAAATCCGTGCGGCGAGTGCAGAGTATAGGCCGCAGGTTTTTTTTTCGGGATCCGCTGCGCAGACCTCCTTGTGGCCCACGACGGATTACGGCCAGCTTGGCCCCGCGAGCGAGCCTACATGGTCCGTGGCAGCCGGTATCCAGTGGCGCATTTTTGCCGGAGGCGCCCGCAAGGATGAACTGTTGATTGCCGAGTCGAAGCGGCGGGAGGCAGAAGATGAACTTACGGCGACCCGTGATCGGACGACGCGCGAAGTCTGGACAGCTTATATAGCATTCCGAACGGCACTGCGAAAGCACGACGCGGCTGTGGCACTTCTCAAGGCCGCGAATGCTTCTTACTCGGCGTCGCTCGAAGCATACAAATATGGAGTCAAGAATCTCGTCGACGTAGTTACCGCGCAGAAGGAGCTTGCCGAAGCGCGGCTGTCCAATGTCTCCGCGCGATCAGAACTATTTCTGGAGGCGGTCAAGCTTGAATTCGCTACTGGAAATCTGTTGAGGAATGAATCACCAGCGACAAGCCTTCAGCCTCAGAACGGGCGCCGATGATCTCGCCCAGGCCGCAAATGCACTTATCCGATAGGAACGTATCATTCGCATCGTTCCGGCGAACGGGAGATGCGGAGATGCATATGACGGCATCCTGAAAGACACAGGTCCCATTGCAAGCGCTTCGTCGGTTATTGGCGCCGTCGATCACGGCGATGGTTCAGGTATGGAGGCTCCGTACACAATCGTTGGCGACCGGAGGATCAGCCCGGGTGATCATGCGGAGACGAGCCGATCGGCGCCCCGTCGTAACCACGGATGGGCCGGCGCGGACTTTTCTGGTTGATGCAGCGCTGGCGCTGCATGGATCGCATCTGCTGCACCGCGGTCGATTCCGGCTGTCGTGAACAGGCTGGCTTCCTGCGCCGATGTGTATCGCACGAGGAGAACAATTATGCACTTGTGATTCTCGTGCTCCACCCAGAATTGAAAGAAACACCTGTGGCGGCACACTTCGTCCGCCATCGGTGAATCGGGGCATGAATCTTCCCGCTCGATGGTGGGTCCGCGATGATCGGCGACTGGCCATACGACGAGCGGGTGAATCCTCGTGTCGATCCAGCGGCAGTTTTCGAAGCGGTAATTCGGCTCATGACCAAATAAGAACAGTCGACTTCGAAATTCGAGGAGAACTTCTGGCCGAGAGTCGAAAAACGCCCGGCGGTGAGGTTACAGCGCCCAATCTCCCACGCTGGTCAGCTTCAGGGCGCGCTGCTTGTGACCATTATGCAGATGCACTCCGGTTCGCGAGCAAGCGAGAGCTTGGGATTAATGGCCTGTCGAGTGAGACTCACGAAGGTGCTCAGCATGGTCGTTAAGTTGATGGGCAAGAGATTGCTCGGAAAAGCCACAAGAGGTTCTTGCTTGAGATGAAAATCGCAATCACACGATGAAGGAAATCTCCAAAGGTAGGGCCGCGCGACTAACCGCTGTGCCCGACCATTCCAGGGTTTCTACATACACCTATTGCCGAAAGGCATGAAGCCGGAGTTCGCTGGACGCTCCGGCGCCTGGAGCTTTCTTGGTCGCATCAGTTTGACGACAAGAGGCACCACGAAGTACGCACCGGGCTAGTTTAACGGGCGTTGTCGACGAATGCAGAGGTCCTCAGTTCCGGCGGCTGCATCATTGTGCTGCTGAGGTCGATGTCGAATCGGCGGGATTTCAGAGCAAGTTGGAGCATCCCCGTGACTCACGGCTCGCGCCTCTGCCTGGCCGACGCCCCCCTGGCGGCGTGGCGATCGCGCAGCCGCAGGGAAGCACTCGTTTTCTGCGGCGCGCGTCGCACGGGTGTCACGAATGATTATCGAGCTGGCACTATTTATCTTCCTTCGGGGTGACTTCCTTCAATTGGCCTGTTGAAAGATCAAAAACGAATCCACGAATTACTACACTCGAAGGAATCCACGGGTGCGACCGGAGTTTCAGCACCTGCTTTTGTGTCTGCCGATTTACGTCAGAATAGCAGTGGAATTTGTCGGGAGCTACCGCCCACACGCCGCATTGTGTGTGAATGTGTGTCTCAAACTCTTCTTCCGAAAACATTTCCATACCGCAGCCAGTGTGCCCGACGACCATGAGCTCCCGCACGCCCAGAACATGGATTGAAAACATGAGAGAGCGCACGACATCTTCGGTTGCTGCCGTTCCAACGTTCCGAATCACATCTGCATCGGCGGGCTTGATGTCCAGCCATTGCAGCAGTTCGTTCAGGCGAGGGTCCATACACGTGAGGATTGCAATCTTCGGAGCTGGCTTCTGCGCCAGCGAAGGATCATGGTGCTCTGCACTCTTGCGATTTGCCGCGATTGCGCGTTCAATCAAGCTCATTTGGATTCTCCTAAACCGCGTTGCGATTCCGGGGAATCGGTTTGCGACAACGCGTCGTGTGAAGTTGTTTATGCGATTCGATCGAGCATCCTCGGATGGACTCCGCAGTTGATTGTCGAGACTTCGGAGGATGAAGTCTCAGGACCAGGAGGCTGGTTTGCGGTGGAAATGACCAGTCTTCAGCACCTGGGCGCTGAAGATTGGAGGAGGGTAGGTTCGGCTACAACGAGCATTGCTTCCGGTGGCTCACCCGACGTTCGCCGCGAAGTTGATGTTGTAATTAAGCCAGAGGAACGGAAATGATAAAAGTGGACCAAGGTATCGATCGATACCTTGGTCTGATGTAACTCGTGCGATGTTGGAAATAACTGGGCGTTATGGGCTGGCATCAGCCGCGTCGCATTGTAGATATCGGTCCACCGCGGTCAGGTTCGCGGACTGAAGGGTGAATTCACTGGACAAAGATATGGATTGATGATTTCGTTCAATAGATTCGTCTCCGTCGCTCTGATTTAATGGCCACGTCGTATGGGATGAAGCTGGATGACGGAGAACAGATGTATCCAGAGGCGAGCCGGATGCATGATTTCGCAATCTCTTCCGGGAGAGCTTACGGGTGGGTGAATGGACCTGCAGTATTCACTTCGGACAGCAGGATCTCCGCCCTGCACCGGATAGAATGTCCTCAAGCCCCTGCTCGGCGGGCCATCGAGGGACCGGCGAAAAGCGGCCGAAGATGTGATTGCTCAAGTCCGCCTGGCTGCAAGTGTCGTTGCGTCTATTCCATCGAATTCATCGGGAGATCATTTCTATCTCTTCCTTACTTCACAGGACAAGACTTACTGCGCAAACTGCGGAAGTTCGATTAAAATCCGCGGACCTTTACCGGTCGTGGGGGCAATTCCTCCTGCGGGCGCCAGGCACCCAGGCTACAGCGATAGGGAAAAACGAACGCGCATAGCGCATTAGTGGGGGGCGGCCCATACCTGATAGCTGTTGAAGAGAAACTGTCCGCCGAGGATCAAGAGGCAAACCCACAGGGCAAAACGCAAGGGGCGGCGGGGAACGTGCGCGCTCAGGAGCGTGCCGCCGATGGCGCCCACGACGCCGCCGGCGATCAGGTGCAAGAGCAGGTCGGGATTGGCGGTGCGCGCGAACCAGTGTGCGCCGCTGCCGATGAGTGACATGGTGAAGCCGAAGAGGATGTCGGTGCCGATCACCTGCGCCGGTGAGAGAGACGTGAGCGCCAGGAGCGCGGCGCTGCCAAGAGCGCCGGCTCCGGCGGAGGAAAAACCGACCTCGGCGCCGACGGGGAACATGAGCAGGCCAAGCAGCGGGCTCCGATCCCGCAAGCCTCGATTTTCCTTCATGGGGCGAAGCGAATAAAAGATCTGCGTGCTCGCCGTGCTGACAAGAATCACTCCCAGGATGGCATTGAGGGTGTTCTGTTCGCCTGCCGTCACGAGGTGCCGCAAAAGTAAAGAGCCGATGAGGACGCCGGGAGTTCCACCCAGAAGCATGTAGCCAAGCGTGCGCCAGGCCACGTTGCGGCCGGCGATCTGGGCAGGGACCAGGATGAGCTTGACGGCTGCCGAGAAGGCAAGCCCGATGCCGACGGCCTCGACCGCGGGAACATTCAGGAACAGCACCAGGATGGGCACTGTGAGCGTGCCCGCGCCCACGCCGGTGAGTGCGATAAAGAGCGCGATAAGGAATCCGATGGCGTACTGCATGCGCTGGTCTCCGCTGCCTCGTGGTCCGTCAGCTTGCCGGCGCCGCCTGAATGTGAATGCCGCACTCGACCTTGTGGCCGCCCCAGCGTCCGGAGCGCGGATCGTTGGGATCGAGCGGCAGGGACGTGCAGGGCTCGCAGCCGATGGAGGTGTAGCCCTGTTCGTAGAGCGGCAGCAGCGGAATGGCGAGCTGCTCGCAGGCGTACCACACATCGCGGGTGGTCCAGGAGGCCAGCGGCGCCAGCTTGAGGACCTGTTTGGCGCCGGGCAGGGCGAACATGGCGGATTCCTCGAGCGCGGTGCGGCTGCGCGCCTGCTCACGGCGCAGCCCCGTGATCCAGACGCGATACCCGGCCACTGCCTTGAAGAGCGGCTCGACCTTGCGCAGCCTGCAGCACTGGTCGGGGGCGGAGCGGTAGAGCAGGCCGTGCTCGGCCTCCTGCTCGGCGACGGTCTTCTCGGGCAGAAGATTGATGAGGTTCAATCCCCACGCGCGCGCGATGCGGTCGCGGTAGGCGTAGGTTTCGGCGAAGTGATAGCCGGTGTCGAGGAAGAGAACGGGGATGAGCGGGTCAAGCTCGATGGCGAGCTTGGTCAGCAGCACATCCTCGGCCTGAAAGCTGCAGGTAATGCACACATCTTCCTTGCCCGCGATCTCGCGCGCCAGCGTTTCGCGAACCTGATGGATCTTGCTTTCGACTTCCGCCGTGATCTCCGCGATGCTCATCACAATCCTGCCTTTTCCGATGGAATGAAGATGCCGGTGCTGTGCAACAGTTGATGGACGGCGGCGATCGCTTCCATCGGCTTGGCGGCGTCGAGGCTGAGTTCCTCGCCCTCGGCGCGCGCTACCAGCGGGCCTTCTTCGTTAGCGCGCACCACCAGCGCCAGCAGGCCCGAACGGGCCATTACGCCGGTGACGACCTCGAGGAGGCTGGGATGGATCAGGAATGCCTCGTCCTCAGCTTCGATGCGGCCGGACGCGACGCCAACGGAGAACAGGGAACGCTCGATGGCGTCGATCAGCTCCGCAGGTCCGGTGAGCTCGAGAACGCCGCTGCGATGGCCCCAGCGCGCCTGGCGCTCGCCGGCGGTGACCGGGCCCCACGCCTCGGCGTCGGCGTCGTCCGCGCTGATTCGCGCACCCGGCGCCAGAGCGGCCGTCACCATGCCCGCGGCCACCGTTGCGTTGGTCTCCGGATCAATGAGGATGAATGCGCCCGAGGCGCGATTGTCGCGATAAAGATCGAGCGCGATGGGCCGCAGCAGGTTGAGGGTGACGGCGCCGATGTCGTTCATGGCGAGGGCCGATGCGGGCTCCTGCGTGAGTGTGGCCAGATTGGCCCGGTGCTCGATCGCGGCGACGAAGACCGGGGCGGTCTGGCTGGTGTGCTTGAGCAGGTAGCGCCTGTGCAGCGCCAGGGGCTGCTGGTCCATCCACACGATCGACGCCTTCATCTGGCGCGCTACGGTGGCCGGCGTCTGCGTCGACGCGATCAAATCGCCGCGGCTGATGTCCACTTCGCGGTCAAGCACGAGCGTGACGGAGAGCGGCGCGAAGGCTTCTTCCAGGTCGCCGTCCCAGGTGACGATGCGCGCGATCTTTGCCTGGCGGCCCGAGGGAAGCACGGTAATCGCATCGCCGACGCGTACCGTGCCCGAGGCGACCTGCCCGGCGAAGCCGCGGAAAGTGTGGTCGGGGCGCAGCACGCGCTGCACGGCGAAGCGGAACGGCATGGCCCTCGCGGACGGGTCTTCGTCGGCGGGGTGCAACGGCGCCGAGTGCGTCTGCTGCGAGGAGGGAAGCGACTCGAGCAGCTCCAGCAGCGACGGCCCACTGTACCAGGGCATGGCGCCGGGACGATCGTTTACGCGATGAACGATGTTGTCGCCCTTGAGCGCGCTCACCGGGACGAAGAGGGCTTCGACGGGATTGCCGGTTTCGGCAGCGATCTGTTCGAGCACACGCCGAAAGTCCGCTTCGATGGCGCGAAACGCGCTCTCGTCGTAGCCGATCAGGTCCATCTTGTTAACGGCGACGATTACGTGGCGAACGCGCAGAAGGGATGCGATGTACGCATGGCGGCGCGACTGAATGAGCACGCCCTTGCTGGCGTCGATGAGAACGACCGCGGCGTCGGCCGTGGAGGCGCCGGTGGCCATGTTGCGCGTGTACTGCTCGTGGCCCGGCGTGTCGGCGATGATGAACTTGCGCCGCGCCGTGGAGAAGTAGCGGTAGGCGACGTCGATGGTGATGCCCTGCTCGCGCTCGGCGCGCAGGCCGTCGGTGAGCAGCGCGAAGTCCAGCTGGCCGGGGGCGGTGGTGCCTTTGCCCTCGATGGAGCGCACCTGGTCTTCGTAGACCGACTGGGTGTCGTAGAGGAGCCGGCCGATGAGCGTGGATTTGCCGTCGTCCACGCTGCCTGCCGTGGAAAAGCGCAGCAGGTCTTTCTCGCGCTCGCGGCCGAGGAACTCTTCGATGGAAAATGCGGGAGCCGTCAACGTTGCCATTCAGAAGTAGCCCTCCCGCTTCTTGATCTCCATGGAGCCTTCCTGGTCGTGATCGATGACGCGGTTGGCGCGCTCGGAGGAGCGGAACGAGATCAGCTCCGCGATGATGTCGGGGATGGTGCCGGCGTCCGACCGGATGGCGCCCGTGCAGGGGCTGCAGCCGAGCGAGCGCAGGCGGCACTTGACCATCTGCGGCTTTTCGCCGGGAAGAGCCACGAAATCCTGCTCGATGGGCATCAGCACGCTGCCGCGCACATACATGGGCCGCTCTTTGGCGAAGTAGAGATCGACGACAGGAATTTTTTCCTCGTGGATGTACTGCCAGACGTCCATCTCGGTCCAGTTGGAGAGTGGAAAGACGCGGATGCTTTCGCCGGGATGGATGCGGGCGTTGTAGAGGTTCCAGAGCTCGGGGCGCTGGTTTTTCGGGTCCCACTGGCCGGCCGCGTCGCGGAAGGAATAGATGCGCTCTTTGGCGCGGGATTTTTCTTCGTCCCGGCGCGCGCCGCCAAAGGCTGCGTCGAAGTTGTAATGGCGCAGCGCATCAAGCAGCGCCTGCGTTTTCAAGAGGCCGCAGCAGCGTTTGGTGTCGAGCGCGATGGGGTTGGTGCCCGCGGCAATGGCCGGCTCGTTGCGCCACACCAGCAGCCTGGCGCCCACGGTGCGCGCGGTGTCGTCGCGGAACTTGAGCATCTCGGCGAATTTGAAACCGGTGTCGATGTGCAGCAGGGGGAAGGGAATGGGGGCCGGATAAAAGGCCTTCTGCGCCAGGCGCAGCATCACCGAGGAATCCTTGCCGATGGAGTAAAGCATGACGGGCCGCTCGAACTCCGAGGCGACCTCGCGCAGGATGTGAATGCTTTCCGCCTCAAGCAGGCGCAGATGGCTCAGGCGCCGCGGCGCGTGCGGGGCAGGTTGTGCGGATGGGGCGTGCGGTTCAACTTCGGCTGCCGGCATCGGGACCTCATGGTGGGTTGAGCGTGAGCTGAGGCCGGCGCGCAAAGACAAACCCGGCACATCAGCAACGGGTGCGTCTTCTGAATCGAATTGCGTGGGGAATCAGAATGAACAGGGGCACCCATCGAAGATGTTCGAAGGGCGACAACACGAGCGGCTTGGGGAAGCGCAAACCATGTGCAACTTGAGTGTAGCAAAGGTAACCGGGACGGCGCAAAGGGGGGTGAGGCCCGGCGGTGAGCGGCAGGAGCGACCGCGGTTTATTGCATGGCCGCGGCCGCGATGAGCGCATCGAGGGCCGAGGTTTCGCGTGTGCCGTCGCCCGCGTCGAAGGGGCCCTGCCAGTAGCAGCCGAGCTGGTTCGCGGGGCCGCGGTCCCGGGTCCAGATGCTGGCGGCGTTGGCGTCGGCGAAGGCTTTGTAGGGTGCGGCTTGCGCGGCGGGCAGAGCTCCGTACAGGGCCATCAGGTTGCGCATGAAGATACCTTTGAACTGGGGAGCGTCGCCACCGCCGATCCTGGCAGCTTCGATGAGAATGCCGTGGGACGAGAGATGGGCGATGGCGGCGTTGGCGATCGACTGGGCCTCGGTCAGGAGGGTGGGGTCGTGATCGGCGCGGCTGAGCTCGACCAGTCCGCCCAAGATAACGCCCTGGTTGTAGGTCCACGTGGTTCCGCCATTATTGACGCAGGCGCGGGGGTTAGTGGAGACGAGGCCGTCGTTGATCAGGCTTTCGCCATTGATCATGCCCGAAGCCTTGAACCACGCCCATTCCTGATTCGCCCAGTGCAGGTAGGCGGCTGAAGCGGCGCCGCTGGTGCGGTTGGCCAGCTTGGCCGCAATGTCGAGAAACAGCTCGTTGGGGACGGCGTTCTTGTAAGACTTCCTGACGCTCCACCACACGCCTCCGCCACAGACCTTAGTATTCCAGCCGTTGGTTGCGATGGCCGAGAAGATGGTTTCGGACATGGAGAGATAAGCACGGTTGCCGGTCAGGTCGTAGGCATCAATCCAGGCGAGCGCCCACCACCCATCGTCGTCAAAGTAGTCGTTGAGAAAGTTGGCGCGCGTCTTTTGCGCCGCCGTGAAGGTGTTGGCGATGACGGGGTCGTAAGTCCGGTCGCCGGTGACGCGTGCGTAGTTGGCGAGCACGGTGATGGCATTGGCGGAGTGCCACCAACCCGCGGGCGATGCGTAGAGGCCGGTGGTTTGCGAGTACCAGGTTTGCAAAGTGGCGACGGCAAGCCCGGCCTGCTGCGCGTAAGAAAGCGCGCCCGAGGGGTTTGCATGCGAGCCGGCCGGCGCGGCCGGGGAGTGCAGGGCCGCATCTTCGCCGCGGGCGCCGAGCGATGCGCCGCAGGAGAGGCAAATCATAAAGAGAGAAAGATAGTGAATCAGTTTCACGGGAGTTTTCTCTTGAATGGGAGCTGGTTTATCTCGCGTTTCACGGCACGAAAGCGGTGTGGCCGCATGGTTCTTCTACTATCAAAACAGCAATGCCCGCAAAACCCAAACTTGGGCAGAACTTTCTTGTGGATGCGCACGCCGTGGAGCGGATTGTGGCCGCGCTGGGCGATCTTTCGGAGCGAACCGTGGCCGAGATCGGGCCGGGACGCGGCGCCATCACAAGCGCGCTGGCCGCGCGCGCGGGCCGCGTGGTGGCCATCGAGCTCGATCGCGACCTCGCGGCGCGGCTGAGTGCGCAACTTCCGGCCGATTGCGTTACGGTGGTCGAGCAGGACGTGCTGCAGTTCGACTTTGGGCGGGCCCGGGCGGATTACTGCCGGCAGGGGGAGCGGCTCCGGGTGGCCGGCAACCTGCCCTACTACATCACTTCGCCGATCCTGCTCAAGCTGGCGGAGAGCCATGCTGCGCTGGATCTGGCAGTGCTGATGGTGCAGCGCGAGGTCGCCGAGCGCATTGTGGCCGCTCCGGGCTCGCGGGATTATGGGCTGCTCTCGGTTACCGTGCAGATGTACGGTCCGGCCGAGCCGCTGTTTACGCTGCCGCCCTCGGCGTTTTCGCCGGCGCCCGAGGTTCAATCTACCGTGTTTCGCTGGCGGTTTGCGCCGCGCTTCGGCGAGTTGGGCGTCGAGGAAGCGGACTTTCTCCGTCTCGTGCGCCAGGCCTTCGCCCAAAAGCGCAAGACGTTGATGAACAATCTGCGGGCGGCGGGGATCGCGCCGGCGCGGGCTGCGGCTGCGATGGAGCGGGCGGGGATCGACGCGCGGGTGCGAGCGGAGTCGCTCTCGATCGAGTCACTGGCCGCGCTGTGGCGCGCACTGCAGGCGAAGTGAGAGGATTTGCGCCGCGCGGCGGCTGCGGCGTATGCTCGGCATCGCGTGCAATAGGAGGAGGCGATGAAGCCGGCGATTGCAGCGACGGTGATTCTGCTGGCGGCGACGGCAGCGGCGCGACCGGTAAAAGAGCCAAAGCCAGTGCATGGCGAGGGCTGCGTGCAGGCGGGTGTGGAGGCGCGCTGCCTGATCGTGCGGGATATGAGAACCGGCACACTCTACGATCTACTGTTCAAGGACGCGCGGCCGCCCGTTGGGTTGGGCATTGAGTTCACAGGCGTGCCGCACGAGGGGCCGACAAGTTGTATGCAGGGCGCTGCGCTGGATGTGACGAGCTGGGCGCGCAAGGAGACGCTGAAGTGCGCGCCGGGCCAGGCGAACCGGCGTTGAGCGGGCGCGGCGTGGCGGCACGGGCTGCCGCTACTTCTCTGGTCCGTCCTGCTGCTCGACCTCGGGGCCTTCGCCGGGGAAGGGCCAATGAGTGTTGAGGAGAATCTCTTTTTCACGCTCGGCCTTGGGGACGTGGTCGATGGTGAGGTTCTCGAAGAGGTGCACGCCGGTCTTGCCGGCTGTGGCGATGTCGATGTCGCCGTCCTTGTCGAAGTCTTCTGTGACGAATTGAGTGCCCGCTCCGGCCGTGCCGTTGACGCTGATGGGGTAGCGCGTGAAAGTGGCTGTTTTACGGTCGATCTTGTAGTAGTAAACGACAATGGGGTCATAAGAACCCGGGTCGTGGCCGGAGTGGCCGCGGTATCGCTTGCCGGCGAGTAGTTCGGGCTGGCCGTCGCCGTCAATATCGACGAGCTTGAGCGCGTGGACCTGCGAGTAGGACTCGTCGATGACGTGGCGAATCCAGACGCGGCGCTCGGGCGCGCCCGCCTGCTCGAGCCAGTAGAGGCCGTAGCTGTGGCCCTGGCCGTAGATGATGTCGGTCCTGCCGTCGTCGTTCACGTCGTAGCCGATGATGGGGAAGCCGGCATCGCCAAGCTGCCAGTCCGGATGCCAGATCCACTGGTCTTTGTCGGCGTCGACCTGCTGGAACCAGCCGTTGGGGGTGAGGATGTCGGCTTTGCCGTCGCCGTCGATGTCGGCGACGCCGATGCCGTGACCGTCCTGCCACCCCAGCGATGAAGACATGCTGCGAGGCGCCCCCGATGGCTGAGGCCTGCCGACGTGATGCACTTTGGGCGTGGGGCCGGAGAAGTCGATCCAGATTACGCCGGAGTGGTTGTAGTGGGCGAAGACGAGATCGGGCTTGCCGTCGCCGTTGATGTCGGCCTCCCAGCCGCCCTCGGTGTCGTAGCTGTTCGTGATGAAGTGCTTCTGCCAGACGGCGCCAAGCTTGCCGGGGTTCTGGTACCACCAGATGCCGTTGCGGATCCAGCCGGTGGTGACGACATCGGGCAGGCCGTCGTGATTGACGTCGATGGTCCACTCGCCGCAGTCGGAGACGAACTCCTGATGGATTCCGACCTGACGGTACTGATGACGAATCCAGACGCCGCCGTTGGGGCCGGGATTCTGGTACCAATAGGCGCCGCTGAGGATGTCCAGGTAGCCGTCGCCGTTCATGTCGAGGGTGGTGACGCCTTCGGCGTGATCGTCGCCGAGACGATGAACGAAGAAGGTGACCTGTTGGACGCCGTAGGGGCCGGGGCCGGGCTGCTTGAGGCGGGGCTGAACCGGCTTTTGCGCCGCTGCGCAAACGGCGAAGAGGAGCAGCGCGAGTGCTGCGGGGAACCTGGACTTCATGGCGGACTCCGTGGATGGTCGAGGCAGTTGTTATGGCGGGCGGGCGGTTATTTCAAAGGATAGATGCGGATGTCGCGGTAGTAGATTTCAGCGCCTTCGGACTGGAAGAGGATTTTGCCGCTGGCAGGAAACGCATCGGTCCCTTCATTGGCGAGCTTGCCGTTGACGTACTGCCAGATGTGGCCGTCGCCGCGATTCACGAGCTCAACGACGTTCCACTGGCCGTGCGGCTTTTCAAGCTCGTTGACGGGGTCGCGGTAGCCGGCGACGTTCTTCCACGGACCTTTGTTGAAGCGGTCGATCTTCGAGGCTTTGCCTGGCGGGCCGGTGACGCGGACGCCGTCTTTGCCGGTGAGCGCGGCGCCGTCGGTCATCCAGAAGTCACCGGTGCAGCCCTCATTGATCTGGAACTCGATGGAGCGGGGCCAGACGTGATTGGGGCCCTGGATGTTGTAGAGGATGCCGCCGTCGCGGGCTTTGCCGGCGCGGGAGCCGTAGGTGCCTTCGTCCCATTTGAATTCGGCGCGGAGGTAGTAATTTTTGTATTCGTTTTTGGTGATGATGTAACCCATCTCGGTGCCGGAGGCGTGGATGGCGCCGTTCTCAACGGTGAAGACGTGGGAGGGATCGTTGTTCAGGCCGTCTTGACGCAGGAAAGTGTCGAACTGGCTGAGGTTTTTGCCGTTGAATTTGAAGATGGCATGGCCGTGTCCAGGGATGGGTGGGGCTTGCGCGGGGGCGAGTGCAGCGGCGAGCCCGGCAATGCAGAGCACGACGGCGCGGGCGATTTTGGGGAAGCTCATGCAGCGGGAATCCTTTCGGCAGCCATTGTCGAAGGCGGCCCGTGCGGCTTGCAAGCGAATTTACTTAGGCCGTACGACCGCCTCAATGGTGCGCGTGACCAGGCCGAGAGGCAGAAGGCGCATCCCAAACGCGGAGAGACGTCCAGAGAGGTTGGGAATGATGACGCGTTTGCCCCGCGCCAGCGCGGTGATCGCCTGTCGCGCCACGTCTTCGGCGGGTTGGGTGCCGCGGTTCCGGAAGACTCCCGCGTGCGCGACGTCGAAGAACTCGCTCTCTGTCGGGCCGGGGCAGAGCGCCGTCACCTTCACGTTGTACTGCGCGACCTCGGCCGCGAGCGCCAGCGCGAAGAAGCGATCGAAGACCTTGGTTGCGGCGTAGGTCGAGAGATAGGGGATGGGCTGAAAGCTGGCCGTGGAGGCCACGATCAGCACCCATCCCCGCCGGCGGGTGACCATGCGCGGAAGGAAGAAGCGCGACAGGTGGACCATGGCCTCGCAGTTCACGCGGATCTGGCCCAACTCCTGATCGACGGGCGTGCGGTGGAAGGCGCCGTACTGGCCCAGGCCGGCGTTATTGATGAGGATCTCCACGGTCACACCCGCGCCTTCGGTAGCGTCGTAGATGTGCTGAGGCGCGCCGTGGTCGTTCAGGTCGGCGACAACGATGCGGGTCTCAGTTCCCCTGGCGTTCAGTTCGGCGGCCAGCGCTTCCAGCCGTTCTTTGCGCCGCGCGGTGAGGATGAGTTTAGCGCCGCGAGCAGCCAGCTCGCGGGCCATTGCCGCGCCAATGCCTGCACTAGCGCCGGTGACGAGGGCCCATTGGTTTTGAAAGCCGGCTGTGTTTGCCATCGCGGGATTATCATAGCCGATACTGAGTCGTTCGCTGACAAGAAGTCGGATGGCGATGCGTCCTGACCATCCGGTCGAGTTGCACCTAATAGATTCCGCGCCGGTTGAGGTGCAGGGTGTACTTTTTGTCGGAGCCCTGAATGTGAATGGTCCACCAGTTCTCGAGAAAGCTTTTCAACTCCAGAGACAGCATGGCGGTGGAACCGGCGCTCAGCCGCGCCTTCATATTCTCGGCTCTCCGGATCATGCGGTCGTGCTCCCGCTTGTGGTCGAACCGCTCCGGATAGGCCGCCTTCTCCATGAGGTCCTCTTCGCGGGCCAGATGAACCTTGCTGTACTCGATCAACCCGTCCAGCACGGATTCAAGAACCTCGCGTTTGTGGCCGGCCATGATTGCCGCGTGCAGTTCATTGATCATGGTGAACAGTTTTTTGTGATCTTCGTCCAGTGCTGCGACGTTCACCTTCATCGCGTCGGTCCAGTGAATCAGTTCCATGGCAGTCCCTCTATGGTGCTTGCCGGACGGTCTTCGGATCCGGTGGCCGCTGTGGGCGTAGAGACATTGCACACGCATGGTGAGGCTTTTGCCGGCGCGCCGCGGCGGATCCAGGCTGTTACGAGATGTATCGGCGCTGGCGAGGGAAGGATGAGCGATGCGCAGTTTCGGTTCGCGGCGAGGCGCCGTCAGCGCTCCGTTTTTCCGCGCCCGGCAGGACTCTTGGAGGCGCCCTTCTTTGACCGGCCCTGGCGGTTCTTTTCCAGGCGCAGCTTCCATGCCGTGTGAAGCGCACCCTGGAGCGTGTCTTGGTCGGCCTTGGCAAGGCGGATGTGCGTGCAGCCCGTGCGGCCCCAGCCGCCGTGAACGTGCAGAAACAGGTCAGGCCGCTCGGCCATAAAAGCCGCCTGATGCTCAGGCGTGAGCATCAGGTTGCCATACCCCCGCTCTGCCGAGGCCAGTGTGGCGAAGATGCGCCCGCCGACGCGGAAATCGGCGGCGCCCATGTGGGAACCTTCCTCGGCGCCTTCGAGGCTGAGGGCGATACGGCGAAAGTCGGAAGGAGTCATTGCCACAGTGGTCAGTGGTCAGGCCTGGAGGCTTGCGCCCGCGCTGCACGGCTGGAACGAGGACCAGTCGATGGTCCGCTGATACTCCTCGTCAGGAGGGAAGACGGGGCTGAACGTGAAGGCGAACTGGGTGGGACCGTGCGCATCGAGATGGGCGATGCGCGTTTTGGCCTCGTCGATGCCGGGAATGTGGCCGGCCGGCACCCACCAGAGGGCGGAGTACGCGCCCGCGAACTTTTCGAACCACGCGTGGCGCTGGCGCAGGAGTTCCACGTGTACGGTCTGAAAAACGAAGCGGCGCAGGCTCTCCACGGTCTCCCACACCGACATATTCAAGAGAGTGCGCGCGTCGTTGAAGGGCCGGAAGTAGGTGGCGTTACCGGCATCGGTCTTGAGCCGCCAGACGAAGCCCGGGCTCGCATCGGCAAGCGCGTTGATCTCGTCGAGCCGGTTAACGAAGCCCGCCATGATGGGATCGTCGAGGTCGGCCCGGATGCGGCCGATGTTTACCTGCGCGATGTGGTAGCTGGCCATGGTTCTCTCCGTCAGTGTCCATTGGACTTCGATGCCTGTCCGCGGTGAGCACGAATGCCAGCCAGCTAGGAGCCGGCGGCTAGAAGCTGCTCTTCAAACTCCTCGTTCATCCACCGCGTGAACGCCGCGAACTCCTCGTCACGGCCGAGAAAATCGCGCACCATCTCGCGCCCCGGCTTCGATCCGCCCTGTTCGAGCACCGCCTTGCGGTAGCGCGCTCCGGCCTCGCAGCCCAACAGATCCGCCGGGTCGAACTGGCCGAAAAAGTCGAGCGCGATCACCTTGTCGAAGGCGTAGGTGTAGTAGTTCGACGAGTAGCCGGTGAGATGGCCGAAGCTCGCGTACATGCGGTTGCCCTCGAACCAGGTCCAGGGCTGCAGCGACTGGTAGAGCCGCCTGGTTGTCACGTCGAGGTCGATGCCCGCGGGGTCCCGGTCGTGCAGGTCGAGCGAGAGCGTGGTGTAGTAGAGCTGGGATCGCACCCAGTCGGCGCGGCCGAAGGCGCCGGCGCCCTTCATCTTGCGGATCAGTTCGGCGGGCAGCGTCTCGCCGGTCTCGTAGTGCCTGGCGAAGGCCTGGAGGAGTTTTTCGTCGCGGAAGAACTCCTCGAGCATCTGCGAGGGAACCTCGATGAAGTCGCCTTCGGTGGCGAAGCCCGAAAGCCCCGCCCACTCGGTCTGGCCGCCGAGGATTGCGTGCATGAGGTGGCCGAACTCGTGGAAGTAGGTGACGACGTCGCTGTACTGCATGAGGCCCGGATCGCCGGCTTCACCGCCGGGAAAGTTGCAGATCAGCGCGGCCTCGGGCAGATAGCGTCCGCGCACACCCGTCACCACGCCGGTGGCGGAGAACCACTTGTCCTTTCCCTCGCGGGGGTGCATGTCGAGATAGAAACGGCCTACGAGCCGTCCCTCTTCGATGACCTCGAAGACGGAAACGGCGGGATCCCAGCCGGGGAGCGGGGAGGGCCGGAACTCGACCTTGAAGAGCCGCGCCGCCGTATCGAGCACGCCGGCCTCGACCTTGGCGTAGGGGAAGTAGGGCCGCACCGACTGGGAATCGAAGTCGTAGGCCGCGCGGCGGAACTGCTCGTACCAGTAGCCTCGGCTGGTGATGTCGATCTCGGCGAGGTCGGGCTGGCGTGCCTGCGCGAAGGCGAGGATCTGCTCGTGCTCGCGGCGGGCGCCGTCGCGGCTGGCCTCGTCGAGCCGGGCGAGGAACGCCCGCACGTTGGCGGCCGAGCCCATCATCTGGTCCGCAGTCGCGAGATCGGCCCAGCTGCGGAAGCCGAGGACGCCGGCGATCTCCTGCCTCGCGGCCAGCAGGTCGAGAAGGATTTGCTTGTTGTCGGGATAGGCGCGCGTGTTGTAGGCCAGGAACATGCGCTCGCGCAAGGCGGCGCTGGCGGCAAAGGTCATCACCGGCTGCATGTCGGGCTGGTCGGTGGAGATGGTCACGCGGCCTTCAGCGCTGGCCGGGTGGCGCGCGATGTAGTCCGCGGGGAGCCCTTCGAGCTCTTCCGGCGCGGCCTCGACGGTCTTGGCTCCCTCCTGGATGTTGCGGCTGAACTCGAGCGCGAGCCGCGTGGCTTTTTCATGGAGCGCCTGCAGGCGGTTTCGCGTGGCTTCGTCCTTATCCACGCCGGCCAGCCGATAGCTGAGGAGGGTGCGTTCCACGAAGTGCCGGGTGGCCGCATTGGCGCCGGCGAGATCGATCGCGGTCAGCGCATCGTACACGGGGCGGTTGAGGCTGAGTGCGGCGCCGGCCATGGCCACACGCTGGGCCTCGAGCTGCGCCTGGTCGCGCACCGCCTTGTCCGCGGCCACGGAGTTGAGGATGCCGGCCTGCGCGCCGGCCAGGCCGAGCTGTTCGAGGGCCGCGTCATAGAGCCTTAGCGAGTTCTCCGGGGTGCGGGGGTGCTCCACGGCCAGCAGCGCTGCCAGCGCTGCCTCGTGCGCGGCCAGGCGCGCGCTCACCCATGCCGTGAGCGCCTCGGCCGATGCGGCCCCGTTCGCCTGCCATACGTGAATGTCCCCGGTTACGGCGGCGGCAGATACAGCTTCAGTGAGCATGATGGCAAAACCTCCAATCACCAGATTGCCACAACGGGGCGGGCGCGCGCCCTCAGACGGCCGGAGTCCGCATCTCATCCAGAGCGGCGGCCAGCGCGGAGCTCAGTGACTCCTGGGTCCGCGCCGAAAGCTTCTCGCCGTGGCAGGTGAGGTAGAAGACGTCGATGGCGGTCTGGCCCTCGGTGTCGATGAGGGCCACCTTGATATTGCACTTGTGGGTCGCGAGTGTGAGCGCGATCTGGCGCAAAAGTCCAGGGAGGTCCTGTGCAACCACCTGCAGGAGGGTCGAGTGCGTCGACGAATCGGAGTCGAATTCGAGCCGGGTGGCCACCTCCACCTTGAAGCCCGAGCGATGGTTCATGTGCCGGCGCGCGCTGAGGAGCTGCTGCACCGCGACTTTTTGCGCAACCACTTCGCGGACGCTCGCCAGGAACCGGTCTTTCTCGCTGGGGTTCAATTCGAGAGTGCTATAGATGTCCGCGAACTGGAAGCTGTCCACGATGATTCCGGCCTCGTTGGAGAAGGCGCCGGCGCGCACAATGTTCATGCCCCACGCGGCCAGCACACCGGCCACGTCGGCGAACAGCCGCGAGCGATCCTGCGTAATCACCGTAAGGTCGAAGAGCTGCCGGTTGGGCCGCAGGTCGAGCTGCACGGGATCGGCGTCCAGGTTCAGCGCCATCTGGAAGTGGTGGCGAATCTGCTCGGGGAGGCGGGTCTGCAGGTAGCGCTGCGGGAGGCCTTCGAGGAATTGCTTCAGCTCGTCGTACTGGTTCTGCGGGACCATGGACCGGATGCGGTTGAGCAGCGTGGGATCGATGGCCGCATGGTAGCGGACCTCGTCGACGGAGCGGTCCATGAAGTTGGCCGTGGACATATAGAACTGCCACAGGTTCTCGGCCTTCCAGGGGGTCAGGGCGTCGGGGTTTACGGCCTTGATGTCCGCGAAGGTCATCAGGGTAAGCATCTTGAGGAGCTGGGGGCTGCCGATCTTCTCCGCAAAGGCACGCACGTTTTCGTGGTCGAAGATGTCGCGCCGCATGGCCTGCGACATTTCGAGGTGCATGCGGATCAGCTTGAGCACGGTTTCGCGCTCTTCGGCGTCGAAGTCGAGGCGGGCGAGAAAGCTGTCGGCCAGCTCAACGCTCTGGGTGGTGTGCTCGCCGGTGCGGCGGGCTTTGCCGGTATCGTGCAGGAGCAGCGCGAGCAGGAAGAGATCGAGCCGGTCGATCTCGGGCAGGAGCTGGGCCAGGCGCTGCTCGAAGTCGTGCCGGGGCTGGCGCAGGCTGTGGACATTGTCGATGGCGAGAAAGGTGTGCTCGTCGACGGTGTAGCGATGGTAGCTGTCGCGGATGACCAGGGCATCGATGCCGTGGAATTCGGGGATGAGCATCTCGAGAACGCCGAGCGCGTGCATGGTGCGCAGGGCGCGGGCGGCGTGCGGGCCGATCAGCACCTCGCGCAGCGCGTTCCAGAGGTACGGCCCCTCGGGAATGTGGATGGCCAGCACCGGCAGCGCGTCCGTGATCAGGTCTTCGGCGGCCTGCGAGAGCGAGTAGCCGTGCGTGGCCATCATCGAAAAGATCCGCAGGATGGCCGATGTGTCGTTGAACTGCGCCCCGGGCTGCACGTCGATGCGGCCCTGGTCCAGGATGAAATCGGTGCCCGCAATGGGCGTGCGCCGCTTGCGGAACTGGCGGTAGAAGCCTGCCGGCGCCGGCAGATTTTCCATCAGCAGCGCGGCGCGGCGGTAGATCACGCGCGCGTGGCGGAAGTAGGTTCGCATCCAGTACGAGGGATCGGCGGTGCCCCGCGTCTCGAGCCCGATCGACCGGGATGCGGCCTCGTCCTGCGACTGCCAGTCGAGGATGTTGTCATCGCGGCCGTGGCGGAAGTGGAGAAAACATCGGGCCGCAGCGAGAAAGTCGAAAGCGGCCTCGGCGTCGCCGCGGGCGCTCTGGAAGACGCTGCCGCGCTGCCGCGGCCACTCCTTGGTCTCCTTCAGGTGATAGAGCAGAGCGAACCAGACGGCGAGGTGATAGTCGCGCAATCCGCCTGGACACTCTTTCAGATTGGGCTCCAGGTGGAAGATTGTGTCGCCGTACTTGGCGTGGCGCGCCCGCGCCAGTTCGCCCAGCTTTTGCGTCACGTTGTTCCACTCGCTGAGGAGCAGCCCGGGGAGGGTGACCTGATGAATCTGCTGGTAGAGCGGAAACTGGCCGGCCAGAAAGCGCCGGTCGAGTGTAGCCAGCGTGAACTCCAGGTTGTCCGGGTCGAAGCGCGCCGCTTCCTTGACAGTCCGCGAGGCGGGGCTGGCGCGCAGGCCCACGTCCCACATGGCCTGGATCACGGCCCGCACGGCTTCGCCGGCGCGCTCTTCGGTGCGGTCGTCGGAGAACGCAAACAGAATGTCGATGTCCGAGTAGGGGAACAGATCCTTGCGCCCGTAGCCGCCCAACGCGAGCAGACACACGTTCTGCGCGGGGAGTCCCGAGAAGGCCCGGCGCCACATCTCGATCACGATGCGGTCGACGACGGCGGAGCGGCGGCGGATGGCAGCCGTGCCGTCGCCGGTGCGCTCGCAGGTCTGGCGCACAAGCGCCATCTCGCGCGTATACTGCTCCCGTAAATCGTCAACCGCCAGTGCGACTGAGTTCATCTGCAATGATGCGAGGCTCGCCGAAGCAAGAATGGATGTTTTAACAGCTTAACAGGATCAGCGAAATGCGCCGCCGCGCATCCGGAGTGAGTGCAGGCCTACTCTGGAAATGGCACAAACATCGCCGCGCACGATGCCGACGTGCCCTGCGACGGCTTGCCCGTAATCGTCGAATCGTCGCCCTGGGGCAGATCGAGATTGGTCGGATCGGGGCCGAGAGTCACGTCGGCTTGGTTCACCTCGCAGGTGTAGTGCGCGTTGTCGGCGATCAGGACACCATTGAGCTGGACGCCGATGCGGTGCGTGTGGTCGTAGCCGTTGAAAGTGAACTTGCCGCCTCCGGAGACGCGCACATTGTGCAGCACCACATCGCGCATCGTCGGGGGCGAGCTGCCTTTGAGCGTGCCGGCGGCGTTGTAAGCGGTGTCGAGCCTGGTTTCATTGGCCGGCGCAAGGGTGTGGCCCACCGAAACCAACTGTGCGTCGAGCGTGGTGCACATACGTGGAATCACCGGCTCGGTCAGGCGGCGCGTGTCCTGCGCCGCAGCGCAAGAAGCAAGAACGAAAGGGATCGAACCCAGCAGAAAGAGGCGGCGCATCATCAGTGTTCCCCGCGAAGATAAGAAGGTCAGACCAGTGTAGCGTCCCGCTTCGGAGTGAGGGAAGGGTGAATACCAGCCCCCGTATAGATTTTGAGTGGTTCCCCAATTCTCGCGGCCGATCTTGGTTGCGGCGCCGGGCGGGTCTTGCTTGAAGGAATGTACCACCCCGCGGTTGCCGGTTCGGAATGCTGCAATTGCGGGACCGCCGCAGTGCCGGCGCGCGCCGACATTGACGCCAATGTAACCTTTGGGGTATGGCGGCCGGCTCCATTTCGCACAAGAATGGACTTAGAAAAAACATTCAGGACGTTACGGTCTTGGTTTGAGGGGCGGGGCTCATGCGCGGTCGTCTTTTCGCCGCGAACGGATTCTTTTTGGCGATGGCGCTGTTGCCATCGAGCTCCACGGCCGCGCCCCCTGTGTTAACGAATGTGGCCCAGGTCAGGGCCCTGACCTACGAGCAAGCCGGACAGGGTTTCACCGTCGACCTGCACGGCGTCGTCACCTACTACGACCAGGCGCAACGGAACATGTTTTTCCAGGACTCGACAGGCTCCATTTATGTGCAGCCGGGCCGTGAATTTCCGGTAACCGAGGGCTCGCGCGTGGAGATATGGGGCAGGGTTGAAGCCGGCTATACCAACGAGATTGTGCCCACCAAGATCCGCGAAATCTCCCGCGGGCCGCTGCCCGAGCCGACCTCGCTTGATTACGCCCAGGCGGCGCTCCACGCCAATGACTGCCGGTTTGTGACCATGGAGGGCATCGTGCGTTCCTCGACCCTGCAGTGGGTGGAGCAGGCGCAGGTGCACCTGCTGGAACTCGAGGTGGACGGGCAGATGATGCAGGTCACGATCATCAATGACGCTCGCCCCAACCCGGTGCAGTTGCTGGATGCCACGGTTCGCGTCACGGGGAATCTGGGCGGGCGGTTCGATGGCCACGACCACATCCTCGGCCTGCAAATCGAGTCGAGCAGTGCAAACCAGATGGTGGTGGTCAGTCCGGCTAAAACTGCGATCGAGCAGGTTCCGGTCACCCCGCTGCACGACCTAGTGCGTTCAGACCGTGTGGTGCGGCCCATGGAGCGCGTCAGGACCGAGGGGGTGCTGACCCTTTACGACAGGGGCGAGCGGATGGTCATCCAGAGCGGCGACGATGCCTTGCTGATCCAGACCGAGCAAATGGACCCCATGACCATTGGACAGCAGGTGGAAGTGACGGGCTTTCCCACTGCGATCAACGGAGCGCCCGCTTTGCAACTTGCGCAGGCCTTCGCGGTCGGCAAGGTCACTCCGCTGCCGGCCAGCCCCATCACCTACGCCGACGCGATGAGCGACCTGTACAGCAACCGCGTGGTATCGCTGGATGGGGAACTGGTGTCCGAAACCCGCGAGCGCGATCTGGACACGCTCACGCTTCGCTCCGGGCCCAGCATCTTTCAGGCGGTCTATCGCAAGCGGCCCGGGGATCCGGACCCCATTTCCGTCTACGAACCCGGTACGAAGCTGCGGGTTGAGGGAGTCTGCATCGTGCACATCCGCGGGTTCTGGGGAGTGGTGGAGAGCCTGCAGGTGCACATGCGCTCGGCCGGGGACATTACCGTCCTGGCGCTTCCGTCGTGGTGGACTGTTGGGCACATGCTCTATCTGACAACGGCATCACTGGCGGTGCTACTGCTGGTGTTTCTCTGGGGAGTGTGGATGCGGCGCCGGTTGAGCGAGCAGGAGACGCTGCTGCGTCACAAGGTCGAGGCGGAGGCGGAAAGGCTCGATACGCTGGCACGCCTGGAGCGGCAGCGCAGCCACATTCTGGAGCTGATCAACAGCTTTGAGCCGCTGCCCCGCGTCTTCACTGAGATTCACCGGTACACGGCCGAGATGTGGCCCGGCGTCCGGGCCTATTCGCACGTGCTGGAAGATCGGGCGCTCAACCTGCTGGACGGCGCCGGTCTGAGCCAGACGGACGCCGCACGGCTGCGCAATGTCGATCCCGTGCAAAGCGATGAGCCTTGCGCGGTTGCGGTGCGCACGCGGAGCCTTTTCTCCCGCAACGAGCCGAGGCCTGTATGGTCGCGGCCGCTGATCTCCAGCCATGCCGAAGTTCTGGGCGCGCTAACCTTTGAGGCCGAGACCACGGCGCCTGTCGGTTTCAACCAGGCCGCCTTCGACTTTGGCTGCAACCTTGCGGCCATCGCCGTCGACAACCGCCGTCTTTACGAGGCCCTGCTGCACCGCTCGGAGCACGACCAGCTGACCGGGCTGCCCAACCGTATGCTGCTGGATGCGCGCCTGGAAAAGGCCCTGCGCCATGCCCGCGAGGTCCTTGGTTCCGTGGCGATCCTGTTCCTCGACCTCGACGACTTCAAGGCCGTTAATGACAACCATGGCCACCGCATCGGCGACCTCTTCCTTTGCGAAGTTGCCAGGCGCTTTCAAGGCTGCCTGCGGGCAAATGACGTGCTCGGCCGGCTGGGAGGAGACGAGTTCCTCGCGGTCATTGCCGACGTGACCAACCATGCCTTGGCCAGCGAGATCGCCGGGCGCATCCTGCGCGCGATGCAGCAGCCGTTTGTCGTGGAGGAGATTGTGATTCGGGGTTCGGTGAGCATTGGCGTGGCTATTTATCAGGAGGTCGGCGTCACTGCGAACGAACTCAAACACCGCGCCGACGCTGCCATGTACGCGGCCAAGCGTGCCGGCGGCAACCGCATCAGCTTTTCCTGATTCTCGCGGAGGGCGTGCGGCTGCGATGCCCCGGTTCGGGCGCGATCCATTTCCGCAGAAACCGAGCTCCGAAGAAACCGAGCCGGCCGGCTCGCGCCGCAACCTGTCTACAGCGCCGTCTCGCCGCGCTCGTCGTTGCGGATGCGGATGGCCTCGTCGATCTTACTGATAAAGATCTTGCCGTCGCCGATGCGGCCGGTACGCGCCGCGCCTACGATGGCCTGGATGGCTTTTTCCTTGAGGTCGTCGTGGACAACCAGTTCCAGCTTGATCTTGGGCAGAAGGTCGACCGTGTACTCGCGGCCGCGGTAGAACTCGGTGTGGCCCTTCTGGCGGCCGTGGCCGCGGGCTTCGAGGATGGTCATGCCTTCGATGCCGGCTTCGAGCAGCGCGTCCTTGACGGCATCGAGTTTAGAGGGCTGAAGAATCGCTTCGATCTTAAGCATAAGCAAAAAGCCTCGTCTGTCAGCGTATCAGTCGCGGACGGCGGTTGCCCTGCCGCCCGCGTGGTCTTTTTCGCAGGCCGGAACCAATCTGGTTCCGGCCCCATACCGGCTTCTGGTGGAGGCCGGTTTACGTGTTGAAGTCGTAGCCCTCCTCGCCGTGCTGGGAGAGGTCGAGACCGGCGGCTTCGTGCTCCGGGCTCACCCGCAGGCCGACTACCTTGTCCACAATAAACAGGAGCACCAGCGTGCCCACGATGGAGATGGCCCAGGCCACGCCTACGCCCGCGGCCTGGTTCAGCACCTGACCCCAGTGGCCGTCCATGCCGCCGGTGGGCTTGCCGATGCCGAATATGGGGTTGATGGCCTGGGTGGCGAAGACGCCGGTGAGGATCGCGCCGAGGGTTCCGCCGGCGCCGTGCACGCCAAAGGCGTCGAGCGAGTCGTCGTAGCCGAACTTGGACTTGACGATGAAGACCATGAAGGAGCAGAAGAACCCGGCCGCCAAGCCGATGAACAGCGCGCCGAAGGGCTGCACGAAGCCCGAGGCCGGGGTAATGGCCACCAGGCCGGCCACCGCACCCGAGATGGCGCCCAGGGCGGTCGGCTTGCCGTTGTGAATCCACTCGAAGATGGTCCAGCCCAGCGCCGCCGTAGCCGTGGCGAAGTGCGTGTTCACGAAGGCGCTGGTGGCGAGCGGCCCTGCCGACAGCGCGCTGCCGGCGTTAAATCCGAACCAGCCCACCCACAGCAGGCAGGCGCCGATGAAGCTGAGCACCATCGAGTGGGGGGGCATGGCCGTCTGCGGGTAGCCTACGCGCTTGCCGATGTAGAGGCAGGCCACCAGCGCCGAGACGCCGCTGGTGATGTGCACCACCGTTCCGCCGGCAAAATCAAGACACGGGATCATGTGGCCGGTGGCGTTCAGCAGGCCGCCTACGCCCCATACCATGTGCGCCATGGGGCAGTAGACGAAGATCGACCACAGCGACAGGAAGAGCGCCATGGCGCTGAACTTCATGCGTTCGGCGAATGCTCCCGTGATCAGGGCGGGCGTGATGATGGCGAACATGAGCTGGTAGATCATGTAGGTCTGCTCGGGAATCGTGGCCGCGTAGTCGGAATTCGGCGCCAGTCCCACGCCGTGCAGGAACAGGTGCTCAAAGCCGCCCACGAACGCGCTGCCGTGCCCGAAGGCCAGCGAGTAGCCCACGATCGCCCAGATGATGGTGACCAGCCCCATCATGGCGAAGCTCTGCATCATCGTGCCGAGGATGTTCTTCTTCCGGACCAGGCCGCCATAAAAAAGCGCGAGGCCGGGGCCGGTCATCATCAGGACGAGCGCGGCCGAGACCAGCATCCACGCGTTGTCTCCGGACATTTGGGCATTTTGGACCGCGTGCTGCAGGGCGTCGATCTGCGCCTGCGTGACGGGCGCCGCCGCGGGCGTCTGGGCCAGGGCGGGCAGCCCCAAGAAGACGGGTAAGAGCGACAGAAGGGCGGTACGGCTACTTCGCATTCTCTTTGGCTCCAACAGATAGAGGTATCCCCTCGCCGTGGCGCAGGGGCAAATCAGTTTGCGACTTCTTTTGAGCCGCCTGGCGGAGATACGGAGGCCCTGGGGCGGCTTGCCGTTGGTTGCGGACCCGGTACACGAAACCCGAGTGATGGTGAATGAGTGTATTCTTACAACTTTTTGACGGTATTTTGAAGCATAAACCAACAACCCGTCTCATTTTCCAGATTTTTTTGAGCGCCCATGCGGCGGAATGCGGGTTGGGAGAGGGTAGGTTCAAAAGCGGCGATGCAGGCGGGAGAGGTGCACAGGCCTGTGCACAAATGCGGCGGCAGGTCAGGGGCGGTCGCTCTTCATCCGATTGTGCCCCTCCCCGGTTCTTCTCTGCTAAGTCAGGGAGCGTGATTTGGAGCTTTCTTGCGATGTCTACGGCTCCTTAGCCCCCGGCGCCGGAACGGCGGTATAGTGGAGGTATGGCAGCTACCGTCGAGCGCGACCGTTATCTGTTTGGAGCTCTTGAGAGCAGCGCATTGAATCGGGCCAAAGTGCGGGAGGTCAGCTACGGCTTTGACCAGCCCGAGGGCGTCTTCCTCACATCGCTCGATCTGGCCGTCAACTGGATCCGCAAGAACTCCGTGTGGCCGATGACCTTTGGCCTGGCCTGCTGCGCCATCGAGATGATGTCCATGGGGGCCTCCCGGTTCGACATCGCGCGATTTGGCGCCGAGGTCTTCCGCGCTTCACCCCGGCAGTCCGATCTCATGGTCGTCGCCGGGCGGGTTTCTCAGAAGATGGCCCCGGTCCTGCGGCGTCTCTACGACCAGATGCCAGAGCCCAAATGGGTGATTTCGATGGGCGCCTGCGCCACCTCGGGCGGTGTCTTCAATAACTATGCCCTGCTGCAGGGTGTTAACCAAGTAGTGCCCGTCGATGTCTATGTGCCGGGCTGCCCGCCTCGCCCCGAGCAACTTTTGCACGCGATTACGCTTCTACAGGAAAAGATTCAGCGCGAACCGCGCAGCCTCCTCCGGACTTTGAACGTTGGGTAGGAGTCTGTGTGGTTTGTCGTTGTTGATGTAGTGAGCAAGGTGAAAGCTTGCGAATCGGAGGGTCCGCAGGTGAATTGCGAGGCAACTTGTTGAAAAATTGTGGTCTGTGGCAACCTTCCTATGATACGTTAAGAGTTGTGTGAAGGCTCCTTGTCCTGTGTGCCCAGCGCCAGGAAGGGCCGCAGTGAGTAACTGGTCGTACTCGCATTCGCAGTCAGCCTTATCGAACAGGTAATCCAGCGAAATTTTCGGAGGATCAAGCATGCATTCTCGTGTGTTGAAGTCGATGAGCCGGGTTGTCACCTTGGCGATGGCGGCCTTCATTCCCATCGCCCTGTCGGCTCAAGCTGCACCGTCTACCAAAGGTAACGCGTCGGACCAGTACGCCTCGCGTTACGACATTTTTTTAGGGTACAGCTATCTGGCGCCGAAGGGGACGGTGGAAACGCCGGTACCCTCTGGTACGCCGGTGCCGCTTACCTATTCCGCGATCAATGAAGGGGCCATCGGCAGCGGGGCCTATTTTTTTAACCGCTTCGTTGGTGCCGTGGGTGAGTACGCGAATCATCCGGATGGACCTGGCGACGGGGCCCAGACCGTGCAGGGCGGCATTATCTTCAGGTTCCCGACGCAGAACATCACGCCATTCGTACATGCCCTTGTTGGCGGCGTCCGGCTGGGCGGTCCCAACTACCCTCCAGGCCTCTACGGCAATCCGCCCGATGAGTATGCTCACGCCTATAAGTGGGGCCCTGCCCTGACGGTCGGTGGAGGTCTGGACTACGAGACGCCGCTGCTCGACCACCATCTCGCGATCCGTCTCTTCCAGGCCGATTACGAGTACTTTCATACGGATTTCGGACCGCAGGACTATTCCGGCGGTCGGGCAAATGTGAATGCGGCGCGTCTCAGCGCAGGCATCGTGTTCCACGTCGGCTCCATCGCTCCTCCTCCGCCGGTCACGCTCTCCTGCTCGGCCAACCCCGAGTCGGTCTTTCCGGGGACCTCGGTTACCATCACAGCGACGCCGGGCAATCTGAACCCGAAGGCCACACCGGCTTATAGCTGGTCGGGTTCGGGCGCCTCGGGCACCGGCGCTACCACCACCATCGACACCGGCTCGCTGGCCCCCGGCAGCTACACGGTGCAGGGAACGGTGAAGGAAGGCAACAAGGCGTGGCAGACGGCCACCTGTTCGGCGAGCTTTACGGTCAAGGCCTTTGAGCCGCCGACCATCAGCTGCACGGCCAATCCCGACACCATTCCGCCGGGTGGAACCAGCACCATCACGTCGACCGCGGTCAGCCCGCAGGGCCTGCCGCTCACCTACAGTTATTCGGCCTCGGCCGGCGAGATCACAGGCAACGGCGCCACCGCAGTCTACTCCTCCACCGGAGCGCCAACCGGTGCGGTGGGGATAACATGCAAGGTGTCGGACAACAAGGGCAATACTGCTTCGGCTGACACGACGGTGACCATCCAGGCGCCGCCGGCTCCGCCCAAGCCCACCACCCAGGCCCTCTGCTCGATCAGCTTCACGACCGACAAGCGCCGTCCGACGCGCGTCGATAACGAAGCCAAGGCCTGCCTCGACCAGGTGGCCATCGATCTGCAGCAGCAGCCCGATGCCAAGGTGGTCGTGGCCGGCGAATCCGACGCGCACGAGAAGGAGATCACCGCGCGCGAGGAGAAGTACGCAGAGCGCCATCACCGCGCGCACGTGGAGTACTTTGCAGCGCAGCGTGCCGTCAATACCAAGGAGTACCTGGTGACCGACAAGGGGATCGATCCCTCGCGGATCACCGCGGTCACCAACGACAGCGATGGACAGCAGGTGCTTGATTACCTGGTGCCCGCCGGCGCCGACTTCAACACCGATGTACCGGGCACGACCCCGGTGAACGAGACCGAGGTGAAGCCGGTGAAGCGCGAGGCTCTGCCGGAGCGTCACCACCATAAGGCTGCCAAGTAAGTCCCAGGGCCTTTTGGGACAGTCTCTAACCCTTGTGCCAGGCCTTCCAGTTCGTTCCGGCTCGGAAGGCCTGGCGCAGCAAGATACGAAATATGTATCCTCCGATCAATTTGAGGCTGGCCGGCCCTCCGGCCAGCCTCTTTCATTTGGATTGCGGTTTAGGGTTGTTTATTCTGGAAGTGGATTTCTTTCCCTCCGCAGTGGGGTTTCTTGCCTGAGATGATCTCTTCGCGCACTCTTCCCTCTGGCGCCGGCCGGCGTGCATTGGCGGCGCTTGTTGTCTTCGCATCTTTGTTTGCCGTGATCGCCCGCGGCCAGTCTTCCTGGACCACCGTCGGTCCGGGGGGCGGCGATGCGCGCTCCTTCGGCGTCGTTCCCGGCGAGCCCAACCATCTTTACCTGGGCACGACCACGGGCTGGATCTACGAGTCCACCGACAGCGGCGCCTCCTGGCATCATCTGGCGAGGCTGGGCCATGCCGACGACCTGATTCTCGATCACATCATCGTGGACTCCGCTCATCCCGACACCATCTACGCTGCGGGCTGGTTTCCCGACCGCGAGGGCGGAGGCCTCTGGATCAGCCGCGATGCCGGCCACACGTGGACGGCGTCCGCCGGGCTGCATGGCCAGTCGGTCCGCGCCTTCATCCAGGCTCCGTCCGACCCCAGCATTCTGTTCGCGGGTACCCTCCAGGGAGTCTTCCGCAGCGCCGATGCGGGCGCCACATGGCACCAGATCAGTCCGCCGGGCGACCGCGAAATTCACGAGATCGAATCGCTGGCCGTGGACCCGCGCAATCCCGAGATCCTCTATGCCGGCACGTGGCACCTGCCCTGGAAGACCGACAACGGCGGCCTTACGTGGCATCACATCGACCGGGGCCTGATCGTGGACTCCGACGTCTTCTCGATGATCGTCGATCCAGTTCACACCCGGACCCTGTACCTGAGCGCGTGCAGCGGCATTTACAAGAGCGAAGACGCGGGCCTGCTCTTTCACAAGATCAACGGCATTCCTTCGAGCGCCCGGCGCACCCGCGTACTCAGGCAGGACCCCAAAGACCGTGAGATCGTGTACGCCGGCACCACCGAGGGCCTGTATAAGACCGACAACGCCGGCATCAGCTTCCGCCGCATGACCGGCGCCGACGTCATTATCAACGACGTGTACGTCGACCCGAGCAATCCCAGGCACGTGCTGCTGGCGACCGATCGGGGCGGGGTGCTGGCGAGCGAGAATGCCGGCGCCACATTTGCCGAATCGAATACCGGCATCTCGGGCCGCAAGGTCGAGGCACTGCTCGTGGATCGCGACGACCCCAAGCGCTTCTACGCGGGTGTGGTCAACGACAAGCAGTACGGCGGAGTTTTCGTCTCCCAGGATGGCGGGGCCACGTGGACCCATATTGCGGATGGCCTTGAGGGTCTCGACGTTTTTTCTCTCGCGCAGGCCCAGGACGGAACGATTCTCGCGGGCACGAGCCACGGCATCTATGCTCTGCCCGCGGCTCCGGGCAGCTCGGCAGCGGCGCCGGACCCGCCAACCTCCTTCAACTGGCAGCCCATGAGCACCCTGGCCAACACTGTGGTCAAGACCGTGACTCAATACATCCGTGGCACGAAGGTGAACCTGGAGAAGAAGGTCAAGCAGCCGGTTACCCGGCTCGATGCGCGCGTGAACGCACTGGATGCAGACGGCGACATCTGGCTTGCCTCGACGGACGTGGGTCTTTATACCAGCCGCGACAGCGGCGCGACCTGGCAGGGCGCCCCGGTGATGGGCGCCAGCGACTATGTCTCGGTGGCCAGCCACGGCAACCTGCTGGCGGCGGCCCGTCCCGACGGCGTGGTCGAATCGACCGACGGCGTTCTGTGGATGCCCATCAGCCTGCCCCAGATGGTGACCCGTATCCACCGCATCGCGTTTTCTCCCGATGGCACTTTGTGGCTGGGGGCCCGCGAAGGCGTTTTCTTCACGCACGACAATGGCGAACAATGGAAGTGGCTTGACCGCATGCCCTTCCGCGACGTGGACGACCTTTGCTACGACCCGGCTCTCAAGCGCGTGCTGGTCAGTTCGACCTCCAGTGAAGAGATCTACGCCGTCGACCCCAAGACCTGGACCTGGAAGTGGTGGCATACCGGCTACGATGTCTCATTTATCCGCCCCGCAGGCGACCGCATCGTGGCAGCGTCGATTGCGGACGGCGTTCTGGTCCAGCCCAAGGCGCCGGAAGGTGAAACCAGCCGGCGATAACCTGGCAGTCCCAATTCCGGCGGCAATTTCGGTATCATCGGGATATGCAGACCGAGACCGCGGCTCCCCATGCAAATACCGCTTCCGAGGGCCACTCTTTCCGTACCTACGATCCCCGCCTGGAGCCGGTCGGGGCCCGGGTTCTGGCCGGTGAGCGGCTCGGCTACGAAGATGGCCTGGCCCTGTACGCCTCGCGGGATGTGCTCGCCGTCGGCTGGCTTGCGAACCACGTCCGCGAACAGATGCACGGCGACGTGACGTACTTCAACGTCAATCGCCACATCAATCCGACCAACGTCTGCGTCGCCGCCTGCCGCCTCTGCGCCTTCGGCCGCAAGAAAGGCGACTCCGCCGGCTACACCATGGCTCTCGAAGAGGCGTGGGAGACTGCGGCCTCGGGTTACTCGGAGGCGGTCACGGAGTTCCATATCGTCGGCGGCCTGCACCCGGACCTGCCCTTCGAGTTCTTCCTCGACCTGATCCGTGGCTTGAAGGTGCGGTTTCCCAAGGTGCATATCAAGGCTTTCACCATGGTCGAGATCGCCTTCCTGGCCCGCCGCGCCAAGCTCACTGTCGAGCAGACGCTCGTCAAGCTGCGCGAGGCCGGCGTCGACTCCATGCCCGGCGGCGGCGCCGAGATCTTCGCCTCCCGTGTCCGCTCCATCATCTGCGACCACAAGATCGACGGCAACGAGTGGCTTGAGACCGCGCGGCAGGCCCACAAGATGGGCTTCAAGACCAACGCGACGATGCTTTACGGCCACATCGAGAACGACGCCGACCGGGTTGACCATCTTCTTCGACTTCGCGCGCTGCAGGACGACACCGGAGGCTTCCAGACCTTCATCCCGCTGGCCTTTCATCCGGAAAACACGCCGCTTGACCACCTGCCGGTCACTACGGGCCTTACGGATATCCGCCAGATTGCCGTCAGCCGCCTGCTGCTCGACAACTTTGCCCACATCAAGGCCTACTGGCAGATGCTTACCCCCAAGATCGCGCAGATCGCCCTTCGCTTCGGCGCCGACGATCTGGACGGCACGGTCATCGAGGAGAAGATCTACCACGATGCCGGAGCCACGACCCCGCAGGGCATGACACGCAAGGAGCTGTGCCGCCTGATTACCGAGGCTGGCCGGGTACCCGTTGAGCGCGACACCCTCTATCACGCGGTTACCCGGACCGAGGACAGCTTCACGGTTGTGGTTTGATCCATTGATTGCCAGGCTAGGGTCTGTTAACGCTACCAGGGTGGATGGCGTTGCGGTCGAAGGTCGGGCCAGATGAGGCCGGGGTCCCCGCGGACGGGTGTTTGTCCGTGGGGTGGATGCCGGGTGTCTGCTAGCGACGAGGGACGACGAAGTCAGGAAAATTGGGAACTGGGAGAAATTGGCTCCCGTGGCCACCGCCCTGGTAGGGTTAACATGCCCTGGACTTAGTTAAGCGGGTTCTGGCAATGCCTACAGTCAATATCTTCGAAGCCAAGACGCAGCTCTCGAAGCTGGTGGACGCTGCCGCCCAGGCGAGGACGTGGTGATCGTCCGCGCGGGCAAGCCGCTCGCGCGGCTCACGCGGCTCGAGCCGACCAGGAAAGAGCCGATTCGCTTCGGAGTTCAGACAGGCAAGATTTGGATCGGGGACGATTTCGACGATGCTTTGCCCGAGGATTTCTTAGTCACTCCCGCGGCCTGATAGTGCGCCTGCTGCTCGATTCGCGCATCTATCTGCGGGTCGCCGACCAGAGCCCCGAGTTGACCGAGCAGGCCCGCGAGGTTCTGGAGAGCGCCAGTGCGATCTATGTTTCCTGGGCCGGTATCTGGGAGATCGCGATCAAAGTGCGGCGTGGAAAACTGAGGGCCGATCCTGAGGCGCCGGTTGCCGCGATCGAAACGACTGATTCTGAGGAACTTCCAGTGCTGGCGTGTCCGCAGTGGGTGTTGCCCGCCTGCCCCTGCACCACGGCGATCCTTTCGACCGGCTGCTCGCGGCGCAAGCCCTGAGTGAATCGCTGACACTGTTGAGACCGCTGATACAAAACTCGAGGCGTATCCGGTGAGCATCGTCACTGTCTGATGGCAGGATGCGCTTCCGAAACAAAAGGCCCGGCCGCGAAGGCCGGGCTTTTCAGTCAGGCGTAAGCCGAGGCCTACGGGTAAACGGCCTGGGTGGCGTGATTGCCGTGCGGTACCGCGACGATGGCTGTGGGGGTCGAGCCGGTCGGATAGGGTGTTGCCTGGGTCGTATTGAGCACGCCCGTATCCGGGTTCAACTGAAATCCCGAAACGGAGTTGCCCAACCGGTTTGCGGTATACACGAACCGCCCCAGCGACGGCTCGACTACGAGCGAAACCGGCTGCGTGTCGGTTGAGTAGGCCGCGCTCGACGTGGTGTTGACCAGCGCCGACGGCGTCCCTGTCGTCAGGCTGATGGTGTAGCCCGACACCGAGTTGTCGAGCTCGTTGGCGAGGTAGATGTACTTGTCGCGCGGGTCGATCGCGATCGACGAGGGCTCATCGCCCGTCTTGAACGGCCCGTTCACCATGAAGTTCAGCACGTTGCTGCTCTGGATGGTGTATCCGATCAACTGGTTGGACGCAAAGTCCGTGACATACACGAACCGGTTGGTTGGATCGGCCGCGATGCCCACCGGTTTTACACCCGCCTCGTAGGGGCTGCCCGCGGTCGCCGTCAGCCCGCCGCTCGAGTCCACCGCGAAACCGAACACCCATCCGGGATTGGCCGTGCTGGTGGTCTTGCCGCCCGGATTGTAGGCCGACTGGTCGTACGCCGTGACGTACACCGCGCTGTTATTTTCGAGCACGGTCACTGCGGTGGGAAGGATTGTATCGTTGGGGAAGCTCGGCAGCGTCAGGTTCTCCTGCGCGGTCGCCGAGCCGATCGTACCATCCGAGCTCAGTGGATACTCGGTCAGGGTCGCCGAGGTGGTTCCGCTCACCACGTACAGGTAAGTATTGGCCGCATTGGTCGCCAGGAACACCGGCGCTTCGGCGGTCGTGATCGAATCCTTTTTGGTCAGCACGCCGTGATCGGAGATCGAGAAGTGGACCACTGAATCGTTGCCCTGGTTGGCGACGTAGAGGTGGTAGTAGTTGGCGGTAACCGCCATTGCCACCGGGTCGGTGCCTCCGGAGTCCACGGCAGGCGCTCCGGTGCGCAGCGCTCCCGACTGAGAGTCCACCGCGTAGGTGTCGATCTGGCCGGCGCTTCCCGATCCCGATCCCGACGAACACGCCACAAACACGTAGTCCACGGTCACGAGCTGACACGCTGTCAAGAGACTGGCCGCCGCCAGGCCGATTGCTGAAACCAGAACCAGCTGGCTCGCTCTGTTCAACTTCATGCGCTTCCTTTGTCGCGGGGCCGGCGCCCGTCGCAGCGGGCGGTCCCAGGAAAACTCGTTTAGGTTGACCCGCTGCCATTGTAAAAGCCGGCCGCGGGCTGTTGCTATCGGCGCCGTCGCCGGAGCCGCGTCTTCTGAAAAACCGCGCTAGTGCACGCCCGCTCCCGTCCCGTTGTGGGGAATCGCGGCCACCGCCGTCGGCAGTGCGTTCGACGAATAGGGAGAGTATTGCGTGTTCAGCAGCGTGCCATCCGTTTCGTTCAATTCGAATCCGCTTACGTTATTGCCCAGGAAATTCACGCTATAGACGAAGTGGTTGGTCGAGGGATCGATTCCGATCGCCACCGGATCCAGTCCCGTCGCGTAGGTTCCTACCGGCGTGAGCGCCCCGTTGCTCACCGAATACCCGGTCATGGAGGCGTCCAGGGAGTTGGTCACGTACACAAACGGGAAGGAAGGATCGACGGCAATGGCTGTTGGCTGGTTGCCCGAGGGGAAGGTGTTGCCGCCGCCGGTTCCCGTGGTCATGGGCGCCAGCGCTCCGGTGCTCGACGACACCGTGTACCCCAGCACGTCGTTGTTGGCGAAATCGGTCGCGTACACGTAGCTTGTGCTGGCGGTCGAATTGGTAGCGATCGCCGAGGGCTGTACGCCTGCCGCGTAGGGCGAGCCGCTCAGCGCGGTCAGCACGCCGCCCGATCCGACCGCAAACCCGAAGATATAGCCGACGTGCGGCGTCACGCTTGAATCGTAGGCCGTCACATAGACGTAGGAGCCCGAACCCAGAACGCTTACGCCGGTCGGCACGATCACGTCCGATGCTTGCGTCCCCGAAAGCGTCAGCGGCCAGTAGTTGGTGTCGAGCGAAGGGTTCACGGCCGCGCTGCCGACCTGGACAGGGCCCGACTTGGTCGCCGCGGTCAAGGGAAACACCGCCAGCGATCCCGAGCACGGGGCCGCCGTGGAGCAGGTCGGCAGCGGCTGGTAGGTTTCCAGCACAAACATGTCGGCGGCGTCGGTCGCGATCCCCAGCGGGTACACGCCGGGCGGATTCAGCGTGTAGAAGGGGTAAAGCTTGCCGTCGGTGCCGATCACGAACTGGACAACCGTGTTGTCGTCCTGGTTGACGACGAAAAGGCTGCCGTAATCGGACGATACCGCTTCGGCGACCGGATCCCGGCCCTCGGAGGGGAACGGAGAGTCGGGGATCTGGCGCATGTGCCCCGACTCCGAGTCGATTTCGAAGACGTTGATCTCGCCGTAGTTGTTCGAACCGGCGGCCTTGGAACTGGCCACGAATACGAAATCCACCGTCAGCGTCTGCGTTACCTGGCTGCACGCCGTAACCAGCGATGCCACCGCCAGCCCTGCCGCCCCTACCAGTACAAGCTGGCTCGATTTGTTCAGCCTCATGCCCATCTTTCGTCAGCGGGCCCCAACCGCGGCCTCAATTGATCAGATCTTTCCACCATCGAACTCCACGCGCCTCGGCGGTCATCCGCGTCCGGCAGGCGGCTGCCCTTTCGCGGCTGGGCGCGGCACTGAGCAGTAGAACGGCCGGCCGTGGCCGCACCCTTTCTTCTGCCCAGCAGCGGCCCACTCCGTCCTAATCTGTCCGCCCATCGATCAGGCACCACGTCGGCTGACCGTCGAGTCCGAAGCTGCTCTGCTTGCGCATGGTCGTCAGCACGCCTGAGTTGGGATCTACGATGCGGCCCGTCACCGACGAGTCGTCGTAGTTGGCTTCGTAGATGAACTGGTCCGACGGGTCCTCAACGATACACTGTGGCCCCGCTCCCGATCCGAAAGGTTCGCCGGCGATGAACGACAACTCGTAGTTCGGCGCCGTAGTCAGGAAGTAGCCAGCGATGCCACTCTCGGCGTTCTGCCCCAGCGTCTCATTACCCTGGTTGGCCACGTAGATAAATTTGCCCTTCGATTCCTGTAGCACATAAATCGGGTTGGCCAGGGTCGAGTCGTCCGGAATGGCCCCACCGGTCTCCGACTGCAGCGCACCGTTGGTGCCGACTGTATAAGGGAGGATCTGGCTTGAATAAGTGCCGGCGGTGAAGTTGCCTTCCGATGGGATCGTAACCGGCTCGTTATCCGGCACGTACACCGTGCCGCCGGCAACTACAATCGCCGTCCCTTGCGCGATCCCCAGCGGCTGCGCGCTGTTCTGGTTCAGCGTCAACTGCCCGCTTGAAGACGAATAGGTATAGGGGAAAACCTGGGTGCCACACACATACGGATAGACCGAAACAAGCGTCGCCAGGGTGTTGCACGGCGCCGCCGCCGTGGCCGTCGGCGTCGCGCTCAGCGTCAGGATGTACCCCGAGTCCAGCACGAAGTCCACGGGGTTGGCGGGCACGGGGAAGTAGGTCAACGGCTGGCCGCTCGCCGACGACACCTGCGCGTTCGTCACGATCGAAAGCCGCCCCGTTGTCGAGTCGATCTTGAACACCGTAATATCGCCGCATGAGGTCGTCGATGACCCCAGCGCCTCGGTGCAGCTGTTCGTCGTCGCGCCGCTCAGGGTGTAGGCGTCGCTGTCAGGAGCGTCGTGATCGAGCGCCAGCAGGTAGTTCCCCGAGGTATCGGCGATCAGGCGGAAGGGGTTGACCCCCTGCGTGTAGAAGGTCTCCTGCGGCGTGAGAATACCGTGGCCGCCCACCGAGAACTGCTCGATGTTCGCGTTTCCGCAAGGATCGGCAGTCGTGCAGTCCCCATTTCCCTGCGCGTTCACACCGCGGTTCAGCACATACATGAACCGCTGGCCCGTAATCAAAACTGCCCGGACCGGGTTCGATCCACCGGAAGCCACCGGCAGCCCGTGCACCACTGTCAGAAAACCCGTGTTGTGATCAATTTTGAAGCCGGTAATAATGCCGTTGTTCGACGACTGGGCCGTCACCGTCCCCGTCACATACAGATAACCGACCGTATAACTCTGAACGCAAGACGTCACACCCAGAATGACGCCAGCAGATAGGGCGCTCACCAGAAGTGCCTTGCCGAATTTCGTAAACTTCATGCGATTCCTTCGTCCTGGTTCGGCGTCCGCCGCCAAGGTTAATCGTTCCCGAGCAGAGCTGGGTTGGGATGGGTCCCTGCTGCATTGTAAAAGGCCGGGGCGGGTTGTGCCTAGTTTCCGCGGCGCACAAGCCAAAGGCATCCCCTGCAACCCCTTGCCGCCGCGCTCCCTCTCAGTCCTACGCCGGTTAACTTGCGTGCCCGATTGCAATCGTTGTTGCGATTTGGACGCGGAAATGGGACGAAAAGTATCGTCGCCGGAGAAACTTTCGTGGGAGGGAACTGCAATCGGGAAACAGGAAATAGATAGCCAGGCGAGGAGCAGAGAGTTGGGATAAAGCTCGGGTCTGTTTCCGGTCCTCTACCTCTGCCAGCCGGCCCCTTATCGCGGACCGCTGCTCTTTCTATTTTCTCATCCCAACTCCCTGGTGTTTTCACCACACCCGGCACGAGTGCACCGGATACATCGGCTGCCCCTTCCTGCACCCGAAGGCCCTCGCGAACCCGTCGAAGTTCTGCACCGTGCCGTTGACGCGCCACTTCCCGGGCGAGTGAGGATCGACCAGCACGAGCTGCCGCGCCAACGACTCGGTCTGGTTCTGGCACCAGACCTGTGCAAACCCAATGAAGTACCTCTGCGCCTCGGTGTAGCCGTCGATCTTCTCGTCAAGGGACTTGCCTTCGGAGGCGAGCGCGCTTTCGAGCGCCATGTAGGCGATCCGCAGGCCGCCGTTGTCGGCGGTGTTCTCGCCGAGCGTCAGCCGCCCGTTCAGATACAGGGCCGGGGTTTTGCCTTCGGCCGGCGCCGCCTCGAAACCGCTGTACTCGTCGGCAATGCAACTGGTCCGCTCGTCAAAGGCCTTGTGGTCGGCCGGCGTCCACCAGTCTCTCAGGTTCCCGTGGCCGTCGAACTGCGACCCCTGGTCGTCAAACCCGTGGGTCATCTCGTGCCCGATCACCACCCCGATCCCGCCGTAGTTCACCGCCGGGTCGGCCTTGAGGTCGAAGAACGGCGGCTGCAGGATTCCGGCAGGGAAGTTGATGTCGTTGAAGCTCGGATCGTAGTAGGCGTTCACCGTCGGCGGGGTCATGCCCCATTCCTTCTCGTCCACCGGTTTGCCCAGCTTCGCGTAGTTGTAGTTACGCTCGTACACGGCCGCGTTTTCGGTGTTCTCGACCAGGTCGGTCCGGCCCACCTTGATGCTCGAGTAGTCGCGCCACTTGTCCGGATAGCCGATCTTTCGCCGGATCATGGCGAGTTTTTTCTCCGCAGCTTCTTTGGTTGTATCGCTCATCCAGGGCATAGACTTGATGTCCTCGCCCAGCGCCGTCTCGAGCGCCGTTACCATCTTCTCCGTGCTCTCCTTGGCTGCGGGCGGGAAGTTCTGTTTTACCCAGTCCTGCCCAACGGCCTCGCCCAGCGCCCGGTCGGTCATCGCGGTGCACATCTTCCACCGCGGCATCGGCTCCTTCTGGCCGGCCAGCGTGTGCCGGAAGAAATCGAAGTTGGCATCGAAGAATGCCTTGGGCAGGTACTCCGCCTCGCCGTGCAGGACGTGCCAGCGCAGGTAGCTCTTCCACGCCGCCAGGGGCTCAGACTCGATCAGCGAGCTCAGCGCCTTGAAGTAGTCCGGCATGGCTACATTCAGCGTGTCGAAGTGCCCGATTCCGGTGCTCCAGAAGTAGTCGACCCAGTCGAAGTCCGGGCTCAGCTTATCCAGCTCCGCCACCGTGTAAATGTGGTAGACCTTAGTCGGATCGCGCATCTCGGTGCGGCTCAGGGACGCCTTCGCCATCGCGGTCTCGATCTCCATCACCGATGTTGCTTCCTTGGCCGCTTCCTCCGGCGTGTCCCCGACCAGCGTAAACATCTTCTTCAGATGGTCCAGGTACTCGGTGCGGATGGTCGCATAGTGCGCCGCCGGATTCAGGTAATACTCGCGGTCCGGAAGCGAAAGTCCGCCCTGGTCGAGCTCCGCGATCTGCTCGGACGAGTTCTTTTCGTCCTGTGTTACGCCGAATGCGAAGAACCCGTCCGGCGTTCCGTGGTTTTCGAGATCACTCAAGAGGCCGGCAAGCTGTTTCGGATCGCTCAGCTTCGCGATAGCGTCCCAGGCCGGTTCGATCGGCGCCAGGCCCTCTTTCTCGACGGCGGCCGTGTCCATGCACGCGGCGAAATAATCGCCATACTGCCGCTCGAGCGGCGTCTTCGGGTCGTTGGCTGCCGTGTCCAGATCCTTCCAAAGCAGATAGAGGTTGCGCTGCTGCACGATGGAGAACGACCGCGCCCACCGCACCTGGTCCGCCGGCACGGGGTTGTTCTTGATCCAGTTGCCGCAGGCGTACTGATAGAAGTCCACGCACGGGTCGACACTCTTGTCGATGGCCGCTGGATCGAAGCTCGTCACCACGGGCGGCGGCGCGGGCTTGGTGTCGCTGGCTTCCTGCGCATTCAGAGCCAGTGGCAGATACATCCCAATGAGCAAAAATGTGTAGGAAGCGTAGCGAAGAGTTTTCATCCTGGATCCTCTCGAAAGGCGTCTTTTCCCGGTCGGTCCGCACGGACAGTGAGGGCTGTCCACACCGCGGTGCGAGGGTTTGGGGGCAAGCGGTTCCCTATAAACTGCGTTGCTTAGCAGGCTATCACGCCGGACTTGCGCCCCTGCTCCTGTGGGATCGCCGCAGTACCATGGCATTGGTTTGCTCGCGCTTTTTTGATGCACTCCGAGTTTCGCATGACCATCCGCCCCGTTCTCGCCATCGCGCTTCTGCCGCTCTTGGCCCAGCCGCTGGCCGCCCAGGACGTCTACGTGCGCGTCTCGCCCGACGTCAAGACCGGTATCGAAGGCACCACCGAATTCCCCACCATCCAGATGGCCATGGACCACCACCCCTTCGCCGGCATCGGTGCAGACGGCAAGCCCGGCCGCGTTTATATCCGAATTGCGCCGGGCGTCTATCACGAGCGCGTCATCGTCACCCAGAACCACGCCAACATCACCCTCATCGGCATGGGCAAGTCTCCCGCGGACGTGGTGATCACCAATAGCCTGAACGCCGAGCAGGCCGGCGGAACGTTCTTTACCGAAACTGTCGAGATCAACGGCACGGGCTTCGAGGCCGACAACATCACCTTCGAGAACACCGCCGGCAACACCGGCCAGGCCGTCGCCGTTGCCGACCGCTCCGACCGTTCCGTCTTCAAGAACTGCCGCTTCCTCGGCCACCAGGACACGCTCTTCGCCGACTACGGCCGCCAGCTTTACATCGACTCCTACATCGAGGGCGGCGTGGACTTCATCTTCGGCAACGCCACGGCCGTCTTTGACCACGACGAGATCCACGCGAACGGCCCGGGCTACCTCACTGCGCAGTCCCGCACCGCGCCCAACCAGACTACCGGCTACGTCATCCTCGACAGCAAAGTGACGAGCGGCATAGAGCCCGAGCCTGGTTCGCCCCAGTCCAGCGCGCCGCAACGCCGCCGCGAGACCATCGCGCTCGGCCGTCCCTGGCGCCCTTTTTCCCGCGTGGTCTACATCCACACGGAGTTGCCGGCGAACGTCATCCGCGGCGGCTGGAGCGCGTGGGGCCATACCCCCGGCGCGCCGCAGGCCTACTACGCCGAGTACAACGACTACGGCCCCGGCGCAAATCCCGCCACCCGCGTTCCCTGGTCTCACCAGCTCACCGCCGCGCAGGCCGCCCAGTACATGCCCAAAGTCTTCCTGGCCGGCAAAGACCACTGGAATGCCCTCGCCGCCGCCGCAAAGCTCCCGTAGGGCGGGGATCCTTTTTTGACAAACGTACAGGAAAGCTGTACGGTTTTGCTGTGAAGGACTCTCGGTATGCCCACTGAAACCACATATACCGCTTTGCGCGAAAATTTGGCCTCCTACCTCGACCGCGTTATCGATGACCGCGAAGTTCTGCTGGTCAAGCGCCGCGGCGCGCGCGATGTAGCCATCATTCCCGCCGACGAATTGGCCGGTCTCATGGAGACCGCACATCTTCTGCGTTCGCCGAAGAACGCCGGGCGGCTGATGGATGCTTTGCGCGAGCTGGACGAGGGCAAGGGGGAAGTAATGACGGTCGAAGAACTTCGCTGCTCGGCGGGCCTGGACAAGGCAAGCTGATCAGGTTCCATGACCAAGGCAGTTGAACGCATAGCCGTAGTCTCCAGCCAGTTTGGAGAAGATCTTCGCTATTGGATCGAGACAGACCGTAGAGCCGCACTCCGCGTTCTTGACTTGATGGCAGCCATCGTCGCCGATCCGTTCGGCGGCATCGGCAAACCTGAGCCGCTGAGATTCGAACTGACCGGCTGCTGGAGCCGAAGAGTCACGCAGGAGCACCGGTTGATTTATCGCGTCAAGGCAGACCACGTTGAATTCGTCCAGGCGCGGTTTCACTACGAATAAGGAGCGCGGCATCACCTGGTTCGCGGATTTGGAGCTAATCGGCTATCACACCGGACCTTTCGATGCCGCGAACTGGTCGGTTCCGCTCCGCGCTGTCGGCTGGTTGGAGTCACCGAACCCCTTCAATACCGGCGCCTGTCCGGCATCCTTGACGGAAAGGCTTAAAGTGTTGGCAGGTCAGGTTCGTTCTGCCTATCCGCACTATTACTTCCGCGGAACGATGGCGTGCTCATTGTGCCTCGCGGCCAGGCTCGAATCGCCCGGTCCGATCTGGTCGCAGGGGAATATCTTTGTGCCGGGAACCACGTCGTGGACTTAGCACCCGGAGGAATTGTCCACTACGTGGAATCGCATTCCTATCTACCGCCGATGGAATTCAACGAAGCGGTTCTGCGATGCCCGGATCTTCAGCCTGAGGAGTATTGCAGAGCGCTTTGCGCCGCGAATGGGGGCACTGAACCTCCACTTAAGTTGAGGAGTGCCGGCTGACCGAATGGAAGCTCAGGATTGCTCGCCGCCGAAATATCGAACAGCGCTGTCAATCTTCTCGCGAAAGGCCAACCTCAAGCGGAGCGCCGTTTATCGGCTTCGAGGTCGGAGATACGCTTATCGAAGGCAAAGGGCTGCTGGATTTGCTCCAGTCGCTGGACTATGGCTTCGTAGCGGACGCGGTTGGCTTCCTCAATTGCGTCGAGGCGCTTATCCTGGGAATCCAGCCGTTTGTCGATGGCCGAAAGAACACCCCGGATTTCCCGCAATTCCGGCGCGAGAAAGTCCTGGAGGACTTGGCGAACATCTTCCACAACGCCCATCGAAAACACCGTTCCCTGCACAAATTCTACAACCGTTCTACGTAATCATCGCAGGAAACTGAAGCAATCATCAGCCTTTACACCCCTCCCCACCCCCTGCCACACTAATACGTGGACACCCAGACAGTAGTCATCCTCGACTTCGGCTCGCAGTACACCCAGCTCATCGCCCGCCGCACCCGCGAGCAGAATGTCTTCTCCGTTGTCCTTCCCTGCACCGCGCCGCTCGCCGAGATTGAAGCCCACCACCCCATCGGCCTTATCCTCTCCGGCGGCCCATCCTCCATTTACGACGCCGATGCTCCCGCCGCCGACCCCGCGATCCTCGCTCTCGGCCTTCCCACGCTTGGCATCTGCTACGGCCTACACTTCATCGTCCACCACCTCGGCGGCAAAGTCCGCTCCGCCCCTCTGCGCGAGTACGGCCACGCGGAAGTCTCGATCGAAGACAGCTCCACACCGTTGTTCGCCGGTCTCCCGTCCTCCCTCGCCGTCTGGATGAGCCACGGCGACGAAGCCCTCGAGCTTCCCGCCGGCTTTCACCGCACCGCGGTCACCTCCAACGCCCTGGCCAGCATCGCCAACGAAGACCGCCGCATCTGGGCCGTCCAGTT
>DATJMU010000111.1:0-25760 GCA_035508555.1 Occallatibacter sp. | reverse complement strand
GCTCCACCACCAGCCCGTTGTTCAACGCGTCCTTGAGTTTTCCGATGGTGATAAAGTCGCCCGAAGAGTTGGAAAAGTAGGTGGCAATCGGCGTCTCGTCTTTGGGAGTCGCCACCACCAGGAATCCGTCAATCTGCCTGGCCCGCACCTCATTGAGGAGCGTGGCCCGCTGGTCGGGCGTGGCCGGCGCAATCACGTCCACGGTGGGCTTGTTGCCCTTGCCGCTCTCGAGCTGCGCGCGGATCTCGTTGGCCAGCGCCGCGTTCGACGAGGTGACGACCAGGTGCTTGTTGGCGCCCAGCCCCAGGCTCGACACATAGCCGATGCCGACAATCACCGCAAAGAGCGCGGGCAGGCCGATGGTGGTCAATTTGAAGGCCCTGCCGCGCACCTGCTCAAGGTATTCGCGCTTGGCAATCAACAGCATGTTATGCATCGGCTTTGCCTCCCACGGTGCGGATGAAGATCTCTTCGAGTGACGGCTCGACCAGCTCAAAGCGGTAGATCGCCGCCATGGCCGAAGCCTCGCGCAGCAGTTTCTGCGCATCGCCATGCGGCTTGAGCCGAATCTCGGCATGGCCGGCAAAGTTCTTTGCCTCGGCAATCTCGCTGCTCTTGAGGAAATCAGCGCTGCCTTCAAACTCCACGATCACGTGGTCGCGCTCGTAGCGGCTCTTGATCTCGCGCATGGTGCCGGAAAGCACCGCCTCTCCGTTGTTTACCAGGCAAATGGCGTCGCACAGCTTCTCCACCTGGTCCATGCGGTGGGTCGAAAACAGGATTGCCTTGCCCTCGTCCTTGAGCTCGAGCAGAGTGCGCTCCACCAGCACCGCATTCACGGGATCGAGGCCGCTGAAGGGCTCGTCCATCACGATCAGCCCGGGGTCGTGCAGCACCGTGGCGATGAACTGGATCTTCTGCTGCATCCCTTTCGAGAGCTCTTCGGTCCTCTTGCTGAGTGCGTCGGCAATCTCCATGCGCTCCGCCCACTTGACCGCACGCGCCCGCGCGTCGTCGGGCGCCACGCCGTGCAGCCGGCCAAAGAAGACCAGTTGATCCAGCACATTCATCTTTTTGTAGAGGCCGCGCTCCTCGGGAAGGTAGCCCACACGATCGAGACTTTTGCGCTCGAAGGGCCTGCCGAATAGGCTCACTTTGCCGGAGTCGGGAATGGTGATGCCCATCATCATGCGGATGGAACTGGTCTTCCCGGCCCCATTGGGTCCCAGGAGCCCGAACATCTGCCCGGCATCGATGGTCAGACTGAGATTTTTGACCGCGATCTTGCTCTCGTAGGCCTTGGTGACGCCCGCGAGTTCAACTACTGGCATGGATTCTCCCGCCGCGGAGATTGGGAAGTCGATTGCGAAGCAACCGGGGGATCAATTCCTTCAGCAGTTTAGCAAAACGCGCCGCCCTCCCTTGCGCAGCGGGCCACTGCCGGCCGCGCCCGCCGACTTCAGCCCGTAGACCTGCCGCTTTGGGGCTGTAGGCGCTCCGTTGTCACGTTGCATGGTGATAAGCGACCGGCCGAATTCGCCGCACCCTACGACTAAAGGGTGACCTAGATACAAACAAAAGAGTGAAGTCAAGCCCCAGCCTTCAAGGTTAACTTGAACTCGTAGACGGGCCTTCATCCTCTAGTCGAGATCTAAAAAATGGCGACATTATTAGCGATCCAGGACTTCGAATCCGAGTTTGTCAAGACCGACCCTACAGCCGGCCCCAACTATAAACCGCGCTCCCTCGACGAAATCGATGTGCCGGCGACCATCCTTGAGGATCTTGCCCTGAAGACCCTCTACCTCAATGGAACCCTCTCTCTCATCGATCTGGCCAAGAAGCTCTGCCTCAGCTACGAGGTCGCCGACGAGCTGTTCGTGCGCCTGCGCAGCGGCCTGCTTTGCCAGGTCACCGGTATGACCGGGCACATCCCCCAGATCACAGTCACGTCGCAAGGCAGAACCCGCGCCGCGGAGCTGCTCAGCCAGAACTCCTACGTAGGCGGGGCGCCGGTTTCGCTCGACGCCTACACCCGCCAGATTCGCGCCCAGAGCGTACAAAAAGTTGAAGTACATGCGGCCGACGTGCGGCGCGCCTTTGCCCACCTGGTGGTGGACAACGAGATGCTCGCCCGCTTCGGGACCGTGCTTAACTCCGGTAGCGCCGTGTTCCTCTATGGCCCCGCGGGCACGGGCAAGACTACCATTGCCGAGGTTCTCTCACGCGTTCTGGCCGAAGACGAGGTGTGGATTCCGCAGGCCGTCGAAGTGGACGGCCAGATCATCACCGTCTTCGACCCCTCCCTGCACTGCCGCATCGACAACGAACCCGAGGTCTACGATGCGCGCTGGGTGCCCTGTCACCGGCCCTCGGTCATGGTGGGCGGCGAACTGACCGCAGACATGCTCGACATGCAGTTCAACCCGGTCACGAAGTTCTACGTCGCTCCCGCCCAGATGAAGGCCAACAACGGCGTGCTCATCATCGACGACTTCGGCCGGCAGCGCATTCGCCCCGAGGAACTGCTCAACCGCTGGATCGTTCCTCTCGACCGCCGCATCGACTTCCTGACCCTGGCCGGCGGCAAAAAGATCGAAGTGCCCTTCGAGATGCTCGTCGTCTTCGCCTCCAACAAGGATCCTGCCGAGCTCGTCGATCAATCGTTCCTGCGCCGCATCCAGACCAAGATCAAGATCGGCGCCGCATCCGACGCCCAGTTCTGCGAGATCTTCCGGCGCGCCGCCAGCGAGAGGCGGGTTCCGTTCGACCCGCAGATTCCCGAGGATCTCATCGACTTCATCAAGGGCACGCTGCGGCTGGAGCTGCGTTCCTGCTATCCGCGCGACATCATCAACCAGGAGTGCTGGGCCGCCCGCTACGAAGGACGGAAGCCGTACCTTGACCGCCGGGCCCTGCAGCGCGCGCTGCAAGCTTACTTTCCCGTTTAATCGCGGGCGCAGACAGGGCCTGTTCACGCCGCCGCCGCGCTAGCGTGCTGGTCCGCATAGGTTTCACTCGGGGGGTTGGGCCGCCAGCAAAACCGGCGGCCCACTTTGTATCCGCCCCACGGGCCCGGCCGTGTTTGTCCCCGCGCGCGCCTTCCGTGTAGCATCCTTTCTGTGCCCAGCCTTGACACCGAGGTAAAGTATGTTCGCGGCGTCGGTCCGCGCGTCGCGGAGCTCCTTGCCGAAAAGGGCATCACCACCCCCGAAGACCTTCTCTACCACCTGCCCTTCCGCTACGAAGACCGCCAGAACCCGCGTGGCCTCGACGAGCTGAAAGCCGGCGAAACCGCCAGCGTCATCGGCGAGGTGCGCGGCTCGGCCCTGCTGCGCACGCGCAAGATGCCCCTCTTCGAGCTCACCGTGGGCCAGGGCCGCCACGCCCTCAAGTGCATCTGGTTCCACGGCAGCTACCTCGAGGGCAAGTTCCACGCCGGCCAGACCGTGGCCGTCTATGGCCGCATCGAACCCTCGCGCTCGTCCAGCAACCTCAAGATGATCCAGCCTCAGTTCGAGGTCCTGCCCGACGACTCCGACGATGCCGAAACCCGCCTCCTCGAGGTCGGCCGCATCACCCCTGTCTACGAGTCGCTGGGCGGCAGCCGCCTGGCCTCGCGCTGGCAGCGCCGAACCATCTTCAGTCTGCTCGAATCCCTGCGCGGCGCGGTGCCCGAGTGCCTGCCGCGCGCCATGCTCGATCGCCTCACCCTCCCCGACCGCGAGACCGCGCTGCGCCATGCGCACTTCCCGCCCGAGGGTACGCCGCTGGCGCAGCTGCAAAGCTTCTCCACGCCGGCGCATCGGCGTCTCATCTTCGAAGAGCTTTTTTTCCTCGAGCTCGGCCTCGAGCTCAAGCGGCGCCGCATGAGGGAGCGCGCCGGCATTGCCTTCGCCACCAACGACAGGGTGCGCGAAGCCCTGCGCGAGGTCCTGCCCTTCCATCCCACCGCTGCGCAAAAACGGGCGCTCGCTGAGATTGTCGGCGATATGCGCCAGCCCAGCCCCATGCGCCGCCTGCTGCAGGGCGACGTCGGTTCCGGCAAAACCATCGTTGCCTTCCAGGCCATGCTGGTCGCCATCGAGAACGGATACCAGGCCGCGCTCATGGCGCCCACCGAGATCCTCGCCACGCAGCACTTCCTGGCCGCTCGCAAGCTCCTCGAGCGCTCCTCGCGCCAGCCCCGCGTCGAGCTCCTCACCGGCTCGCTCGACGAGGACCGCAAGCGCCGCACCCGCGGCCTGATCAACCGCGGCGAGGCGCAACTGGTGATCGGCACCCACGCGCTCATCGAAGAAAAAGTCGAGTTCGGCCGCCTCGGCCTGGTGGTCGTCGACGAGCAGCACCGCTTCGGCGTGATGCAGCGCTTCAAGCTGATGAAGAAGCCCAACCAACCCGAGCCCGACGTGCTGGTGATGACCGCTACGCCCATTCCGCGCACCCTGGCGCTCTCACTCTACGGCGACCTCGACCTGAGCGTGCTCGATGAGCTGCCTCCGGGCCGCACGCCCATTGTTACCCGCCGCGTCCCGGGCGAGCGTTCCGCCGAGGTATGGGAGTTCGTTCGCAAGCAGGCCGCGCTCGGCCGCCAGGCCTATATCGTCTACCCCGTCATCGAAGGCACGCGCGACGATCAGCCCGAGCTCGACTTTTCGCGTGACGATCCCGAGGCCGGCATCGAGCCGTCCCTTCCCGTCCGGGGCAAACCCCGTCCAAAAGATGACGGAGCGAAGCTCCTCTTTCCGCGCGGCGGGCAGGAGGCCAGCCCCGGCGCCAAATCCGGCCTCAAGTCCGCGGTCGAGATGCACGAGAAGCTGCGCACCGGCCCGCTCGCCGGCCTGCGCGTCGGCCTGCTCCACGGCCGCCTCGACGCCGACGATAAAGACGTCATCATGCGCCGCTTCCAGCGCGGCGAGATCCAGGTTCTTGTCGCCACCACCGTCATCGAGGTCGGCGTCGACGTGCCCAACGCCACGGTCATGGTGGTCGAGCACGCCGAGCGCTTCGGCCTCGCCCAGTTGCACCAGTTGCGCGGGCGCGTGGGCCGCGGCGCCGCCAAAAGCTACTGCATACTGGTCACCGGCGACCGCGTCTCGCCCCTCGGCGAGGAGCGCCTGAACGCCATGATCCGCACCCAGGACGGATTTGAGCTGGCCGAGCTCGACCTCACCATGCGCGGCCCCGGCGAGTTCTTTGGAACCCGCCAGGCCGGCCTGCCCGAGTTCCGCGTGGCCAACCTGGTGCGCGACCGGCAGCTCCTCGAACTCGCCAAGCAGGAGGCGGCGCGCTTTGCCGGCGGAGAGAACACCGAGGCCACCGAAGCCGAGCGCGCCCGCGTCTGGGCGCGCCTCAAATTCGCGTGGCAGAGACGCTACGGCCTGGTTGAAGCCGGGTGATCGCAAGCAGTCGGGAAGCCCCGCTCACGCGCTGCCGGCCATGCGCGGCGCCTCCAACAACTCCGTCGGATAGGTCTGAATCTCGAGGTCCACGCTGGCAATCTCGCTGCCGCACTCCTGCCTGCTGTTGCGCGTACACTGGCACAGTTCGGTGAGGCGCAGATGTCCGTTCGGGCTCAGTTCCACGCCCGCTGCAATCAGGACGCTATAGATATCCACGCACGCCTGCCGCTCGAACTCGAAGAGCATGTTGATGGTGCCCGTGTCGCTGGCGCCGCGGCTCAGCACCCACCCCCCGCAGCCCAGAATCGCTCCGGTCAGCGACTGCACCAGGCGCGAAGGCTCCTCCATCGAAACCGCCTTCATCTGCATCGCCCATGGGATGCTGACAGGCCGGTTGACACTCATCTCTGGCGCCGCGCGTCTCACATCCGCCATATCGGACTCCCGTTGCAGCCAATCACCCCTGTGCGGGAGTCGAACGGTTCCTGCCTCGCATTGAAACACATCCGCGCCCCGGACTTGCTTCGGCGCCGCACTGGTAATTGGAACCCCCTTCCCCGCGTTTTGTTGCCCGCACACCCCACGACGCCCCATGTTGTAGCCTGATAGGCAACGTGATCGTCGGCTCGGGAATCGACATCGTTGAGATTGAACGCCTGCAGCGCGCCATCGACCGCCACGGCCCGCGCTTCCTCAATCGCGTCTACACCGGCGCCGAGCAGGAGTACTGCCTGCGCAAGCGCAACTCCGCCGAGAGCTTCGCCGCGCGCTTTGCCGCCAAAGAAGCCGCCGCTAAAGCCCTCGGCACCGGCATCGGATACGGCGTCACCTGGTGCGAAATCGAGGTGGTGCGGGAGCCCCGCGGCAAGCCATTCATCCGCTTTCACGGCCGCGCCGCGCAAATTGCCGCACACCTTGGCATCGCCAGAACATCCTTATCTTTGAGCCACACCGCAGCCCTCGCCGTGGCCAGCGTGGTGGCTGAAGACGCCTGAGGTCGCCCCCTCATCTGGTATCCTCAAGGCGACAACGGCTTGATTTCCCTAGAGGAGCATCGTGCCCAGCCGCAAAGAGATTCAGTGGTCACAATTGAAAGTGGGAGCGCTGGTCCTTGTGGCCATGGCCGTGCTGATCGGGCTCATCTTCCTCATGTCCGGCAGCACCGGTGGCCTGTTTTCCCGCAAGCTCAAGCTCATCTGCTACTTTCAAAACGCCAACGGACTCAAGGAAGGCGCCCCGGTCACCCTTGAGGGCGTTACCATCGGCAATGTCGAGCGCATACGCGTCGTATCCGGCCATAACCCCCGGCCGGTGGAAGTGATTATGCGGGTGGGCTCCGAGTATCTGAACGGCCTGCACACCGACTCGATGGCCACCATCACCCAGGCCGGCGTCCTCGGCGACAGTTTTGTAGACGTCGACTCCACGCACGCCACCGGGCCCCCGCCGACCGATGGCACGGTTCTGCAGGCCGCCAGCTCGCCCACACTTTCCGACATCATCGGGCAGAGCGCCGGCGGAATCGACCAGCTCAAAGACCTGATCAAGAAGCTTGAGGTTCTGACCGACACCCTCAACAGCGACCGCGGCACCGTAGGCCGCCTGCTCAACGATCCCGAGGAGGCCAAGAAGGTCTCCGCCATGATCGACAACTTCTCCGTTGTCGCCAGCAACATTCGCCAGGGCAGGGGCTCCCTCGGCCAGTTGATTCACGACGACACCCTGGCCAACAAGCTCACCTCCACCGTCAATCACTTCAACAACATCGCCACCGCCCTCGACGAGGGTAAAGGCACTGCCGGCAAGCTCCTGAAAGACGACACGCTCTATAACAACCTGAACACCGCAGTGAAGAACACCAACGATCTGCTGGCCCAGATCAACGCCGGCAAGGGGGCCCTGGGCAAATTTGCCAAGGATCCGGCGTTCGCGCGGAAGCTCGAAGACTCGGTCACCCACCTGGACAATCTGCTGGCCGGCGTCGACGAAGGCAAGGGCACTGTGGGCCAGGCCTTCAAGAACCGCAGCCTCTACGACCATATGGACCAGACCGCCGACCAGGCCCAGCAGCTCATCAAGGGTATTCGCGATGATCCCAGGAAGTACATGATCATTCGCCTGAAACTGTTCTAATCATCTGGCCTTTTTAAGGGTACGGGCTTTACGGGCGGCGGAAAACCCAACCGGAAGGGCTTTGGAACAGGGGCACGGCTTTAGCCGGGCCGATAAGATCGGCAGAATGAGTCGGGCTTCAGCCCCTGCCAAGCTTTCCTGGATTGGCCTGGTGTTGCCTTCAGTAGAGACAATTTGAGTGTGCGGCCGCCGCGCGAGATTTCTCCTTTTGCCGTTGCAATGCAGGTCACGGAGGTCAGGATGTTCTCAAATTCTCGTCTTCTGGCGGCGGCCGCTTGCCTGATTGCAGCCGGAGCCGCGCTTGCGCTCCCTGCCCGGCCCCAGCCGGCCGCGGCCGCAACCGCCTACACGCCCACCTTCACGAGCAGCGGCGACATGCTCCCACCCACGCACTACCGCGAGTGGATCTATCTCACCTCCGGCATGGATATGAGCTACCTTCCCACATCCGCCGAGATGCAGGGCCAGTCCATGTTCGACAACGTCTTCGTCAATCCCGAGGCCTACCGCTCGTTTCTCTCGACCGGCACATGGCCCGACAAGACCGTCCTCGTCCTCGAAGGCCGCGGCGCTCACACCAAAGGCTCGATTAACAAGCTCGGCCACTTCCAGGGCACGGACCTGATGGATATCGAGGTCCACGTCAAGGACGAAGCCCGCTTTCCCGGCAAATGGGCCTTCTTCTCTTTCGATTCGCCCACCTCGAAAGGAACGCACATCCCCACGGGCGCGCCCTGCTATAGCTGCCACGCCGCGCATGGCGCCGTCGACAGCACCTTCGTCCAGTTCTATCCCACACTGCTGCCGCTCGCTCAACAAAAAGGAACCCTGAGCGCCGCATTCCTCAAGCAAGAAGCCGCCGAGAACGCTCCCGGGCCGGCCAAATAGCCGGCATCAACTTGCACGCGCCGCGTCTCCGCCCCTGAACGTTCTCCAGAACTCCACAAACGTCTTGAGCCGGACGACCTGGAAGTAATCGTTGGCTGCCGCGTAGAAGATGGCCGAGCCCGCCAGCGCCGCGTGCAGCGCGCCGGGGCCTACCTCCTGCGCAAACGGCACCGGCGCCGCGGTCAGGACCATGGCCAGCACCATCAGCGAGAGCTTCACGACGCCCATCGAGAGGTTCGTCTCGATCAGCGCGTTGGTAAAACGCCTGCCCAGGCGAAAGCTTTCGCCCAGCGCGGAGATTGCCGAGCGCCGCTCGCAGAGAGCCAGAACCGGCGCGATCATGAACGGCCAGCTGATGGCCGCAAAGAGCGAGAAGAATCCCAGCGTGAGAAAGATCGCCCAGATCGAGTACCCGACCAGTTGCGCATTGCCAGTGGGGCTGATATAAGCAGCCGCCACGCGCTGGATCGCTTCGTACCACGCAAAGTAAATGGCGCAGAGCAGCAGCAGCCATCCGGCCTGCAGCACCATCAATGTGAACGGCTGGAAGCGCACGCCGGGTTCCATGCGCTTGAGCACCGCGGCTCGGCCGAGCCCGGCCACCAGCGACCACCCCACGATCCCCAAAGGCGCCAGCCACACCAGCACGTGAAGTACATAAGGCTCGTAGTGCCCCCAGGAGTCGCCGATCCGAATCGCGGCAAGCCATGGATTGGACAGGCTCAGGTGGCTCAAGCCGGCCTTATCCGGCGGCAGCTCCGCCCCGATGCGCTCCATCTGCTTCCAGCACAGATAAAGGAACGGCGCGGCAAAGATCCAGCGCCAGGCGATCTCCACCAGCGTAAGCAACGGGCGCCTGAAGACCCATCCGACGTGGTCCACCAGCTCCTGCGTGCCGCGCACCGGCTGCGCCGCTCCTCGATACGCCTCTGTCGTCACTTCACCACCAGGTTCACCAGCTTGCCGGGTACGACGATCACCTTGACCACGTTTTTGCCTGCAATCCGCGCCCGCACTCTATCATCGCCGAGGGCGGCTGCTTCCAGCGTCTTTGCATCGGCGTCCGCGGCCACGCGCACCACCGTCACCAACTTCCCGTTCACCTGCACCGGGATCTCGAGCTTGTCTTCCTTGGCCAGCTCCGGATCGCTCCGGGGCCAGGGTGCGCGCAATACGCCGCCGTCTTCGCCCAGCTCTTCCCACAGCTCTGCCGCCAGATACGGCGCAAACGGCGCCAGCAGCAGCACCAGGCTCCTCAGCAGCTCGTGTATCACGGTCCCTGAAACCGTACCCGCCGCCAGCTCGGCATCAGCCGCCTGCATCTCGTTTACAAACTCCATGATGGCCGCAACACATGTATTGAAGTGCCAGCGCCCCTCGAAGTCCTGCGTGATCTTGGCCGTCGTCTGGTGCAGCTTGCGCAGCAGCTTGAGAGAAACACCCTCGGGAGCGCCGGCCTGCTGGCCACGCCCCGCCTTCGCCGCCGGCGCGTAGCGCATCGCCAGCCGGTACACGCGGCCCAGGAACCGGCTCACGCCGGCGACGCCATCCTCCTGCCAATCCAGGTCGCGGTCCGGCGGCGCCGCAAACAGCGCGTACATCCGCGTCGCATCCGCGCCATAGCGGGCCACCATCTCGTCGGGCGAAACCACATTCCCGCGCGACTTCGACATCTTGGCGCCGTCCTTGATCACCATCCCCTGCGTGAAGAGCCGCGTCGCCGGCTCGTCGTTCCCGACCATCCCCAGGTCTCGCATCACCTTGGTCCAGAACCGCGAGTAGATCAGGTGCAGGATGGCATGCTCCACGCCGCCGATGTACTGGTCGATCGGGAACCAGTAGCGCGCCGTCGCCGAGTCGAACGGCGCACTATCGTTCTTTGCGTCCGTGTAGCGGTAGAAGTACCAGCTGGAATCGACGAACGTGTCCATCGTGTCGGTCTCGCGCCGCGCCGGTCCGCCGCACCTCGGGCACGCGACGTTCACAAAATCCGGTACGCGCCCCAGCGGCGACCCGCCCTGCTGCGTGATCTCGATCTGCTCCGGCAAAATCACCGGCAGCTGCTCGTCCGGCACCGCAACCAAACCATCCCGTTCGCAGTAGATCATCGGGATCGGCGTGCCCCAGTACCGCTGCCGGCTCACCCCCCAGTCGCGCAGGCGGAAGATCACCTTGGCTTCGCCGAATCCGCCGCGTGCGGCAGCTTCCTGGAGCCGCTTCTGCGCCGCGGCACAGGTCAGCCCGCTGTACTCGCCCGAGTTCACCAGCACGCCGTCTTCCACAGTAAACGGCAGCGCCGGCTCATTGGCATTCGAATCGGCAGGCGCAATCACCCGCCGGATGGGAATCGCATACTTCTTCGCGAACTCGAAGTCGCGCTCGTCATGCCCGGGCACGCTCATGATGGCGCCGGTTCCGTACTCCATCAGCACATAGCTGGCCACCCACATCGGCACAAGCTCGCCGTTGTAGGGATTGATGGCGAAGTGTCCCGTCGGCACACCGTGCTTCTCGATCGCGCCCAGATCGCCGCTTTCCCTGGCCTTCTTCTGCTCCTTGATCAGCCGCTCGACCTGCGTTTTCAACCCCGCATCGGCCGCGGTCAGCGCCGTTACCAGCGGGTGCTCCGGCGCCAGTTGCACGCTGGTCGCGCCAAAGATCGTGTCCACGCGGGTAGTGAACACGCGAATTCGCGTAGCCTCTGACCCCTGACCCCTGACCCCTGACCCCTGGTCGATCTCTTCCGCCAGGAAGAAATCGACCTCCGTGCCCTCACTGCGCCCGATCCAGTTGCGCTGCATGGTGCGCACCTTCTCGGGCCAGCCGTCCAGCTTGTCCAGGCCGTCGAGCAGCTCCTGGGCGTAGGCCGTGATGCGGAAGAACCACTGCTCCAGGTCGCGCTGCTCCACCAGTGTGTCTTCATGCCGCCAGCAGCGGCCGTCAATCACCTGTTCGTTGGCCAGCACCGTGCAGCACTCCGGGCACCAGTTCACCTTGCTCTTCTTCTTGTAGACCAGCCCCTTCTCGTACATGCGCAGGAAGAACCACTGGTTCCAGCGGTAGTACTCGGGCAGGCAGGTGGTGATTTCCGTAGCCCAGTCGTAACTGAAGCCCATGCGCTGCATCTGCCGCTTCATGGCGGCGATGTTGGCGAGCGTCCAATCCCGCGGCGGCGTGTTGTTCTTGAGCGCCGCGTTCTCGGCGGGCAGCCCGAAGGCGTCCCACCCCATGGGATGCATCACGTTGTAGCCGCGCATCCACATGTGCCGCGCCAGCGCATCGCCGATTGAGTAATTGCGCACGTGCCCCATGTGCAGCTGCCCGCTCGGATAGGGCAGCATCTCCAGCACGTAATACTTCGGCTTGCCGCAAGTACGGGCCTCAGCCGCATATAGTTCGGCATCCGCGGCCCAGCGCTCCCGCCACCTGCTCTCGATCCCCTCCGGATCGTACCTCAGCTCTTTCTCTTCGGGCATACTCTCCAAGTGTAAACGGCGCATGGCGTTATGACGGCGGCAACAAAGGCTTCAGCCACTTGGGAATTGGCTCATAGGTTTCCAGAACGCCACCCCCGACTCGCATCACCACCAACCTGTACGGATCGCGCATGTCGCTGTTGTCGTATACGCGTACATTCGAGAGTTTCTGGAGGGCGCGGCGAAGGTTTTCAAGGCCGCGGCGATATCGGCTCGCCAGCTTCTCGCGCGGGACGTCGTGACCGCCTTTCATCACCCGAAGAGACACACGCTCATCTGAGGTTTCTGGGCTGTCGATTCCAACGAAGAACAGCACAACGGTATATCCGCGCTCCTCCGCATCCATCAGGAAGCCCAATTTATCGCCAACCGGATCGGAGAATACGGTCTCGAAGATGAAACTTTCTCCGTAAGCTATCAATGTCTTACGGATGGCGTCCGCTACCTCCGCGGCGTGATAGGGATCGATACCAAGCGTCTTCGAGAAATCGTCGCCGTTGACGAACCGAAGCCCGGAAAACGCCAGTTGCGAGCGATACAATGTGCTCTTCCCAGCACCGTTCGGACCCGCGATCGCCACAAGAATGGGCCTGCGCTCGAGAATTTCTGTCATGCACGGGCAGTTTTCGCGGTACGCGATTTCGAGCGTCGTTTCGAGGAACCTGGTGCTTCCGATAGGACGATGACAGCCGCAGACTTGGGTCTGCTGGCGTCGCCCATGTCTGCAACAAACTGCCGGTTGACGAATCGTCCGGTAGTTCGGCTTCCGTCCTCGTCGATGCGCACCAGCCACCCTTTGCGGCTAGGATGCGGCTCAAAATGCGGAAACGGCTCCCTGTCGAGATAGGCCTTCAACCTCGCGCGGCCCTCGGGCTTGCCGATCGCCTCAACAAGTTTAGATAACGAATGCTGCTTGGCCGTTTCGCGAAGAGTTCGCAGTTCACGTCCGTCGAGATGTTCTTCCACGCATCGCCCCAGCCGCGCCCAGAACTCTACCTGCCCCGCAATCGACCGCTCCTGCGCTTCCCCAGCGAGCCGCGCATCCAGCACCAACGCGTCGGAGAGCTTTACCGGCTGACTCATCGGAATCACCTCGTTATCGTCATGGTAGCATAATGCTACCTACGCCACCAGGCTCTTCAGCACGCGCACATTCCGCTCCTCGTCCCCCGGCTCGTCCACCGGCGTCTCCGCCACAAACGCGCAATGCGCAAACCGCGCATCGTTGAGCAGCCGCCGGAACGGCTCCACGCCCATGGATCCCTGCCCGATGTGCTCGTGCCGGTCGAGCTTCGAGCCGCGTGCCGCCTTGGCGTCGTTGCAGTGCCACACTCGCACTGCCTTCAGACCCACGGCCGCATCCGCCAGCCGCACCGTTTCTTCGTAGCCCTCCGCGCTCACCAGGTCGTAGCCGGCCACATGCGTATGACACGTATCCAGGCAAACGCCCACTGGCGCCGCGCGCTTCAGCAGCGCCACCAGCTCGGCCACCTGCTCAAAGCTCCCGCCCAGGCTGTATTCGGCCCCGGCCGTATTCTCGATCAGGATGTGAAAGTCGGTTCCCTGCCACGGCAGCCCGTCAATCGCCCGCTCGATCGACTCCGCCGCCAGCTTCAGCCCCTCGTCGCGCGTCAATCCCTTCCACGAGCCGGGATGCAGCACCAGGTACTCCGCCCCGAACGCGAGCGCCCGCTCGATCTCGCCCCGGAACGCCGCCACACTCTTACCGCGCGTCTCTTCGGACTGGCTGCACACGTTCACCAGGTAGCTGGTGTGCACCACCAGCGGCCCCACGTCGAGCTTCTCCCGCAGCTCGCGCATCCGCGCAGCCTGTTTGGGGTCCACCCTCGGCGCCCGCCACATTCGCGGACTTGAGGTGAAAATCTGAAATGTGTTCGCCCCGATCTCCCGCGCCCGCTCCACGGCGTTCGACGCCCCGCCCGCTGTCCCCAGATGCACACCAATCCGTTTGACCATGCGACCAGTCTAACTGCCAGCCGCGCCAGGTCACTGAACGTTCAGTCTTGTGCTGCCGAAGGTGTCCCAGGTCCCCGATTTTGGGACCTGGGATTGGCAATCGCAATATTCAAAACCATCCTGCCAGAGACCTATCCGTGATTGCGCCGCCTCTGCAGCACTCGCTTCCTGAAGTAAGAAAACTGCGCCCGCCACAGGGCAAGCCGCTCATACGTCAGTTCCGCCCGTGCCGGCCCCGCCGCATCGAACTCTGCCAGCACGCGCTCCACCGAGGTGAACTGCCCGGCGTGCGTGCGCAGAAACTCGTGGAGCCGGTCGATCTCGACGCCGCGCGCCGTGTTGGCGTGAATGCATATCGTCCAGAGGCCGCGCGACTTCTGCACCGGCGACCAAAGCTGCTGCGGAATCCACGTAATGCCGCCTCGCCGCACCGGCAGGCGCGCAAATCCATCCGACAGCACCGTGATCCCCTCAGCGCGCAGCGCCTCGAGCGTATTCCAGTCGAAGCCGTGGCGCGGGGCAACCCACAGTTTCGGCGTGAGCCCCTGACCGCGCAGGATCTGCAGCCCCGCGCGAATCCACTCCCGCTGCGTAACGGGATCCACGTTGGCGAACTCCGTATGTCGATGGAGCGGCAGCAGACTTCCATCCCGGCTATTGCACAAATGTTGATACCCGTGCAGCCCCACCGCGGCGCCTCGCGCCTCCAGCGCCCGTATCCGGCTCCAGAACTGCGGGTCGGGCGGCGAAATCTGCAGCGTGTAGTCCCGATTGTCCGGAATCACCGCCAGAATCGGCCGGACTCCGAACTCCTCGATCAACGGCTGGATTCGCTCCCACCTTCGCTCCGATACCGTGGGACACAGGTCATCGAATCGCAGCAGATACTGAGCGGGCTTCGCAATCACCCTTGCGCCTCCGTGAAAAGAACGCCCTCCGAATCATTGCGGAGCGGCTCGACTCGTACCACTCTTGCTTCAGCCCTGCGCCCGCCTGGCGCCTTCCAGCACCCTGCGGGCCCAATACCGCAGAAAGAAAAACGTGCACACCACCCACAACGACGTGGCCAGCGCGATGCCGGCCACGCCCATCCAGCGCATCAAAGCCAGATTCAGCGCCACGTCGAGCATCAGATTGACGGCTCCGCAGTAGAAAACCAGGTCGGTGCGGCGCATCGCAACCAAAAAACGATAGAAGACGCGGCTGGAGACATAGAACGGAATCTGCAGCGCGAACATCGCCAGCACCCGGGTCACAACTTCCGCGTCGCGCGCGCCAAAAGCCCCATGCTGCAGCGCAGCGCGCACCAGCAAGGGCCCGGCGGCAATCAGCGCAGCGGCTGCGGGAATTGAGACCGTCAGCGTTCCCCGCACCCACGTCCGCAGCGTCCGCCGGCACTCGTCCCAGTCTCTGCGCGCGATCATCGTCGAGAGATACGGCGTCACCGCCGAAGACACCGACCCGGCCAGCAGCGTCAGCACCACGCTCACGAACCGCCATGCGTACACCAGCGCCGAGACGCTGCCCGCCGGCAGCATCGCCGCCATGGCCTGGTCTGCCACGAGACCCCCGGAGGCCACCACCCCGCTCAGCAGCACCGGCCCGTACTGCCGGCCCACCTCCCGCGTCGCCTCCGTCATCCCGTACCAGCGCAGCCGCAGGCCAAACCCGTGCGAGCGCATCAAGCCGCTCACCAGGGCCGCGTGCAGAACCGCCCCGACGACAGTTGCATATACCAGCGCCCAGATCCCGTACCGCCCGCCCAGCACGAGCACTCCCGCAATGATCGCAACCGAATTCACTCCGGGCGCCAGCGCCGGCAGCGCAAATTGATCGAACGTGTTCAAAACGCCGGTCGCCAGCGTCGCGATCCCTGTGAGAATCACCACTGGCAGCAGCCCGTAGAACAGCCGCTCCGCCAGCGCCAGTTTGGCCGGCGCAAAGTGCGAGGCGATGACCGGAAACAGCCCGCGTGCACCCAGCGCCATCAATCCGGCCGCCAGCGCCAGTAGCACGCACATCCACAGCATTGAGTTTGAGAGCAGCTCCTGCGCGCGCTCCCGGCCCTCCTCTTCCCTCACCCGCACAAACGTCGGCACCAGCGCCTGGCTCATCGACTCCGAGATCAGGTTGATCAGCAGGCTGGGAATCAGCGCCGCGGCAAAGAACGCATCGATCGCGTCCGAGCGCCCATACACGTATGCGACGGCCATCTCCTTGAAGACGGCCGCGCATTTCACCACCACGCCGGCCGTGCCCACCCACGCCGCCGCGCGCAGGATGCGCCGGTTAAAACTCATCCCCCGCGCTTTTATCGGAAATTCGATGGCACTCTCGGCGGCGTCGAACATGGCAGCCCATCTCGCTCTCTCACTCCGGCAACAGCGCCATCCCAGGCGCAACGGCGGTCGGGCGCGGGTGCGGTTCGGCCAGGAAGCAGGCGTCCAGGCCCTCCGGCTCCTGGGCGGCAAGGCGCCCGGCCACGGCAATCGCTCCCAGCAGCAGCCACGTTGTCCGGCTTTCTTCCACCGTCGCCACCAGCGAAGTCACAGCCCATACCGCCAGCGCCGTACCCAGGGCCAGACGCAGCATACCCCGAGTTTTGAGAACAGTTCCCGCGGCCAGCACCACAATGGACACGACCAGCGCCAGCGCCACCAGCCCGCCCCCAGCCGCAATCGACAGCACTGTGTTGTGCGCTGTCGCGATGAGCGCCAGATGCGCCGCCTGAGCAAATGAGCCGGCTCCCGTGCCCACTACCGGCGACTGCTCAAAGGCACGCCAGCCCATCGACCAGATATTCAATCGCTGGTTGAGGTTGCCGCCCTCCAGTTCCGCCGGAATCGTGGCCAGCCGCACCAGCGTTCCGCGCGGAATCGCCGCCCACACCCCCGCAACCGCAACCGGCAGCGCCAGAGCCGCCGCAGCCACCCCCTTTGCGTGCCCCGTGCCCAGCAAAATTGCGCACCCGCCCACGGCCGCCACGGCCGCAACAAATCCTCCCCGCGAAGCCGTCAGCAGCACCGCGATCAGCCCCAGCGGCAGGTAGCCCAGCGCCAGCAGCCGTCCGGCCCAGCGCGATTCGCTCCTTGCCAGCAGCGCGGCAACGGGAAAGCCGAGGTCCAGAAACCGCGCCACATCGTTCGGGTCCTGCCCCGTGGCCGCGAAGCGCACCTGGCTGACCATCATCGCCGCCGGCGAGGCAAAGTTCATGAGCGTCAGCACTGCCAGCACCCACGACCCCGCCACCCACACCCGCAAAACCCTGCGCAGATCGCGCGGGCTCTCCACAAACTCCCACACCAGCCACACGATCATCGTCTCTTGAAAGTAGCCGCGCAGCTTTTCAAGCGTGGTCGCCGGATCGATCGTCCAAAAGTACGTGCAGCAGAACCACAGGTAGTACGCAACGACCAGCCCGATCATCGCGCCCGGCGTGCGCAGCCTGCCCGTCTGCAGCACCGCCGGAACCGCCGCTGCCAGCACCAGCAGCCCCGCCATTCGCGCCACGTTGCCGAACGGCGCCGGCAGCACCAGCGAATACTCCCACGGAATCACGAAGACAAACGCCAGCAGCAGCCACCACGCGATCCGCCGCATCGTCAGTACCTCTGCGAGTAGACCAGCGCCGAGTAGATCGTCACGCCGATGGTCGACTGGATCGCCGACTCCATCGTCCGGTTCCACAGGTTCTTCGCCGTCGAGTCGGGGACGTAGAGAATGTCGCGGTCGCGCACCAGCTGGTCCGGCTCCTGGCCGCGCAGCATCTTTTTCAGGTTGAGCGCAATCATCGTCCGTCCGCCCTTCTGCTCCCGGATCAGCAGCGCCCTGGCCGTGGCCGCGTTCTGCGAGGGCCCCCAGGCCAGCGACAGCGCCTGCACAATCGTCAGCCCCTGGGCCGGATCGACCGCGAACCCTCCCGGCCGCACCACGTCCCCGATCACGTACACCAGCCCCGCGCGGCTCACCTGCACCGTGTCCCCCGGGCTCAGCTCGGGGTTGTGATCCTCGCTCGTATCCGTCGCGCTCGGGTCAAGAATTACCGTGTGCGCCGTCTTCGCATCGTCGCGATGGAAGATGTTCACCAGCCGCCCCGCGCTGGGCGTGAGGCCGGAGGCCGCCGAAATCGCGTCCAGCAGCCGGTGATGAATCGTGTAAGCGTACACCCCCGGCCGGTTCACCTCACCCAGCACGCTTACGTCCTGCCCCACGTACGAGGTCACGACCACTGAAACGAGCGGGTGCAGCAGCATTCCCCTGGCCAGCAGCGTCGCCTCGATCGCCTTCGCCGCGCCCCCCTCGTCGAGCCCCACCACCTTCACTTCGCCGATCATCGGCAGCGTCACCGTTCCTGCCGGCGCAACGCGCATCTCCGAATGAAACTCGGGCGTGTGGTACTCGCTCACCTCCAGCGTGTCGCCCGGAGCAATCGGCGCGGGCATTGGCGCCTGCTCGCCTGCCGGCCCCACCGCCCCCTGCTGCCCCGCAGCCGCCGCGTTGCCCCACACCGGCGGCGCCTCCTTCGGGTTGGGCACGCTCTTGCGTTCCTCGGTCTGCGGAAAGCTCGCCACGCCCGTCGGCAGTCCGGAAGTGCTGGGCGTCGGCGCCTGTGCGTGACCACAGACGCCCACGGCCAGCGCGGCCAGCAGGACCACCGCCGCGCGCCAAATCGCAGGCTTCAATTGCTCGGCCGCCAGCGCCGCGCCTGCTGCCAGCCACAACCCTACAAACAACGTAATCGCCATATACACCGGCAGGTCCGGCGCCGACGGCTTAACCGGCTGCCGCGCCGGGTCCACCACTGAGATGTTCGAACCGTGCACGCCCGCCGCCAGCCCTGCCTCCTCCACCTTTTCGAGCACCCGCACGTACAGCTCGTGGCTCGCCTCGGCCTGCTCGCGCATCCCTTCGAATTCGGCCGTCGCCGCGTTCAGCTTCGCGCTCTCGCCAGTCAGTCCCGCCAGGCTCGTCCGCACCAGGTTTTCGCGGTCCACCGCCGTCAGCCATGCGCTCTTGAACCGCTCCACCAGCTTCCCGTCCTCGGCCTTCTTCTGCCGGTCCAGATCCCGCAGTTCGCTGCCAATCTCCACCACGCGGGGAAAGTTCGGCCCATCCTCCACCGTCAACTGCGCCTGTTCTTGCTCGAGTGCGCTCCGCCGGGCCCGAATCTGCTGCAGCACCGCCGTCGCAAATCCGCTGTCTTGTGTCAGCAGCCCGGGGTCCGTCGCCACCACCATCTCCGGATCGCCCGTCGATGCGGCCCTGTACTCGGCCTCGCGCAAGATCCTGTCGGAAGTTGCCGCCACCAGCTGCCGGCTCAGCTCGTCCAGCTCTACCACGGCCGGGCTGTGTCCTGTCTCGTCCGGTTGGCCGGCGGCCAGCGTCGCCGGGCTGCTCACGATCCCGTGGGCGCTCTCGAAGGCCACCAACTTCTCATCGTCCTCGTCCATGCGGGTCTTCAACTCCGCAAGCTGGCCCTCCATCCACCCCGAAGCCTGCGCCGTCGCTTCAATCTGCGACTCGCTGTCCTGCTCCTGGTAGGCCCGGATCAGCCCGTTTACCACCGCCGCCGACAGCGCCGCATCCCGCGACCGGAACCGGATCTCTACGATCAGCGTGCTCGGCACCGTCTGCACATGCAGCCTCCGGCCGAACCGCGCCAGCAGCCAGGCCTGCGCCCGCGCATCGGGCCTCTCCGGCGTGAACCCCGGAAACTTCCGCGCAAAGTTCCCTGCAAATCCCTTCGCCTGATACAGCCTCGACCCCGTAATCACCCGCCAGGCCAGCCGGTCGCTGCGGAAGACGTCCGCCACCGTCTCCAATTGCACCGGCGCCGACAAAATCGAAGCCGAAACCAGCCCCGCCGCCGGCTCCAGGCTGAGCGCCGAGGCCGGCGCCGTCCGCAGCTCCACCTGCGCCGAGGCTTCGTATTGATTGGGTGCGATCAGGCAATACAGCAGGCACATTCCCAGCAGTCCGCCCACTATCCCCAGGATCATCCGCCTGCGCCGCGCGGCCACCTGCCACAGTGCGCTGAGTGAAGTCGTAGGCTCCCGCCGGCCCGCGGCTGGCGCCGGCTCATTCGCCGCATCAGGCGCGCCGTTCCGGGTCTCGGAGTCGTCCGGCAAGGGCGAGGGCCTCCATGCCTTCGTGCCCTCGCGCAGGGCTTTCCCTCGTTCGGTACGTGAAAAACCCTGCGGAGAAGTCCCCCCTAGTCTCTACGACCGCAACCCTAATTGATTGTGTTTTGCATCACATCACAAGAGGAAATGACCTGCCCTGCCCAAGGCCGTCACCTCATGAGCCCGGGCCGCTCGTTCTATACCATTCCACAGTCCGCCGCAACCCCTCGCGGAAGTCCACCTTCGGCTGGTAACCCAGCAGCTCTCCGGCCAGCCCGATGTCGGCCAGCGAGTGCCGGATGTCCCCGGCCCGCGGCGGCCCGTATGTCGGCTCGCCCCTGTAGCCCGTCAGCTCGCACAGCAGCCGGAACGTCTCATTCAGCGTGATCCGCGCTCCCGTGGCCGCATTCATCACCTGCCCAGAAACCTTCTCCGCCGGCGCCGACGCCGCCAGCAGATTCGCCTCCACCACGTTGTCGATATACGTAAAATCCCGGCTCTGCTCGCCGTCCCCGTAGATCGTCGGCTGCTCCCCGGCCAGCATCCTGCGGCAAAACACCGCCAATACACCTGAATATTGCGATGCCGGGTCCTGGTACGGTCCAAAGACGTTGAAATAGCGGAGCACCACCGTCTCCAGCCCGTAGACGCGCGCAAACACCCGCATATACTGCTCGCCCGCCAGCTTCGCCACAGCGTACGGGCTGATCGGATTCGGCGTCATCCCCTCGTGCTTGGGCAGCGTCGGCGTATCTCCGTAGGCCGACGACGAACCCGCGTAGACCACCCGCCGCACTCCGGTCGCCCGCGCCGCCACCAGCACATTCAGCGTCGCGTCGACGCAGTTGCGGTTGGTCGCCGCCGGATCGGCCACCGACCGCGGCACCGAAGCCAGCGCCGCCTCGTGAAACACCACCTCCACGCCCGCGCACGCCCGCGCGCACACCGCCGGATCGGCCAGGTCTCCCTCGATAAACTCCATGGCCTCCAGGCCGGCAAGGTTCTCCCGCTTGCCCGTGATCAGGCTGTCCACTCCACGCACCCGCTCGCCGCGTTGCAAAAGCACCGTCGCGATCGACCGCCCGATAAACCCCGCCACGCCAGTAACAAGATAGCTGCCCAAATGCCACTCCGTTTCGATGAAGTGTCACGGTGTAGGAACTGATGCACCGTACCCCTCCGTACCCGACAGAATACAGGAGCGCGTTTTGCGGGATGACGCCGACCAGCGCCTCGCGCCTTAGCGCTGCCACCCCGCCGCAATCGCCGCTGCAAGAAAGATGACCTGGATCGCAGTTCGCACGCCCAGGCGAAGCACCGGCCGGCCGCCGATCGTCAGCCGTTCCCGTGCCGCCTTCAAATTCGCTGGAAAGATAACCACAAGCATGACTGCGGCCAGCAGAGCCGTCACGCGGGCCGTCGCAGGAACCTGTAAGCCGGAGGTAATGAGCAGCTCCGCTATGCCGGTGACCGTCACCCACAAGCCCGCATTGCCGAACGCCGCCGGCACCATCCGCACCAGGTCGGGCCGCCGCTTGCCCCAGTGCGCCGAAGCCGTCAGCAGAAACATGGCCCCCAGCGCCGCCCGCAGCGCGTGCTGCCAGTCCGCAAACCAGGCCACGCCCAATCCCGCCAGCCAGAACCCCGCAAACGCCACCACCAGCACAATCAAAGGAATCATCGCGCCCGCTCTCCATCTCCTTAGCAATTTATCAGCGAATGAATCCGCGAACCCGCCACGTCCGTACCGCGGACGCCAACCTGCGAACCAGCAAGAAAACAGCCGTCCCGTCCCTCCACGCCTCGCCAGCGCCAGCCCCGCCAACTCCGCTAAAGCCGTACAATCGACTCCATGACCGCAGCCAGTGAAAGCTCCCTCGCGCGCCTCAAGCGCAAAATGGAATCCCGCGAAGCCCGCATCGGCATCGTGGGCATGGGTTACGTCGGCCTGCCCCTGGCCCTGCTCTTCAGCGCCGAGCGCTTCCAGGTCACCGGCTTCGACATCGCCGCCGACAAGGTCGCTACCCTTAATGCCGGCCGTTCCTACATCGTCCGCATCCCCCCCGAGGCGATTCAGGAGGCTCAGACCGCCGGCTTCCGCGCCACCTCCCATTACGCCGAGATCGCCGGCATGGACGCCGTCATCATCTGCGTCCCCACCCCCCTCGACGAGCACCACGAGCCCGACCTCAGCTACGTCCGCCGCACCGTCGAGTCCATCGCGCCTTATGTTCATGACCGCCAGTTGATCGTCCTCGAAAGCACCACTTACCCCGGCACCACCGAAGAGATCGTCGTCCCCCTGCTCGAAACCGGCAATCCGCATGGCCTCAAGGTCACCCGCGGCCTCGACGACCCCGGCGTCCACGTCGTCTTCTCGCCCGAGCGCGAAAACCCCGGCGACGACTCCGTCGCCCGCCACAACATCCCCAAGGTCGTGGGCGGCTGCAGCCCCGCCGCCGCCGAGCTCGCCGCCGCCATGTATTCGACCATCTTCCGCCGCGTCGTCCCCGTCACCAGCCCCTCGGTCGCGGAGATGACCAAGCTCCTCGAGAACATCTACCGCTGCGTCAACATCGCCATGGTCAACGAGCTCAAGCAGCTCTGCATGAGGATGGGCATCGACATCCACGAGGTCATCGAGGCCGCCCGCACCAAGCCCTTCGGCTTCCAGGCCTTCTATCCCGGCCCCGGCCTGGGCGGCCACTGCATCCCCATCGACCCGTTTTATCTTTCCTGGAAAGCCCGCGAGTTCGACTTCCGCACCCGCTTCATCGAGCTGGCCGGCGAAGTCAACACCCGCATGCCCTACTTCGTCCTCGAGCAGATCGCCGACGCCCTCAATGACCGCGCCAAAGCCCTCAAAGGCTCCAAAGTCCTGGTCCTCGGCCTCGCCTACAAGCGCGATGTCGACGACCTCCGCGAGTCCCCCTCGCTCACCATCATCGAGCTGCTCCGCGAAAAGGGCGCCCTGGTCTCCTACAACGATCCCTACTTCCCCACCGTCGGCCAGGGCCGCCACTACGCGTTGAACATGACCAACACCCCGCTCGACAACCTCGCCCAGTACGACGCCGTCGTCATCGTCACCGACCACACCAGCTACGATTACCGCACCATTGTCGAACAGTCCCAGCTCGTCGTCGACACCCGCAACGCAACCAAAGGGATTGACTCGCCGAAGATCGTGCGCTGTTAGCCGGCCGTGTTACGTTGGTTCGGTTGACTATGGTTCTTCCAAACCTCACGTTAGCCGAGCCCCAACACTTCTCCAGCGCCGGGCAGCTCCTCTTCGCTATGCTGGCCGTCGCCTCCGTTTATCTCTTCTCCCGCCGCTTCGTCCCTATCCTCCGCAAGATCCTCGAGTCAAAAAAAGACCCCGACTTCCATCTCTTCCCCATCGGCAAACGCATCGGCGACTTCGTATGTGAGGTTCTCCTTCAGGCCAAAGTCATCCGCCAGCGCCCGCTCGCAGGCCTCGCCCACGCCCTCGTCTTCTGGGCCTTCTGCGCCTTCGCCCTGGTCACGCTCAACCACTGCGCCACCCTCTTCGGCCTCGGCTTTCTCGACCCCGCCAGCCCCGCCGGCCGTTTCTACTTTTACGGCGCCGCCCTCTTTGCCCTCGCCTGCGCCCTGGGCATTCTCTGGCTCTTCATCCGCCGCTTCTTTCTCCGGCCCAAGTGGCTCGGCGAACATCTCTCCTGGGGATCCGGCCTCGTCGCATTGCTCATCTTTCTTCTGATGGTCACCTACCTGGCTGCCTTCTTCGTCGCCGATGGCAGCTCGGCCGCCCGCGTGCTCTGGTGGGCCCACACCCTCACGCTAATCGCGTTTCTCCCTGTCATTCCCCACACCAAGCACCTGCACCTCATCCTGAGCCCCTTCACCGTCTTCCTCTCCCGCGGCGGATTCAGCCGCATCCCGCCCCTCGCCGGCGATGAAGACTTCGGCCTCGTCTCGGGCCGCGACCTCACGCAGATCGTCAGCCTGCAGACGTATTCGTGCGTCGAGTGTGGCCGCTGCACCGAGCACTGCCCCGCCAACAACACCGGCAAGCTCCTGAACCCGAAAGAAATCATCCTCGGCCTGCGCGGCTACCTCAACGGGTTCGGCCCCGACTCCGACCAACCCCTCCTCGGCAAGTACAACGCCCAGGAAGCCGCCTTTCAGTGCACCACCTGTGGCGCCTGCGAGTTCCAGTGCCCGGTCGGCATCGAGCACCTGCCCATCCTGATCGGCCTCCGCCGGGGCGCCGTCAACACCGGCACGTGGGAGGACGAGCACGGCTCAAAACTCTTCCTCGCCCTCGAGCGCGGCAGCAACGCCCTCGGCCTGCCCGCCACGGACCGCGACAAGTTCATCGACAAGAACGCGCTGCCCCTCTTCGACGGGACACAGGAATACTGTTTGTGGCTCGGCTGCATGGGCGGCTACGACCCCCGCGGCCGCGAGATCGTCCTTGCCCTCACCCGCGTCCTGCGCCACCTCGGCGTGACCTACGGCGTTCTCCGCAAAGAGCGCTGTACTGGCGACCCCGTCCGCCGCCTCGGCAACGATCTCCTCTTCCAGCAGCTTGCCGAATCCAACCTTGAGGCGCTAAGCCAGTCCAAGACCAGAAAAATACTATCCATCTGCCCGCACTGCGTCCGCACCATCCAGGAAGACTGGAAGGAGCTTGGCACGCCGCCGCCGGTCGAGCACCACAGCGAGTTCCTCGCCCGCCATTTGCATCGGGTGCCCCAGGTCTCGATTTTGGGACCTGGGCAAGAAAAAATCGTATTCCACGACCCCTGCTATTTGGGCCGTTACCGCAACGTCTACGACGAACCCCGCTCCGTCGCGGCCCGCGCCGGCCAACTTGTCGAAGCCCCGCGCCACCATGAGCGCAGCTTCTGCTGCGGCGCCGGCGGCGGGCTTGCCTTCCTCGGCGAAGAGCAAGGCGAGCGCGTCAGCCACGCCCGCGCCGCCGAGCTCACGGCCACCGGCGCCACAACCATCGCCGCCGCCTGCCCCTTCTGCAACACCATGTTCCGCGACGCGCTGGCTGCGCAGGGCGACGGCGCGCCTCAGCTCCTGGACATCGCCCAGCTAGCCGCCCGCGGACTGCCGGAGCCTTGAATCTATGAACGGGCGTCCACGTCCGAGGGATCCAAACCACCCCGGAATCCTGGAGGTCCCCGGGGCCCGCTTTCGAGACCGTACTAGCCTGCTTGTTTCTCCGCCAGATCGCCGATCACCGGCAGCTTGAACATCTGCCCCGCATTGGCCTTGATCAGCAGAATCACCCAGATAATGAGCTCCGCCAGACCAAGCAGCGGCCAAAGAAGCAACGCCACCCACCCCAGCACGGGAATCCGCGCCACAATGTCCACCGCGATCGTGGCCACAATGCAGGCAATGCAGAAGAAGATCGACTGAAAGCTGTGGAAACGCACGAATCTTCGCTTGTTGTAAGGCTCCACAACCAGGAAGATGATCGCCGGAATGATGGTGACGTACGCGAGCAAACCTGCCAGGTTATCGGTAAGTCCCCCGGCCGTTGTCGCTTGTCCGGGAATTGCCGCCACCGCCGATCCACCCATCTGGCTTGTTGATCTGCCACACGCCGCACAGAATGCAGCTGGGGTGACCCCCTAGGTTGAGACAGTTGGAAATGATCCCAACTGCAGTTTACTGTTTTTGGTTTTACCGAGTGCAAGATTCCGGTGGACCATGGCCTCGGCCGGTGAAGCGGAGTCGGGCTCTGCTGGAGAGCAACCCGC
>DATJMU010000110.1:0-3392 GCA_035508555.1 Occallatibacter sp. | reverse complement strand
GCCATGGCCGGCACCTTGGGCGCGCTCACCGCGTTCACGAGCAGCAGATTCCACTGCTCGGTCTCGGGGTCGAGCAGGGCATTCTCTTTTGAGCCGTTTGAAGCGAGTCCCAGCAGCACCTGTGCCGGCGCCGCAAGATCGAACTCAATAGCGCCGCCCTGCTTTGGCGCGATGCGGATGCCCTTCATGCCCACGAGCTCGGGCGCAAGCGCGGCGATCGCCGGGCTGGCGCCCATAAAGAGCTGCGCGCCCTTGTCCACGGTGAACGCCTCGCCCGCGCCGGGCTTGAGCGTGAAGGGCACCTGCGGAAACGGCCCGGTTGGCCGGCTCACGTGGACGCTGGTGCCCTCTTTGAGCTCGGCGATGCGTTTCTGGAACGTGGCCAGCTCCTGCTCATACATGGGCAGGCACTGCTGCCAGCTTGGATAGTCCTTCATGCCGCCCTTGAACGGGATGCGCCGCTGCGAGGTCTCCATGCTGGTGGCCGTGATGTAGGCGGGGCCGGCGACCGCGGTGAGCTGCTTGTAGAGATCGACGCTCCGGGCCAGCAGCGGCTCGGCCTGTTCCAGGTGCGCGAGGTGGTGATCGTAGCCGTAGAGCAGCACATCCTGCGCGGCCCGGATCTTCGCGTTGTAGAACTGCATGAGGAGCGAGATCGCATGCAGATCGTTGACCACGCGCCCGTACCCGGGCTTGTCTCTGGTCACAAAGGGCGCGGCGGCCTGGGCATCGGCCAGCGCCTGGCTCGACCATTGCACGGTCTCATCGCTTACGCCGATCGGCGTCTCGCCATGATGCGGCTGGTGGTGGAATTCCTCATCCACGTACTCTTCGAGGCGCTCGCCGGGAGGCGCGTCGCCGTTCCAGAGCGGATAGTCGGGGCCGAAGTGCTCGGGGTCAATCATCTGCGGCATGGTCATGCCCAGCGCCAACGCTTCGCGGTTGCCCTCGGTGATGCCGATGCGGGGCAGCAGGGTGGGCTGGCACGGACCTGCGAGCGTGTAGGCATCGAGCAGCTTTTCGCCGGCCTGCGCCGTTCCGTAGCGATCGGCAAACTGATTCGCCCAATAGACATGCTCCTTTTCGGGATCGCGGAAGGGATTCCAGGCATAGCGTCCCCACGCCTGGAACCAGATCCAGTCGCGGGTGGTCTGCAGCTCGCGCGGCATGGTGTTGTCGCCGGAGTAGGGCCAGTCCCAATAGCGCAGCGGGTAGAGATGCAGCCCCTCGATGCCGATGCGGGGGAAGTTGGCGATGGTCTCGCGGATGAACGTGGGGTCGCCCCAGCGGAAGGGCTCGAGGTCGGAGAGAAGATGGATGTTGGCGATGGAGATGTTCGACTCCGCGGCCAACTGCTCGAAGCGCTGGCGCACGCCTCCGCGCACGTTGGTCGAGGTGAGCGATTCGCCGTTCCACTTGAACATGGTGTCGATGTTCTTGTAGAGCGGCAGCGATGCCTTCATCACGGCCTCGATGTCGGTGGCGTGGGCGCGGACAACGATGGGCGGCTCGGTGTTGCTGCCGAGGGCCTTGAGGCCGCGTTCAACGCCGGGGATGATGGCCTGGGTCATCCATTGCGCGCCGTAACGCGGCGCCAGGGCTTCGCCGAGGGTGACGAAGAGGCCGACGTTCGGATACTTCTGGACAAACTGCGAGATGACGTAGCGCGTATATTCGGTGGCCAGCGGATTGGGCGCCGACAGGTGGTAAGGCAGGTGATGCGCCCGCGCGAAGGCGTGCGAGAGATGAATGTTGTAAAAGCCCTGCAGAATCCAGATGCCGCGCCTGTTGGCCTCGGTGGTGAGCCACTTGAACATGGCGATATTCTTGTCGAGCTGGGCCGTGGGCAGCTCCTGGGCCTCGGGGTAGCGGGGCAGCTTGAGCAGACTCGTGAACGGGTGGCCATTCCAGAGATAGAGCGTGTTGTAGCGCTCCTCGGCCAGCATGTCGAGGTACTTGATCCATTCGGCCTTGTCGTAGAACCAGGGGAAGTTCTCCGGCGTGTAGCGGTAGTCGTACTCGGCGCCCTCGTAGGTGATTTCGGGTTTCTGCATGCCGATGCAGACGCCGCGCAGCTTGAGCAGCGGGTGCTCCATGTCATCGATGCCGGCGGGCAACACGCCGGCGGCACGGACGCGATCGGCCAGTTCGAGTTCGCCGTAAAGGACGCCGGAGGGATCGCTGCCGGCGATGACCCAGGTGTTACCGATTTGCCGGATGAGGAAGGCTTCCTGGGCCTGCGGCCAGAACGCGGGGACGGCGAAGCGGTTGAGCTCGGGTGCGGAGCGAAGGCCGGCGATGACGCGCGCTCCCGGCGGCGCGTTCTTGACCTCGGCCAGCGCCGCCCGCAGTTGCCCGGCGCCCCATAATGCACGCGCGCTCGCGCCCTTGGCGACGATCACCTTCACCCGCGCCGCGTGGGCTGTGCCGCACAGCGCAATCGCCAACGCGCACGCAGCCGCTCCGCGCAAGCCTGCGTGTCCGATCGACTCAATTCTCCGAATCATTGTTCTCAACTCAGACCTTCTCAAACAGCACCGCCCGGTACGGCTTCCCGCTGAGCGTCAACTTGCTTTTGCCGCTGAAGGTTCCCGGCAGCGCCTCGGTCGTCATGGCAAACGGGTCAATCATGGTGGCCTTGAACTGCGTCTTCCCGGGCAGCGGAAACTCGTACTCGGCCGCGCAATGGTAGTCGAAGAACCACAGGTACAGCTCGCCCGGATTGCCCGCGTTCACGTAGTAGGGATTCTCCGCCGCGATCAGCCCCGTTGTACCGGTGCGCTGCAGCAGTTTGTGCAGGAACGCCAGCCGCGCCGGGCTCATCCCGTGGAGCTCGCCGGCATCGGACCACACCGGGCTGCCGTCGGTCGAGATGCAGGTTTCGCCGTGGGTGGCGTAGACGCCGTTGACGATCGCCCGCCAGAAGCGGTACGTCATCTCTTCAGGCGAGAGATTTCCCCAACGCCGGGCGATGTTGCCCTCGTACTGAATCTCGTCGTAGATGATGGGCTTGTTCCACGCGTTCCGCCGCTCGGCCGACTTGTCGAAGTCGCAGGCCTGCAGGCTGGCATGGGTGCACCAGGGCCGCGAGTAGTCGTACATCACGCGGCTGTAGTGGATCGACCGCAGGCGGCTGTATGGATCGCACTCGCTCACGATGCGGAAGAAGCGGTCCCAGTCGGTCATGGTCTTGGAGCGGATGAGGTCGTACTCGTTGGCCAGCGACCACCACACATTCCGGTAGGCGGAAAGCCGCGCGATGGCGTACTTCAGATAGCGGTCATCCGCGTCGGCGCCCATGGACTTGAACCCCCAGGCATCGTAGGGATGAAAGAGGATCACGTCGGCCTGGATGTTGGCGGCGAGCAGGTTCTCGATGCAGCGCTCGACGT
>DATJMU010000109.1:0-22484 GCA_035508555.1 Occallatibacter sp. | reverse complement strand
CGGCTACGAGAAGCGCCAGATTCTCGCCGGCATCGCGCAGTATTACGAGCCCGAAAAACTCATCGGCCGCAAGATCGTCATCGTGGCCAACCTGGCGCCCAGGAAGATGCGCGGCCTCGAATCGAACGGGATGCTGCTGGCGGCCTCGCTGCCCGACGGCGCGCCCGTGCTGGCCGGATTTCTGGAAGAGGTGCCGCTGGGGGCGCGGTTGAAGTAGACTTCACCAGGTGAACGCCTCTGCATGCGAGTCTGCACAAGATAACTGTTTATAAGTCAGCGCTCGGGCTTATCGACTTTCTGTATAGATTACTGTAACCGACATGATAAAACTGCGCCTGCGTCGGAACATTTGGTGCAACTGATGAAGTTCGGTTGTATAACTCATCTAAACGATGTAAGTAGATCCATGTTATGCTGGGCACGTTAGGGGCAAATAGAATGACTACTATGCAGCACGAGTTCCAAAATATTCAAATGCGCATTCGGGAGTGCATTCGCCCGGAAGAATGGCGGGCTGGCGGCAATTTTCCTCGCGTGCAGCTAACAGGAATGAATGTGTTTGCTGAATTTAAGGACGCATCTCCGACAAGAGCGAATTCGAATCAATGTCGCATTTACTTTGGAGCCGATCCTGCTGAGGTAGGAGGAGCGCAGATCCCTTTCGGTCCGTCTCACAAGATCAGGTGGATTTTGCGACCAGAGACCGAGGGGGCTGCGTACGCCTGGGTTGTGACTGAGTCCAGTTTTGTGCATGTTTGGGAAGGGGCCAAGAAATGGGAACAGAGACTGACAACGGAGCAGATCCCGACCTATCTTCTTAATAGATTGGCCGAGTATGCCGCAGAGGACTGAGAAAAGAGCCTATTTGCCGTCTATGCGTTTGATTATATTGATAAGCCGCATCTATTGAGGTTTCATTGCTCATAGATTCCCATGCCCATCTGGACAGCTCGCGCTACGCGGGCGACCGCGAGTCGATGCTCAAGCGCGCGTACGACGCGGGCGTGGGCGCGGTGCTCGCGATCGGGATCGGCGAGGGGCCGGCGGAGATGCACCAGGCGCTCGAGATTTGCCGGGAGTTCAACGGAAAAGCTGAAATGCCACGATTGTATGCGAGCGCGGGAGTGTATCCGCACAATACGCCGGAGATTGATGCCGGCGTGCTCGCCAGACTCGACGGCCTGCTGGCCGAGCCCGAAACCATCGCCTGCGGCGAGATCGGCCTCGACTACTACCACGAAGGTGCTCCGCACCACGTGCAGCGCGCGGGCCTCATCAAGCAGCTCGAAATCGCCGCCGCTCACAAGCGGCCCATCCTGATCCACTGCCGCCCCAGGGACGGCCATACCGACGCCTGGGACGACCTCTTCGCCGTGCTCAACGAGCATTGGCGCGCAACCGGCCTCGGCGGCGTGATGCACTGCTTCGGCGGCGCATGGGAGCAGGTGCGCCAATCCCTCGATCTGGGTTTCCTCATCTCTTTCGCAGGAAACCTGACTTATCCCAGGGCGCAGCCCCTGCGCGACGTCGCCGCTCAGGTTCCGCTCGACAGCCTGCTGGTCGAAACCGACGCCCCCTGGCTCGCGCCCGCGCCCGACCGCGGCAAGCGCAACGAGCCCGCCTTCGTAGCCCGGACCGCCGGCACTCTGGCAGCGGTCAAGGGTGTGAGCCCCGCCGAAATCGCCGCCGCCACCACGAAAAACTTCCTCCGGCTGTTTCACCTGCCGCCTGACGTGGGAAACTGAAAGAGTTGCGCCCGGGCGGCAAACGCGTTGGCGACGCCCGGATGCAGCGAGGAAGTGAACCATGGCCCAGGACAATTCATTCGACATCGTGAGCAAGGTGGACATGCAGGAGGTCCGCAACGCCATCGACCAGGCGCTCAAAGAGATCCGCCAGCGGTTCGATCTCAAGGATTCCCACTCTGAGATCGACCTCGAAGGCGCGGAGACCATCCAGCTTGCCTCCGCCAACGAGTACAAGCTCGAGGCCGTGAAAGAGATCCTCGGACAAAAACTGGTGAAGCGCGGTGTCTCTCTCAAGAATCTTACCTACGGCAAGGTCGAACCGGCCGCCGGCCAGAGCGTGCGCCAGAAGATCAGCCTGCAGCAGGGCATTCCCTCCGAAAAGGCCAAGGAGATCGTGCGCCTCGTGAAAGAGACCAAAAAGAAGGTCCAGGGCAGCATCCAGGGCGACACCGTGCGCATATCGGGCAAGGACCGCGACGACCTGCAGGCCATCATCGCCATGCTCAAGAGCAAGGACCTCGGCGTGGACCTGCAGTTTACCAACTACCGTACCAATTGAGCCCGGGTCCGGCGGATTTTGCGGGGCTTCCCCAGCGGATTTCGGCAAAAGCGGAGAGCATTTGAGCACACTGGCGATAGCGACGGCGAGGGAGGTCTTCGATCTGCTCCGCGAGGATCTCGTGGCGGTGGAGCAGGAGCTGGGCCGCGACGCCGCTTCGAGCGTAAGCACCATCACCGAGATCGCCGAGTACCTGCGCGAGGGCGGCGGCAAGCGGATACGGCCTTCGCTGCTGCTGTTGGCGGCCCATGCGCTGGGCTTCTCCGGCCAGAGTGCGGTGCGACTGGGCGCGGTCGTCGAGATGGTGCACACCGCCACCCTGCTCCACGACGACATCATCGACGGAGCCGACACCCGCCGCGGCCGCCCCTCCGCCAACACCACCTGGGGCAATGAGAAGTGCGTGCTCGCCGGCGACTGGCTCTATATGCAGGCCTATCGCGTGGCGCTGGGCGAGCGCAACCTGCGCATCCTCGACGTCCTCATCGACCTTACCCAGCAGATGGTCGAGGGCGAGCTTCTGCAGATCCAGAAGCTCGGCAAGGCCGTCTCCGAGGCCGAGTACTACGACCTGATCTTCCGCAAGACAGCCTGCCTCTTTTCGGTCTCGATGCGGCTGGGCGCGGTGCTGGCCGGCGCCCCTGAGGCCGGGGAGACCGGCCTCGCCACCTACGGCCGCGCCGTCGGGCTGGCCTTCCAGATCGTCGATGACGTTCTCGACCTGACCGCCACCGAGGACGTTCTGGGCAAACCCGTGGCCAGCGACCTGCGCGAAGGCAAGGCCACGCTCGCCGTCATCCACTCCATCGACCACGGCACCGCCCGCGATCGCCAGAACATTCAGCGGGTCCTCGATGACCGCAGCTTTGAGAACGTCAGCCGCGGACAGATCCAGGAGATTCTGGCGCGCAACGGGTCGGTCGAATACGCCATGGCCGCCGCTAACCGCTACGCCGATCAGGCGCGGCAGGCCCTGGCCGTGCTGCCCGAGTCCGACTACCGCCGCGCCCTGCTCTGGATGCCGGACTTTGTGGTGGCGCGCGAAAAGTAAATGTCCCAGGCTGCGTTTGCGAACCCAACCACTCACAAAAAAAGGAGCTGCCCATGCCCGAGGCGAAAACTGAAGCGGAGACGTATGCGGCTGAGCGCACCGCCCTGCGGAATGAGCGGCCCGTCCACTCTCTGCAGCCGGTGTGGACTGCGGTGGACGACTACTTCGGCGGCCTGCTCGCGCCCGGCGACCAGGCCCTCGATGCGGCCCTCGCCGCCAATGCGCAAGCGGGGCTGCCGCCCATCGACGTCACCCGGCTGCAGGGAAAGCTGCTCGCCGTCCTCGCCCATCTCACCCGGGCCCGGCGGATTCTCGAGATCGGCACTCTCGGCGGCTACAGCACCATCTGGTTGGCGCGGGCAGCCGGACCCGAAGGTCGAGTCGTGACCCTCGAGTTCAATCCGCTGCACGCCGAAGTGGCTCGCGCCAACCTGCGTAACGCCGGCGTCCTCGATCGCGTGGAGCTGCGCCAGGGGCGGGCGCTCGACAGCCTCGCGGCCCTGGCGGCCGAGCGCCCGCAGCCCTTCGACCTCATCTTCATCGACGCCGACAAGGCCGGCAATACGGAGTACTTCCAGTGGTCGTTGCAGCTCGCCCGCCCGGGAACGGCCATCGTGGTCGACAACGTGGTGCGCGACGGCAAGGTCGTCGAGGCCGGCACTGACGACAAGGACGTCGAGGGCGTGCGGCGTTTCGCAAAAGCCTTGGCCGCCGAACCCCGCGTGACCGCCGCTGCCGTGCAGACCGTAGGCGCCAAAGGCTACGACGGATTTGTGCTGGCCGTCGTGCTCCCCTGAGAGCAGGCCTGCCGCCGGCCGGCACAAGTTCGGACAACTCCGCGCGCCAGGGCCTACAATTCCAAGTGTCGAGCTGGGATTGCCATGGCCAAGACCAAAGAACATGTATTTGAAGTCGCTTGCCCTGACTGTGGGGCGATGCTGAAGATCGACGGGACGACGGGACTGGTAGTGAGCCACACGCCGGCGCCGCGCAAACGCACCTTCGAGGATCTGGAGACAGCCGCCAGAGCGATGCGCGAGCGCGACGAACGCGCCGAATCGATCTTCCGCCAGTCGGTCGACGCCGAGAAAAACAAAGCCGACCTCCTTGAGAAGAAATTCGCCGAAGCGCTCCGCAAAGCCAAAGACGCTCCCGCAGGCAAGCCCCTCCGGGAGTTCGACCTGGACTGAACGCAAGGCTTGGTTGCCGGGCCAGGCGCTGCCGCCGCCCAACCTCGCGCCATCGCTCCGAAATCACTTGTACGCGCAGGGTTTCAGGCAATACTCTAAGCAAGGCTCCGCCGCGCGTGGCAAAGTGGAGCGCGACAGGGAATCGATGATGGACGAAGGAGAGAACATGGTAGTCGTGCCGCTTTCGAAGCCGGGAGAAGAAGAAATAGGCCAGCCGCGGTCCACGCCGGCCGGCACACAGGGCCAGCCCGCCAACCTCGTGCGCTACGCCGCTGCGGGAACGCTCGTGGCCGGCGGCGCGCTGCTGCTCACGGGCAACCGCCGCGCCGCAATGCTGGCCGCCGCCGGCGGTACGGCGCTGGCCATGCTCGACCAGCAGGAAACCATCAAAGCGTGGTGGAACGCCCTGCCCGGCTACCTGGATGAGGCTCAGTCGCTGCTCGGGCGCATTCAAAGCGCGGTCGACGACATCTCCAAGCAGCGCGAGCGCCTCAAGAACATCTTCGCCCGTTGACCCGGTTCTCCTTCAGGCCCCGATTCTCTTTCAGCTCTAGAGCCTGTTGTTGCCGGCCGATGCGCCGCAACAAAGCGCCTCAGTTGCTCCGTTCGACCAGGTAGCGTGCCACGGACTTCAAGCCGTCGGCGCGGCTGCCGTAGGGCGCCAGCGCGTCAAATGCCTCTTCGATGAGCTGGGCGGCGTCGCGCCGGCTCTGCTCGATCCCGAAGACCGCGGGCCACGTGGCCTTCTCGGTCGCCTGGTCCTTGCCGGCCGTCTTGCCCAGGTGCTCTGAGTCCACCGTCATATCCAGCACATCGTCCACAATCTGGAAAGCCAGCCCGGCCTTGCGCCCGAAGCGGTCCAGCCGCGCCACATCGTCCGCCGTCGCCCCCGCGTAGACCCCGCCCCCAACCACGCTCACCCGGATCAGCGCCCCCGTCTTGGCGCGGTGAATGGCATCCACCAGCTCCGGCGTGGGCTTCAGGTGCTCGCTCTCAAGATCGAGTACCTGTCCGCCGATCATCCCTTCCACCGTGCCGATCGCGTTGGCCACCAGGCCCACGATCTGCACCGTTGCCGCCGGCGGCGCATCCAGGCCGGCCAGGACCTCGAAGGCCCGCGTCTGCAGCGCGTCCCCGGCCAGGATCGCGATCGCCTCGCCGAAGGCCACATGGCAGGTGGGCTTGCCCCGCCGCAGGTCGTCGTTGTCCAGCGCCGGCAGGTCGTCGTGGATCAGCGAGTACGTGTGAATCATCTCCAGCGCTGCGCCCAGCCGCTCGATGCCCGCCGGAAGCCCGCCCGCAATGGTAACCCCCGCCTGCATCGCCAGCACCGGCCGCAGTCGCTTGCCGCCGGCAAAAACAGAGTGCCGCATGGCCCCGTGAATCGAGGCGGGCACGGTTTCGGCGCTGGGAAGCAGCGCTTCGAGCGCGCGGTCGGTCAGCTCCGCACCTTCCTGGATCAGCGACTTCACATCGGCGTGCATTGAACTCATGATAACCGAGTTCCAGACAGCCTTCGCTCGCCCGCGCCCAGCCCCGTGAGCAGAAGCACCGAGAGTACACTCAGCCATCGCCCGGCAATCACGTCGCCCGTGGCCGTCCAGTCGGCCGCAACCGCAACCCGGCCCGCCCCGACCGGGACGGCGATAAGCCCGTCGTCCCGCCGGGGCAGGGAAGCGACGAGGCTCCCGTTCACCCGAACCCGCCACGCAGGATAGTTGAGCAGGCGCAGCACCAGGTAACCCGCCTGCGCGCTCTCGAACGCAAAGCGCACATGCTCGGCGTTGCTCCCGTAGCCCTTGAACGTGGCCTCGCAGGTGTGCTGGCTCTGCTCAAACTCGGGAACCGAGTCCGGGTCGGCGGGCTCGGCGGCCAGCGGCGCAAGCGGCTCGCTCACCAGACAGCTCTGCGGCAGGCCCATCGGGATGTTGGTGCTGTCCACCCCGCGCGGAACGTACTCGCTCGCGCCCTCGAAGCCCAGTCTGGCGCGGTCGATGCTCGCCATCGCCAACGGGGTTTCCGAGTCCTCGCACACCTGGAAGTACGCGCCGGCTCCGAAGTACCCCGCGCTCAAAAACGCCGCCGCGCACGCTCCGCCCACGGCCAGCCGCCAGCGCGGCCGCGCCGGCCACACCGCCGCGGCGATCAGCAGGCCCATGGGCGCTTCAAGACAGACCAGCCAGCGCCACGGAAACTGCAAAAAATGCAGCCGCGGCACCAGATTCCACACCGGCGCCGACTCCGGGAGCTGCAGAAACAGCACCGCGAACGGAATCAGCGCCACCGGAATCCAGAACGCCGCCCACCGGTCGCCCTTTGCCAGGAACCGCCCCCGGCGCCAGCCCACCCCCAGCCCCGTGAACGCGGCTGCAAACATGATCGCGCCCGCAATCGAAACCGTGTGCAGAACGCCGTCGTGCGCCTGCAGCGACGGATCGGCGTGGCGGGCAAACAGCCAGCTCGTCTGGAACTGCTCCGCCGGATCGGCGATCACCTGGCCGATGGCGACCCAGCTCTGCTCCCACGCCGCGGGAACCAGGTAGAACGCCGCGACGCCGAGCCCCAGCGCCGTGCTCGCCGCGGCCCGAACGATCGGCGCCCACGACCGCTGCGCCACGGCCGCGGCCAGCGCCACCCCGGCCAGCATGTAGCAGACCATCACCCCGAGTGGATCGTTCGAGAGCCATGTGCCCGCAATGGCAATAGCCAGAGACGCCGCCGAGCCGTCGAAAGCGCGGCGCAGAAGTGGGCCCGACGGCGCGCGCCGGCGCAGCGCGAAGAGCAGAACCAGCGGAACCCACAAGCCTCCGGCGAGTTCGGCAAAGGCCGTGCGCTCGTAGGCGGTGAACAGCGCGTAGGTCGAAAAAATCGCCGCGCCGCCCGCCAGGGTCGCCGGGCCCTCGCCCAGAACCTCGCGCGCCAGCATCCGCGTGCCCAGGCCCGTAGCCGCCAGCAGCAGAAACGTAAGCGCAATCGGCGCCAGATTCCACGGCAGCTCCGCGCCCAGAGCCGCGCCCAGCATCCACGTCAGCGGAGGGTAGAAGACAAATCGCGGCGAGCCTGCGCCGTAGTTCGCGCTCGCCGCCCAGTGCGGATACACAATCCCCTGCCGCCAGCTATGCAGCGCCGCAAGCCACGACACAAGATGAAAGTCGAAGTCGTGCCCGCACGAGCTCCCCCGCACCAGCAGCGGCGCCACCGCGATCAACGCGGCAAGCAGCAGGATCGCAGGGCCAATGAACCTTCTGCCTGACCCCTGGTTCATGGCATCAGCCGTAGCGTGTGCCGGGTCTGCGCCGCCACCGCCGCCTCGCTGAAAGGAAGCCGAAAGGTCTTGCCCGTGTACCAGTCGTCCCATTGGTCGCGGAAGTAGGGGCTCAAAGGATTGCCGCTCTCGCCCAGCACGATGTTCTCGGTCGAGCCATCGATGTTGCTCCAGTCCATCGTGAACCGCTCCGACGGCCCGAACGAGCGCCCCACCTGCTTGATCGTCGTCCGGTCGCCGCTCAGCGGCAGCGGCCCCACCCCGGCAACCCGGCTCAGGAACGGCAGGAACTGCACCAGCGGATGCTCGATCTGGATCACGTGCCAGCTTCCATAAGTCCACTTGCTCGGTTGACGCGGGGCGTCGCCCTCCTTCAGGCCCTCCGCCACCGCCGCGGTCAGCAGCGCGTTCCAGTCCTTGTAGCCGGGCGGCAGCCAGGCCTTGCCGCCGTTCATGATGATCTGCTCCTCGGCGTAGGCGCCCTCTGTCCAGTGATAGTCGTGCGCCCCGTCCTTACCGATCTTCGGATCGAGAATGAGCGGCCAGAAGGCCTCGCGCGCCCAGTCCACAATCGAGGCCGCGCTCGAGTCCGTGCTCACGCGGCCGTCCCATGAGCGCATCAGGTCCGCGGCCTGCCGCAGCCGCGGGCCGGCGCTCGCCGTCTGGTCGATGGCGTAGGCAAAGCGCTGCCCCAGCTCCCGGTCCACGGCGCTGTAGATATCGGTCTGCACGTCCAGCATATCGGCCGGCGTCAGGTTGTTCCGGCCCTCCAGCAGATGATAGATGCGCTCCGCCCGGTAGGGCTCGCCCCACTCCAGCGTGATAGGGTAAGGCGCGGCCAGCGTGGTCACGCGCGAGTTCGCCGTGGCCAGAAACCCCGACGGCGGGTCGACCGCGCTGGGCATGTCCTGGAACGGAATGTAGCCCTCCCATTCGTCGCCATCGTTCACGATCGGCTCTTCCGTGAGCCCCGCCGACCGGATCGGGATGCGCCCGATCGCCTGGTACGCGATGTGCCCCTGGTCGTCGGCGTAGACCAGGTTCTGCGTAGGCCAGCACCATGCGGCCAGCGCCGCCTCAAACTCCGTCCAGTTCGAGGCCGTGTCCATCTCGTACAGCGGAATCGTATTCAGCGTAGCGTCGTAGAGCGTCCACTTCAGCGCCACCGGCGGCTCCGATCTGGGCAGCAGCGGATTCAGCAGCGGGCCGTGATCCGTGAACTGAATGTCGAGCCTCACGCTGCGGCCCCCGCGCACATCGAAAGTCTCGCGATCGTCTCGGAGCGGCTTCCACGCCCCCGGCGTGGTTGCGGTTGCTGCCTGGTAGTAATCGCCCTTCCCGTCCAGCTTCTCGATGTAAAGGTCTTGCACGTCGCCGCCCAGCGCCGTGAATCCCCACGCCACGTGCTCGTTGTGCCCGGCGATGATATAAGGCACTCCAGGCAAAGTAACGCCCGCCGCGTGGAAGCCGGGAGCGCTGAGGTCGGCCATGTACCAGATATTCGGCGCCGTCAGCTCCAGGTGCATATCGTTCGCGAGCAGCGGCTTGCCGCTGGCCGTGTGCGCGCCCGCGACCACCCAGTTGTTGGAGCCGGCGATGCAGCCCCGGCACGTGGGCAGCCCCAGCACTCCCCGCAGAAACCACGGCACCGTCTGCGACGGCGGCGTAAACGCCGGCAGCACCATCCCCATCCCGGCGGCCCGCGCTGCCTCCCCGCCGTCGTTCAGAGTGGAATCGAGCGGCGGCGCCGGCTGCGGCTTGCTCAGGTCCAGGATCTGCCCCGTCGGCGGATGGTCGCGCCACGATCCGATCGGATAGAGATCGGCTTCGAGCTTCGGATCGTCGTGCAGCTTCGCGTCCACCACGGCGCGCGTGAGCTTGGTCTCCACATGCGTATCGAGGGTCTCCACCAGCGTCATGCCCACCGCCAGCGAGTCCACGCCCGTCCAGGGCGCGGGCCGGTAGAACAACAGCTTGAACTCCGGCGGCAGCCTCCCCGTCTGCTCGCACTGCGCAATGTAGAGATTGACGCCCCGCGCGTAGTCCTCAAACCGCCGCCGTTCGTCGGGCGCCATCGCCTTGTAGATCCGCTCCGCCGTGCTGCGCAACTGCAGTACCCGCTGTTCCTCGTCGTGCTTCAGCAGCGAGGGGCCCAGGATCGCCGCCAGCGTCCCGTCCGCGTTGCGCCGGTAGAGGTCCATCTGCCACAGCCGGTCCTGCGCCGTCACGTAGCCCTGCGCCACAAAAAGATCGCTCTGGTTCGCGGCCTCGATGTGCGGCACCCCGTGAGCATCGCGCCGGACCGCTACTGCCGCGGAGAGACCGGCCAGGTGCGCCGTCCCGTCCAGCGCAGGCAGCGCGGCCAGCGCGGCCTGACGCAGCCAGAGCAGCCCCGCGGCGCCGCCCGCCACGGCAAGCGCCACAACCCCGGCAACCGTCCACAGCAGGATGCGCAGCCAGCGCCGGTCGCGGCCCTCCTCCAGCAGAGAAGACAAACGGGGCGAGCGGGGCGCGGGAGGAGGCGGCATGGACATCGGTTACGAACAGAATACCGCCGCGCTGCGGGCAAGTAGTCACGGTGTAGGGAAGCCGTGGGTCCCGCACCGGGCGCGGAGGAACGCCGCCTCGAAAATCAACCCGCCGCCTCTGCCGCAGCCCCGGCCGCCGGCGGCGCGTCTCTCTTCCGCCCGTAGAACACCAGCAGAAGAATCAGGATCAGCGTGATCGCCCCAAGGCCCAGCACGCTGCCCTCGGGGCCGTCCGTCCCGCCGCTCCAGAACGGATTGCCGGCCGGCGCAGTCGTCAGGAAATGGCCCTTGGGAATCAGTCCGCTGTCGGCCGTGCCATAAAAGAACGTTTCCGCCCAGTCCCACGCCGCGTGGCACCCGATCGCCCACCACGCCGAGCCGGTCACCTTCACGCTCACGCAGAAGATGAAGCCGATCGCCGCGGCCTGGAAGATCCCCACCCAGGTCTCCCCGCTGTTGCTGGTATGCAGAAAGCCGAAGTAGGTCGAAGTGACCCATGTGGCCTGCCAGAATCCCGAGCTCGGCGCGCGCCTGAGATGAAGAATCAGGCAGGGAATCATCAGCGCCAGCGCGATCACGTAGACCCCCCACGCGCCGTTGCCCTTGGCCGTCACAACCAGGCTCAGGCAGGCGATCCCGACCAGCCCCAGCGCCCACCAGAAGTTCAGCCCGCGCGTCAGCGTGTACAGCAGGAAGCAGCGAAAGCTGCCCTCTTCGAACAGCCCCGTGCCCAGAAACGCCAGCGCCCAGATGGCGCCGAACCCGAGAATCTGCGGACCCGTGAGCGCAACGGCCCCGAAGTGCAGCCACCCTCCCCACGCCAGCGCCCCTACCAGTGCCGAAAGCCCCACAAATCCGATGGCCGCGCCGCCCAGCAGATGCCTGAAGCCATGCGGGCCGCGCAGGTTGTAGTCGAGAATCCGCCGCCGCTCAATCAGCGCCACCAGCCCCCCCGCCATGAGGATCGCCAGCACCTGCAGCGTCTCGCCCAGCAGCGTGCGCAACGGCGTCAGGCTGGTGACCTTGGGCGAATGCCGATGCCCGGTAATCGCTCCCACCACGACCCCGATAACGACCAGGAATAGAGCGGTGAAGAGCACAAACAGCAGCGCCGACCAGCCCGCGCGCAGCCCCTCCGGCCCGATAAACACGCGGCTCACCAGCCCCGGCTTCCGCGGAGCGGGGCCCGGCCCGGCCGGCTCCGGAATCAAAACCGGTCCGGCTGCAGATTTGGTGGGAATCTGTTCCGAGGGTGTGGGAGGGTTCTCCGGCTCCATGCAATCTCCTTACGGCGCTTCAGTATCGTAGCTGGGTTGTGAAACCTGTTTGCAGAATTGTAGTAGCGCAACTCCGTTTACGGAAAGAACACCGCCAGGGTTCCACAGGCCGATCGCATTCGGATCCCAATCCATGAACGATCGAGGTCTTGAAAGTGCACGGCCTCACAGACCGCGGAAAAACTCAAGTCGCTCAAGGGCCATGTAACAGTCCTCCACCGTCGTTGCCAACCCGCGGGGGATGAAACTGTGCCCCATCCATCGGACGTCTTTGTTTTTGTCCGATGGGTGGGAGTCCGTAGAATTCATCTCTTGTTTTGTTGCACTTGCAATTTTGTTTCTTATCAGAGAATCTGCCCGCAGCGGGCCTTCTTGACAGGCTCAGGGTTGTAAGCAAAGAAGTGAACCGCCTCACGAACCTGAAGCACGCCACCAAGATCGACCGGATCGACGCGGCGCTCCAGGCGCTGGAGAAGCGGCTTTATCTGGATGCGGCGTGAATGGGCGATGGCTCGCCGGGATTGATTCCGGCGCAACCGTAATTGCGGCCGTTCTTCCTCCCGTAGGGAGGGACCGAAGATAGCCCAGGATGAAATCCTGGGTAAGGAGCCCCGAGTCAGTCCGCCGCCCCGTAGGGCCGGCGCGAAAAACCGTCTGGGGAGCGATTCCATGATTCCCCGCGCCGCCATCGATTTGGTCCGCATCGTTGGTTCGATGTAGGATTTGCGTACTATGGCCCACACATATTGTTCGTGTCTATTCCATTGCGTCTTTTCGACAAAAGAGCGCCGCAACTTGATTGCGGAGGGTGTGCGTGAGCGGCTGTGGGCTTATATCGGAGGGATCGCGCGCGAGCATGAAATGAAGCCTATCGCGGTGGGTGGAATGGAGGATCACGTCCACATTCTGCTTAGTCTGCCGGCGACGAAGACAATTTCGCAGGCGATGCGGGAGATCAAGCAGGGGTCGTCGCGATGGATGCACGAGACTTGTGGAACACCGGAGTTTGCATGGCAGGAGGGGTATGGAGCGTTTTCGATCGGGTTGAACCAGGTGAACGCGACCGTGGCGTATATCGCGGGTCAGCAGGAGCATCATCGGAAACGGGATTTTCGGGCGGAGTATGTGGCGTTCTTGAAGAAACACCGGATTGAATACGACCCTCGTTATGTGTGGGGTTGATGGGTTCGCGCCGGCCCTACGGGACGGCGGCGGTGTTGTTGGCGCGGATACCCAGGATTTCCTGGGTAAGCTGTGGGTGCAACCATTCTTCCTCCCGTAGGGAGGAACCGGTAATAGCCCAGGATGAAATCCTGGGTCAGGATCCCAAGGCCGCCCGCCGCCCCGTAGGGCCGGCGCGAAATGGCGAACCGGCGCGGCGCATCGGCATCACGCGCCAGGAAGTGAACCGCCTCACGAACCTGAAGCACGCCGCCAAGATCGACCGCATCGCGGGCGCTGGGCAAGCGGCATTATCTCGATGCGGCCTGAGCGGCGGTGGTTCACTGAGATTGATTTTCGATGCAGCCGTAAGCGCGGGGTGGCTTTCCTCCCGTAGGGAGGAACCGAAAATAGCCCAGGATGAAATCCTGGGTAAGCAGCCCCATGGCCGCCCGCCGCCCCGTAGGGGCGGCGCGAAATGTCGAGCCGGCGCGGCAAATCGGCATCACGCGGCACGAAGTGAACCGCCTCACCAACCTGGAGCAGGCCACCAAGATCGACCGGATCGACGCGGCGCTCCGGGCGCTGGGGAAGCGGCTTTATCTGGAGGCGGCGTGAATGGGCGATGGCCCGCCGGGATCGATTCCGGCGCAACCGTAGTTGCGGCCGTTCTTCCTCCCGTAGGGAGGGACCGAAGATAGCCCAGGATGAAATCCTGGGTAAGGAGCCCCGAGCCGCCCGCCGCCCCGTAGGGCCGGCGCGAAATGGCGAACCGGCGCGGCAAATCGGCATCACGCGGCAGGAAGTGAACCGCCTCACCAACCTGGAGCACGCCACCAAGATCGCCCGGATCGACGCGGCGCTCCAGGCGCTGGGGAAGCGGCTTTATCTGGATGCGGCGTGAGCAGGCGGCTAACGCGTGACAACCTTGAAGACGCGGATGGTTCCTCCGCGGTCGTAGGGCCATTTGATCAGGCCGCCGGTGGATGGAGTAATAAGATAGCGGCCGTCAGGGCTGAATGCGACCGAGCCGCAGCCGAGATCTGAAATTTTCTTGTGATCGAGCACCTTGCCGGTCTGAACGCCGACCAGCCAGACGGTGCCGGTGCCGTAAATGCCGAAAGCGAGCAGACGGCTGTTGGGGCTGAAGGCCGGAGCTGAGACGAACTGGCCGCCAAGTTGCAGCGTCTGAATGGCCCTGCGGCTGCGGAGGTTCCAGATTTGGACGTCCCCGGCGTCGGTTCCGGCGGCGAGATAGCTACCGTCCGGGCTGAAGGAAAGGCTTTCGACGTATCGGCCGAACCCGCGCAGCGTCGCCAGGCGCGCTCCGGTGAACATATTGCGGAGCACAACGATCTTCCAGTAGCCGGCAGCAAGGGTTTTCCCGTCGGGGCCGAAGGCGAGGGAAGAAACGAGGTGGACTCCAAACGCGTTCACTTGCTTACCGGAGGGTAGCTCGAAGATGCGAATGACGGGAGGATGAAACCCCGTGCGCTCGCCGAACATCGGCTGAAGAGCGTCGGCTGCATAGCGGCTGTCGGGGCTGAAGGCGAAGGCATCGAATTGCTTGCCGCCGAGAGTAAACAGGGGCCTGCCTGTGCTGAGGAGCCGGACGGTCTGGCCTGAGACGTAGTACTTCCAGTCTGCCGAAAGGTCAAAAGGCGGCGTTATGGAGACTTTTCGATTAAAGTGGCCGCCGGGAAAGGTCCAGAAGCTGAGATTTTCGGAGACATCGTCAGGCCTCGTCGCGCCGTCGGATGCGACTTCGCGACCGTCAGGGCTGAAGGCGACAAAGCTCATCCAGCCCCATTTGTCCGTGTTCCAGCCGACGCCGATGGGCTTCACATATTCAAGGCGAGGGGACTGTCCGGAGGAGACCATTGCCGCGAGAGCGATGGCTCCAAGAAGCATTGCGCGACGGCGCTCCATCGGGTTCGGATCCTTGTATTCGCGAACGGGAAACAGTATACCCCGGGCATGAGTGACGGTGAGAAATGCGAACCCCGCAGGTGACCGATCCTTCCGCGTTCCCATCGTGGAAGGATGGGAGGACAGGAACCTTCAGATCGCGATTCGCGTCTCAATCGCGTCGTAATCCGCGCGTACGCCCTTCGGTGTATTCTCCACTAACCCTGCTGCCTCCAGCGCCTTCACGTCGGCATGGACATTGCGGTAATCGCGCCCCAGCGCCTGCGCCAGCGCGCGGATGCTGCGCACCTCGTTGCGCCTCACATAGCCCAGTAGTTCCACCCGCTTGCCGCTGAGGACGCGCGCAAGCGTGTCCCAGCTCTCGAACGCGAGATGGCGCTCCCGGAAGTTTTCTCCGCGCTCGGCGCGATGCCAGGCATCGATGAACTCGCGCGAGGCGTCCTCCTCCATCGCACCACCGACGGTAATTTTGACCTCATTCATTTGGCACCTCTCAATCGCTTCACATCAGACCAGAAATCCGCCATTAACTTCTTTACGCTGACGAACGCATAAGCCGTTTCGGCGCCCAGAAAATGGCGGTGGTCTCCTTTGCCGCGCTCGTTATCGTAGCCCACCTCGCGGACGCCGGGACGACCGTAAAAGAGCGAATACTTCAGATCGTGGCGGGACGCGGCGACCGGCGTGGGAACGCGCCAAAGCCCATTTCCACGATGGCGCCATCGTCGTAGTCCATCCGCTTGTAGTGGCGCAACCGGGCTTTCATTGCGTGCTCTATGGTATTTTACACCATATGGTGTAGCGCAGAGATCAAGATCAATCATGTCAAGATGAATCCAACCTTGATCGAGTCTTCGCTTAGATTTCGCCTGCTGCCAGTATAATCAAGCCATGGACTTTCAACTTGTGACGGCCTACAAGCCCCGCGGCGATCAGCCCCGCGCCATCGATGAGCTGGTCTCCGGCCTCGCCGCCGGCGAAAAGCACCAGGTGCTCCTCGGCGTCACCGGTTCCGGCAAGACCTTCACCATGGCCAAGGTCATCGAGGAGTCGAACCGGCCGGCGCTGATCCTGGCGCACAACAAGACCCTTGCCGCCCAGCTCTACCACGAGTTCAAGCAGTTCTTCCCCGGCAATGCGGTCGAGTACTTCGTCAGCTACTACGACTACTACCAGCCCGAGGCCTACATCCCCGCCGGCGACCTCTACATCGAAAAAGAAGCCACCATCAACGAGGAACTGGACAAGCTGCGCCTCTCCGCGACCCGCTCCCTGTTCGAGCGGCGCGATGCGATTATCGTGAGCTCGGTGAGCTGCATCTACGGCCTCGGCTCGCCGGAGGCGTACTACGGGATGCTGCTCCTGCTCGAAAAGGGGCAGCGGATCGCGCGCAAGGACGTGACGCGGCGGCTGGTCGAGATCCTCTACGAGCGCAACGACCACGACTTCCGGCGCGGAACCTTCCGGGTGCGCGGCGACACCATCGAGGTCTTCCCCACCTACGACGAGAGCGCGTACCGCATCGAGATGTTCGGCGACGAGATCGAGTCCCTGGCGCAAATTGACCCGCTGTTTGGGACGGTGAAGCAGAAATACGCGCGTCTGCCCATCTATCCCAAAAGCCACTACGTGGTGCAGCCCGAGCGCAAAGCCGAGGCCATCGAGTCGATCGTCACCGAGCTCAACGAGTGGGTAGCCCACCTGGAGGCCGAAGGCCGCATGGTCGAAGCACAGCGCGTGCACCAGCGGACGCGGTTCGACCTCGAGATGATCAAGTCGATGGGCTACTGCCACGGCATCGAGAACTACTCGCGGCACTTCAGTGGACGGCTGCCGGGTGAGCCCCCGCCGACTCTGCTCGATTACTTTCCGCGCGACTACCTCCTGTTCGTGGACGAGAGCCACGCGACCATTCCACAGGTGCACGGGATGTGGCACGGGGACCGGAGCCGCAAACAAACGCTCGTTGACTACGGCTTCCGGCTGCCCTCGGCCATGGACAACCGGCCCCTGAAGTTCGACGAGTTCGAGAACCGCGTGAACCAGACCATCTACGTCTCGGCAACGCCGGGCCCGTACGAGCTCACCCGTTCTGCCGGAGTCGTGATCGAGCAGGTGATCCGGCCCACCGGGCTGGTCGACCCGGAGGTGGAGATCCGGCCGGTGAAGGGCCAGATCGACGACCTGCTCGCGGAGATCCGCGACCGCGCCAAGCGGAACGAGCGGGTGCTGGTCACCACCCTCACCAAGCGCATGGCCGAGGATCTGGCCGGCTACTACACCGAGGTGGGCGTGCGCTGCCGGTATATGCACTCGGAGATCGAGACCCTGGAGCGGGTGAAGCTGCTCGCCGGCCTGCGCAAGGGCGAGTTCGACGTGCTGATCGGGATCAACCTGCTCAGAGAGGGGCTGGATCTGCCGGAGGTCTCGCTGGTGGCGATCCTCGACGCCGACAAGGAAGGGTTTCTGCGCTCCGCGGGGTCGCTGATCCAGACCATCGGCCGGGCGGCGCGGCACCTGGAGGGCCGTGCGATCCTCTATGCCGATACGGTGACGGACTCGATGCGACGGGCCCTGGACGAGACGGACCGGCGCCGGGCGATCCAGCGGGCCTACAACGAGGAGAACGGCATCGTGCCGCAGTCGGTGGTGAGCCGGATCGACATGGGGCTGGCGCAGATCCTCAAGGCCGAGTACGGAGAGGTGGCCGAGGAGGCGACGGCAGCCATCCCCGAGTTCAAGTCGCAGGAGGACCTCGACGGCTACATCGTCAAGCTGGAGAACGAGATGCGCGAGGCGGCCAAGAAGTTCGAGTTCGAGCGGGCGGCCAGGCTGCGGGACTCGATCAAGGAGCTTCGGGAGAAGGAGTTTCTGCTCGGCTGAGAACGGCCGGACCGGCGACCGCAGGCAACCGAAGCCCGTCTTGCCCCATCTTAATACCAAGTTCGTCAGGAGAGGGGTGCGTCCTAACCCCATAAGGGGCGGGCATTAGGGGTTCATGTCGACAATCTTGCTGGTAGACGATGACCCGCTTCAGGCTTATCTTTGCAAGTCGATTCTGGAGCGGCGGTTCGCGGATGTGCGGAGGGTGGCCGACGCGGCCGAGGCTCTTTGCCTTGTGGAACAGCCCCAGTTCGCGGGCGGTCTTGGGCTGGTGATCTCAGGTCACCACATGCCGGGCATCGGCGGTCCGGCGTTCGTGGAGGAACTGCACACGCGGATGCCGTCGCTGCCGGTATTGGTGCTGGGCGGCGCCAACGACAGGCCCGATGACTATGCCGGCGAGCGCATCCGGTTTCTTCCCCGGTCCGTTCCCAATGAAGAGATGCTGAGCGTGGCTGGCCAATTGCTCGAGCAAAACGCCGTCAAGCAGGCCTGAGACGCAGTCCGACATCCTGAGCACGGATGAACGGATGAACGGGTTCCTTCCTGAAGACCCTGTCCATCGACTCCCTCCATACTAAAGTGTGAGGCAAATCACACGTCAAGCGCCTATCATGTTGGAGAATACCTTCGATGAGAGAAGGCGTGTGCCTTCTTCCCCGCGCGTGAAGTTTATTCTGGAGTCATCATGGCAGCCTTCGGAAGTTTTTCCCTCCTTATTGCCCTGGCGCTCGCTGCGTACAATCTGCTGGCAGGGACGGTGGCGCTGCGACTGATCGCCACCGGGCAGCCGGCGCGCATCTCGCCGGAACGGCTCGCCGATACGGCGCGGCGGGCCGGGATTGCAGGGTTCGTGGCCGTGACGGCCGCGGCCTTTGCGCTGCTTTGGTCGGTGTTCACCAACGACTTTTCGATCACCTACATCCTGGAGCACTCCAATCGCGCCCTGCCCGCGCCCTATAAGTTCGCGGCCATGTGGAGCGGGCAGGAGGGCTCGCTGCTCTTGTGGGCGTGGCTGCTGGGCATGTACGGGTTCGTGCTCCGGCTCACGCACAAGATTGACGTCAAGCTCTACGCCTACGCGGGCACCATCCTGGCCGGGATTCAGGTCTTCTTTCTGGTGCTGCTGAACTTTGTGGCCAAGCCGTTTTCGCTCTTCGCCGGCCCCACCCCGGTGGATGGCAACGGCCTGAACCCGCTGTTGCAGTATCCGGAGATGGTGATCCACCCGCCCATGCTGTACCTGGGCTATGTAGGCTTCTCGCTTCCGTTCGCCTTCGCGCTGGGCGCCCTGATGATGCGGTATCCGGGCGAGAAGTGGATCAGGGTGACGCGGGGTTGGACCATGGTCACCTGGATGTTCCTGACCTGCGGCATCTTTCTGGGCATGCACTGGGCCTACGCGGTGCTGGGCTGGGGCGGCTACTGGGGCTGGGACCCGGTGGAGAACGCGAGCTTTATGCCGTGGCTGGCCGGCACAGCCTTTCTCCACTCGGTCATGATGCAGGAAAAAAAAGGCATGATGAAGAGCTGGAACGTGTGGCTGATCTTTACCACCTTCGAGCTGACCATGCTTGGGACGACCCTGACGCGCGGCGGGTTGGTGAGCTCCGTGCATGCCTTCGCGCAGTCGCCGATCGGAACCTGGTTCATCGTCTTCATGGGCATCGTCCTCGCGATCTGTATCTTCACCTATGTGCTGCAGCGTGACCATCTGAAAGGCGAGCACCAGGTGGAGTCACTGGTCAGCCGCGAGTCGAGTTTTCTGTTCAACAACCTGGTGCTGCTGACCGCCTGCTTCGTGATCCTGTGGGGGACGCTCTTCCCCATCCTTTCGGAGTATGTGCAGGGGACCAAGGTGACGGTCGGAGCGCCGTTCTACGACGCGGTCGCCGTGCCCATCGGGCTCTTCCTGCTGTTCTTGACGGGCGTAGGGCCGCTCTTGCCCTGGCGCTCCACCTCGATGAGGAGCATCAAGCGCAACTTTGTGCTGCCGGTCGTCGTGCTGTGGGCCACGGTGCTCGTGGTTCTCGGCTTCGAATGGCGCCATGGGATCGTCGCTCTCACCCAGGGCAAGTTTTACGCGCTGGTGGGGTTTGCGCTGTCGGCCGCGGTCTTCGCCGCCATCGCTTCGGAGTTTTTCCGCGGTGCGCAGGTGATTGCCAGGCAGACGGGACGGAATCTGCTGGCTTCCACCTGGATGCTCACCCGGCGCAACACGCGGCGCTACGGCGGCTACCTGGTCCATATCGGCGTGGTGGTGGTCGTGGTGGGCCTTTGCGGTGCCGCCTTCAATACCAGCCAGGTAGCGGAGATGGGCCTCCACACCCGGCTCAGTATCGGGCCCTACACGCTGGAGTGCGTGGGCTTCACACAGGACTCGAACCTGAACTACAACTCCGAGTACGCCATGCTCGATGTTTATCGGGACGGCAAGCGCCTCTTCCAGATGACGCCGGAGAAGCGCCTCTACCTGGCGAGCGGCCAGCCGCAGACGATGGTTTCCATCCATTCGCTCCCGCAATGGGATCTGTACGTCGTGTACGAGGGCACGAATCCTGACACCGGGCGGCCCATCATCAAGGCGTTCCTCAATCCGCTGGTGGGCTGGATCTGGTTTGGGCTCGTGGTGATCGTGACGGGGACACTGGTGGCGCTGGTCCCGAGCGTTTCGCCGGCGACCGCGGCGCTGCGGGTTCCCGCGGCGCGCCGGGTTGCAGCCGAGCCCGTGCTCAAAGGAGGCGACTGAGATGCCCGCTCTTCTCAAGCCCGGACTCTTGTCCGGCTGGTGGGTCAAGCCGGTCGAGGCGCTCGTGCTCGCCGTGGCAGTCTGTTTTTCGCTGGGGGCCGCAAACTCCGGCTCGCGGCTGAGCAATCTCGATCACCGGCTGATGTGCATGTGCGGCTGCGCGCAGTTGCTGGGCGAGTGCGACCACGTCGGCTGCCCGGACCGGGGCCAGGAGACGGCCGACCTCGAGCAGCAGATCGCCGCGGGCATGACGGACCAGCAGATTCTGGACTGGTTTGCCGCCAAGTATGGAGAGACCGTGCTGGCTGCGCCGCCCGCCCGGGGATTCGATCTGGTGGCCTGGATTGCGCCGTTCGCGGTCTTCGGCGCTGCCCTGCTGGGGACGATTCTGCTGATCCGCCGCTGGGCCAGCGTCTCCGGCGGAAAGATGCAGCCGGTCGCGGTCTTGAATCCCGCGCAGATGGATGCTCCGGCGCGGGCACGCCTCGAAAAGATCCGCCGGGAGACCGGCGACGAAGGAGGTCTCTAAGCCATGAACGAGACCGCGGGCCTGCTGGCCGGTTTGTTTATGTCGTTTGCGCTATTCATCTACATCTTCTGGCCCGAGAATGGCTTCGCCAGCCAGCACCAGAAGACGCAACTGGAGTATCTGCTGGAGCGCAAGGAGCAGCTCTACGAGAACCTGCGCGACCTGAACTTCGAACACCGCGCCGGTAAGTATCCGGAAGAGGACTTTCAGGCCCAGCGGGAGCTGCTCGAGAACGAGACGGCGCAACTGCTGGCTGAAATCGAGAGACTGCAACAGGCCTGAGCAGCAGGCCGCAATCCGGGCCGCAACCCACGCTCCGAGTACGACCGAAGGAATCCCGAACGATCATGAAATCGATCAAAAGTGTACTGTGCGTCCTGGCGCCGAGCCTGCTGATGGCGGCCGCCCTGGCGCAAGCCGCAACCATCACCGGAACGGTGACCGACAAGACCACCGGCAAACCCGCCGTGGGCGACACCGTTGAACTGCTGGACGTGCAGGCCGGAATGGCCGCGGTGGCTCATGCCAGGACCAATGCTCAGGGGCGCTACTCGCTGGACGCGCCGGGGCCCGGCCCCTATCTGATTCGCGACACACATCAGGGGGCGGGATACTTTATCGCCGCGCCCCAGGGTGGTGGCTCGGGCGATATTCCGGTTTACGATGTGGCCGCCAAGGTGAGCGGAGTGCATATCGAAGCCGACGTGATTGAGTTGGAGACCGACAACGGGCAGTTGAAGGTGGACGAGCGCATCTTTGTCCACAATCTGAGCTCGCCGCCGATCACCCAGTGGAGTCCGCACTCGTTCGAGCTGGTCCTGCCGCCGGGAGCGGTCGTGAACGGGGCCGGTGCGCAGCGGCCCGGCGGTCTGCCGACCTCCGTCAACGTGGAGCCGGCGGGGCCGAAGGACCATTACGCGTTCAACTTCCCCATCCAGCCGGACGATGGCGACAAGGACACGCTCTTCCAGATCAGCTACAGCCTGCCCTACAGCGGCAAGTTCACCTTCCACGCCGAGGACACGCTGGCGGCGGACAACTTTGCCGTTCTCCTGCCCAAGAGCATGACCTTCAGCGGCGGCGCGGGGTTCCAGTCGGTGCAGGAGGACCCCACGGTCCAGACCTACCTGATGAAAAACCTGGCCGCGAATGCGACGATGACCTTCACCATTGCCGGGACGGGCGCGATTCCGCGCGAGGCGCAGAACGGGCCGGGCGGCGGCCAGCAGGCCGATAACAGCGCCGCGGCCGGAAACGGTGGCCAGCCGGGCGGCGGCATCGGCGCACCCATCGGGACGCCCGATCCCCTTTCGAAATACAAGTGGTGGATTCTGGCCGGGCTGGTGCTGCTGCTGGCCGCCGGCGCTGCGTTCCTGCTGCGGAAGCCGGCCGTGGCGGCGGTTCCGGCGGGGGCTGCGGGACTGGCAGCGGCTGTACCGGCTGCGGCGGTTTTTTCTACTCCGCCTGCGAGCGGGGCGGGGAACTCGGCGCTGTTAAGCGCTCTAAAGGAAGAGCTGTTTGCGGTGGAGAGCGAGAAGATCTCCGGGACGATCGCGCCCAAAGAATACGACGAGATCAAGGCGGCGCTGGAGACGGTGCTGAGGCGGGCGCTGAA
>DATJMU010000108.1:0-11440 GCA_035508555.1 Occallatibacter sp. | reverse complement strand
TGGGTGCACTACAGGATCGTCGTACCTGTCAACACCGGCGGCGCCAAAATCCTGCGCGAGACGCTGGCTGCGCTCAGACAAGACAGGGAGATGCAGGCGGACCTCATACGCCTAAGGAGATCATGCTGTTTACCCCAGAAGATTGCCGCTCTGGACGGAGCGCCTGCGCCGACGATCATTGAGGCACTCGCCTGTTCCTGCTGCTGAGGTACGCGGACAGGGCAAATCACGGGGTTCGGCTTGAGCCCAATTCGGCGGATTGGCACCGGCAGACGGGGTTCGCACCAGAATTCAGTCTTGCGGGCGTGCGGCCGGCAAACGGGACTCTACGTTTTGCGAGCTGCGGTCATCGCCAAAAGCAACCGCGGATCCCTCCCTGCGGGCGGGATGACGACGGCTTTTGCGAAAGGTGGCCTTTTCTTGATGAAAAGACCACTTGGGATTCTTTCTCCGGTCCACACCAATTCCGAAAACGCTATAGCGAATGCTGCGCGTGCGGCGCGTTTCATCTCCCGCAGGTCGGCAACGCCGGTGGGAGATTGAAAAGAGACCAGATTGCAACTCGAACAAAATGGAGAGCGACCGGAATAACACGTTTCATCCATCGAAGGCGGAAACCCCAGTAGAGGACTGTTACGCGCATGGGGCTGCCGGGTGGAGGATTTTGCATACCGAGGGGGGGCGAGGAGCATCCTATAGGCGCCTATGTACAAAGCAAAAGCTTACTCAGCCGCCAGCGTCAGTTCGCCGCTCGCTTCCACTTCGATCGCGCGGCGCGATCCCACCGAAACCGATGTGCAGATCGAGATTTTGTTCTGCGGGATTTGCCACTCGGACCTGCACCAGGTGCGGAACGAGTGGAGCGGGGTGATGCCGACCGTTTACCCGTGCGTGCCGGGACACGAGATTGTGGGACGGGTGGCGAAGGTGGGCGCCGGGGTGACGAAGTTCAAGGCCGGGGACCTGGCGGCTGTGGGGTGCATGGTGGACTCGGATGGGACGTGCCCGGCGTGCAAGGAAGGGCTGGAGCAGTTCTGCCCCAACATGACGCTGACCTATAACTTTCCGGACAAGCACCTGGGCGGGGTGACGTACGGAGGGTACTCCGAGAGCGTGGTGGTGGACGAGCGGTTTGTGCTGCGGGTTCCGGGGAACCTGGACCTGGCGGGGACGGCGCCGCTGCTTTGCGCGGGGATTACGACCTACTCGCCGATGCGGCACTGGGGCGTGACCAAGGGCCAGAAGGTGGGCGTGGTGGGCCTGGGCGGACTGGGGCACATGGCGGTGAAGTTTGCGCACGCGCTGGGGGCGCACACGGTGGTGTTTACGACCTCGCCGGGGAAGGTGGACGACGCGCTGCGGCTGGGGGCGGACGAGGTGGTGATCTCAAGGGACGCGAACGCGATGCAGAAGCACGCGGGGAGCTTCAACTTCATCCTGGACGCGGTCTCGGCCGAGCACGACATTAATGCGTACCTCGGGCTGCTGGCGCGGGACGGGAACCTGACGCTGGTGGGCGCGCCGGAGAAGCCGTTTCCGGTTTCGGCGTTCAGTTTGCTTTTTGGACGGAGGAGTTTGTCGGGCTCGCCGATCGGGGGGATCGCGGAGACGCAGGAGATGCTGGATTTCTGCGGGGCGCACGGGATTACGTCGGATGTGGAGGTGATTCCGATGCAGAAGGTGAACGAGGCGTATGAGCGGCTGGTGAAGGCCGACGTGAAGTACCGGTTCTCGATTGATATGGCGTCGTTGAAGGGGTAGGGACTGAGGGGCTGAGGGGCCAGCGGAGTTAGGGACTGGATGAACGGGTGGGATGCGGTTCGAGAATTGAGCCGCATCCCACCTGTTTTTTGGGGTGCGGACTCGGCAAAAGCGGGAATGCGCGACCCGCTTCGGGGCGTTTCTCTTTTTGAGCCATCGCGGAGGTCGTCCGGAGCGGCGCGAGAGGGACTCGGCTTTGCCACTCATTCATGCTGGCGATGTGGTGCGGGAGAGCTTTCGCGGCCATGCGGCGCGCCCGATCGATCTGCCGGCGGATGGCGGCGGCTGAATCAACGTGGCGTTAACAATCGCAGATGGCGAAGCCGGTAGGATGGGCGAGAGGTGGCCCATCCCTTGAGAGCGGCCCGCCCGCTTATTTGAGATAGGCGTGGACGAGATCGATGAGGTCTTCGGCGAGCTCGGGGGCGATCTGTTCTTTGGCGCCGTCCATGAGGTGAAAGCGGATGTGGGTTTCGAGGACTTCGCCCATGAGGGAGTTGACGCCGCCGCGGACGGCGGCGAGGAGCATGAGCTGCCCGCCGCATTCTTCGTCGGCTGTGAGGGCGCGCTCGACGGCGTCGAGCTGTCCGCGGACCTTGCGGAGGCGCTGGAGGAGTTTGAGTTTTTCGCGGTCGGGCTGGGACATGGGGCGCTCCTTGGGTTGACAATACCTACCCGGGGTATGGTATGAACCGGGTGGGGGTATCGGAGATTCCGTTCTTCATTTTATGCCCTGGGGACGGCCAATTCCGGCGATTGTTGGGGCTGCGGCGCTGCTGTGCGGCGGCGCGGGGGGACGCGTGGGCGGACAGGCGCTGCTTTCGGCGCCCGGGGCCGCGGTTTCTGGCGGGGAGGCGGTGGGGACGGGTGCGGGGTTGGGCACGGGCGCGGCGGTCGGCGTGGAAGAGGGGCCGGGGGGCGGCGGAGCGGCGAGTGCGGCGGCGGTGCTGACGATGGCGCCGCACTCGGAGAGTGCGCGCTACTGGGTTTCAGGGCAGGCGAACACGATCGCGCAGATGCACGGGCGTTTTCACTCGCCGTACGAGGGGGCGAACAGCCTGATCGACGACTTCGAGGTGAAGGGGTCGGAGGTGGCGACGCTTTACCTCGGGTACCAGTTGTGGCCCAATTCGCGGTACAACACGGACCTGATTGTGGACTTTGAGAACGCCGGGGGGCGGGGGATCTCGCAGGCGCTCGGCCTCGCGGGGGCGACGAATCTGGACGTGGTGCGCAACCCGAACCTGAGCACGGCGCCCTATCTGGCGCGGGGCGAGATTCATGTGACGATCGGGCTGACGGATCAGATGGTGGAGCAGGACCGGGGGCCGCTGGCGCTGGCGACGCAGGCGCCGGCACGGCGGTTCGAGATCCGGGTGGGGAAGATGACTCTGCCGGATACGTTCGACATCAACTCGGTGGGATCGGACAGCCATCTGCAGTTTACGAACTGGACGATCGATAACAACGGCGCGTGGGACTACGCGGCGGATACGCGGGGCTACACGGTGGGCGGGATTGTGGAGTACGACGACCGGGTGTGGTCGGCGCGGTACGGGATTGCGGCGATGCCGACGGTGGCGAATGGGGAGACGCTGGACTGGGCGTGGAGCCGGGCGAGCGGGCAGAACTGGGAGTTCGAGCTGCGCAAGGGGCTGCTGGCGCGGATTTTGAACTCAAAGCGGCAGGGGGCGGTGCGGGTGCTGGGGTTTGTGAACCACGGGCACATGGGCGACTACCGCGGGTCGGTGGAGGAGTATCTGGACGGGGAAACAACGACGCCCGACATTACGCGGACGGAGCGGTTTGGGGCGGTGAAGTACGGGTTTGGGCTGAACACGGAGCAGGAGGTGACGGAGAGACTGCGGGTGTTCGGGCGGTTCGGGTGGAACCCGGACCGGCACGAGTCGTACTGCTACACGGAGGTTGGGCAGACGGTTGCGTTCGGGGGGGACTACAGCGGGCAGGGATGGCGGCGGCCGAGCGACAAGGTGGGCCTGGCGTACGTGTCGAACGCGATCAAGCGGGATCACCAGAACTATCTGCACTATGGAGGTCTGGGGTTTCTGCTGGGGGACGGCGGGTTGCGCTATGGGCGGGAAGACATCACGGAGTGGTACTACAACGCGCACCTTTGGCACGGGCTGTTCGGGATGATTGGGGGCACGTACATCGTGGATCCGGGGTACAACCGGGACCGGGGGCCGGTGTATGTGGGGACGGTGCGGGTGCATATCGATTTTTGATGAGGGGGCGGGTTAGCAAGTCGGCGAGTTGGCTGGTTAGCGGGTTTGCTGGCGCGGGGCTACTCTTCGCGGAGGAGGAGCGCGGGGTCGGCGTGGAGGGCGCGGCTGGCGGGGAAGGCTGCGGCGATGACGCCGATGGCGACCATAGCGAGGATGGCGCCGGCGAGGACAATGGGGTCGAAGACGGTGGCCTCATAGACGACGCTGGAAAGGACGCCGCTGGCGGCTGCGCCGAGGGCGAGTCCGGCGAGGGAGCCGGCGGCGAGCAGAATCAGGGTGCGGGCGAGGGCGGCACGCAGGATCTGAACGCGCTGCGCACCGAGCGCCATGCGGATGCCCATCTCGCGGAGGCGGCGGGTGACGGAGTAACTGGCCATGCCGAAGATGCCGGTGGCGGCGAGCATGGCGGCGAGCAGGCCGAGGAGGCCGAGGGATACGGTGGCGACGCGGGCGGGAAAGAGCACCAACTGAAGCTGCTGGGGCCAGCTTTCGATGGTGACGGGCAGGCTGGGATCGATTTTGGCCATGAGGGTGCTGAGGGCAGAGGCCATCTCGGCGGGGGTGCGGGTGGAGCGGACGACGAGGGTGGTGTCGTCTTCGAGGTTCTGCGGGAGAGGCCAGTACATGGCGGGCTTGGGGTTTTCGGTGAGGGACTGGTATTTGCCGTTTTCGACTACGCCGGCGACTTCAATGTCTTTGTGGCCGTTGATTTCGAAGTGACGGCCGACGGCGGGGCCGTTGCCGAAGAGGATGTGGGCAAGGGATTGGTTGATGAGGGCGACGCGGGGTGTTTTGTCGTCGTCGTTCCAGGTGAAGCTGCGGCCGGCGAGGAGGCGCATCCGCGAGGCCGCAAGAAAGCCGGGGGAGATGGTGTAGACGTTGACTTCGGCGAGGCTGTTGGAGTCGCGGAAGTCGGTTGTGCCCTGGGGGAAGACGGGGGTGGTGTTGCCGCCGCCGTTCAAGGGGGGCTGGTCGATGGTGCCGACGGCGGTGACGCCGGGGATGCGGGAGGCGTCTTCGAGGATGCGCTTCTGGACAGGGAGTGAGGAAGCGTTAGTGTAGCCGGCCATGCGCATGTTGGTTTCGACGAGCTCGGCGCCCTGGGGGTTGAAGCCGAGTTGTGCGTGGAGGGAACGCTCGAGGCCGCGGAGTCCGACGAGGGCGCTGGAGACGAGGAGGGCGCACATGGCGACCTGGAGGGCGAGGAGGATGTCGCGCAGGCTGAAGCGGCGGAAGCCGGTCTGGGCGGCGCCTTTCATGGCATGGACGGCGTCGGTGCGCCAGATCTGGCGGGCGGTGAGCAGGGCGGGGAGGACGCAACTGACGGCGGCGAGGAGAAAGGCGATGACGTAGACGTGGGCGTCGACGGCGACAGCGACGTGGATGGGATATTCGGCGACGGGACGCCACTGGCTGAGCAGGCGCATGAGCTGGGCGGCGGCGAGGGTGCCGGCGGCTCCGCCGGCGAGGGCGAGGAGGGCGGCTTCAGCGAGGATCTGGCGGAGGAGACGCCAGCGGCCGGAGCCGATGGCCATGCGGATGGCGAGCTCGCGGGCGCGGTCGGCGGCGCGGGCGGAGAAGATGCTGGCGAGGTTGACGCAGGCCGCGGCGAGGACGAGGAGGGCGAGGAGGAAGACGCCGCTTAGAAACTCGCGCACCGGGTCGCCGAGGATGTCGCCCATGAGGCCGGGGGTAGCGAGGCGGACGCCCATGCGGTCGTCGGACTGGGGGTACTGTTTGGCGAGCTGGGCGGCGACGGCGTTGAGGTTCCCGGCGGCTTCCTGGCGAGTGACGCCGGGTTTGAGCAGGCCGAGGATGAAGGTGCTGTGGTTGTAGCGCTCGGTGAGGAAGTTGTAGCCGTCGAGCTCGGGGGCGTTGACGATGGGGACGAAGAATGCGGGCCAGAAGAAGAGCTCGGTGCCATTGAAAGCGGGCGGGGCGACGCCGATGATGGTGAATTGATGCTTGTTGAGGTCAACCGTTGTGCCAATGATGCGCGGGTCGGCGGCGAAACGGGAGCGCCAGTAACCATCACTGAGGACGAGGTAGGGTGCGGAGTTGGTTCCGCGCTCGTCGCTCGAGTGGAAGAAGCGGCCAAGCTCGGGCTGGACGCCGAGCATATCGAAGTAGTTTCCGCTGACCTCGGAGTCCCATGCGCTGGTGGCCGCGCCACCGCTGGCGAGGGCGGCCTGGTTGAAACGGAGGGCGGCCATGTCAGTGAAGGCGGAGTTGCGGGAGCGGTAGTCGAGGTAGTCGGGGTAGGACTGTGTGATGAACCCGGGGGTGCGCTGCTCGATATCCACGAGGCGATCTGCGTGGGCGACGTTGAGCGGGCGCAGGACGATGGCGTTCATGACGCCGAAGACGACCAGGTTGGCGGCGATGGCCATGGTGAGGGTGAGGCTGGTGGTGAGCGCAAAGCCGGGCGAGCGGCGCAGGCGGCGGGCGGCAATTCGCAGATCGCTCCAGAGATTGCGCATCGGTGACCTCGCGGGAAAGAGTCGTCGATGGGAAGGCAGCACGCGGCGGGCCATCGGGGAAGGAGCTGCGAGGCCTGAAAGGATGGGGGTTAGAAGGATCAGAAGCAGGCGGATGAGTCGGACAGGTTGTTCGGAAACGAGAGGCAGCGTTCGGTAACGGACAGTGGATAGCTCCTGGACCCGGGGGCGTTCAGCGGTGGAGTGCGAGCGGCGGGCGGGGTTTGGCGGCGAGTTAGAGTGGAAGGATGTTCGCGAGGCGGATCGCGGTGGAGCGCATCGATGCGGAGGGCTGCCGGCAGGCGTGCCCGGTGCGGTGGATCGACTCGTTTGCGATGCGGAACTTTACCAACGATGCTGTCTTCGACGACACGCTGCCGGTGGGCGATGGGGTGCTGGAGGTGGGACACCGGGTTCCGCTGGAGCGGCTGCGGGAGGCGATGGAGGACTGGTTCCGAAGGAAGGGGTATTTGACGAGAGACGAGGGGGTGGAAGTTAGCGAGTTAGCGGGTTAGCAAGTTGGCGAGTTAGCGGGCCGAGGGCGGCGAAGTGGAGCTTGCCGTCCGGATTTTTGCGCCGCGGAAGCCGCTGGAGGCGGGATCCGCAGCGCAGGTTGGGCAGATCAAGGCCGGTTCAGGCCTTGACGGCGGTGAGGGCGCCAAGGTCGGCGGCGAGTTTTTCGGTGGTGAAGGCTTCGATGACGTCGCCGGCCTTGATCTCGTTGAATCCGGAGAGGCCGATGCCGCACTCCATGCCGTTGGTGACTTCGCGGGCGTCGTCTTTGAAGCGCTTGAGGGAGACGACCTTGCCTTTAAACATCTGCTCGCCGTCGCGCGTGACCTTGACTTCGGCATCGCGGCGGATGACGCCGTCCTGCACCCGGCAGCCGGCGATGGTGCCGACCTTGGGGATCTTGAAGACGTTGAGGACTTCGGCGCGGCCGAGGTAGTTCTCCTTGAAGGTGGGCTCGAGGAGACCGAGCATGGCGAGACGGATCTCGTCCTGCAGCTCGTAGATGATGGAGTGCAGGCGGATTTCGATCTCCTCCTGCTGGGCGAGCTCGGCGGCCTTGCGTTCGGGGCGAACGTTGAAGCCGATGATGATGGCGTTCGACGCGGTGGCGAGCAGCACGTCGCTCTCGGTGATGGAGCCAACGCCGGAGTGGATGACCTTGATGCGCACCTTCTCGGTGGACATCTTTGAGAGCGAGTCGGCAAGCACTTCTACGGAACCCGTCACGTCGCCCTTGATGATGAGGGGCAGGTCTTTGACGCCGGCCTGGCGAATCTGCTCGGCCAGACCTTCAAGAGACACGCGGGAGCTCTTGGCGAGCTGGGCTTCGCGCTCCTTCATCTTGCGGTACTGAGCGATGCCCTTGGCCTTGTCGCGGTCTGCGACGACGAGGAAGGTGTCGCCGGAGTCGGGCATGGACTCGAGTCCGAGGACTTCGACCGGGGTGGAGGGGCCGGCTTCTTCGAGGGCGCGTCCGCGGTCGTCGAACATGGCGCGGACCTTGCCGAAGGTGTTGCCCACGATGTAGCTCTCGTTGATGCGCAGCGTGCCGTCCTGGACGAGGACGGTGGCGACGGCGCCGCGGCCGCGGTCGAGCTTGGCCTCAAGGACACTGCCGACGGCCTTGCGGCCGGGGGTGGCCTTGGGGGCCTTGATGTCGGAGACGAGGCAGATCATTTCGAGCAGCAGATCGAGGTTGGTGCGCCGCTTGGCGGAGACTTCGACGAAGACGGTACCCTCCTGACCGGCGCCGGCCCACTCCTCGGGAATGAGGCCGCGGTCGGCGAGCTGCTTTTTGACGCGGTCGGGGTTGGCCTCGGGTTTGTCGATCTTGTTGACGGCGACGATGATGGGGACCTCGGCAGCGCGGGCGTGATCGATGGCTTCGAGGGTCTGGGGCATGACGCCGTCGTCGGCAGCGACAACGATGACGACGATGTCAGTGACCTTGGCGCCGCGTGCGCGCATGCGGGTGAAGGCCTCGTGGCCGGGGGTGTCGAGGAAGACGATCTCGCGGCCGGAGGCGGGTGAGCCCTCCTTGGAGAACTTTACCTTGTAGGCGCCGATGTGCTGGGTGATGCCGCCGGCTTCGCCGGCGGCGACGTCGGTTTCGCGGATGGCGTCGAGGAGCGAGGTCTTGCCGTGGTCGACGTGGCCCATGACGGTGACGACGGGGGCGCGGGGGACTTCGAGCTCGTCGATGTTCTCGGACTCGAGGACCTGCTCCATGGCCTGGTTGGCGAGTTCTTCCTCGTAGGAGATGACGTTGGCGGCGGCGCCGAACTTGGCGGCGACGTCCTTGACCATCTCGGCGTCGAGGGACTGGTTGACGGTGACGAAGACGCCGCGCATGAGGAGGGTGGCGATGAGGTCCTTGGCGCGGATTTCGAGTTTTTCGGCCAGGTCCTTGACGCTGATGCCCTCGGTGACGGTGATCTCGCGGGTGATGGGCAGGGGCTCGTTGCTGTAATTCACGCCACCATAACGCGGCGGGGGCACGAAGCCCTTCATCGGGCCTTCTTTGGTCTTGGGGTACTGCTGCTGGCGTCCGCGGCCCCTGGAGGGAGCGCGCTGCGGACGGCCGGCCTCAGGGGGCGGCGAAGCGCCGCCGGGGCCGGGACGCGGACCGCCGAAGCCGGGGCGAGGAGCGCCAAAACCAGGACGGGCACCGAAGCCGGGACGGGCGCCAGGGCCTCCCGGGGCGCCACCGGGGGCAAAACCGCCGGGTGCGGAACGGGTGGGGTGTTTGGGGCGGGGGCCGGCGGGGTGCTGGCCAGGTACGCCCGGGGCGGTACGTTGCGGGAAGCCGCTGGACGGGCGGCGATCGAAGATCGGCTTACCGCGCTGGAGGCTGGGGCCGGTCGAACCTGTGGCTGGTCCGGCGACGGGAGCGGTGGGGACGACTGTGGCCTTATAGACGGGGCGCGGACCCGTCTGGGGCATCACCATGCGGCGAGCCGGCGGGGCCGGGGGCGCGGGTGGGGCCGGTGGTGCGGCTGGGACGGCTGCCGCGGGGGTGGGCGCCTGCACCTTTTCCTGCTGGGGTGCGGGCGGGGCCACTGCGACTGGAGCCGGAGGAGGAGCCGCGGGCGGCTCAGGAGCCTGTACAGGCGGAGCGGGGGCTGCGGCGGCGACAGGAGCTGGCGGAGCGGCGGGTTCAGAGACAGGGGGCTCGGGCGCGGGGGCCGGCGGCGTAACCACGGCAGCAGGCGGCTCCTGCGCCTGTACCGGGGGCGCTGGGGCGACAGCCGGCGGCGCCGCGGGAGGCCTGACGGCGATGACGGGCTTTTCGGGCTCGTGCGGGGTGGGCGGGGCTACCGGAGGCCGGACGACAACGACGGGCGGCGCTACGACCACGGGGGGACGGGGCGCGGGAGCGACGCCAGCTGGAGCTTTGGCAATCACGGGGCCGGCCGGCGGACGGGAGGCGATGGCCGGTGCGGCCGGCGGAGGTGCGACGATGGGAGGCGCGGAGCGGGGCTGCGGCACGATCCGGCGAGGTTCGGGACGAACCGGCGCGGGAGGAGGTGGAGGCGCGGCTTTCACGGGCGGATGCGGGGCTGGAGAAGCAGCCGCGGCAGCCACGGGCGGGGCAGCCGGTCTCTGCGGCAGATGGCTGCGGCGAGCCTCTTCCTCGTCTTCCTTCTTTTTGGCGAGGATAGCCTTGAGGGCGTCACCGGGCTTGGAGATGTGCGAGAGGTCGATTTTGGGGGTAATGCCCGGGGGGTGCGACGCGCGCGACCCACCCGCGCCATGAGCCGCCGAGCGCTGCCCATGATTCATGCGGGCGCGGACCTTATCGGCTTCGTCCTCGTCGAGCGAACTTGAGTGAGTCTTGCCCGCGGCAAGGCCCATCTCTTCCAGAATGTCGAGAATCTCCCGGCTCTTTATCTCCAACTCGCGCGCGAGATCGTTAATTCGAATCTTACTCATCCGCCTCTTTTCAAGTTGTGCTACCCAAAGCCGATTAGTCGCTCATAGCTACCTCATGGCAATGGCTGCTCGATTGACTTTCATTATGAACTGAATGGCCGCATAAGACACGCCCGGAACGCAGGGCGGGACTCACTCGGCCGCCTCATCTTTCTCGTTCGTGCGTAGTTCAGATTCCAGATCGCGAAGATCGCCCGCGTCGGCCGGGGGAGCGTTCTCGACAGCTAGTTCGGCGGCGGTCCGGGTCTGGTTTTCGGCCTCTTCCTCCGCCAGGGATTCGGTTGCCGGGCTGCTCGCTTCCAGGTCTTCTTCGGCGGCAGCGGCGCGGACGGCTTCGGCTTCCTGGAGGGCCGCTGCCGAGTTTTCCGTCTCGGCTTCGGCCGTAGCGGCGGTCGCGGCGGTGGTGGGCTTCTCGCCGCCATCGCCACCCACGGTTTCGGCATCGGTAGAGGGCGGTGTGGGCTGGCCCGGCTCGCCCTCTTCGAAGTGACCGAAGTAGTGGCGGACGGCAACGCTGATGCGTTCGAGAGTCTTTTCGCCGATGCCCGGAATCTCTTCGAGCTGTTCGGGGGTCATGTCGGCGAGGGCCTCGACGGTGGTGACGCCGGCGGCGACAAGCTTCTGGATAATGCCTTCGCCGAGCTCGGTGACCTGCTCGATGGGGGTGGTGGGCCCACCGGAGAGAGCCTGCATCTGCTGCTCGACTTCCTGGCGCTTCTCTTCTTCGCTCTTGATGTCGATCTTCCAGCCCAGAAGCTTCGCTGCCAGGCGGACGTTCTGGCCTTTCTTGCCAATGGCAAGCGAGAGCTGGGTGTCGTCGACGATCACCTCGAGCTGTTTTTCGCCGAGGTCGGTGATGGAGACGCGGCTGACCTTGGCGGGCTGGAGGGCCTTTTCGGCGAAGGTGGTGATCTCTTCGGAGAACTCGATGATGTCGATCTTTTCGCCGCGCAACTCGCGGATGATGGACTGCACGCGCATGCCCTTCATGCCGACGCAGGCGCCGACGGG
>DATJMU010000107.1:0-27260 GCA_035508555.1 Occallatibacter sp. | reverse complement strand
CTGCTGCTGGTGATGCCGACGGGGGCAGGGAAGTCGCTTTGCTACCAGTTGCCGGCGATTGCCCGCGGGGGGACGGCGCTGGTGATCTCGCCGCTGATCGCCCTGATGGAGGACCAGGCGGCGAAGCTGGCGGCGCTGGGGCTGCGGGTAGCGCGGATTCACTCGGGGATGGAGCGGCCGGCGGCGCGGCAGGCCTGCGTCGACTACCTGAGCGGCACGCTGCAATTTCTTTTCATTGCGCCGGAACGGCTGCGGGTGCCGGGGTTTCCGGAGATGCTGGCGAAGCGGAAGCTGGCGCTGATCGCGATCGACGAGGCGCATTGCATCTCGCAATGGGGACACGACTTCAGGCCGGACTACCGGATGCTGGGGCAGTATCTGCCGGGCTTGCGCGGCGGGGCGGACGCAGATGCGGGCTCCCCGCCGGTGGTGGCCCCGGTGTTGGCATTGACGGCGACGGCTACGCCGCGGGTGCAGGCCGACATCCTGGCGCAGCTGGGGATGGTGAACCCGATCAAGTTCATTCATGGGTTCCGGCGGGAGAACCTGGGGATCGAGGTGGTGGAGGTTCCGGTGCCGGAGCGTGCGGGGGCGATCCGGAGGCTGCTGGCGGATGCGACGCGAAGGCCGGCGATAGTGTACGCGACGTCACGCAAGCAATCAGAGACGCTGGCCGAGGAGCTTTCGCAGGGAATGCGCGCGGCGGCTTACCACGCGGGACTGGACGCGGAGACGCGGGAGCGGGTGCAGACGGCGTTCCAGGCGGGCGAGGTCGAGGTGGTGGTGGCGACGATCGCGTTCGGGATGGGGATCGACAAGCCGAATATACGGACAATTGTGCATGCGGGGCTGCCGGCGACGCTCGAGGGCTACTACCAGGAGATTGGCAGGGCGGGGCGCGACGGGGCGCCGAGCCGGACCTACCTGATGCACTCGTATGCCGACCAGCGGACGCACGATTTCTTCTTCAATCGCGACTATCCGCCGGCGGAGCACCTGGAGCGGGTGTACCAGGCGCTGAAGGACGAGCCCCGGGCCGTGGCAGAGCTGCGGGCCGCGTCGCCGTTAAGCGAAGAGGCGTTCGACAAGGCGCTCGAGAAGCTGGAGATTCACGGCGGGGCGCGGGTGGATTTTGCGGGGAACGCGGCGCGGGGCGGGCCGGGATGGAAGAAGACCTATTCGGTGCAATCGCAGTTCCGGGCGGAGGAGTTTGCGAAGGTGCTGCGCTATACGGAGCTGAGCGAGTGCCGGATGGCGGCGCTGGTGCGGCACTTTGGCGACGTGGAGGACGCACACCGGGCGTGCGGGGCGTGCGATGTGTGCGACCCGGCGGGGGCGGTGCTCAGGCAGTTCCGGAGGGCGACGGCACGGGAGCGGGAGATGGCCCAGTCGATCATCGACGAGCTGCGGCCGGTGGACTATAAAGCGGCGGGAACGCTGCAGCGGAGCCTTGATCCGGCCGGGCGCTGGCGGCGGGATGACTTCGACGGACTGCTGGATGCGATGGTGCGGGCGCGGCTGGTGGAGATTGAAGAGGCTGAGTATGAGAAGGACGGCGAGGTGCGGCGGTACAAGAAGGTGCGGCTGACGGCTGAGGGGCTGGAGGTGCGGGCGACGACATCGCTGCCGCTGCTGATGAGCGACGGAATTGTGGAGGAGTTTCGCGCAGGGTGGGCGGCGCCGGTGAAGTCAAAAAAGAGTAACGCGGCTAAGAGCAAAGACGCAGGGACGGTTGCGGCGAGAGTGCCGTTGACGGCAGAAGCGGAGGCCCTGGCTGCGAAGCTGCGGGCGTGGCGGGCGGCCGAAGCGAAGCGGCTGGGGGTTCCGGCTTATGTGGTGCTGCATGACCGGGCGCTGAATGCGGTGGCGGCTTCGCGGCCGGCGAATGAGAATGCGCTGCTGGCCATCGATGGGATTGGGCCGGCGAAGGTGGAGAAGTTCGGGGAGGCGATCCTTAATCTGATTGGAGCGCGGGCTTGATTGGCCCGCCCCGGATTGTCAACCCGTCTCATGCCACGCGCTCGATCGTGACTGACTCGAGGACGACGGGCTTGTGGGGCTTGTCCTGGGAGTTGCGCGGGACCGAGGAGATCTTGACGGCGATCTCCTGGCCCTCGACGACTTCGCCGAAGATGGTGTGGTTGCCGGTGAGCCATGGGGTGGGGGCGACGGTGATGAAGAACTGGCTGCCGTTGGTGTTGGGCCCGGAGTTGGCCATGGCGAGTTTGCCGGGCTTGTCGAAGCGGTGCGGGGAGCCCTTGGTCTCGTCCTGAAAACGGTAGCCGGGGCCACCCATGCCGGTGCCGGCGGGGTCGCCGCCCTGGATCATGAAGTTGGGAATGACGCGGTGGAAGACGGTTCCGTCGTAGAGCTTGTCTTTGGACTTGGCGCGCGTGGTGGGATGGGTCCACTCGCGGCCGCCCTCGGCCAGCTCGATGAAGTTCTTCACGGTGAGGGGGGCTTCGCCCTCGAAGAGCTTGACGGTGATCTTGCCTTCGGTGGTCGAGAAGACGGCGTAGGTTCCTGCTGCTAATGCCATGATCGCTCCTGAATCCGTACTGCGTAGCCAGCATTCTGCGGGACACTCAGCACTGGTTAAAAGTTGAAAAGCGCAAGGTGCGGCGCTTACGGCAGACGCCGCCGCCCAGAGCGCGCAGGCACATCGATTGATTCGATGCGGCCTGGCCCGATGCGGACTATTGTGGCTGCGGCGCGGGGGCCGCGGGCACGGGCGCCGCAGGCTGCTGCTCCCACGCGGGCATTGGAGGTATGGGCGCGCCCACGGGCACGATCGTCACTTTCTTCAGCACCACCGGCGTGTAGGGCCTGTCGTTCTCATCGCGCGGAACGCGGGCGATGGCCTTGACGACGTCGATGCTCGCGTCGTCGCACTGGCCGAAGATGGTGTAGTGCTGGTCGAGCGTGGGGTACGGCTGCTCTGTGATGAAGAACTGGCTGCCGTTGGTGTTGGGGCCGGAGTTGGCCATCGCCAGGCGGCCGGCCTTGTTGAAGTTGAGGTTGGGGTCGAACTCGTCGTCGAAGCTGTAGCCGGGGCCTCCCATGCCGGTGCCGGAGGGGTCGCCGCCCTGGATCATGAACTCGGGAATCACGCGGTGGAAGATGGTTCCGTCGTAGAAGGGCTTGTGGCGCTCGATCTGGTGGGTGACGGGATTAGTCCACTCCTTGGTGCCGTCAGCGAGGCCGATGAAGTTGGCGACGGCCACGGGGGCCTCCTTTTGAAAGAACTGGCAGGTGATGCGGCCCATGGTGGTGTCCATGACTACATGGGGGCCGTTGGGAAGAACCTCGAGCGGCGCGGCGGGCGTGGGCGCTTCAGGGAGGGTTTGCGAAGATGGCGCGGTCTGCGCGGCCTGCGTGGAACGCTCGGCGATGGCGACGACGATGGCCACGACGACCGCGACGGCGAGCAGCGCGGAGAGGAGGTAAAGAGTCTTGCGTCTCATGCCGTTTTCGAGGGTAAACCATGGGACAGGGCGACGGCCAGCGGGCGCAGCGATCGAGTGAACGACGTTGTGGCGCGACCTTTTGCGTCCCCCGCCGCCCCTACGGGGCTCCGGAGCGTTCTTTGAATCGGTTCCCCACGCTCAAGCGCGGGGCTAACGAACGCTGCGCCTACGGCGCGAGAGTTGCGTGTCTGCAAACAGGAGATGTTCATGGGCTCTCCCTGCCGTGATCCAGCAGATGGCCCGCGGCGATCTTCTATGGTATTGACATGAGCATTTTTCGGACGCTTCCCTCCCGATTGAGCATTGCGGCTCTTGCTTGCGCCTTGTTTGGCTTTGCTCCTGTCAATCCATCTGCCGGTGCACAGAGCGATAAGAAAGCGCCGGAAAAGCCGGCTGCCGCGACCAGCGAGGCCGCTGGGCAGGAGAAGTCAGGAGAAGCAGAGAAGAGCGAACTGCCGCCGCTGCCGCCGCCGGCGCACGTGGAGCAGTCCGTGGTTTTGGACGGCAAGACCCTGCACTACACGGTGACCGTGGGCGCGATGCCGGTGCGCGACAAGAGCGGCAAGGTCGTGGGCAAGGTGGTGACGACAGCCTACACGATGGAAGGCAAGGACCGGCCGGTGACCTTCGCGTTCAACGGCGGTCCCGGTGCTTCCTCAGTCTTTCTGAACTTCGGGGCGATCGGGCCGAAGCACGTGCAGTTCGGCAACAAGGGCGACAGCGCCTCGGAGACGCCCACACTCACCGACAACCCGGGCACGTGGCTCGACTTTACCGACCTCGTCTTTATCGATCCAATCGGGACGGGGTTCAGCCGTTCGCTGGTTCCTGACGATCAGGCGAAGAAGCTCTTCTACTCGACGGTTCCCGATATCGAATATCTTTCGCGCGTGATCTACGACTGGCTGGTGGAGAACGGGCGGCTGGACTCCAGGAAGTATATTCTCGGGGAGAGCTACGGCGGGTTTCGCGTGCCGCGGGTCACCTATTACCTGCAGACGCAACTGGGCGTGGGGATGAGCGGAGAGATCATGATCTCGCCGTACCTGAACCCGACCATTGAGGGTCATGGCGATCTCTCTCCGCTGCCCTGGATGGTGACGCTGCCTTCCATTACCGCGGCGCATCTGGAGCGGGAACACAAGCTGACGCCGGAGGCGATGCAGACGGTGATCGCCTACACGATGGGGCCGTACGCGACGGCGTTGATCGCGGGCCACTCCGACCCGGCGGCGACGCAAGCCATGATCGCCAAGGTGACGGAGATGACCGGGCTCGATCCGACGTTTGTGAAGGAGTCGGGCGGGCGGCTGGAGACGGGCGCGTACCTGCGCGAGGAGTATCGCGAAGAGGGGAAACTGGGCTCAGTGTACGACTCGAACGTGACCTCGTTCGATCCCTTCCCGTACGCACCTCAGCAAGAGGCGAACGATCCGATCCTGGTGAGTGTGATCGCGCCGCTGACTTCGGCGATGGTGAACTTTGTGACGCAGACAGTGGGGTGGAAGGTGGATGCGCGGTATAACACGCTCTCCTACGAAGTGAACAATCTCTGGGACGGCGGGGATGCATTGCGTGCGGGGTCGGTCACGCAGCTTCGCCAGGCGGTCGCGGCCGATCCCGACCTGCGCGTCTTTATTGCCCACGGCTGGGACGATCTCTCCTGCCCGTTCATGGGGTCGGTGCTTACGGTCGACCAGATGCCGGTGATGGGCGACCCGACGCGCGTGTCGGTGCATGAGTATCCGGGCGGGCACATGTTCTATACGCGGGTGGACAGCCGGCTGGAGTTCAGAAAAGATGTGATGGCGGACGTGTTCGAGAAGCATTGATCAGCAAGCGGCGAAGGGACTTGCGAAGCTGCGCCGGCGAATCCGCGCACTTGCCGATGCGGGGATTCGCCGGCAGCGGATTACTGTCCAGAGCTCGATGCACCCGCGCCGTCCAGCACCAGGCTTTCGTGGCTCAGTTGAATCGACAGCAGAATTTCGGCGCCACCCTTGCTGTCGGTGGTGATGCCCGGGGAGTTTGTGCCTTCAACGAGTTTCGCCGGAAAAGTGGCGATGGTTTTATCGTGCTGTTTGATGGCCACTTCAACGTTCGATCCGGCGCCAGTCCAGGTTAATTTGTAAGAGCCTGCGGCCACCGGCGTCGAGCCGATCTGCACAGTCTCCGGGAAGTTGACGGTTTGCGGCCTCTCGCTGGCAGAGGCGGGAATGGTAATCAGGACGAGTAAGAACGCAAATGCTAGTGAACGCTTCATATGTGTCTCCTTATTCGCCTTGCGAATTCTCTCCGTCGCAGGAGGCGTTAAGAGATTACACAACGGCGCACCTTTGTTTAACCTTAAGAGGTCTTGGAAATTGCCAGAATCTGCGCTGCTTGTGAAGCTTAAGAAATTCTGAAGCATGGGAATCGGCGCACTCTGGGCGCTTAGAGCGGTTTCGCTTCAAGTGCTTACGCCGAAATGTGGTTCAAGGTGGCTTTTTCTTGAGGAAAAAGCCACTCGGCTGTATCGATTCTGTAAAGGGTAGAAGCGAAACCGCTGTATCCGCACGGATGCGACTTCAAAAGCCAACCTGGCGTGGGATGGGCAGGCTGGTACGAAATCAAGTGGTCAAAGGCTTCGTGAACTCGAAGTGGCGTCGCGCGCGTCATCGCGGCAGCAAAGCAAACTGCTCGATGGCGATCTTGGGAGCGACGAGGGCGTGTCCGGGGTCGGTCAGGAACATGACTGTAACCTCATCGAAGTGGCGAATGGGGCCATGGTTGGGAACCGCAAAACTGAGGGTCTTCTCCGCAGGCATTCCGTTCGAGGCAATCTCTTCCTCCTCGCCCGAAATCACGGGCTGCTGGCCGAGATAGATCTCGCGTGAGCCCGGCGCTGTTGAATCGCTCAGGAAGACGGCCATGGATACGGCGGCCCCGTTGCTCACGCGGCTCTTGACGGCAACCTGAATCGCGCGGCAGCGGAAGAGCGGAATCTCGCCGCCAAGGTTCTGGCGCGCCTCCATGGAGAGCGGAATGGCGGTGGCGGAGGCAATATCGAAGCCGAGCGGGGTTCCGCGGGCCTGGTGGGCCTTGGGGCCGGGATGCGTCTCGGGCATCTGCATGAACCAGTACTGGCCGTCGAAGTGAACGATCAACGGCCGCTTCGTGCCGGGGGCCAGCAACTGGTTTCGCTCGGGGAGCGGCGCGATCAGTTGGTGTGTTGCGGGCGGCAAGAGAATGATGCTCTGGTAGCCGGAGAGATCGACGGCGACAAGTGAGCCGCGCGCCTGTTGCTGCGATGTGGCGGCGCTGCCGGCTACCGCACTGGCCTCGGCCGTGTTGCGCAGATCGATGGCGGTCATGAGCGCGTAAATGGTGACCAGGACCGCGAGCAGCGAGACATCGGCCAGCGTGCGGGCTGCGCGGAGGTTTCTTTTCTTCGCGCCGGGCCCTGCATCGGCCGGAGCCAGCGTCCAGTTCCAGATAAAGAGGAAAGCGGCCAGCGCCAGCAGCGCGCTGCCCTCGAAGGTCATGTAGTGGGTAAGCATATACCCGGCGGCATAGATTGAAAGGGCGATGGCGTAGCCGTGGGCCTCGCGCGGAATGGTGAAGAGAGTTTGCTCGAAGAGCTCGCGCTGGGGGCGATCGAGCGCGCTGGTTACCTCGCCGGTAAGGATGGCCATGGGCGGCAGCATTTTGCGCAGCGTAACGGCGAGGAGGACGGCGGCAAGAATTGCGATGGGGATTGCGATCAGGGAGCCCTGGCCCGCGAGCAGCAGAATTGCGGGCATCCAGATCCAGGCTGCGGCGCAGGTGAGGGCGAAGAGGAGGAAGGAGACGGGCGAGTCTGCGCCCAGCGGCGAATCGGAGCGCGACCAGTAAAACCAGATGCCACCGGTGCCGGCCAGGGCGGCGATGGCGACGTAGACGATGGCTCGGACGAAGAGCGAACCCAGCGAGGGCGCGTGGTCGGCAGGGAGGCGGCACAGGAGCAGACCGGCGATCCAGGCATTGAGGAGGCCCGCGCTGAGCATGAAGGCGAAGAACTTTCTCACGCTCCAGGCGTCGGGTTTGGGCAGGAACATGGTGGCGCCGGATTGGGCGGCAAGGCTGGCCTGCTCCGCCGCCGCAGCCGCGGCCGCAGCCTTCTGCGTGCGTCTGCGAAGATAGCCGCGCAGGTACTGAACCCAGCCGCTGGCGCAGGCGCCGAAGGCCTGACGCCAGTACCATCCGTCGGACCGGCCGGAGCGAAAATCCTCCAGCAGATCGCCGGCCAGCGCTTCGTCCCGGTCGGGGGGCGTCAGGTGCTCCAGGATCCATGTGGCTGCGGATGGTGGCTCGAGCCGTCTCATGTACGCTCCTATTTGGCTTCGGGGAGAACCTGCCACAACCTGGTCAAGACGCGCCGGGTGTCATGCACCTGCTTGAGGCCGGCTTTGGTAACACGGAAGTAGCGCTTGGCCTTGCCGCCGCGCTCGGGCGTGGGCTCGCCGAGGCTCGAAGTGATGAGGCCCTTGGCCTGGAGCCGGTCGAGGGCGGCGTAGACGCTGCCGACCGAGACGTCGCGCTTGCGGAAGGACTCAAGCTCGCGGGCGATGGGGACGCCGTAGGCCTCGTCGCCCAGGCGGATCACGGCGAGCAGGATCATGAGCTCGAACTCTCCGAGATAGCTGCGGTCCGTCATTAAATCAACAACAGCGAAGAAATGGATGGAAAGCAAGTGGTCAGTGATCAGTGGTCAGTGGTCAGGGCTCAGGGGTCAGGGATCAGGGATCAGAGATAGGGAACGTTGTGGGAGTGGGCGGTCGGTCAGGCTCACCCTTCCGCGATCAGACTTCGGAAGGATGGGGCACCCTCGGTTATCTGGCACGAAGAGTTCGCGCCGCTCATCGTTCGGCGGGACTCGATGGATGGTCAAACCAGGCGCAGGAAGCGGCTGGGGTCGAGGGTGGCGCCGGGGAAGACGATGTTCAGGTTTTCGGCGCCGAGGGTGCGGGTGACGACTTCGCCGAGGACCTGGCGGTAGTCGGTGGTGAGGGCGAGGTCGCGGCCCTGGTTGAGCTGGTCGTTGTCGAGGCCGGGCCAGCGGCCGTAGACCTTGCCGCCTTTGACGCCGCCGCCGAGGACGAACATGGCGTTGGCGTGGCCGTGGTCAGTGCCGCCGGTGCCGTTTTCGTGGGCGGTGCGGCCGAACTCGGACATGGTGACGAGGGTGACGTTGCCGGCCTGGTCGCCGAGGTCGCGCCAGAAGGCGCCGATGCTGTCAGAGAAGTCGCGCAGCCGGTTGGCGAGCTGGCCGTCGACGCCGCCCTGGGCGTGATGGGTGTCCCATCCGGTGACGTCGGTGAAGGCGGCCTCGACGCCGAGGTTGGCCTTGAGCAGTTGCGCGATCTGCTTCATGGAGTTGCCGAACTCGGAGTTGGGGTAAGCGGCGCCGTTGGCCGGCTGGTACTGAGCGGGGTCGGCGGCGCGGAGCATCTTGACGGCGTCGAAGGTCTCGTCGCCGGCGGTGTGGAAGATGCGGTCGCCGGAGTCGGCGTACATGGCCTGGAAGGCGTCGGCGACAGGCGAGGGCGTGGGGCCGCGGCCGGCGACGGTGAAGCCGTTCACGTTGTCGAGGGCGAGGGCGGGGACTTTGCCCGCGAGGGTGAGTGGCACCTCTGGGCCGAGGGCGACGGCGCGGAAGGCAGTGTAGTGCTCGCGGCAGCAGATGTCTTCAGCCTGCAGAGCGCGATTGAGCCAGCCGGTTTGCGTGCTCTTGACGTCGGGCGTGCCGGACTCCATGTAGTCCTGTGCGTCGAAGTGGGAGCGGGACATACTGGGCGAGCCGCAGGCGTGGACGATGGCGAGATGGCCCTGGTCGTAGAGGGGCTTGAAGGAGGCGAGTGATGGGTGCAAGCCGAAGAAGCCGTCGAGATCGAGTACTTGGCTCTGGGGGATGGCGATGGTGGGGCGCATCGCGTAGTAGTTCTTTTCGCGATAGGGGACGACCACGTTGAGGCCGTCGGCGGCGCCGCGCTGGAAGATGACGACGAGCCGCTGGCCGGGCCTGGCGGCGGATTCAGCGAGGACCGAGCGCACCAGGAAGCTGGGGATGGCGGCGGTGCCGGCGATGGCCAGGGCGCCTTTGTGGAGGAAGAAGCGGCGGGTGAGCGGCATGGGGAAGACTCCTTGGGGCTGCGCGTGTGTTTCAGTTAGCGGCGCTGGAAGTCGGGCGAGCCGATGAGCAGGCCGGCCAGCAGTTGGTCCTCGCGTTCGATGGCGTTGGGCGGCGGACGGCGATTGAAGCGGCGGGCGTCGGCGACGGGTTCAATATCCGCGCCGGGCCGCATGTCGTCCTGGGCGCTTTGTTTTTGGAATTCGTCGAGGGCGGCGGTGCGGGTGGATTCAGCGGCGCCGCCGGGGAGCAGAAGCGGGATCAGGCGCGCCTCTTCGGTCTCCGGGCTGGGGGCGGGTGCGTCGGGATTGGAGTTGGTTTCGGTGGCCCAGTCGATGCGAATGCCGGGGAGATGGTTCGAGGCGAGCGCCAAGGCGAAGTTCATGCGGTCAACCAGGTCGCCGGAGTTGACCCAGGCGGAGGCCTCCCAGCTATAGCCGTTGGGGGGAATGCAGCCGTAGGGCATCATGCCCATGATACGCAGGGCGTTGACGAGGGGCAGGTAGTTCTGGACGTCTGCGCCGGAAGCGCGCACCGCGGAGACGACGTACTCGAGGGGCGTTTTGACCTTGGCGTGGTAGTCGCCGGAGGCCCAGAACTCGGGGGAGTGGAAGAGGGTTTTGAGGACGGCGGAGATGTCGCCGCCGGTGGCCATGTAGGTTTTGGCCATACGGTCGACTAGAGGCTGCGGGGGATTGTCGCTGACGAAGCGGATGGCCAGCTCGCGGGAGAGGAATTGGGCAGTAGCGGGGCGCGTGGCGAGGAGATGGAGAAGCTCTTCGCCCTCCTGCTCGCCATTTTGCTTGATCTTGACGCCCATGACTTTCTTTGTGCCGGGCTCATGGCGGTTGGGGTTGAAGATAAAGCCGCCGCCGAGCTCGGGCTGATCGACACCCCAGCCGGTGAGGACGCGGGCGGCCTGGATGACGTCGGCCTGGGTGTAGCCGCCGTTGACGCCGACGGTATGCAGCTCCATGAGTTCGCGGCCGTAGTTTTCGTTGATGCCGGGAGGATCCTGGCGCTTGGCGTTGGGACGGCGCCAGGCGGTTCGCTTGAATCGCTCGGCGGCGATGGAGTCGGGGCCGACGCTCTCGGTGTTGTCGAGGTAGATGAGCATGGCCGGGCTGTGGGCGACGGCTTCGAGGAGATCCTCAAACTTGCCGAGGGCGTGGGGACGGATGGTGTCGCGCTCGTAGCTGACGAGGTAATAGGGCATCTGCTCGTTTTTGCGCAGGTAGATATTGAAGTGGTTGAGCCAGAAGTCGGTCATCACTTCGAGGAGCTGCGCGTTGGAGTAGATGTCGCACATGAGGCGCTCGCTGAGCAGCTCTTCGCCGACCATGCGCTCGGGGTTTTCGAGGGCGCCGACGATCTCTTTCTGGGCGGGGGTGAGGCCGTCCATCAGGCGAGCGCGCTGGGGCGGACGCAGGGACTTCATCATCTCGTCGAACTGGGGTTCGCGGATGGAGGCCAGGCGCTGGACGCGGTCGGCGGGGGAGAGAGCCAGCAGATCGCGGAAGGTGGGCTCGTCAAGTGCGGGCTGGGAGCCGGCCGCCGGGGCGTCATCGGCCGCCATCTGCATGGCGTCGCCGGGCGCGGCGTTCATCGGGCCGGACGGGGCGGGGCCTGGCTGAGCCATGGAAGCGTTCTGGTCCGCCGTCGCGGCGTTCATTGAATTGCCGGGCGCATTGCTGGGGGAGGCTTGATTCTGCGCCTGGAGGCGGTTGGCCTTGTTCCGCTGGCGGGCCTCGATGCGGTAGATCTGATTCTCGTAGATAGCGCTCTCGATGGGGTCCTGGGGGACGGCGGCGCGGCCGTTGATGATGCGGCGGATGAGGGCGTTGCTCGGGTAGCGGGCCAGGACGTCCTGCACGCTCGACTGCATGGCGGGGAACTGGGCGAGGTGCGTGAAGAGCGGGGATTCGTCGATCGAGTCAGGATGGAGCTGGCTGTCGAACCACTTGTCGAGGCCCATGGCGCGCACGGCCTCGACGTCGCCGGGACGGGGGCCGAAGGTAAAGCGGTCGAGGGCCTGGAGGATGCGGCGGTCGCCGTGAAGCTGGGTGGACTCGTATTGCGGCCGCCCGGAGCCGGCGGCGGGCCGATCGGGCGGGTCTTGCGCAGCCAGGGCTGGAGGCGGGGCGCACAGCACGAAGCAGAGGAGTGCGGCGAGCGGGCCCTTCAGAAACTGCATCTCTGGCTCTCCTGGTTTGAAGTGACCTGGGCCGGCCGCGCGAAGCGGCCTCACTGAGAGCAGAGACGGGGTTTTCGGGGGAAAGTTGCGGTGCGAGGGCTCGGCCGATTGTGTAATCCAGAGGATTCAAGCTACTATTTTGGGGAGCGAAGCCGATTATGACCGACAATGTTCTCGAAACCCTTCAGCACGCCATCCAGGATGTGATTGCCCCGGACGTGCGCGAACTGAAGGTGCGCCTGGGGTCCCTGGAAAAGCAAATGGATGTGAGGTTTGGGGCCATGAACGAAAAGATGGATGCGCAATTTAGGGCTCTCAACGAGAAGATGGACGCCCAGTTCAAGGCGGTCATGGCCGCTATCGGCGAATCCAAGGCTCAGTCGGAACTGACGACCTTCCGTCTCCTGTCGTCTCTCAGCGAGCGAGTCGCCGTTCTCAAATCTCACCGTGCGGAGCGCCAGTAAATTGGCGGTTTTCCCAAGGTCAAGCTTTCAGCACCCCTTTTTGCAGCGGATCATGATGGCCGCATGCAGGCGCTCGCGGAGGTCCGGAGGAAGGTCGTAGATCTCGTGGGAGCGGTAGATCTCGATGGTCTTGCGGGTGGTGTTGAAGACGACCTCGCAGTGGTCGCAGTCGTGCATGTGCTGCTCGATCTCCGCGCGCACCTCCGCGGCGACTGTGTTGTCGATGATGTCGTCGAGCAAAGCGATAAACTCGGTGCAGGTCACTTCTTGTTTACTCCGTCTTCACTGGGAACCCGGCCCGTCCGCCGCCGGAAGTAGCGGGTAAGGCGCTCCCGCAGTTGCAGCCGTGCGCGCAAAAGGCGCGACTTGACGGCGGGCACGCTGAGGCCGAGCGTCTCGGCCGTTTCCTCCGTGGAGAGTCCTTCCACGTCGCGCAGGACGAAGACGACACGAAAACCGTGAGGCAAGCCCTGGATGGTTTTGCGCAGGATATCCGCCAGCTCCGCCTGGCTGTAGTTCTGTTCGGGATCGGGCGCCCAGTCGGCCAGATCGCGGGGAACGCTTCCCTCGTCGGTCTCCACATCCTCGTCGATGGAGACCATCCTGCCGGTGCGCCGCTTGCGCAGCCGCATCAGGCTTTCGTTGACCGCGATCCGAACCAACCATGTGTAGAACTTCGAGTTCCCCTGAAACTGATCCAGCTTCTCGTAGGCCTTCAGGAAGGCGTCCTGCATCACGTCTTCCGCGTCTTCGCGGTTCTGCGTGATGTGCTGCGCGATCCGGAAGACCTGCCGGTCGTACTTGCGCACGAGCGCGTCGTAGGCCGAAATATCCCCGGCGCGCACCTTTTCTACGAGTGCAACGTCAGGGTGTGGCCCGTTCTCGCCCGCTATAGTTTGGATGGTCGACATGGGGGTTGGTTGCGGGAAATCCGTGGCGCGCCAGCCGGCGCGGGGGACTCCGAAAAGATGAGTTTAACGGACGCAGGGGCCGGAGACCAAACCGGGCGTGGGGCGGCAGAGCATCTCAGATCGGGATTTTGCAAAACTTTCCGTAACCCGACTGGTTCCGGAATGCTGCGGGCGAGGCAAATCGGGCATAAAGTGAGTACATGAAGGCTGTGAACCCATCCGTCACCCCCGGCGGGCTGATGTCGTGCTGGCGGGCTGCTTTCTTCTTGCTGCTTTTGGTTGTTCCCGTGGCGACGGCGCAGTCGTCTGCCGATTCAGTTGCCAAGCGCTCCCACCCCACCCCGTCCCGGTCGAAGAGCCCTCACAAGAAGAGTGCGCACGCGAGAGTGCGGCGGAGGCATTACAGCCGGACCGAGCGGATTGCCCGCACCACGCGGCTGCGGCAGGCCTTTGTGGCTTCGACCGAATTGCGTCCCATGGCGCAGCAGCTCGCGACCATGCGCACTGCGGCGGCCTATGCGGGGGTGACCGAGTACGCGCGGCGACATAGCGGTGAAGCGGCCGCCGAGGCATACCTGGCCCTCGGTCACGCGTATCTGCTGGATCAGCGCTACCGGGAGGCCGAGACAAGCTTCCGCGCGGCGCGTGCCCACGGCGGCGAGTTGGCCGACTACGACGATTTTCTTGGGGCTGAGGCGGCGCACGGCGCCGGAGACGATGCCGCCGCCGAGGCTCTGCTCCATGGGTTCATCGACCGGCACCCGGACAGCGTCTTCGACGACCAGGCGCCGGTGCTCGAGGCCAGCGTGCTCCTGGGCATGGGAGACCCCGCCGGAGCGCAGAAGGCGCTGGATGAAGCCGCGGACCTGGGCGCCGGCGACCGCCCGAGCTTCGAGCTGGCCCAGGCGCAGGTGGCGCTTGCCCTGGGCCGGCAGCCGGAGGCTGAGGAGATATTCAAGCATCTGCTCCTGAGCCATCCTCTGAGCGGCGAGGCGCAGGCAGCCCGCGCCAAACTCACCGAGATGGGCGCAGAGTCGACGCTGACGCTGGGCGAGCTGCGGAGCCTGGGCGACGCCTATTACAAGGCGGGCCGTTACAGCGCTGCTGCCGAGCAGTACCGCGCGCTCTTGCATTCGGCAGAGCTAAGCGCCGCAGAGAGGGAGAGCTTTGCCGTGGCGGAGGCGGCCTGCCAGCTGGAGCTGCACCGGCTCACGCAGGCCGAGGCCGAGGCCCTCCCCGATACCGACGACGAGAACGGTGCACGCAGGCTCTATCTGCTCATGGAGCTGGCACGCGACCGCGACGATAGCGACGGGCAGCAGAGCTTCGTGACCGAAATGGAGCGGAGATTTCCCCGCAGCCCGTGGCTGGCAGAGGCGCTCTTCTCGAGCGGCAACATGTACCTGCTGCGCCGCGACTATCCGAAAGCGATTGACTACTACAGCTATCTGGCCGAGCACTTTCCAATGGACGGCGATGCGGCCGCGGCGCACTGGCGCGCCGGCTGGCTCAGCTACCGGCTGGGAGATTATCAACAGGCGGCACAGCTCTTCGATCAGCAGATTAAGCTGTATCCGGATGCTGACGAGACGGTCTCTGCCCTCTACTGGCGGGGACGTCTCTTCGAATCTCTCGATCACGCGCCGTCGCTGGCCGAAGCCAACTACCGCGCCATTGTGCGCGCGTACCCGCATTATTTCTATGCGCAGATGGCGCGCATGCGCCTGACAGCGCTGGGCACGACCGCCTCGGCAGTGGAGCCGGCCCTGGACCACTTCCAGCCGATGGCCGAGCCGCATCTCGTCGATGCCTTTCCGGCCGACAGCCCGCACCTGGCCAAGGCGCGACTGCTGGCCAACGCCGGCCTCAACGAGTACATCGCCGCCGAGATCCAGGCCGATCCGGACTCGGATTCGTGGAGCGCCCTGGCCGAGGCGCAGATCTACGCGTCGTATAGTGAGACCTTCCGCGCCCTGCGGGTGATGAAGCGCGCCCTGCCGCGCGAGGCGATGGCGCCGATCGCGTCGATCCCGCTGGCCTACTGGCGCATTCTCTTTCCCGAACCCTGGTGGGACACCATCAAGGCCGAGTCGGCAAAGAACAATCTCGATCCGTACCTGGTTGTTTCGCTCATCCGGCAGGAGTCGGAGTTCAATCCCTCGGCGGTCTCCTACGCCGGCGCATACGGGCTGATGCAGTTGCTGCCCTCCGTGGGCCGGGCCATGGCGCGGCAGGAGGGCCTGCATGACTTTCGCACCTTCCAGCTTCTCGATCCCGAAACCAACATCCGCCTGGGCACCCGCTACCTGCGCGAGATGCTCGACAGGTTTGGCGGCGTGCAGGAGTACGCGCTGGCAGCCTACAACGCCGGGGACTATCGCGTGACGGGTTGGGAAGCGGCCGGCCCGTACACCGGGATGGACGAGTTTGTGGAGTCGATCCCCTTCACCCAGACCCGCCAGTACGTGGAAGCCATCCTGCGCAACGAGGAGACGTATCGCGCCATCGACGAGTACGCGCGGATGCAGGCCCGCTCCGAGCGGGCCGATGCGCGTTAGTGCGGTCTGCTCCGAACGCCTGCATCGCGCAGGTGTTCTATCTGACCTTTTCTTGGGAAAGAACCTCCCGGCTGTGTCGGATTCTGCAAAGAGAGGGAGCGACACCGCTGGTGGTGATGAATACGGTACCGTTGCGGGCCAGAGAATCCCGTTCGATACCGTCCCCCTCCGATTCCGGTTGACTTCCGGGGCCCCGGGCGTCAACACTGTCACCAATCGGAGATTGCTCCAGCCTCCGGGAGACCATTCGCAGCCCGCTGTTTGTTGCCGTAGACGGTTGGCGTGCAATCCCGATGACGCCGCCGGAAAACCTCAAACCACCGGAGGGCAGGATGTTGACCGATTTGAGTTTCATCGAAGAGTGGATTCCAGAGAGAATGGACCCGGGAACGGTCTTTGTGCTGGAAAACCAGGCGAAACTGGGTCAACAGCAAAATCCCTTTGTTGCCGTCATGTCCTGTCCCCGCTGCGGAACCATGGGGCTGATCACGCGCCGCCAGCTTTTCTGCGGGGAGACGATGATCTGCGGCAGCGAGGCGTGCTCGGCCGAGTATCGGCTTGACGGCGAAAATATCTGCTTCCGGCGCCCGCAATAGCAGATGGACGCTCATCCTATGCCCGTCAGGCGCGCCGTGCCAGGGCTTGCGCGGCGTTTCCGCTAGTTTGAAGGGCTGACTGTGCCAAGGAGACCGGCTGCAGTCCGTGTAGAGTAATGGGTAGTGTCCAGCCTTAAAACGGGACCAGCCCGGATGGCGAAACTGGCAGACGCAGCGGACTTAAAATCGGCTTATAAAACCGCAATATTGCTGTATATTATTGAAAATAAATAGTTTATTTCGATGTAGGCCACGGCCAAACCCTTGCGCAACTCTTGCACATTTTTGTGCTTCTATAGAGGAAGCGGGAGGTGCAGCCGCATGGCAGAGCATTACACCATCCTCGGTGGCAAAGTTCACGTCTACAAGCGTCCGAACAGTTCCAGTTGGCAGTGCGCAACCTATCTAGCCGGGAAGAATCGCCGCACGACGACCAAAGAAGACAGTCTCTCGAAAGCGAAGGAGTTCGCGGAAGACTGGTATTTGCAGTTGCGTGGCAAACTGCGCGACGGTGAGTTGAAGACCGGCAAACTGTTCCGCGAAGCTGCGAAGTTGTATCTGCGCGAATTCGACATCATGACGCAGGGGCAGCGCAGCCCAACCTATGCGCGCGGACAGCACGCGCGGACAAATGGCTACCTGATTCCATTCTTCGGCAGCATGGTCCTTCCCGAGATTACGGCTGGCAAGGTCAATGAATATCGCATCCATCGCCTTGAGGAAAGTAAGGCGATCCGCGGCAAGCCTCCAGCGCATAGCACCATGCACCAGGAGACCGTGACGCTGCGGCAGATTTTCAAAACGGCTCTGCGGCACGGATGGGTCGATCATCTCCCGGATTTTTCAGCGCCATATCGTGCGTCAGGAAAGATTTCCCATCGAGCATGGTTCTCACCGGAAGAGTACAAGCAGCTTTACGAGGCAACGCGCAAACGCGCGCAGGACCCAAAGCAGCCCCGTTTTCGTTGGGAGGCGGAACAACTTCACGATTATGTTCTGTTCTCCGCCAATACCGGACTGCGCCCCGACGAGGCGAGGCGTCTTCAGTTCCGCGACGTTACGGTGATCGAAGACGAGGGAAGCGGCCAAACCATCCTTGAGATCGAAGTACGTGGAAAGCGAGGTGTTGGCTACTGCAAGAGCACAACAGGAGCCGTGCATCCGTTTCAGCGGCTGAAGGCCCGCCCACGTCCAGATGGAGGGCCGGGAAGATCGGGCAGCCGCACCGCATCGATGGCCAATGGTGAGTGGCACGAGCCTGGCCCTACCGATCTTCTGTTCCCGAAATGGCCGCGCGAGTTATTCAACGCAATCCTTGAGGAAGAAAAGCTACGCACCGACCGTGACGGAAGGCCGCGAACGGCGTACAGTCTGCGCCACACCTACATTTGCCTGCGTCTGCTTGAAGGTGCCGACATTTATCAGATTGCCAAGAACTGCCGGACAAGCGTGGAGATGATTGAGAAATACTACGCGGCGCATTTGAAGACGCAGCTCGATGCTTCGGCCATCAACATCATGAGGCCACGGTCGAAGAAAAAGACGGCTCCCCGGAAAGGCCCCGCACGCGTCGAGGCTGCCCGCTTGGCTGAAGAAGCGTAGACCTGCACTGCTTGCTTTCAGATCACCATCAACACTGCTATCCAGTGAGCCAGGATGGAACCATCCTGGCAAGGTTTTTGGGCCGGAACCGGCCCCACTCAGGCCCGGAACCGGGCCATTGTTTAGTCAAGTTGCGCCTCTCTAGCTGAAGGAGGCCAAGACTTCTTCTGGCGAAAGAACAGTGATGTCGCTGAACCTGCGAAAATCCTTGGCGTTGAGCGTTAGCAGATTCGCAATTCCGTGCACGCGCATCGCGGCCACCATGCGAGCATCATGGACCTGGATGCCGGAGACGCCCGTCGCAACAACGATTTTGCGCCACTCTTGATGTGTTGCTTCGCTGTCGGCGGCAAAAGAGAATTTGGATTCGATCAGAGTTGCGCGTTCATCCGTCTCTGCAACGGAGAATCCGAACCCGTTCCGATCAGTCGGTCGAGTGCAGACGTTCCAGAATTCAGCTAGGTTTTGCGACGTGTAGAAGAGGTCCGCGCCCTGTGCCCAAAGACGATCCGTACATTGCCGGATTGTTCCATATTCGGGGCTGTCGGGTTGTACAAGGCGGAGCAAAATGTTTGTGTCCACCAGGTAGGACGAGCCGGGCATCAGGCGTGTTCACCGTAGATCATTTCGCGGGAGAAGGTCTCTGTTCGCAGTTGCGGGACATTCGGCGCTTTGCTCGCGAGTGCATCCAGAAAGGCACGAAATTCTTCCTGGCTCGCGCGTGCACGCTCTTTGCCCCTGGAAGCGATTGCTTCCTGAAGAAGCTTCTGCGCATACAACTCCAGCGCAATACCGCGAGCCAATGCTTCTGCGGTAAGCTGCCTCTCCATCTCCGGGTTGAGTTCGACTCGGATGGTCATGGGAACCTCGCCTCCATACCTATTATCGGATGGCTGCGAGCGAAAGTCGAGGCTGCGCTTTGAAGGGCCGAGGCGCGACTCAGCGGTACCTGTTATATGCCTTGGGGCCGTCTACGACAAAGCAGTCGTATTCGTGGTTGAAGTCCGGGGCCGCACGATATCGGAGTCCATAGCGGGTTTCATGCCTCATCCCGAAGATGTCGTCATAAACCACCCGGCCTCTAACAAAAAGAACCCCATTCCCCTTCCGGTATTCGGATTCTATTTCCTCAAAACTGCGTGAATCTTTAATCGGAGACGAAAAGGGATAATCGGTAGTCGCGTTCGGCACAACTGGGTCGCCCGCAAACTCCACAAGTGCACCATAGCGCGGTCGGCGGGGCAGCGAATCAATGGAGGGTATCAGGATGATTTCCGCAGTAATACCTCGAATAAACGCGGGCGTCTTGCCACAGTTTCGGAAATCGACATTGAACGTGTGGTGCATCCTCTGTGATCCGTCGGTGGTCGGCGGTTCATGCGAAAGATGTACAAAGTTGTCCCACACCGGAATCAGAACAGCACGTTCTGTCTTTTGAATTGAACGATTCTGACGGAAAATCGCAAGTAGCGTTCCCAAACTGACGAGGACATACGCAGCTGTAAGCCATACGTTCAGCCACGCAGGCTCAATGCATGGCCCACGGATCAAAGCGGACAGAAGCGACATTGCAATCATGGATAATGATCCCTGAAATCATGGTCTCATGCGGGACCGATGCGGGATCGAAGCGGTTTATAGTAGACGCATGAAAACGCCCAGGACTCAGAGAATTAAACCTCCCAAGCGTTTCGCGGTAGGAACGCCTGTCCGGGTGGTGATGCCTGGCATTGACGGCATTGTTATCCAAGTCGATGAAGAGAGAACCGTGCTGTCCCAGTATTGGCATACAGTGCAAACAAAATTCGGAGAGCGCAGAGAGCCAGGCAGCATACTCGAATTGATCCCGCCACCTATAGGCATCCCAACACCAGAAGCCGGGAAACTGGCTGACAATATCCATTTCCACGGTCCCAATGCGCGGCTGAACCTGGACAGCATCGACGGTTCCACTAATACCGTTTCGATCTCGAAGGATCGCGTTTTTGTCGAATTGCGCGAACAAGCAAAATCCATAGCCGATCCGGCGGCACAGGCCGATATTCTGGCCCGGATAGATGCTCTTGAAAGCACGCAAGGAACAGGCGGTTTCTTAGCGGCCTATCAGTCTTTCATAGCTATCGCGGCTAACCACATGACGCTGTTTGCACCGTTGCTGCCGATGCTGATGCAACTTCTCTCGTCTCATAGCCTATAAGCCAGCTTCGCGTAGTGCTAGGATTTCTCTGTCTTGTAGATCGCCTATTAAGCGATACTTCAGTGCGATGTGGAGGCACAGTGAAGGCTATTCCTGTTACAGTCGCGATCGAGCCCAGTGGCAGTGGTGGCCAAGCCGTTTGGGTGCGGTCCGAGGACAAGGTTTGGTGGAAATGGTATGGTTCGCGCCTTGATGCTTGCGTCGAGGCTGCGCAACTTGGACTGGCAAATCGCCAAGAATATCAAAGCGGAGAGCGATACGCGCTTAATGTGAGATATTCGGCCAAAGAAGACGCAATGGCTGATCCCGATGAACTGGCGCGCTTTGGATTCGGGCCGCCACCGTTTATTGAGCAACCGACTGCATAGGATTATTCAAGCCGCCGTCGTGAATCCACTTGATTGCATCCTCCATAACGTTAGCGATAGGATGCTTGCCCTTTCCCCAAGAGAATCCGTAGGCATAATGGTACAGGCCATCAACCTTAAAGCGGCGAACCGCCTCGAAATGATTGTTCCCTGTCTTCCTCTCGATGGTGAGAGTGAAAGAATCGTAGTTCACGTCGTAGGGAACGGCGACGGAACTCTCCGTAGTTCCCGTCGTGGTTGCGTTGACGTTCGCGCTGTTTCCTTCATCGTCAGTGACCGAGCCAGTCGTGCTTGATTGCGTATTGTGGGTTTGAGTCTCGACCCGAGTGCCGTGATAAACAGCGGGCGTCGCAATGATGAAAAACACGATGGACTCAGTGGTGTTCGGGGCGACGTAACAAACATCGGGATACTTTTTGTACATCTTTTCGAGCCACTTCAGTCCGTCCTTTTCCTTGATCCCAGCCGCCAGCAAGCCCTGATTAACGTTGTGCAGGGCGTCTTCCTCGGCCATCGAGTAGAGGACCCTACAGGAGGCGGGGATCGGAGATTGTGCCTCCTGTGCCCGCACGGAGGAAATGAGGCCAAAGAGCAGGCATATGCAGCTCACGGTGCTCTCAATCCGTTTCATCAACTACCCCACTAATTGATAAAAATGGCTCCCAAAAGGATAGGGGTCGATTGGTGAGCGGTCAATGACACTTTCGACGCACCGGGACCGTTTCATACCCGATGGATTGTGCCGAATGTACGCAGGTCGCGGACTGCGCCTTACGCAGATTGCCCCGTCATCTCGAGGGTGGGGAAGAAACCCGAAAATGCTGGCAAGACGGAATTAGTAACGAAATCGTACATTTCGACAAGGTCGTGGTATCCGAGATCGATGCCTTCCCTCTGATCAAGAAATCGAAGGTCCACCTGCCGATTTGTGTTGAATTCCACGTGATCCTTGGCAGCAATAGGAAGACGCATTACTGTGCAATTGTCGATCTGCTCAGTGCTGAGTACGCCTCCCCCGTCGTAGCTCTCGCGTAGGCAGAACTGCCATGCCGGAAGCACGCTGAAAGCAGAAATATGCCTATGCTTGTCGATGTTCCACAGCGTATTCAGACGCCAGAGATGCGTTGATTTGTATGCATCTCCAAAATGGTATGGCTGCAAAGATTTAATGACCGCGACTGCAGGATCGGGGATGCCGAAAGTCGCTTTTGCGATTCTGACTTGGGCATCGACCGTGTTCCTATCGCAAATTGGAAAGCAGGTTTCTCGGGTCGGCCAAGTGCCATTGAGGAGGGCCAACTGCCATGCTAGATAATCCAGAGACGCTCGAAGGCAGCTGACGAAGTCGCCGAAAGTCAGGACAGCTGGGAGTGCTTCCAGCAATGGCGGATGCACGATCCTAATGAGGTACGTGCCTGTATTCGGTTCCTCCTCGGTCACGATTTCATATGGATGACGTTGGTTGAACGTATCAATCTCTGACTTGAGAGAATCCAAGTGTTTTTTCGCCCACTGGCGCTTCAAATCGGGCTCGAAAAGACTTGGTGGAGTGGGCATAAGGAAATCATAGCCCCGGCGCGTTTGCCGCAAGATGGTTGTTGCCGTCAAGTCCCTGGCGCTCAGTTCCGTGCCCGAACCAGCATCCCAAGAACAAACGCCGCCTTCGGCAGCGGCCCGACACACAGATCACCAAGGCGGAAGCGGTAGCAGCGTAAGCTGCAACCCTGAAAAGCTGACGAGCCCTGATGCTCGCAACGCATCTCGCAACGAGAATCGCTTCAGCAAAATCGTCAGACTCGCCTCGTCGATTTTTTCTTCCAATGCTCCAATGAGAGAGAGATGAAATTCCAGAACATTGTGGGTGAGCTTTGATGCCGCATCGCCCAAAAGAGTTCCTACATCAGCGACATTGTCAAGTCGGCGAATAAAAGCCATAGCCTGATTCGGCTGCAAATTCGGAAATATTCCGCCCCGGTCGGCACCATTGATCGTGTTCAATCGAAGATCGATCTCCCCCTCAAGCTCGGTCAACTTTTCCCTAATGTTGGTGGCTATCGCGACCGGGCGAATTCCATGAGTTTCTTCCAGGATAAGTCGGCCTACATCTGGGATTGTTCTCTGGGTGATTTTCAATCTGTCGAACTGTTCTTCCCCAAGAGCCTGCTGAATCGCTTCAACGTTGTACCGCGCTGCCGACTTGAATATTTCCATTGCTGAATCTGCGCCAGACTGTGGCTGCCACGTCGAGTTCTGGCATAGGGTTTGCGCATCGCTGATCTGATCCGGGGACAATAATTGAATTGCGTTGGCTCTATAGCTAACGGCGTCACTATTACCTGCCTTTAGAGCCAAATCGAACCAGAAGAATGCTTCGACGAGGTTTCGGGAAACGCCAATTCCACTCAGGTATCGATTGCCGAGATTTAACTGCGCACCCGTATCGCCCTGTTCTGCCGCGAGGCGAATCCACCACGCGGCCAAAGACTCATCTGGATCGACACCACGTCCATTATGAAAGCAACTAGCAAGGTTGATCTGCGCGTTTGGAAAGCCGAATTGCGCGGCCCGACGATACCAGCACAGGGCCTCCCCAATGTCTTCGGAAACTCCAATTCCGTCATCGTATATGACACCGAGATTGAACTGAGCTTCCGCATCTCCCTGCTCTGCAGCCAGTCGCGTCCAATGCGCGGCTTCCTCAAAACTCACTGTAGCGCCCTCGCCGTTCCGATACATGTGGGCGAGAAGCATCTGCGATTCTGCATGTCCATTCTTTGCTAATGGGAGTAAATCAGCCAGCGCAGTGTCATATTTACCGGACTGATAAGCACGAAGCGCCTCCGAGAATCCTTTGTTTGCCAGCGCAGGCGACCAGCGTCCGAGAAAACTAGCAACTGACGGCATTGCCCCCACCTCGATACGTTCAGCTCAAATGGCTCATTGAGAGCGGTAGTTTTATGCTTCGAATTGTCTCATAGCGTCCCTGCGTTGCGTTGGTCCATTACTCTTTGGTTGTAGGCAGCTTGCGATGGCGAAAGCAGGTAACAGCAGCGGATGTTGGGCTGCACCGCTCGGCAGGTGCGGAGGCGGTATTAGCCGCGAGCATCTCGTTTCCAAAAGCGTATTCCCAGATCAGTCGATTTTCGTGAAGGGTCTCGATTGGTGTCTCGGCGAACCCAAAGAGGTCCGCATCGAAACACTGACTGCAAAGATACTTTGTAAAGATCACAACTCCGCATTGAGCGAGTTGGATTCCGAAGCGGGTCGCGCATTCGATGCCATCCGGGATTTTTCGCGGACCAAGATAAACCGCGAAAAGATGCCATACATAAATTGGGCGTCCAAACACCTCGCGGTTGACAGTCGGAAACTGGAGCGATGGTGCCTCAAGACGCTCCTCAATTTCAGCTTCGGTAGAAACCTAATCATCGGTCCCGGTACGCACGAGCCAGGAACGGTCCCTGTCGAACTGGCAAGGGTCGCCTTTGGCCTTGAAGAGTTCGCGGTTGGGCGCGGCATCTACACGGCGTTCAGGCAAGGAGAAACCTTCAATTTAGACGACCGCTTTAATTACGTCGCAAAGGCGCATGAATCACACCTTGTGATGGGTTCTTTTGGCCTTGGCGGGCTTCGCTTCTACCTGAATCTGTTCCCGACTGTGGGAGGCGCATTGAGCAGGATAGAAGAGTCGAACGTTTTCTACCGCAAAACTCATTTCAATCAGCGGATAGGCAATAGCCTACTTCAGTTGTCAATCATCTGAGCTTCACAGGTCCGAGCGTGGCATCATCGGGCAGGCGCTCATGATCTTTGCTGTGTCGATGTGTTCCAGACGAGCATTGCAATATGGGGGAGCCCGAATATCAACCACGGGCCAGCATCCCCCAAAACCGCGCTGCCTTCGGCATCGGCAGGAGTGGCGACACGTCACCCCGGCTCGGGTGCTGCAAGGTTGCTGGAGGTTACTGCGGCGGGAACTTGTTTAGAGTGCGGCGGTTGACCGCTCAATGGACTGGCCAGGGTTACTGCGGGAGTAACGCGCTGCTGCCCGTCGGGGAACCTCTTGAAAGCACAAGGCGAGACGTGGAACCGGCATCCCGGCGCGCTCGCGCGCGTAGCCTCCGCTCCGCCGTCCGTAAAGGCTCTCCGCTTCGCTCCGACCGCTCACGCGGCGCGCAAAGAACACGCGGCCTTGACTGACGGCTCCGCTACGGCTGGTTTGCAGCTATGAGAAAAATGTCTTTTTCTCATGTTCCACATGACAAGCGCCACGGCTCCGATCTTCAGAGGCCCTCGCGGGAGTCCAGCAACACTGTATATGGATGGGGCCGCAAGCGCGCAACGCCAGGGCTGTAGCTGGCGAGCAGAGAGGCAAAATTCCAAGAATCGCGTTACTCTGGTAGCAACCTGCGGTTGCTGAAGGGGTAACCCGATGACTCCCCTCCCTTTAGCAAGAAAGCGGCTTGGCACGGCTCCGTGTCCTGAACGTTGCGGCGCGCTGGCGGCGTGCGGCCCGAATCCCGGTTCCGATTTCCAACCCAATCCATCCGGCGGTGTGCGATGAAGGCCCCGCTGCGCACCAAATCCATCGGCACGAAGGTGAGCGAGGAGGAGTTCGCGGCGCTGGAGGAGTGCGCGCGTCAGGCCGACATGACGCTCTCGGAATGGGTGCGGGCGGTGTTACTGGCCGCTCCGGGGGTGGAACTTCCCGATGACGACGCGGCGCTGGCCGGACGGGTGACGCTGGCCGAGGTGCTGGCATTGCGGACGCTGTTCCTGAATCTCCAGTTCAGGCAGACACAAGGTCCGCTGACCGAAGCCGAGATGCGCGGGCTGATCGAGCGGGCCGACGCAGTGAAGGGAGACCGGGCACGAGAACGGATCGAGGCGGCGAGGAGCCAGGCCCGGAAGCAGGCCGGTGTCCCGGCTGAAAAACCGGAGGCTGGAGAGCGACAGGCAGAGGAGGTCTGACGATGGCGGAGTGGGGCAGGAAACAGTACGCAAAACCGTGGCCGAGCCGGACGCATGTGTGGACATGGGGAGCTTTTTTCCTTAGCTGCCTGTTCTTCGTGTTCATGGTCTGGCGGGACGGCCGAGTGAACTGGACGGCGGCGCAGCGACTGTACCTGTCGGACTATCTCAAGAGCGGCGCGCGGTCGAAGCTCCCCGCAGCGAAGGCGCGTTACACGCTACTGCTGGGGATAACGGCCAAGGGCGAGCAGTTGCTTGTGACCGGCGACGAGATCGAGGCTGTGAAGGGCCAGGACGGGCGCTATGGGTACGTGCTGACCGACGAGGGCGTGAAGGACGGGCTGAAGCGGTTGCAGTGGACGACGGCGGTGTACAACGACAAGGGCCTGCATGAGCTGATGGGGAACTACGTTTATCAGAACCAAACACTGTGGGACTTCGTGAAGCGGCCCACGTACTGGACAGCGGCGTTCTTTGTGGCGCTCTTGTTTATCGTTGTGCCGAAGGACCGGGCACGGCGGATGGTCTGGAAATTCGGGCGACGGCTACGCGGACCGGAACTGGTCACGACGGCGGAGTTCAACGAGAAGCTGGGCCGGAAGCGATGGCTGAGGACCTATTACCCGGACGGAATCGCGCTCGTGAATCTCGAACAGACTTGGTACAACCGGCTGCTCAGGCGTGACCGGAGCCGCTGGGTTTGCGTTCCAAAGGAGCGCGAGGCGATGCACTTCCTCATTGTGGGAGACAGCGGTACCGGCAAGAGCGCGGCCATCCGGCAGGTACTCTCGCAGATCGCAGACCGTGGCGAGTCGGCAATCGTGTACGACCCGGCGCTCGAATACCTGCCGCAGTTCTATCGCGAGTCGCGCGGCGATGTGATCCTGAATCCACTTGACGCGCGCTGCCCGTTTTGGATGCCCAGCGACGAAGCACCGCACGAGGCAGAGGCGTTGACGGTAGCAGCCTCGCTGTTCCCGGAGCGCGGCTGGGAGAACCGCTTTTTCGTGGACGCGCCGAGGAAAATCTTCGCGCATCTTGTGAACCTGAAGCCGACGCCGGAACAGCTTACGCACTGGATGTGCCACGAGCAGGAGATCGACGCCCGCGTGCAGGGTACGGAGATGTGGGCCATGATTCATTCGACGGCACCGAATCAGAGGTCAGGGGTGATGGGTTCGCTGAATATGGTTGCCGATGCGTTCCGGCTGCTGCCAGCGGAGCGCGAAACAAAGCGCCGCTGGAGCGCGTATGAGTGGAGCCAGGAGCGGCGCGGATGGATTTTCCTTACGTCGAAGCCGACGGTGAGGGAGCGCCTGCAGCCGCTGCTAAGCCTGTGGCTCGACCTGTTAGTGTTGCGGCTGATGAACGAGGGCGGGAGCGGCGCACGGAAGACGTGGTTCGTGCTGGACGAGGTAGCAACGCTGCAACGCTTGCCGCAGCTTACGACGGCGATCACCGAGAGCCGGAAATCGAACTGCCCAATGGTCCTTGGCTTTCAGGGCAAGGCGCAGGTGGAGACGCTGTATGGGCATATCGCCGAGGCGATGCTGTCGCAACCCGCAACGAAGATCTTCTTCAAAACGAGCGAGCCTCATGCGTCGGAGTGGATCTCGAAATCCATCGGCGAGATAGAAGTGGAACGCTTCCGGGAGAGCCGGACGCGGGGCGTGTTCCCGCAGCAGCGGGAGAACGAACAACGGGAAATTACGCGGGAGCCGCTAGTCATGGCGTCGGAGATCGGCGGCCTTGAGCCACTGCACGGGTACTTGAAGCACGGCAAC
>DATJMU010000106.1:0-63524 GCA_035508555.1 Occallatibacter sp. | reverse complement strand
TGCGCATCTGGCTCGACGCCGGCATGAACATCGGCAACCATACATGGTCCCACCCCGAACTCACGGCCGTCAGCGCCGCCGACTACATTCACGAGATCGCTCTCGACGAGCCGGCCCTGCGCCAGTACGCCGGCGACCGCGACTGGCGCTGGTTCCGCTACCCCTATCTCGAGGAGGGCGATACCCTGGCCAAGCGCGACGCCGTCCGCGGCTGGCTTTTTGCGCACGGCTACCGCGTAGCCCAGGTCACCCTCAACTTCCAGGACGACGACTGGGACGACCCCTACGGCCGCTGCCTGGCCCGCCACGACGAGGCCGGCATCGCCTGGCTCAAGCAGAGCTACATGGACAATGCCGCCGAGTTTATCCGCGTGGGCCGCGAGGAGCAGGACATCGCCTTCGGCCACGAGATTCCCAACGTTCTGCTTCTGCACGCCACTTCGTTTACCACCCTCATGCTGCCCAGCCTCCTCCAACTGCTGCGCAGCGAGGGCTTCCGCTTCGCTCCGCTGGCCAAGGTCGAGCGCAACCCCGTCTACGCGCTCAATCCCAACGCCGCCCTGCCCGACGGCGGCTCGCTGACCAATCAGTTCCTCGATGCCCGCCACCTGCCCTATCCGCCCTTCAAGCCCGAGCCCGTGGAAAAGCTGAACAGCCTCTGCCAGTAGCGGCCTGGGAGCTTGTGCGCGTCGGGCAGGCTCGTGAACGTCCGACTTGCCGGCAAGATGCGGGCTGCGTCCGAACTCACTATCGTCGGTCTCATGCGCAGGACGATTGAACCGACCATCCTTTACTTTAGGGCCTGTTAACACCACCAGGGCGATGGCGACGGGAGGCCAGGGCTGCGGCGAAAATCTGGCCATACTTCGTTCTCGCCCTCGACCTTGGAGCCACCCAAGCCTTCGGGTTCGGCCTCCCACCCCAGCGACGAAGACCTGTCGCTGGGGACCCCGGTCTCCCACCCCAGCGACGAAGACCTGTCGCTGGGGACCCGGTCTCGTCTGGTCCGATTTTCGACCGCAACGCCACCCCCCTGGTAGTGTTAACAGGCCCTGGAACGCAAGTAGCCCTCATCCGTAGCCTGAACCCGGGCGGCTCGCCCAACCTGGCGCCGGGCATCACCCTGGCGGTCAAATGAAAGCCGGCGATGAACCCAACCCATTGGGCTGCTCGCCGCATCTGTTCAAGCAAGAGGCGCGCTTTCTGCCCGGCGAACCGGGTGGAGGGAGGGTTGCGCACCAAAGAGTCCCAAGCGACACGCAAAAGGAGCCTGCCCATGAAAGCCGACCGTCCCCTGATTGGCGCCGTCCTGCTGCTGGCCACCGGCCTCAGCCTCGTCTTTATCTACGGCACCGGAACCAGCGGTTTCAACATCGCTTTCCCGTTCTCCGGTTCCACCCTGCACCTGGATCTGACCACCAGCGGCCTGGCTGTGCTGGGCGGCGTGGCGTGTACTGCCCTCGGGGCGCTTCTCCTGGTCTGGGCCTTCCTTGTGGCCATCGTATGCCAGATCGGCATGCTGCTCGGCCGGGACAGGTACGCCGACGACCGCTACTTCGGCCGCCATTCCAGCGAACCGGACGATTCGGACCGCAACTCTGAACGCAACCCGTTGTCGATCACCGGTGAGCAGCGGCATACCCTGTTCTGATCTGCCGGAGAGGGTGTCTCGAACGGATTCTCCTGCCTGCACCGTCCGCCCACCCAATCAGATACTGTCAAAGAAGCCCTTCTGGCCGTGCCAACCGGCCCTACCTGAGCTTCTCCCGCACCTCGCCCCGCACCAGGTACAGGAAGAACACCAGGTTCAAGAGCCCCTGCGCGATGAAGGCGATCGCGTGGTCGGTGGAGAACCGCCAGAAATACATCCCCGCCAGCAGCACCACCGCGCCCAGCGTCAGGGCCCACGCCCAGCGCAGCAGCAGCAGCAGCCCCAGTCCTCCGGTGATAAAGAAAGCGGCAAACAACAGGTAAACCGGCCCGATGTGCCCGCCCGCCACGCCAATCACAAACGTTGCTGCGAGGACGAACATGTAAAGGCAGATGGCCGCCAGCCCCGGGAGCGGCAGCAGCGAGCGCCGCGGCGGTGGAACCCTCGTCGCCTGTCCTGCGCCAGCGGAAGCCTCGCCCGCCGGCACTTCCTCCTTGGGGGCCTCTCGACTCTTCGTATTGGGCCCGTCTGTCATAGCGTATGCAGGTACGCCAGCAGGTCCTGCAACTGGCTGTCGGTAAGCGCCGTCGCTGGCATCATGCCGTGCCCGTGCAGAATCACGTCGGTGAGCCGGCCGTCGGTGGGCGGCGCGCCCGAGGGCATGGCCTTGAGCTTGGTGAGCGCCTGCAAGCCTGGCCCGTGCAGCCCGCGCGTGTTAGTCGCGTAATGGCAGCGGGCGCAGTCCTGTCGAAACACCTCGGCCCCGCGGGCTTCCTGCGCATTCCACTGGGAGGGTGGCATGGACGGCGGCAGCGACCTGCAACCGGCAAGAACGGCGGCAAGCCCTGCCGCACAGAGCAAAGAAGCAAATAGAGCAGCAAAAAGCCGGGAGTGCATTTGCATTCGATGATACAGGCTCAATCCGCAGCCGCAATCGCTTCCACGATCCTGTCGATCGCCTCGTACTCCGCCAGGCTCCCGGGCCGCCGCCCGTTGACGAGGATCGAAAAAGCCAGGGTTCGGCCGCTTGCCGTCTCCACGTAGCCTGAGAGCGCGTTCACCTCATCCAGAGTTCCCGTCTTCGCCCAGACCTTTCCCTTCAGCGGCGGGTTGCGGAAGCGGTCTTCAAGCGTTCCATCCACGCCGCCGACAGGCAGCGTCGCCCGCCACTCGGCGCCCCACGCTTGATGCGACGCGTAGTCGAGCAGCGTCGTGAAGGCCCGCGGCGCCACGCGGTCGTTCGGGCTCATCCCCGATCCGTCATAGAGAAAGAAATCCTTATCGTCGACGCCCGCATTCACCATGAACTGCCGCACCACGCGCGCGCCTTCCTCAAAGCTGCCGTCCGCTCCTTCGAGCTTGCCCAGCAGCCGCAGCAGCAGCTCGGCGTGCAGGTTGTCGCTGATCTTGTTCGTGACCTTGATATCCTCGGCGATGGGCACCGAGGTGCGTTGAGCCAGTACCTCGCGCCCGTTGATGGGCGCCTCCGCTGTGCTCAGGTCCACCGGTACAAGGTGTACCGGCCGATCCCGCTCCTGAGCAAACTCGCCGGTGCCGTTGGGCATCTGGTGCGCCGACACGGCCGAGCCGTCTACATGGATTCCGCGGCCCATCAGCGCTACCTGAAAGGCCTGCGCCGTAAACTCTGCCGGATCGTCCACAGCCAGGTCCACCGTCAGCCCCCGCGCCGGAATCGTGCCCCAGGTGCGCACCAGCATCGACCCCGGCTTGCGCGCCAGCCCCGGGTGCGCCTCCGGGCCCGACGGCGCCACGGTCATCGTGTTCTCCAGCGTGTAGTAGTCGATGTCCGGCGTCCACTGCGCCCTGGTCGCCTGGTAGGGCGAGTTGTTGGGCGTGATCGTCAGCTCCTGCGAGTTGTCGTTGAAGGTGAGCGCCGAAATGGGCGCGCCATAGCCCCACTGCAGATCGTCCCAACCCCAGTCCGTCCCGTAAGGCTCGTAGAGAAAGTAGCTGTCGTCGCCCACGATGTTGCCGTCGATGGTGCGCACACCGGCCTGCTCGATCTTCTCGGCCAGCAGGTCGAGCACGGTCATGGGCGTCACCGGCGGCGTCACTTCGCCGGGGTTTGCCGGCGGCGCCGGCGTGGCCGAAGGCTCCTGATACGGGTACGGGCGCGCGCTCAGCGTGGGATCGCCGCAGCCCAGGATGATCAGGTCCCCGTGCAGTGTGCCGCTCGAGTCCAGGTCGCCTCCGGCCACTACGTTCGTCGTCCACGTCATCGTGTCTACGGGCAGCAGGGCAAAGGCCGCGGCCGTCGTGGTCAGCTTCACGTTCGAGGCCGGAATGAACAGCCGGTCGGCATTCAGCGCGTAAAGCGACTGGCCGTCGAGCGTGGTCACGCTGATGCCGAACTCCGCATGGCTGAGGTCGGGCTCCGCCAGGATGGCGTCGATGCGCGCCGCCAACGGGCCGCCGGCAGTCTGCTCGCGCCGATGGGCATGGTGGGTCTGCGCCGCGGGACGCATGGAGAAGAGTACCGAGGCAGCCAGCGCCAGAGCCAGGAATCGGCCAAAGGTTTTCATGGACGGAGTGTAGCAGGCGCTGGAAGCCGCGGCCGGCACAGAGTAACTTCCGGCTCGTAGAATCAAAGGCAGATTTGCCCACGCCCGCTTGTATGTTTGCCACACGCCGCATCGCCGTCCCCTGGAAGCTGCGCACCCGCACCCTCGAGCTCGGCGTGCGCACGCTGGTGATGGGCGCGGTCAACATCACGCCCGACTCGTTCAGCGACGGCGGTCTCTTCCTCGCGTCCGATGCCGCAGTCGCCCGCGGGCTGCAAGCCCTCGACGAGGGGGCCGATCTGCTCGACCTGGGCGCGGAGAGCACGCGGCCCGGCTCGCACGCCGGCGGCGCGGCCCCGGCCGTCAGCGCCGAAGAAGAGCAGGCGCGTCTGCTGCCGGTGCTGGAAGGAATTCTCAGCAAGCTGCCCGACACGGTGATCTCCGTGGACACGTACAAGGCCGCGACGGCGCGGGCCGCGTTGAATGCCGGCGCCGAGATTATCAACGATGTAAGCGGATTCACCTGGGATGCGGAGCTGCCTGCGGTCTGCGCGGAGTTGGGCGCGGGCATTGTGCTCTCGCACACACGCGGCCGTCCCGAAGAGTGGCGCACCCAATCCCAGCTTACCTCCGATGCGCTGCTCTCCACTGTGCACGAAGGCCTGACCGCCAGCCTCGCCGCCGCGTCGCAGGCTGGAATCCCGCCCGAAGCCATTGTCCTCGACCCCGGCTACGGCTTCGGCAAGCGATTCGGCGAAAACTACGCGCTTCTTGCCCGCCAGGCCGAGCTTCTAGCCCTCGGCAGGCCGCTGCTCGCCGGCCTCAGCCGCAAGTCTTTTCTGGGCCACACACTTGCCCCGCTCTTCGGCGGCGCCGATGCACCCGTCGCTGCGCGCGAAGCAGCAAGCCTCGCGGCGCTCACCGCCTCGATCCTCAACGGCGCTTCCATCGTCCGCGTCCACGCCGTCCGCCCCGCCGTTGAAGCCGCCCGCATCGCCGACGCCATCGTCGCGGCCGGGCAGTGAAGAGGCAAATTGATTTGCGCCTAGGTTGGAAGCCCGGCCCCATCGTTTCGCAGCGCCCGCAAGCGACCGCCAAAACGACGGGGCCCAGCTCTTTTAGGCGTTCCGCCCTTAACGATCGTCCGGGCCTTGACCACTGACCACTGACCACTGACCACTGACCACTGACCACTGACCACTGCTTAGATGCTGATGCCGACCTTGTACCGCGCCCACAGCGGCCGCTCCGCACTGTGGTCCACCACCGGCGGCCCGTCGCACTCCAGCGCGATCACCGTTGCCGGCGAGTCCGGCGGTTCGATCGGCAGCCCCGTCAGCCGCAGCGTGAACTCATCCTGCGTAAACTTCACCGGCTCGCCCGTCTTGAGCAGCCGCGCCGAGAGCACCTTCTGCTGCAAGCCCCCGATCCCGACCACCGACTCCGGCTGGAAGAACGTGAGCCAATCGGCCGCCGGCGTGTGCCCGGGCCAGTTGATCATGTGCGCATACAGCGTATTGCCGTCGCATGTGAAGTTGATGTTCGGGTTCGCCGTCATCTTCCCCGTCGCGCGGTTGGTCTGGTAGATCGCCTTCCCGTTCGTGTCCATCCACTTGCCCACGGCTTCCAGGATCTCGATCGTCGCCGGCGGCACAGACCCATCCGGCTCCGGCCCGATATTCAACAAATAGTTGCCGCCGCCCAGCGCACACGTGGCCAGGTTGTCCACGATTGTCTTGGGAGTCTTCCAGCCGTCGTCGTAGCGGTTGAATCCCCAGCTATTGTTGAGGGTCATGCACGTCTCCCAGGCGCGGCCCACCTCTGCCGCCTGGATGTGCTGTTCAGGCGTAGAGAAATCGCCCGGCAGACCGTTGCGGTTGTTCACAATGATCTCCGGCTGCAGCGAGAAGACCATCTCGTTCATCTTTTCTGACTCCCATCCCTCCGGCGTCAGCGGCCAGTCCACGTCGTACCACAGCACGTCGATCTTCCCGTAGTTCGTCAGCAGCTCGCGGATCAGCCCATGCGTGTAGTCCACAAAGCGCCGCCGCGCATCTTCATCCGTCTTGCACTTCGCGCCGTCGGGATGGTGCCAGTCCATCAGCGAGTAATAGAAGCCCACGCGCAGTCCCTCGGCCCGCGCCGCTTCCACATATTCGCGCACCAGGTCGCGTCCCGGCCCCTGCTGCATGGCGTTATAGTCGGTCAGCTTGGTGTCCCAGTTGCAGAACCCTTCGTGATGCTTGGTGGTCATCACCATGTACTTCTGTCCGGCGGCCTTGGCCAGCCGCGCCCAGTCGCGCGCCGCATTCGGCTTCGGCTTGAAGTGCTTGGCTACGATCTCGTACTGCGGAATCGGAATGCCCTCGAACTCCTTGGCCCACTCGTGCTGGCCGATCACGCTGTAGAGACCCCAGTGGATGAACATGCCGAACTTGGCCTCGTGCCACCACTGCATCCGCTCGGCGCGTGTGGCCGCCTGTCTCTGGTCGGTCGCCGTTTCGGCCGGCGTCTCTGCGGCCTGCGCCGCGGTTTGTGCCCCGGCCGCGCTCTTCGCAGCCGCCAGCGCCATCGCCCCGGCCGCGCCGAACTGCTTCAAGAACGTGCGTCTCGTGCTGTCATTCCAATGCATGGCGATCTCCCTTTTTCCCTTTTCGAAAGCGCTTTCGATGCGCAATTTCGCGCGAAAGCAAATATAGCAGGCCGCCCCTTCGGAGGCATCGGACAGACGGCAAAGTACGGCCCGCAAAACGCCAATCCCGCATGGTCCGCAGATGCACTTGCACGGATAGCTCTCAGGCCAGCAGTTGCCCCACCGCCCGCTGCGCCTCGGCGATCGAGGCCCGGTGGTCCATAATCCCCGAAAGATCGGAGTTGGCGAAGGCGATCCGCCCGAACGGAGCCCTGCGCAGCACCCCCCGCGGGGCCGGCTCGCCGTTCAGCCCAAAGAAGAACCCCGGCTGCGCGCACAGGTAGGCGTGGCCCCACCGGTTGAGGATGATCCCGGCAATGTCTGTGCGCGCGTCGAAGCCCCACCGGCCGAACATCTGTTGGAACTGCTCGCGGATGCTGCGCTCGTACTCGGAGAATGGCGTGCTCAGCATCTTCATGCGCCCGCGCAGCGCCTGCTGCTCCAGGGGCAGCCCCGGCTCCGTGAAGATGATCTTGATGGTCACCGGAACGGGCGCGTCCGGAGAAAGCGTAGACCCGCTGAAGTCGAAGACAGGCATCCGCCGCACTGTGAACGCACGGCCCAGCCCCTCGAACCACGCGCACTCGCTGATCCCGTTCCTGGCCATGAACCGCCAGTTGGTCAGGCATACATTCGCGATCAGACAGGGCATCCGGTAAAACTGACGGTAAGCCGCGCGATGCGTCTCCGGCAGGTCCAGGATGGTTCGCCACGTGGTCCAGCCCCCGGCCATCACCACCGAACGCGCGCGCACGCGATGCGGCTTGCCATCGAGAATATAGGTCACGGCCACAGACGAGGCCGTCTCCGGCGAACCCTCGTGCTTGACGGCGAAGACCGTCGCGTTCAGCCGCACGCGTACCGGCTGGTGCGGGCGATCGAGCGCGCTGAAGTCCACCTTCGACTCGAAGACTCCGCTCAGGCTCAGCGGGCCGGGCAGTGCGTGGGGAATAAGGGCCTTCAACTGGTAGCGCGCGATGCCGGCGTTGCCGCCGGGAAACATCTGCGCGTCCTGCCTGGTGTCCCACGGAAACTGGATGTCGGGAATGTAGTCGGCCACGCCGGAGATCACATCGGCCGAGGCGCCCGCCGCGCTGGCCGCATAGTTCTGATAGGTGCGGATGGTCTCCCGCGTCAGCCCGTCGCGCCGGATCATCACGTCTTCCTGGTTCATCGAGTCCAGCTCACGGCACCACGCGTCGCCATACTGCTTGGGCGCCGGCGTCCACGGGTTGGCCGGCTTGGTCTGGCCCAGGAGCTGGCGTTTTACCTCGGGTGGGAATGGCGTTCCCTCAAGCTGCTTGCCCCAGGGGTCGGTCACCCACATCCCCTCCGGCTGGCCGAAGAGCTGGCCGAAGTACATGCCCAGACTGCGTCCTTCGTCGGCATAGAGCGTGTTCCCCACCTCCAGGTCGGCGGCCTCGCCCGCGAGCGTCTGGTAGTCCAGGCCCTTGCCGTCGAACCCCATCCCCTCGTAGAAAGCCAGCAGCGACGACCCGGGCAGCGGCGGAAAGAACATCGCCGATCCCTGGGCCGTGATCACCCTCCTGCCATCCACGCGGAACTCGTTGCGGCGGGCCTCGCCGCCAAAGATGGCGTGGTTTTCCAGAATCAGGCAGGTCTTGCCGGGCGCCTTCTGCACAAAGGTCTGCGCGGCGGCCATGCCGCTGATGCCCCCGCCCACGATCACGCAGTCGTAAGTCTCCTCCGGTTCGCCGGCCGCGGCCGCGAGCCCCGCGTAAAGTCCATCGCGAATCCCGTGGCCGGCGGCCATCGCCGCGTGGGTGTTGCCGTTGGCGCGGGCGTAGTCGCCTTCGCCCGTATAGCCGTCCCAGTCCTCCGCGGTCAGGCCGTAGACCCGCGTAGGAGCCGCGAACACATGGTCCTCGCGTTGGATCTTCATGTCCATGCCGAGTGAGGCGCTCGGCGGATCGGCTGGCGGCAACGGGTTCATGGGAGCTCTCTCTCGCGGTCTAAATCGGTAGAAGGTTTGGCGCGCTCTGCGCTGCCGTTCAGGCGTACTCCAGCATCCGCATGAAGCCGAAGTCCATGTGGAGCTGCTGATGGCAGTGGAAGAGCGTGGGGCCGGGCTGATTGGCCACCAGGTCCACATCGATCACCCCATAGCGGTCCAGCAGCACGGTGTCCTTCAAGATGCCCGACATGGGCGCCTCGGCCACCCGTTTCAGCTCAAAGCTGTGCCGGTGCAGGTGGACGGGATGCGCGCAGCCGCTGGCGTTTACGAAGCGCAGCCGGTAGCGCCTGCCCTGCTCCACGCGCATCGCGGGCACCTCGGGAAAGCTCTTGCCGTCGATGGTCCACAGGTTGGGCTGGCCCATGGGCACGGCCTTCATCTCAAACAGCATGGTCACCGGCTCGGCCGGTTCGCGCGGGCCGGGAGCGGGCGCGGAGAAGAGCCCGTAGTGCCAGTTCATGGCTTGCGGCGGCTCCCAGCGCGGCTCGCCCACCGCGCCTTCGTACTCCACCACAATGCCCAGTCCCTTTTCACGTTCTGAGGCGCTGAGGGAGCCGAGGATCCACTTGCCCGGCTCGGTCATTTCCACCAGGACATCCACGCGCTCAGCCACTCCGAGCGAGAGCACGTCTACGGCGGCAGGGTGTGGAACGGGGTTGCCGTCTAATGCCACCACGTTGAACCGGTGCCGCGGCAGGGCCAGCAGAATATTCTCGGTGGCGCTGGCGTTGAGGATGCGGAACAGCACCCGCTGGCCCTTGCGCACCCGGACCGGTTCGCCCGCGCCCAGCATCTTGCCGTTGATGGTGGCATAGCGGTAGGCGACCTCGGTGCAATTCACGTCGTCGGGTTGCATCGAGACCAGCGAAGGCTCCCAGTAGTGCGCGGCCAGAAAGATCTCCTGGTCGTAGCCGCCGGGGTCCCGCCCCGGTTCGCGCGCAGGATCGATGTAGAGAAAGCCGAACTGGCCCGTATACGTGCCCAGCGAAAGGTCGCGTCCCGCCATGGTGTGCGTGTGGTACCAGCGCGTGCCCGCGGGCCGCGGAACAAAGTGGTAGCGCAGCGGCTGCCCCGGCGGAATCATCGGCGAGCCTTCCTCGCTGGCCCCATCGAGCGCTGACGGAATGTGCAGCCCGTGCCAGTGCACGATCTCGGCGTGCGACGTCCGATTGGTCACATCGATCGTTACCGGCTCGCCCTCGCGCATTCGCAGGAGCGGCCCCGGGACCTGGCCGTTATAGCCGGTCGTGGCGATGGTCACGCCAGGCGCGAGCTCCGCCTGCACCGGGCCGATCTCCAGCTTGAACGAGCGGCCAAGCGGCGCGGGCTCGCCGGGCGTGCGCAAACCCAGCGCGCCGCCGGCCGCCGCCACGCCGGCCACTTGCAGAAACTCCCTCCGATCCATTTTTCCCCCAAACCATCCCGCGATCGGGCGCTTCCAGCAACACTTCCCGCCAACGGACTACCGGCTCCGGGTGGGAAAGACCCGCTCGTCCAACCTATATCAGTTGCTCTCCGAGAGAAGATGCGGCTTTAGACCTATCAGGCGGAATTCCACTGCACGCACGCCGTCAGTTCGGCGAAGGCTTCTCGAGATGATCCACCACGATCGTATCCACCGGCCCCTTGGCCGCAACCAGCCTCAGCCCAAGCTGCTCCTCAAGCGCCGCAAAGATCGACGGCCCCGAATCCGCTGTCTCCTGCTGGCCGTCGGGCGTCCACTTCAGCGTGATCCCGTAGTTGCCTGTAAGCCCGGTCTTGTTGGTGACGACTCGACCCACCGTGTTCGACAGGCCATAGACCAGGCTGTCGATCGGCACCGACTTGCCCTCGAACCGCCCATTGCCCATCGACCAGCCCGAGTGCAAATCCGCGGGCGCCGCTTTCATCTTGAGGCCGCCCTTCGCAATCACCAGGTCATAGGTCGGAAGTTCCCGGGTCTCGTGATGTACCTTGAGCCCGAAGCGATCGGCGAGCATCGACTGCAGCATCAGGTCCTGCTGGTGACCCCGTTCCTTTGGAGGCAGTTTCTGCATGGCCGCCACGGTGTCGTCGTCCATCTTGGTTTGGACGTCGAACTGCTCGGAGTCGGCCCAGCCGGGCAGGCCGGAGATCTGGTCCGGCATGGTGAGATCGAAGGCGTTCATCATCAGCTCTTCTACCGTTTCCCCGGTCGCGGTGAAACCGTCTTTCGCGCTTCGCCAATAACTGACCGTTCCGGAGGCGCTGTCCGACTTGTGCGGCTTGACTGAGACGATATCGTAAGCCGGCAGATTGGCAGAGGCGGCAGCCGTCGAAACCGGCGAGTATGCCTGCGCCAGCGATAGCGCCGCAAGAGTCATGCCGGCCGCCGCGAGAAATACGATCCTGCTTTGAGGAAAAGTGAGAAGGAGAGCGCCCTGTGCCATGGCCCCGTGATTCCTCTCGGAAAGGTCTCTCTTATTGTCGCTCTGCCGCCAGCCACCCTGCACCCCGCTCAACCCGCACAGGGTTTATCATCGAAAACGGTGCGGAATGCTTTCTCCGCGCCGTTGTTTTGCCGCTCCGGTGATCCGCGTGTCCATTCCATCGGCCGCTCGCCCTGCGGAATTCCCCTTGACAAACGGGCTGTACACAAGGCACACGAGGATCGAGATGCGAGCGAAAACGGCGGTGGTGGTGGGCGCCCAGTGGGGCGACGAGGGCAAGGGCAAGATCGTAGACGTGCTCAGCGAGCGGTTCTTCGCCGTCGCCCGCTACTCCGGCGGCCACAACGCCGGCCACACCGTCATCATCGGCAAGCAGAGATTCGTCCTCCAGCTCATCCCCTGCGGCATTCCCCGCCCCGGCTGCCAGTGCATCATCGGCAACGGCGTCGTCCTCGACCCCATCTACTTCCTCTCCGAGCTCGACAAAGTCCGCGGCTTCGGCGTCGACCTCGACGGCCGTCTCTTTATCTCCAACCGCGCGCAGGTCATCCTGCCCTATCACCGCATGATCGAGCTGGCCGCCGAAAGCGCCCCCGGCCGCCAGAAGATCGGCACCACCAGCAAGGGCATCGGCCCCGCTTACGAGGACAAGATGTCCCGCGGCGGCCTGCGTATCGTTGACCTGCTCAACACATCGCTGCTCAAAACCCACGTCGAAGCCGCCTGCGCCGAAAAGAACGCCATCGCCCATGCCCTCTTCGGCACCGCCCCCCTCGACCCCGCCAAAATGTACGACGAGTACGCCGCCGCCGCCGAGCAGATTCGCCCCCTCGCCGCCGACACCGGCCGTCTCCTCAACAAGATCATCGCCGAGGGCGGCAGCGTGATGTTCGAGGGCGCGCAGGGCACCATGCTCGACATCGACCACGGCACCTATCCCTTCGTCACCTCGTCTTCGTCCACCGCCGGCGGCGCCGTTACCGGAACTGGCGTCGGCCCCACCGCCATCGGCACCGTCATCTCCGTCACCAAGGCCTACGTCACCCGCGTCGGCGAAGGGCCCTTCCCCACCGAGATCCACGACGACGCCTGCGAGCACCTCCGCGCCCGCGGCAACGAGTACGGCGCCGTCACCGGCCGCCCGCGCCGCTGCGGCTGGCTCGACATCCCGCTCCTCCGCTACTCCAACCAGGTCAACGGCGCCGAGTGGCTGGTCGTCACCAAACTTGACGTCCTCGATGAGCTCGCCGAGATCCCCGTCTGCACCGGCTACGAGATCGGCGGCCGCGTCACCGACGAGATCCCAGCCGATGTCCGCGGCCTCGAGGCCATCAAGCCGGTCTACACCGTGCTCAAAGGCTGGCAGCAGTCCACCGAGGGCATCACCGACTTCGATCGCCTGCCCGCCGCCGCGCGCGACTACCTGCGCTTCCAGGAGCGCGAGAGCGGCGCCCGCATCGGCATGATCTCGACCGGCCCCGACCGCGACCAGACCATCGTGCTTCCCGAGTTTGTCCACGCGCTCGAAACCCTGCACGCGTATGCTTAAGAAGCGCCTGCCCGGCTTCGCCGCGTAGGCAGAAGGAGCCGCGCAAGATGGTCAGCGTCATCGTCCGCTTTAAATTCGCGCCGGAAGACCGCGCCGAGATTGCCGAAATCCTGCGTCAGCTAGCCGTCGCCTCCCGCACCGAGCCCGGCATCAACGTCTTCATCCCCCATTATTTGCAGGAGGATCCCGACACGGTCGTGATCTACGAGCAGTACCAGGACGAAAAGGCCGTCGCCGCCCACCGCGCAACCGAGCACTTCAAGAAGTACGTCACCGCCGGGCTCTACCAGAAGATGCGCGACAGATCCCTCGAAAGCCTCGTGGCTCTCGTTTAGCCGCCGTGGCGCGTCTAAGCAAGAGGGAGGCGGCTTCTCGTGGAGCTCTTCCCGGAGGAACGAGGCATAGGGTAGGTTCGGCACTCGGCCCGTCGCGCGAAATGAATTTCATTGACCTCCGTCCCCCGTCAGGGCTACCATCCGTTACGCCCATGCAGCACTCTGCGCCCAGAATTTGCAACTTCCGCGGCCTTCCTGTGGCCGCCTTCCGGTGGCTCTCCCTCCTGCTCATGGTCACGATCCCCAGTGCGCTTCAGGCCCGGCCGGCTCACGAACAAAAGCACGAGAGCCGCCGCGCCATCGACCAGCTTGAAGACGAGTGGCGCTCCGCGATCCTCAAGTCCGACACCGCCCAGATGGCCGCGCTGCTCGCCGACGACTATATGGGCATCAGCTCCAACGGCACCCTCCAGACCAAGGGAGAAACCCTGGCCAGCCTCGGCTCCGGCCGCCTCCACTTCACCACCCTCGACATCTCCGACCGCAAGGTCCGCTTCTACGGAAAAACCGCCGTCGTCACCTCGCGCGCCGAGGTCGAGGCCAGCACCCCGGACGGGAATCTGTCGGGCAGCTACCGCTATACGAGGGTCTATGCCGAAGACTCCGAGGGGCAGTGGAAGATCGTCAGCTTCGAGGCCAGCCGGATTCGCGATCCCTCCGAACGCGCCGCCGACCATGCCGTCGAAGGACCCTGACCCGCCGGGCTCAAGCCCTCAAGCCGTACCAGGATAGTAATCATATAGTTATTACTTTTGCTGGAAGCCGTATTACTTTTGGATGCTCCCGGAGCGAAGACATCCTCTGGCTTCGTGTTTCGGTCTCCGCTAGAATTTCATTGCCTGTGCTGTCAACAGTTTACGTCGCCTCATGGCGACGTGACAGTGGGTTACTTGTGGGCCTGGGTGTGCGGCTTGCTGGCGCGGGAGGGCCGCTTTTCTCTGTTTGAGAATCGCGGTGCGTCGGTTAGCCTCTCTGTCTGTTCTTTCGCGGGTCTCCAACCGGTTGGGCGCGGAGCGTCATCGTTCAGCAGTTCTTTCATCAAGAAAGAGCCGCCGTGCAAGACGCCCAAAATACCACGTGGAGATGGGAGAACCGCCGTCAGGGGTGAGAACGTTTCGGAACCGCGGCGCCACATCGTCTGACTTATTCTGCCGCGGTGGAAGCGAGGTGTGCAGAATGAAGGCCGCTCGGTTGACCGCATTGAAGATCCTGGCGTTGGCGTTCCTGCTGCCCGGCCTGGGAGGCCTGATCGGCTCGGCCATCGTCTCCGCGCACTATCTTGACGTCATGCCCAAACATCCTGATCCCGGCACCCTGCAGATGATTCCCCGCAACATCCACGGCACCGTCATCTACCAGACCGCCCGGCAGAACCAGAGACTCAATCTTCTCGAGTACGTGTCCGTGGGCGTCTTTGCAGTCGGCCTGGCCGTGGGCCTGATATACCTCGAACAGTGGGGTAGCACGCAGAATCCCGACGGCGAGGAAGCGCCCGAATTGGCGCAAAACCACTCTTCCTGACGCCTGTCCGGGACTTTCCTTCGCCTGGCGAACGTCTTTCCGCCCTTCCGGCTCCCTCCGCGGAATCCTTGTCCGTCCGCTGCAAAGCGCCAATTGGTGTTGCCGTGTTGACGGGCCCAGGCGTCACGATGCACAGCCTTCGCGGGAGGTCTCCTTCGAGGATGGCGCGCTCTCAGCGCAGGCCTGTGCCGAGCGGCAGTCGCAGCGCCGCCTGGCGGGCGCGTCGCCGGGACTGATCTTTGCCGAAAGCTTGCCCGCGAAGGTCTCGATGTCCCCATCGCCGGCGACACTCACGCGGTCCGCAACAGCCGGCAGCTCTGAACTGCGACCCCGAGCCGCCACCCCGGCTCGAGCCGGTGGACAATGCTCGGCCTGAGCGAGAGAATGGTCGGTGCTCGGGAGACAGCGATGGAGGCAGCATTGATAACGCGGCGCGATCTTGTGCGCTGGGGCGCGGCGGCGGTGGCAGGAGCCGCAGCGAAAACCATTTGGCTTGATCCAACCGCTGTTGCGGCCCAGCAGCCAACCACGGAGCGCACCATTCGCTTTGCTTCTATCGGCACAGGCATCCGCGGCTGCGACCTGCTGCGCTCGGCGCGCAAGGTGCCGAACAGCGAACTGGTGGGCACTGCCGATCTCTACACCATGCACCGCCAGGCCGGTGTGGAAGCCTACGGCAAGGACGTGCCGACGACCGGCGACTACCGCAAGCTCCTCGACCGCAAGGATGTCGACGCGGTGATTGTGGCCGTCTCCGATCATCTGCATCGCGCCATCGTGCTCGACTGCCTGGCCGCGGGCAAAGACGTCTACTGTGAGAAGCCGATGTCGCACACCGTGGCCGACGGCTTTGCCATGCGCGACGCGGTCCGGGCTCACAAGCGCATCTTCCAGGTGGGCAGTCAGCGCGTCAGCAACATCGTCTACATGAAAGCGCGAGAGATCTATGCCTCCGGCCGCCTTGGCCCGGTCACCTATATTGAGGGCCACTCCGACCGGAACTCGCCCTCCGGCGCCTGGGTCTATCCCATACCGCCCGACGCCAGTGCGCAGACCATTGACTGGCAGGCCTTTCTGCGCGACGCGCCCGACCGCCCTTTCGATGCAGTCCGCTTCTTCCGCTGGCGCTGCTTCGAGGATTACGGAGAAGGCCTGGCCGGCGATCTCTTCGTCCACCTCCTCTCCGGCATTCAGTGCGTTACCGGACTGAACTCCGCGCCGGAGCGCGCGCAATCCTCCGGCAGCCTCACCTGGTTCAAGGACGGCCGCGATTTTCCTGACCTGCTGGTTACGCTCTACGACTACCCTGGCGTGACCGTGAACATGCACTGTAACCAGAACAACGCCGAGGGAGAGCCGATCCACTTCTACGGCAAAGAAGCCACGATGACGATCGTGGGCAACACTCTTGCCGTTGCACCACAGGACACGCGCCCGCAGCCCGAGGGCTACTCCCTGGATGGCTGGACCGCCGCGGCCAAAGAGCAGTATCTCGATGCGTGGCACGACGCGCACCCGGCCCCTCCCGCTGCCCTCGCTGAAGTGGAGACCTATTCGGCCACGCCCGGTTACGACGATACCGCCGATCACATCGCCAATTTCTTCCGCGCCGTGGAGACGCGCGAGCCGGTCGTCGAAAACGAAGACTTCGGCAACCACGCGGCCATCGCATGCCACATGGCCAACTATTCGTACTTCCACCGCTGCGCCGCGCACTGGGACGAGGCAGCGAAAATGATCAAGAGCTAGTGCGGATCACCGCTGTTGAATCCATCACAGGAGACTGCCTTGCCCCAGTTATCGACGAAGCCTTCGCGTCGCATCTTTCTGAAATCTGCCGCTGCGCTGGCTGCCTGCACGGCCTTTCGGGTTGATGCGCATCCGCTCCATCTGCCCATCGGCCTGCAACTCTATAGCGTGCGCAACCTGCTGCCGAAAGACTTCGACGGCACGCTGTCGCAGGTGCGCGCCGCCGGCTACACCGTGGTGGAGGCAGCCGGCTATTACGACCGCAGCGCCAAGGAGTTCCGCCAATCCATGGATAAGGCCGGCCTGCGCTGCGTCAGCACCCACCATACCCTCAAGCAACTCACCACCGAGTTCGACCGCTGGTCGGAGTACGCGCAGGAACTCGGTCTCGAATACATGGTCTGTTCGTCTTCGGGCGGTATGCACCGCAATCCCGGCGCCACCGGCGCGCCCACTCTCGACGACTGGCGCTGGATCGCCGGCGAGTTCAACCACGTGGGCGAAAAGGTGAAGGCGGCCGGCATGACCTTCGGCGTGCACAATCACACGCCCGAGTTCGCCGTAATCGATGGCACGCTGGTCTACGACGAACTGCTGCGGCTCACCGATCCCAAGTATGTCGTGTTCGAAATGGATTCCGGCTGGGTGGCGGCCTCCGGCCACGACCCGGTCACCTTTTTGCGTCGCGCGCCGCAGCGCTTTCTTCTCATGCACGTGAAAGACATGATCAAGGGCTCTAACGGCGAGATGCACGCCACCGAATTGGGCCGTGGCGATTTGCATTACGCGCGGATTCTGCGCGCCGCCACCGCGCTCAAATACTACTTCATCGAGCAGGAGGAGTTCGACATCGATCCCATGGAGGCGCTCCGCATCGATGCCAACTACATGCGCGCGCTGAGCATCTGAGTTGCTGGCAGAGCGTGGAGTGATCGTTGATCGCCGGGGATCGCGTGCGGAAGTCGTGGTCCATCGCCAAGGAGTGGAGACATGACGCAAACGACATCCGGGGGGCGGTTTCACCTTTTCGAAATCGCGGCCGCGTTCCCCGACACCGCCGAGACGCTGTTGTTGGACACCTATCTGACCGATCAAGAGTCGGCCAGCAGCCGCGTGTTTCGCGTCTATCGCGGCACTCCGCCGCACTACCACGTTCACTCCGACGAACATCTCTACGTGCTGTCGGGCCGCGGCACCTTCTGGATGGAAACGGCCGAAAACAGAGGGGTCTTCGCGCCCGGCGACTTTCTAACCTTCAGGCGGGGCACAGTGCACGCGCTGCCCGATATTTTGGAACCTCCGGTCGTTTTCCTTGCCATTGATGCGCCGTGCCGCGATCCGAAAGACATTGTCTTCGTGAACCCGGAGGATGGAACCCCGGAAACCTTCATCCGCAAACACGAACTCTAACGGTGGCCGCAATTCAAGCGGACCGGAAGGCGCGAGAAGTCAGACACGCTTACTTTGCAGACGGATGGTAAAAAGACGCAGGGCTTGGGCCGTTGAACGCCAACTCTTCATCGATCACCTGATGAACGGACTTCCGCGACGGACCGGGACCGCCATCCTCAGAGGCTCCAGCCGGTCGGAAGCAACTCCGAGGCACTGTCCCGGTGGTGACGTGCTCTGGCAGCGGATCCTATGCTTTGTTTTGCCGCGAGTGCGTTCCTGACGTTCTTCGTCGCGCGCGGTAGGCATAGAACACTGCCAGCAGCGGCGGTGCCGCCAGCACCCCCCAGAATGGCCAGATCACTCCCAGCACGATGGGCGTAAGCAGGGATGCCCAGATAGGCACTTGGGCCGCTCTTCTCATGATGTACGGCTGGAGCAACAATCCGTCGATCACGACGATCGCCGCGTAAAGCCCGAGCACCGCGAGAGGGTGCTCCCAGTCCATCCACTTGAGGGTTGCGGTGATCACAGGACCCAGCACTCCCAGGATCGGGCCAAAATGCGGCACGATCTGGAGCACGGCTGCGATCGCCGCCCACATCGGAGCCAGCGGCACATGCAGGATTCGGAGTCCGATCAGCCAGAGCACGCCGACGGCAAGGGAATCCAGGAGCTGGCCGATTACCCAGTTTTTGAGCGCGCCGCCCGTCGTGCGCAGATGATCTCTGAGGTCCATGATTCGCGGTTGCCGGCGATTGCCGATCGTGAGGCTCCAATCTTTGAGTTGCGCGGAGCCGGCAATCCGTTTCTTCCATTCTCCGCCCTGTAAACTCTGATTTGTGAATCTGCACGCAGTGGCTGAGGCCGTAGCGATCGGCACCACCGTAATGGCGGTGGCCGGGATGGGGTACTACTTTGCGGCGATGACGGCGGCGCGGCTGTGGCTCTTCGAGCGGCGCCGGCTGCCGGGCAATCCCGCGGGGAGTGCGCCCGGCGTAAGTATCCTGAAGTCGCTCAAAGGGCTGGATCCGGGGATGCTGGATGCCTTTCGCAGCCATTGCCGGCAGAGTTATGCGGGGGAGTTCGAGCTGCTCTTCGGGGTTTCGTCGTTGAGTGACCCGGCGGCAGCGGCGGTGGAGCAGCTGAAGCAGGAGTTTCCGGAGCGGGCCATCCGGCTGGTGGAGTGCCCGGAGCGGCTGGGAACCAACGGCAAGGTGAGCACCCTGGTGCAGCTCGCTGCCCATGCGTGGCACCCGTACCTGGTGATCAACGACTCGGACATCACGGTTTCTCTGCGCTACCTGGAGCGGGTGATGGCCTGCTTTGCGCCAGCGGAGACGGAGCTTGGGAAGGTGAAGGCGCCGGTGGGGCTGGTGACGGCGCTTTATCGCGGGCGGGCGCATGGCACGCTGTGCTCGCTGATGGAGGCCATGGGGATTGCGACGGACTTTCTGCCCGGAGTGCTGATCGCGAAGTGGATGGAGGGCGGGCTGCACTTCGGGCTGGGTTCAACGCTGGCCGTGAGCCGGGATGCGCTGGAGAAGTCGGGCGGGCTGCTGCCGCTGGTGGATCAACTGGCGGACGATTACGAGTTGGGCGTGCGCGTGGCGCGGGCGGGGTATCGCGTGGCGCTGAGCGCGGAGGTAGTGGAGACCAGCGTCCCCGCGTACAGGTGGCGAGGACTTGCCGATCACCAGCTGCGATGGATGCGGACAGTGCGGGACGCGCGGCCGTGGGGCTATGCGGGCCTGGTGTTTACGCATGGGCTGGCCTGGGCGCTCGTGAACGTGCTGGCAAGCGGGGCGAGCGCGGTGAGCGTGTGGCTGCTGGCGCTGAGTTTTTTTCTGCGGCTGGCCGAGGCGATGACGGTGGGCGCGGGCGTGCTGGGCGACCGGCAGGTGCTGGGGACGCTGTGGCTGATCCCGGTGCGCGACGTGGTGGCGATGGGGCTGTGGGCGGCGGGTTTCGCGGGGAACACGATTGTGTGGCGCGGAGAACGGTTTGTGCTCAAGGACGGTCGGCTGCGCAGAGCGGCGGAGCCGGCCGTCGAAGCGGGCAGCGGCGGGAATTGAATGAGTCCCGGCGCAGTCCTGGAGCATCCTGCATTGCGAGTGCAGGAGGTTTCCCGAGGTGAGCGTTGCGAATGTGCGCACGGCCGCGTTCGTTCCTGGCCCCGCGCTGCGCCCTTATGTGCGCCGGTTCCTGGTGGTCGAGAACCTGGGCGACCGGACCAACACGCTACTGCCCGATACCGCCATCATTGCGGGCTTCCGCTTCCGGGGCGCGTGCTCGCGGAACGGCGCCGAAGCGCTGCGGGCGGTGGTGACGGGCCTGCGCGACCTGCCCCGCACGCTCACGCACGCGGCCGGCAGCGGAACCATCCTGGCGATGTTTACGGCCACCGGCGCGGCGGCCTTTGTGTGTGAGCCGCTCGAAGAACTCTTCAACGGAACCATGCCCATCGATGCGCAGGTGCGGCGTTCGCGGCTGGAACTGATCGAAGAGCAACTGGCGGAGGCTCCGGATCATGCACGCCGCGCCCAGGCCCTCGAAAGATTTCTTCTGGATCATTTGCGTCGATGGGAGCCTTCCGCTGCGGTCTCGACGGCGGTGGCGCGGATTCAGGATGCAAAGGGCTCGCTGCGGATAGGCGAATTGGCGAGAGTGACGGGCCTGAGCCAGAGCGCGCTGGAACGGCGATTCCGGCGCGAGGTGGGCGCATCGCCGAAGAAGTTCGCGGCCATTGTCAGGCTGCGGCACGTGGTGCGGCTGCGCCGCGCCGGGACAAACCTCACCGACATTGCCCACGCGGCGGGCTACGCGGATCAGTCGCACTTCATCAAAGACTTCAGGCGCTTTTCAGGTCAGTCGCCCGAGGCCTTCTTCAGCTCGGAGCCCACCTACTGCTGAAACCTCGCGCAGATGCGCCAGCGCCGAATTTATACAAGCAATCGCGACGCGCTGCGGGATAAGTTGGCCTCATGGGAGATGCAGCGAGGATCTCCCATGAGGAGCAGCCATGAAGCCATTTGTTTTTGTATTCCGTCAGTCGGGCCCGCCGCCAGCGGGGGAACAGGCGCAGCGTCGTAGTGAAGAGGTGCGCGCCTGGGCGCTTGAACTGCGCGACCAGGGGCATAAGCTCCAACCCCATATTCTCGGCGAGCAATCCTACTTCGCCACAGCCAATGGAAACACGCATACTGCCGCTGGTGATACTGTGACCGCGGTGCTGATCGTCGATTTTTCCAGCCTGGACGAGGCGAAGGCCGCCGCCGAGGCTCATCCCGGCCTTCGCTACGGAGCGAGCGTGGAGGTGCGCGAGGCATTCCCGCCGGCGGGCGCCGCGCAAGCGCAGTGAGCAGCGCGACGGCGAAGCGGCGCGTTCACGGCCTTGAAAGCGAGAGGAAAAGATGAAACTGCTGGTCCTGGGTGCTACCGGCGGCATCGGCATCGAGATCGTTCGCCAGGCGCTTGCGCGTCATCATGCGGTCACCGCTCTGGTGCGCAATCCGGATGCGCTGAAGCACATTGACGGCGCTCTGACTGTGACGCGAGGAAACCTGCTCTCAAGGGACGACCTGGCGCGGACCGCGGCCGGCCACGATGCGGTGCTTTCGGCCTTTGGGCCGCGCGTCCCCATCGCCAGAGACGACGCGCACCTGCTGCGCGACTTTGCTTTGGCGCTTACGGCAGCGATGCCGCGGGCGGCGGTGCGGCGCGGGCTGGTTGTCTCGACAGCGTTTCTCTTCAAGGATGCGATTTTTCCCCCCGTGTACCCGATCGGCCGGTTGTTCTTCCCCGGCGTGGTTGCGGACGCAACGGACATGGAGAGGATTCTTGACCAGACCGACCTCGATCTGACGATCGTAAGGCCTCCGCAGCTCACGGACCGGCCACACACGGGAAGGTTCCGTGTGCGCGAAGGCCGCCTGCCATTCGCCGGATTCTCGATTCCGCGGGCGGATGTGGCAGACTTCATGCTTCAAACCGTGGAAAGTGGAGCTTTCCCGCGGGCCGTGGTCGCCGTTTGTTCGTGACGGGCAACCGGGCTTTAGGCCATCACCCGCTATAAGCCCACTGCGAGGAGACATTCCCACTTGGGGCGCATTCACCGCGGCGTCGAATGCCAAATTGACTTCAACCTCGCCTCTTTGCACTCTCGATTCAGAAGTGTTACGGCTTGAGCACCGGCGCGTGGAGCGGCGTCGTCTCAATCTCGATCCGCGTGTCCTTGGGGAATACCACGTCGCGGCCCATGCGCAGGAAGTTGTCGTAGAACGACAGCCCCGCAGCATAGAATCCAATGCCCGCCGCGAGATTCGGCGCTCCCGCCGTCAAGCCTACAATGCGTCCAGCCAGGCCGAATCCGTTGGAAGCCACGCCTTGCTTGACCACCATACCGCCTTCATCCTGATCGAGCGCCCGGCCGGCCAGCAGCGTCAGCAGCAGAGGCGCAACCGCGCTGGACTTGTTGCGCGGAGTCACGGTCCCTTCCGCATCCATCTGCAGGTCCTGGGTCTTTTCCGCCGTGGCTCCTGCCAGCGATCCCTCGACAGGCGCGACAAATCCCTGCGGAAACCGCACCTGCTGAAACGTAAAGCGCAACTTTCCGTTGCGCCCAAGCGAACGCGCCGCCTTCGCTTCGGTCACATGGCCGATCAGCGTTGAGCCCTGCGGAACCACCAGCTTCTTCTCTCTGTCGTAAACCGGCTGCACCACCAGCGCCTGCACGGGGTCGCCCGAGTGCGCGCGCGCTGAGGTCAGCCCGCGCGTAAGCAACGCGTTCACGGTCCAGATTTCCGGCTTCCCGTGGGCTCCGAATGCCGGCGCGGGATCGGCCGCCGGCGCGGACGTCGCAGGCAATGCCAGCGGCGCGGTCAGCTCGAACGACCACGCGCTGTGAGCGCCAATCTCCTCGGGATGGTACGGAAGCTGATGATAGAGCATCTCCAGAGCCCGGCCACCCAGCCCCGGAGACAGAAACCACACGAGCTGGTTGTGCACCTGCTGTCTTGCCTGGGCAAACTGGCGCCGGATAAATGCATGTTTCGGAGTCGCGCCGGCCGCGCTGAGTTGCAGCACGGGAGTCCCGCCCTCTGCCGCTGCGGCGGAGATGGGCAGGGCGCCGCCCGGCAGTCCGATCTCGTCGAACCGCACCCTGGCCGTGTGAAACGGTGTGAAGTCGCCGCGCAAACGCGCGCGCCGGCGGGTCTCTTTATCCGGCTCTAGCGCTACAACCCTGCCATACACAACGGTGTCTTTCGGGATCGCCAGCCGTCCCGACGCATACAGCGGATAGACCAATTCTGCCTTGAGCGTCTCGCCATCTTTCATCGCATACTGTCGCGCGATCTCCACCTGCAGGCTCGTGCCTTTGGGCAAAACCACCTGCTGCATCGGCGGCATGGCCGGCCCGCTATCGGGCGGCCGTGTCGCGACCGCTCGCTCAGCCGCACGCTGCGGCCTTTGATGAAGGGTCTGTGCGCCCGCGGACGCGGCCCCGGCTGCCACTACGGCTGCCAGGAGCGATAAGAGACGACGAGCGGTAAAGCGCATGGAAAAGGCTCCTGCCTGACGAACATGTAACTTGTGACAAGCCTGGCGTCGGAAGAAAGCATCAGACCGGCTTTCGGGGTGTGCTCCGCAGCTTGCTCACTCTCTTGCGGGCCCTTTCCAGCACACGCAACGCAGTCACATCGGTTTCCACGTGGCATCCACGTGTACGGGAATTTCGTTGCTTATGGACATGCCCAGAAACGACGGCCGCCGAAATTTGAAATCGGAGCAAGTGGACGGCAACGTGCCCGTGATGCGCACCTCGTCTCCCTGTGACTCCCGTTGAAACGGCACGTGCGCGTAGTGCGCGGTCTGCCCGGCAAACTGAACATTGAGATCGGCGTAAATTGTCGACTGCTGAAGCTCATCCTCCGGGAACTTCGCGCGCACCGCCACCATCGGATTGTCGGCCCCGCGCGTCGCCTCGATCATATGAAGGTCGCGGTTGCTGTCACCCGAGCTGAACGACTTCACCGGCGCGGCGACCAGAAAATTGCATTGGCCGTCCTGGCAAATGCCCTTGCCTTTGGCCGCGTGACTCACCCCACTTACCTGGTGCACAGGCGACGACACGTGATACGTAAGCGTCGATTGAACCAGCATCCACTGCGAAGCTCTCTGCGCAAAAGCGGGGAATGCCCCGAGTAAAAGCATCACAGCCAGCATTCTGAACTTCATCGCTTCTCCCAGAATTTCAGGTGGATCGGCCACGCCACCGCGACGATCGAAGCTCCGTAGGCAATGGCGGTGACCGTTGCCACGGCGCCATGCGCAGATGCGATGCCGTGGACCTTTTCGCCGTTCTGTTCCTGGTTGAAGGCCATGGCGCCGAGGATTGGCGTGAGAATCATGCCCGGCCCGTGAATGAAGGCCAGAGCCTCATGCATGCGAATGGCTCCGCGCTTCTGTACGCCCGGAATTTTGGGCGCGAACATCGCATAGTAGGCGGTGGTAAAGTAAAGCGCGGCCGTGGTGCTGCCCAACGCCGCGTGCAGATCCAGATTGGTCGAGGTGGGCTCTTGGATGATCTGGCCGTTCTTGCCTTTCGCCTTGGCCATCGGACCGGTGATCAGATCGGCGACCATGGGCGCGACCGTGATCAGGCCGAGCCGCTGGTGGATCTTGAGCATCTTCGTCCGCCGGTTCAGCTTGGCCTGCAGCGCGGGATTCGACTGCGTCTGCTGCTGGCTGAAGCCGAGGTCCTGGAGCGACGGCTCCTGCGGCGCCTGCGACGGCGCCGGGGCGCTGGGCAGGCCTGACGATCCGGACTGCTTCTGCTGGGCGGCAGGCTGTTGCACGCCCTGACTCTGCGCCGGACTTGATGCAGGCACGGAATTGGATGCGGGCGTTTGCGCTTGCGACAATTGCGGTACCAGCATCGCAAACGTCAGCGTTGCCCTCCCAATCGCGCCTGTCACAGTCTTCATATTCATGCGAGCTGGTCCTCGAGCCGGCGAACCTGGCTGCGTCTGGAATCGAGCTGCTCCCGCGAAATATCTGCACCGCTGCTACAGATCCAGCCGTTCCTCAACTCTGAGATGAGACGGAACCCCGAACGATTTGGGAAGCGCCGAAAGCGTTCGCACTCCCTTACGTTTTGTTCATCTTCACACCATATCCAACACAGATGACGCTGGCCTAACGTAAGAATGACAGCATGTTCATCTTGGTGAAAGCGGCGTTCACACGCGCGGCCTCCCAACCGCCGAAGCAATGCGCTTGCTTGGACAAATGCACTAATATCCATCCATGCGGCTCCTGCTGGTGGAAGACGAAGTCGAAATCCAGAGTTTCCTGCGGCGGTCGCTCGAAGAGGCAGGATACGAAGTTGAGGCAGCATCCGACGGCAAAACCGCCGCGCGGCTTGCAGCCGAAGGCCCATTCGACATTCTCATCGTCGATCTTGGCCTCCCCGACCAGGACGGCATCGGCCTGATTCTTCATCTTCGCCAGATGGGCGTAAGCGCCCCGGTGCTCATCCTTTCGGCGCGCCGCTCGGTCGACGACCGCGTCCGCGGCCTTGAGCAGGGCGGAGACGACTATCTCACCAAGCCCTTCGCGCTGGCCGAGCTGCTGGCCCGCCTGCGCAACCTGCTCAAGCGCAACAGCCCCAAAGGCGGCGAGGCCACGCGCCTGCGCGTGCTCGACCTGGAACTGGATCTTCTGCGCCGCGAAGCCGCGCGCGGCGGGCAGGTTTTGCAGCTTACCCAGCAGGAGTTTGTCCTCCTCGAGTATCTGTGCAGAAATGCCGGGCGGGTCGTCACGCGCTCCATGATCCTCGACAAGGTGTGGGGCATGCGCATTCAACCCGACACCAACGTCGTCGACGTGCACATCTATCGCCTGCGCGGCAAGGTGGACGGCGCCGGCCAGCAGCCGCTGATCCGGACGATGCGTGGAGTGGGTTATGTCCTCAAAGACAGGTAAGCCGCGCATCCGCAGCGCGGCGTGGCGCATCTCGTTGTGGGCCACCTTTGCCTTTGCTTGCGGCACCCTCGTGTTCTTCGTCTTTCTCCAGGACTTTGTCGCCAGCGACATTCAGCGGCGCACTGACGCCTGGCTTTCCGGCGAGGTCGAAGTGCTGGGCGACGTCGCCGAACACACCCCTAAGAACGCGCTCTACAGCCGCGTGGTGAGCGAAGTCGCCGAACTGGCAACCAGAGAAGTGCCCAATCGCCTGCCCTCGGAAGACAATTTCAACGATTCGGTGTTCTTTCTTCAAACGGGCCGGGACGGCGCATTGAAACTGTGGGTAGGCATCGGAAGCGGCGATACCGCCCTCAAAGCAATCGAAGCGGTACGAATACTTTCCGACCATCCCACCGACCTCCGCGTACCCGGATTTGCCGTGCCCTTTCGCGTTGCCTCCATTCCCATCAAAGACGGCAGCCGGATTTATCTGGGGCTCTCCGAGCGCGACGACCTGCGCGTACTCAAAGACCTGCGCCTGCGCTTCTTCCTGTTGTGGCTGCTGCTGGTGCTGCTCGGTTTTGGCATGGTCTTCTTCTCCACCCGGCGCATGTTGAGCCACGTTCGCAACATTACTGAAGCGGCTTCGACGATCGGCCATTCCGACCTGAACGCAAGAGTACCGGTGGCGCGGCGCCGCGACGAAGTAAGCCAGCTTGCGCTGACGCTCAACAACATGCTCGACCGCATCGAAAGATCGATGCACCAGCTCCATACCATCACCGATTCGCTGGCTCACGATCTGCGCAGCCCCCTCACCGCGATTCGCGGCAAGCTTGAGTCGTCTCTTACTGCCGCGGATGAAGAGCGGGATGAAGCCATCGTTTCCGCTATCGATGAGCTCGACCGCCTGACCGACTTCCTGAATAAGTCGCTCGATGTTGCTGAAGCCAAGGCAGACGCCCTGCGGGTCGCGCGCAGCCAGGTCGATCTCGACGAGTTGCTTCGCGTGATGATCGATCTTTACGAGCCGTCGATGTCCGAGAAGGGCCTGAAAGTCGAAATGCAAAGTAGCGGCCCATTGCGCGTTCTCGCCGACCCCGCGCTCCTTCATCGCATGATTGCCAATCTCCTCGACAACGAACTGAAACACCTGCCCGCCAACTGTACCGTACGCATCGGCTTATTGTCGTCGGACGAAGCGGCATCGATCGTATTCGAAGACGATGGCCCGGGATTCGATCCTGAAGTGCTTGCCCAACTCTTCGAGCGCCGGGTAAAAGGGCGCGGGTCGAACGGGCACGGACTCGGCCTGGCCTTTGTAGATGCGGTCGCACGCGCGCATGGCGGCGCTGTGACCGCTGAGAATCCAGACCGGGGCGGCGCGCGAATCGCAGTTGCGCTTCCGCTGGTCTCGGGGGCTCCCTGCGATTCAACTTACTCACCGGCGGTTGCTCGTACTTGATCTTTCGTGTTGTCTCTCCGCGTGGCTCTCAATCTGCCGCTCGCTGCGGGATGGGCAAAGGAGAAAGGCAGCCTGTGTCGTCGGCTCGAATCAACATTGCAGAGCCTTAGCGAATGCGACCCGGAGATGCTGGCGATGGATGGGAATGACGTTTTGTTCATCTTCTCCATTTAGTTGTTTCTATCGGCGTGCAACGATTCCGTGAACTGTAGTATGAAGAGGAAGGTCTGCTCATGCCGGCGCGGTCAATTGCTCTTAACTTATTGCTTTTCCTGGCGATAGCCAATTGTGCTTTTGCACAAAGCCCAAGCGGCACACTGCCGGATGCGCCGCAGCCGCACAACCATTCAAGCCATGAAGTAACGGTAGCCGGCACTCCGCGACATATTCTCTCCGACCAGTTGGCAATCTGGACCAGTCCCGCGCACCTGAACAGTTCCAATGCTGCTGGCCCTCTGCTCCTGGTACTTGCAACAGCGGTCGTGGCAACCACGGATCACCAGGTGATGGCCGAGCATGTGCCCATAGATACGTTGCTCAACAACCACGCGGTCACGGCTTCCACCGGGCTGACCGGCGGATTTGTCGCCGCGCCCGCGATCTTCTACGGCTTGGGACGCATCCACCACGATGCCCATGCCACCGAGACCGGAATCCTCGGAGGGGAAGCGATGGTTGACAGCCTCGCCGTGGACGAGGTGATGAAACTCGTCTCAGAGCGCGAGCGGCCTGCTGTAGACGACGCGCGGGGCAAGTTCTTTCAGTCCAGCGTCGGCCTGGATTCCTCATTCCCTTCAACCCACAGCATGATCGCTTGGTCTTCGGCGGCCGTGATTGCTTCCGAATACAACGGCGTTCTGACCCAACTCACTGCTTACGGTCTGGCGACGGGCGTGAGCGCCGCGCGCGTCCTCGGGCGTCAGCACTTTCCGTCCGACGTGCTGGTGGGCAGCGCCGTCGGCTGGATGATCGGGCGATACATCGTCCATCACCGGAGACAGGGATACTGAGCGACTGAGTTGCGTGCTTTCGCTCCAGACGTCCTGCGTCCTGTCGTGATGCACGACGGCATGCACGACTGGGTGCTGGCCAACGAGCGCATGGCCCGTGTGCTGGCCGCAGAGCATCATAGCTATCAATTTATCTTTGCTGAAAAACGCTGGCCACGTTGACCGCGCCGTCCGCCCGAATAGCGTTAACAGACCGGCCTTCTCATGGAAGGCCCTAACCAGCTGCCTACCCGGCGATGAAAGCCGGCAACGTCCGCTGACCTCGATACAGAACACACTCGGGGAAGCATCGCCGACAAACTGACCGCTATAACAGCGCCGGCTGCGATTACAAGGCGGATCCGAATTGCGGACAACCGAAACGGTTGCGTGCTCGGCGGCGTGAGCACTTCACGTGATCATACTCGGCGATATTCGCACTACTGCTATGGCTCTGCCGCAGGTGGAGGAAGAGCCCCCTGTTCGAGCCGCCCGCTGCATTGCCGGATTCAAAGTTGCCGGAAAGCGCTTCGTCGCTGTGGAATTGGGATGCAAAACCATGACCGTGAGCCTGTCCCGGAGAGAGGCAAAGGCCTTCCTGACCAGAGAGCCTGAGGCGTATGAGGAAATCTGGCGAAACGGGCCGACATTCATGGGCCTTCGCGTGGATCTGTCGGCGATCTCCGCTGATCGAGTGCCGCCGCCAACAGCGAATCGTCGGCTGCGATTGAACTGCAATCGATGGAAAGACAGCAGCCGAGCTCGCGGAAACTCGCGTCCCAGGCGCCGCGGCTTTCCTCGGCGAGCGAGGTGAGGGCGTAGGGCGCGGTGCGAAAGATCTCGTACCAGATGTTCTGGGCCTGCCAGAGGTTGAGCTCGAAGGGCAGCTCGACGAGGATGCGGGCGAGGACGACGGTGCGGTCGAGGATTTCGAGCGAGCCTGAGGACATCTGCAGCTCGACCATGGCGCGCTTCATGCGCTGATCGACGATGTAGGAAAGGTTGGCGGTTTCGAGCTGGACCTGATCGGCTTTGGCGAGGGACAGGTAGGAGCGCAACTGCGCCTGGTCGATGGGGTCGGCCTCGAGGACGCGGCGGAGGCCGGCGTTGACGGCGAAGGTGGCGGCCAAGGCCAGCGCGGGCGGCTTGGGCAGGCCGGCGTGCGAAAGATAGTGGAGCAGGCTGGCGTGGTCCTGGTAGATCGTGGAAAAGGAGTTCTCGATGTCCCAGAGAGTGGAGTTGAGGATGAGGTGGATGATGCGGCGCTGCTCGTCGGAGAAGAGCGAAATCAGGGAGTACTCGACGCGGCCGTAATAGCGGTCGATCTGGCGAATGACCTGGGGAAAGTCGGCATCCTGGACCGACTGCGCAGTCTCGGCGGCAAAGGCTTCGAAGGCGCCTGCATCGGCGTCGGAGTAGGGACGCACCGCGGCCGTGATGTTCTGGTCGCCGAAGTGGAGAACGGCGAAGGAAAATGACTGCTGCCGGCCGGTGATGACGTTGGTGATGTGGGCGCGGCCGAGGGCCAGACGTCCACGGCCGGAGGTGTAGATGTCGAACGAGATGCGGCGGACGCGGTAGCAGAAGAGATCGGTTTCGTCGGCGAACGCCGAGAAGATGGAACTGATGGCGTAGTGGGCGGCGACCTGCTCGAGGTGAAGCTGTTTGGCGGCGACGCAGGCTTTGTAGATGTCGGCTCCGTTGCCTTTGCCGGGCACGTTGGAGGCGGCTTCCGCCATACGCGCAAGGAACGGAGCCTCAAGGGCGCTTCCCTGTTCGCCGAAGACGTGCTCGGCTAACTGGAGGACGCGGGCCGCGTAAGCGATGATCTGCACGGCTTCGATACCGGAGATATCGTCGAAGAACCAGCCGCAACTGGTGTACATGAGCTGGGCGTGGCGCTGCATCTCCATGAGCTCGAGGGCGCGCAGCCGCTCTTCGGGCGCGAGCTCGTGGCGGGCGTGGGCGGCGAGGAAGCGGTCGACGGACTCCGTGCTGCGGTCGAGGATGACGGTGATGTAGGCGTCGCGGGCGGCCCAGACGTCGAGGAAGAGCTGCGGCCCCACCTGTTCGGTGAGCGGAACGAGTGCGTCGCGCAGCTCATCGAGGGCTTGGCGAAGGGGAGCGCGCCACTTCTGGTTCCAACCGGGGCGGCCGCCGCTGCAGCCGCAGTCGGAGCGCCAGCGTTCGATGCCGTGGGCGCAGCTCCAGGAGGTGTCCTCGTAGATCTCGCACTCGTAATCGGGCTGGAATTGTTCGAGGAAGCTCGAGAAGGTTGCGACTTTGACGGTCTTGTCCTGTTCGAGGAGGCGGAGAGCGTAGGCGAGGGCCATCTCGCCGTGCTTGTGATGATGGCCGTACGATTCGCCGTCGGTGGCGACGCTGACGAGCTGGGGCTGAGGGCCTTCTTTGAACTGGGCTTTGAGGCGGGCGGCGAAGTGCTCGCCGGAGTTGAGCAGGCCTTCAAAGGCGATGGCGCGGGAGACGGGGCCGTTGTAAAAGAAGACCGCGATGGAGACGCCGGAATCGAAGCGGACGAGATAGGGACGGGTGAAGTCGACAGAGGCGTCGGGTGTATTGGTCCATTCGGCCTCTTCTTTGAGTGGCCGCACGCGCTTGCACTGGCTGGGGGCGAGGAGGGTGAACTTGATGCCGTGGTTGGCAAGCAGTTCGAGGGATTCGTCGTCGACGCCTGTCTCGGGGAGCCACATGCCTTCGGGCTCTTCGCCGTAGTTGGCGATGTAGTCGGCGATGCCCCAGCGGATCTGCGTGATGCGGTCACGGCTGCTGGCCAGGGGCATGATCACGTGGTTGTAGATCTGCGCCATGGCGGCGCTGTGGCCGCGAAATGATTTGCGGCTGCGGCGCTCGCCATCGAGGATCATGCGATAGGTGCGGGGCGCATTCTCCTTGAGCCAGCTGAGGAGGGTGGGACCGATGTTGAAGCTGATGCGGGCGTAGTTGTTGAGGATGCGGATGATCAGGTTTCTGCCGTTGACGATGCGGGCGGCGCCGTTGGGGGCGTAGCACTCGGCGCAGATGCGCTCGTTCCAGTCGTGGTACGGAGCGGCGGAGTCCTGCGTCTCCACGGTTTCGAGCCAGGGATTCTCGCGGGGCGGCTGATAAAAGTGGCCGTGAATGCAAATGAAGCGTTTGATAGGAGGCATCAGAATCTCGCTGCGGGGCAGCATGATGGTCGCGGCCTGCCGCTGTGGCTATTGTAGGCTCGAACGGCCCGCCGGCGGGCCTTTGCTGACCACATCGCAGGCGCGCCAGAGATACCAGCTGGCGACGGAGCGGTAAGGCGCCCAGCGCTGGGCGCGGCGGAAGATGATATCTGGTTTGGGTAGATCGGCGGCGGCGATGGCGCGGGATTTGGGAATGCGCATGAAGGTGAGGGCGAAGCCTTTGCGTACGCCATAGTCGGTGACGGGAAGGACGTCAGGGCGGCCGAGACGGAAGATCAGGAGCATCTCGACGGTCCAGGAGCCGATGCCGCGGACCTCGGTGAGGCGCTCGACGATCTCGGCGTCGGACATCTTGAGGATGGCGCGGTGCGAGGGAACAGTGCCGTCGAGGGTGCGGGCGGCAAGATCCTTGAGGGCGCGAATTTTGTTGGAGCTGACGCCGGCGGCGCGTAGCCGTTCCTCAGGCGTGTCAATCAGGGCCTGGGGCGAAGGATCGCCCGAATAGATCTCGCAGACGCGGCGATGGATGGTGGCAGCGGCCTTGCCGTGAAGCTGCTGATAGAGGATCGATTCGAGGAGGGACTCGAAGGGTGAGGGCGAGGGATCGAGACGCAGCGTGAAGGGACCGGCGCGATCGATGAGGGCGGCGAGTTTGGCGTCGCCGGCGCGGAGGTGGGCGAGGGCTTCGTCGGGGTTAAAGGGAAGCTTGCGGCTGCGGCCGTCGTGGATCATGGAAGGAGTCTATCGCAGAGGAGCGTAAGGGGAAGATGGGAGCGCATGTTTGAGTTGGAGTGCGCCTTCGAAGGTGCAGGCTGCGATCGTGGCCGGAGATACGCCTGTAACATGGATGATTGAAGAGCCTGTGAAGGAGCGGCAACGCCATGAAGATGCGGCCGGGGACGCAGACGGGATTTTTGCTGTGCGGCAAGGAATGGAGCGACGGCGAGGTGCTGGAGGTACGCTCGCCCTGGGATCAGGGACTGGTGGGGCGGGTGACGGTGGCGACGCGGGCGGACGCACGCCAGGCCGTGAGCCACGCGGTGGCGAGCATCCGCAGGACGCGGGCGCTGCCCCGCTGGAAACGCCGGGAGATCCTCGAGGACGTGGCAGCGGCCCTCATCGAGCAGAAGGAGCGGTTCGCGCAGTTGATTGTGGCCGAGGCCGGGAAGCCGGTGCGGCAGGCGCGCGTTGAAGTGGATCGCGCCGTGCTGACCTTCAAGACGGCGGCGGAAGAAGCGGCGCGGCTGGGCGGCGAGAGCTTGCCGCTGGACCTGACCGAGGGCAACGAGGGCCGGTGGGGACTGGTGCAGCGGTTTCCGCGCGGGCCGGTACTGGCGATCACGCCGTTCAACTTTCCGCTGAACCTGGTGGCGCATAAGCTGGCGCCGGCGATGGCCGCCGGGTGCCCGATGATCGTGAAGCCCGCGCCCCAGACGCCGTTTACCGCACTGGCGCTGGGCGAGGTGGTCCTGAAGGCGGGATGGCCCGAAGAGGCGCTGGCGGTGCTGCCGCTGAGCAACGCGGATACGGCCTGGCTGGCGGAGAAGGAAGACCGGATCAAGCTGGTGAGTTTTACCGGGTCGGCGAAGGTGGGATGGGAGCTGAAGGCGCACTCGGGCCGGAAGCGCGTGCTCCTCGAACTGGGAGGCAACGCGGCCCTGATCGTGCATGCCGACTGGTCCGACCTGGACGATGCGGCCCTGCGCACGACCCACGCCGCCTTCGGCTACGCTGGCCAGTCGTGCATCAGCGCGCAGCGCGTGTTTGTCGAGCGGAGCGTCTTTCACACATTTTTGTGGAAGATGGTGGAACACACGGGGAAGATCGTCTCGGGCAATCCATTGGATGAGGCGACCGAGGTCGGCCCCCTTATCCGGGCGAGCGATGCAGAGCGCGTGGAAGCCTGGATGCAGGAGGCCGTTGATGGCGGCGCGAAGATTGTCGCCGGGGGCGAGCGCAACGGATCGCTGTTTGCGCCAACCATCCTGACGGGGACGAGGCCGGGAATGAAAGTACGCGACGAAGAGGTCTTCGGGCCGCTGGTTGCGGTGGAACCCTACGACGATTTTGAGCAGGCGCTGGCCGAAGTGAACCACTCCAAGTACGGATTGCAGGCGGGATTGTTGACGCGGGATGCAGGCCGGATTCTGACTGCGTATCGCGAGCTGGAAGTGGGCGCGGTGATCGTCGGAGATACACCGGCGTGGCGGCTGGACCCGATGCCTTATGGCGGTGTGAAGGATTCGGGACTTGGTCGAGAGGGAATCCGGTCGGCGATCGAGGAGATGACCGAGCCGCGCATGTTAGTGATGAGCGGCGTGGGGCAGATGTAGACTCGTGGCTCCCCGGCACCGGCAATCTGCCGAAGACGCGGGATAGAAGAGACGAGCCCGCGCCGCTATAACGCCGAAAAAGAGCGCAACTCCTCACGCCCGCCGCATGGAATGACAACATCCCCTCGATGCGCTGAAGAGTGCCCTGCGCGGCGCAGTATGGCAGATTGTGTTTTCAATGCGCGCGGCAATCGGCTCCTCTTCGCCAGCAATGACCGGCACCGGCGAGTCAGGCAGACTTGCCGTCAGGCTTCCTTCTTGGTCTTCGCCCTTTGAGCTGCCCAGCGCTTGCGCTGCGCTTCCGCAATACGCTTGCGTGCTTCGGCGCTCAGAACGCGCTTCTTCGCCGCCTTCGTTTTCGCAGGCGCTTTCTTTGCTTTGCCGTTCTTCACTGTAACGGCGATGTTGCCGGCGTTGACAAGCAGTGAGCGAACCTGGGTAAGCCGTGCAATCTCGGAATCGATTTGGGAGAGGATTGAATCAATAGCCATAACTTAAGCATAACTCAGACTGGTGCATGTGCGGATTGCAGAAGCGACTTTGGTAACTTAGTTCTCGCCCATGGAAGAGCTCAGTGCCGACCAGGCAGCCAGCTCTGAGCTCTGGAAGAAGTCGGAACGCGTGTATCTTAGCTAGGTTCCGAGGTACATGACGTGCACATAGGTGCCGAGGCGCACGTTATAGGCGAGGTACCAGCCCACGTGATCCGGATCATCATAGATGATGATCACGTCGGATCCCCACAACCATCCATTGCAGAAAGCCGCATCAGCCGGCGCGACGCTCCAGTACCATCCGCCGAACCAGAAACGGCCCGGGCCGCCACCAGCAAGCGTCCAGCGGTGGGAAGGACCGAATCCGCCGTCAAAGTGCCCGTGCTGCCAGGGTTGGTCGAGATGATAGTTAGGGTCGTTGGGGCCGGTGTCGTGGCCTACCCACGTCTTCCCGTCGACATGCGGTGCGTTGGGATGGCCGGGTTTGTCAGCGTAGTTACGCTGGGGGCCCGATGGCTGCGGCGCACCTTTGTAAGCGCTGGGCCCGTGAGAGGGCGGCTTTTGTGGCCTGCCCTGGTGCTGTGCAATCGCGGGCACCGCAAACAGGAGCATTGCTATCCACACAATTCGTGTACCGTGCATGAATTCCTCCTGAGACGCTGAGATAGTGATTGCCTCGATACACGAGATCTGCTAAGTCAGAACGTATTCACCGAGGGCCATGAAATCGAGAAAGGAACTCCGGGCGGCCAGCAACAGCGAAAGATACGGGATGGGAGCTGACCGAAGGCCCACAGACAAACCGATTCCCGGACACGCCATCCTAGCTACGGCAGATGCACAGGAGCAACCGAAATCGAGCTACGCCGGCGCGAATTGATGCACAGCGAACCGGCCCTAGCGTTTGAGTGTGCCCTGGCTACGCGCTTACAGCCTCAGGAGCGCGGCGCCAGGCGTAAAGCGGGAATTGGTTGGCCAGCTCCGCGACTTCGTGACGGATGCGGTCGAGAGCGGCATCGTCGTTACGCTGCTCGAGGGCCTTCGCGATCCACTTCGCGATGGTGCGCATCTCGGCTTCCTTCATGCCGCGCGTGGTGAGCGCCGGGGTGCCCACGCGAATACCCGAGGGCTTGAGCGGAGGGTTGGTGTCCCACGGAATGGAGTTCTTATTAACGGTGATGCCGGCTTTGCCGAGCGCGAGCTCGGCATCGGAGCCAAGGATACCCTTCTCGAAGACATCGACGAGCATGAGGTGATTGTCTGTACCACCTGAGACCAGCCGGAACCCCGCCGCACTCAGTGCTTCGGCGAGGGCTTTGGCGTTGGAAACGATCTGGGCGGCGTAGGTCCGGAACTCGGGACGGAGTGCCTCTCCAAAGGCTACTGCTTTGGCGGCGACGATGTGGACAAGAGGGCCTCCCTGCTGGCCGGGGAAGACGGCCCTGTCGATCTCTTTGGCCAGGTCGACCTCACCAAATTTGGCCGCAGAGATGATGAGGCCGGCGCGGGGGCCGCGGAGGGTTTTGTGAGTAGTGGTGGTAGTGATATGGGTGTGGGGTACCGGCGAGGGATGGACGCCGCCGGCGACGAGGCCGGCGATGTGCGCCATGTCGAAGATGTAAACGGCTCCGACTTTGTCAGCGACCTGGCGCATCCGGGCGAAGTCCCAGAAGCGGGGATAGGCGCTGGCGCCGCCAATGATGGCCTTGGGACGTTCTTTTTCGGCGACGGCTTCTAGCTCGTCGTAGTCGATCTGCTCGGTATCTTTGCGGACGTGGTAGAAGGTGGGGCGATAGAGCTTGCCGCTGAAGCTGAGGCGGTGGCCGTGGGTGAGATGGCCGCCGTGCGAAAGGTCAAGGCCGAGGATGGTGTCGCCGGGCTGGAGAACAGCGGCCATAGCCGAGGCGTTGGCCTGGGAGCCGGAGTGGGGCTGCGCGTTGATGTGCTCGCCGCCAAAGAGTTGGCGGGCGCGGTCGCGAGCGAGATTCTCCACGACGTCGGCGAACTCGCAGCCGCCATAATAGCGGCGGCCGGGGTAGCCCTCGGCATATTTATTGGTAAAGATGGAACCGGCCGCTTCGAGCACCGCCTCGGAGACGAAGTTCTCGCTGGCGATCATCTCGAGACCCTCGTGCTGGCGGAGGGTTTCCTGATCAATGGCGGCGGCGATCTCGGGGTCAGCTTTGGCAAGCGGGAGGGACATGCGGTCGGTCATAGCTGCATTTTACGGCAAAACCCGCGAGGGCCTGTAAAGGCATTGAGAGTGGTCCGGACTAGGACAGCTGCCGCAGCATCTCCCATTCGAGCAGGGCCGGATCGTTGGGGTAGGGGCCGGTGCGGCCCGTGCGGGCGAAGCCCAGGCGCTCGTAGAAGAGGAAGGCGGATTGGTTGTTCGAGACGACCATGAGCAGTAGGGTACGGGCGCCGCGGCCGCGGGCCCAGCCGGCGATGGCTTCGACGAGCATGCGCCCGACGCCGCTGCGACGGCATTCGGGAGCCGTCCACATGGAGACGAGTTGGGCGCGGGTTGGGTCTTCGGGATCGAGAAACGAGCCGGCGATGCCGCAGAGTGCTCCGGCATCGATGGCGAGATAGCCGATTCCGCGGGCGCCGTTCCAGCCGGCGGCGCGTTGGAGCCACTCTTCGTCCGTGAAGGCGCTCTCGCGCGCCCAGGTTGAGCCGAAGGCGAGAGGCGTGTCCTGAAGCGCGCGTAGACGCACGGCTTTGAAGGCCGCCACGTTGGCGTCGGTGATGGGCTCGAGGACGATCATCGAGTTCAGAGTAACGTGGCGGACCGGGTGCTCCGATTCGGCCGCATCGCTCCGCAACTGGCTTAGTCGTGCAGCGTGATGAAGGTCGCGCTTTGCTGGGCTTTGAGCACGAGTTCTGCCGCCAGCAGACACTCATCCAAATCCTGCGCTTCGTGCGTCCGGTTGACGATGTCGGCGACGAACTGGGGGCCGAAGGGCAACGGCATGTTGTTGCAGTCGATGGATCGGGCGGATTTGGAGTCGACGATGAAGAGGTTGTTGCCCCGGTGGCTGACGGCGACGTTGGTGTATTTACGAACTTCGATATAACCGTCTGTGCCGAGGATGAAGAGGCGGCCGTCGCCCCAGGTGCCAAGGCCGTCGGGGGTAAACCAGTCGAGGCGGACATAGCCGAAGCCGCGGTCGCCGCGCAGGACCACGTCGCCGAAGTCCTGGAATCGCGGATATTGCGGATGACGGACGTTGGCCACCTGCGACTCGACGACTACAGCCTCTTTGCAGCCGGTGTAGTAGAGGAACTGGTCGACCTGATGGGATCCGATGTCGCAGAGGATGCCGCCGTACTTGTCGGGGTCCCAGAACCAGGCGGGGCGGGGCATGGCGCCGCCGGCGTCGCCGCCATGCTGGACGATCTGGTGAGGCGCGATATTAATGGTCTGGATGACGCGGCCGATGGCGCCCTGGCGGACGAGGACCCCGGCGTAGACAGCGGCTTTGACCTCGAGGAGCTCGCTGTACATGATGGCGTAGATGCGGTTGGTTTCGGCGATGGTTTTGCGGACCTCGGCGAGCTGGTCGAGGGTGGTCATGCCGGGCTTGTCGCTGAGTACGTCTTTGCCCCGGCGCATGGCGCGGATGGCGATGCCGGCGCGCTCGACGGGGACCTGCGAGGTGAGGACAAGCTGAACTTCAGGGTCGTCGAGGATCTCGTCCTGGGTCCTGGCGATTTTGACGGCGGGAAAGCGGCGGGTGAACGCGGCGAGCTTGTCGTCTTCGCCGCCCCACGCGGCCACCAGCTCGCCGCCGCCGCGCTGGATGGCGCCGATCATGCCGTAGATGTGGTCGTGGCTGATGCCGCAGACGGCGAATTTGATGTGATATTGGGGTGCCTCAGCGGATTGCGGGGCGATTGCGTCTTCGACGATGCGCGCGGGCGTGGCGCCCATCGCCATGGCGCCGTCGGGAAGGCCGGCCATCATCGCCATGGAACCCATGAGTCCCGCCTGGCGGAGAAAGTCGCGCCGGGGTGTGGATTTGATCTGCATCACGTTACCTCGCCTTCGGTTTAGAACTCCGGTTCCAGGGGACACAGCGACGGTGTTCCGGAGTGGTTCGATTCTCGTGAACGTCTGGGCAGGCCGACCAACGCAGACATCTTAGCGTGCCGGAGCAACGATTGGCATGTGCTGGGTAGACCGGCCCACACCTGAAATTTGGCGATTGCCTGATCGAAGTGTATGCGGATACAAAGGATGTGAAACGGAGGAAGAATGAGATTTAGTTCGAAGATCGCCCTGCTGGTTCTGCTTCTGCCGGCCGGAACCGCCGCCGTCTGGGGGCAACAGGATTACTTCGGCAACTGGCCGGCAGGGTATTCGCCGCAGGAGGTTGGGAAGGCGGTGGCCGAGCACTTTGTGACCAGTCCTCACCAGGGCAAGGGCACCATTGTTTACAGCGAAAACGGGACCTGGTACGGGGCCCTGACCTTTGCGCAACTGACGCACGACGACGCGCTGCAGAACGAGCTGATCCAGCGCTTCCAGCCGTTGATGCCCGGCGGCGCGGAGGCCGACAAGGTTCCTCACCGCGACCATGTGGACGACATGATCTTCGGAATAGTGCCGCTGCAGATCTACATGCAGACCCACCAAAAGAAGTATCTGGACTATGGGCTGTCGTTTGCCGACCGGCAGTGGGAGAATCCGCTGCCCGACGGGCTCTCGCACGAGACACGGTTTTGGATCGACGACATGTATATGCTCAACATCCTGCAGCTCCAGGCATACCGGGCGACGGGCGATATGAAGTATCTGGACCGGGACGCCAGGGAGATGGTGGCTTACCTGGACAAGCTGCAGCAGCCGGGCGGGCTCTTCTATCACGCGCCCGATGTGCCGTTCTACTGGGGGCGCGGCGACGGCTGGGTGGCCGTGGGCATGGCCGAGATGCTGCGCACGCTGCCGACAGATCATCCGCTGCGGGCGCGGATCATGGAAGGCTACAAGAAGATGATGGCGGCGCTGCTGAAGTACCAGAACCCGGATGGAATGTGGAGGCAGCTCATCGACGATCCTGAGTCATGGGAGGAGAGCTCCGCATCGGGGATGTTCACGTTCGCAATGATCACGGGCGTGAAGAATGGATGGCTGGACGCGGCCACGTACGGGCCGGCGGCGCGACGGGCATGGATCGCGCTGGTCGGATTTATCGACCAGAATGACAACCTGACGAATGTGTGCGAAGGAACCAGCAAGAAGGACGACAAGGAATGGTACCTTGAGCGCAAGCGCCACACAGGGGACTTCCACGGACAGGAGACGGTCTTGTGGTCGGCCTCTGCGCTGCTGCGGTAAAGCCGCGCGGATAGCGCCGCCGCGCGAATCAATCCAGCCGCGTGAGGTAGGCTTCGCCCTCGCTGGGGTGCAGATGGTCGGCCAGCCACTCCGCCATGGCGCGATCGTCGCCCGCCGGGCGAATGCGGACCCAGTAGCTCTTCTCGCCGGGAAACTCGATGACGTTGGCGGTGGGGTAGCGGCGCATCAATTCGTCTTTGAAGTGTTTGGCCGCCCGTTCTGAGCTGAAGGCGCCGATCTGAACGCACCAGCGGCCGCCTGTCCAGATGGGCTTGGGGGTCTCATAGACGTCGAGGCGGATGCGGTCCAGGCCGTCGCGATAGATGCCGGTCGCCTTGGCCGACGCAATGGTGAGATCGACGATCCGGCCTTCGACGAAGGGCCCGCGGTCGGTGATGCGCATGGCGCTGGACTGGCCGGTCTTGAGGTTGGTCACGACCACCAGGGATCCCATGGGCAGGGTGCGGTTGGCCGCGGTGTAGGCGTAGTTGTCAAACAGCTCTCCGTTGGCGGCCTTGCGCCCATAGGGCGCGGTGTACCAGGTGGCATAGCCCACCTCGGTCAGGAGCGGTCTGTGGGTGGCGATGAACTGGAGGTCGGCCGCGTCGATGCCGTCGGGGGGCGCAGGAGTGATGGGGATGCGGGCCGGAGGCGGAGTGGGGTAGGGATTGTTTTCAGCGGTTTGAGGCTGCTGAACCGGAGGGAGGGCCTGCGGCAGAGGTTGATAAACGGCCTGGCGATGGCGGCAGCCGCTGATGGCCGCGAGCATAAGGGCGAGAGCGGCGACCTGCCAGGGTTTGAGCCGCTGCCGGACTGCGTCGCTCAAGAGCGGGGTTCCTCAGACCCGGGTCTTTGCGGCGGAGCGGGCGCCTGCGGCGGCCCCTGGGACTGCTCGAAGCGGTCGGCGAGTTTACGCAGAGTGTCGGAAAGAGTCCGCATAGTCGAGATCGACTCACGGCGGATCTGCGGGACGATAGCGTCGTTGATGTACATCACGGCGCCGCGCAGCTCCATCTCGATGAGGTCGATGGCCTCTTCGATGCGGCGGCCCACGCCGCTGGGGCCTGAACCTGGAGGAGGATAAGTGCTCATTCGATAACCTCGCAAAGACAGCCGGGGCAGAAATAACTCCTCATCAGTCTGAGATGCCGATTCCGGGCCGTCAATCACCTTTCTGGTGGTAGTGCCGCAAGGGTTAATATGTGCGGCGGCGCCGGCCCTCCTCCCCGGCTCTACCGGGCGGATCGGTTAACCTTTGGGGGGAATGCGGCGTCAGACGGAGGAGAGCTGGCAGCGCGGCCTTGAGGAGACGCCATTGAATCTGGGCAGCAAGACGAGAGGCAGGCGCGGTGGCCGAGCCGGAAGGTTGGGGGTGCTTGTCGCGGCAGTTTTGAGCGCCGGGGCATGCGCAGGACAACAGCCGGGGACGGCGATGGCTCATGGGACAGCAGGGCCCTGTCAGCAGCGGGAAGCGGGAGCGGCGGCCTCCGAGACCGCGACCGGGGCAGCACTGCGAGCCGCCGGGCTTCAGGTGCTGGAAGATAAGGGGCAGACGTCGATCGGGACGATTCCGTGCCAGACGCTGGCGCCGGTGATCGACTGGTACGCGCGGTTCCTGAACGGACCGCAGGTCAAGCCGCTGACGCCCAGGGAGAAAGCCTGGCTGGCAGTCCGGAATGTGGGCGATCCGTTCAACCTGCTGACGATCGGGGGCGAGGCGGCGATCTCGGTGGCGGCGAATGCGCACTCGCCCTATGGGCCGGGGATGGCGGGGTTTGCGCGGAACGCGGGCGTAAGCTTGACCGAGGACATCACGGGGGAGTTTTTCGGGACGTTTCTGATCCCGTCTCTGGCGCACCAGGATCCGCACTACCACCGGATGCCAAAGGCGACGATTCTGCGGCGGGCGCTGCACACCGTCACGCAGGTTGCCTGGACCCAGGGGGACAACGGGCGCGGGATGCTGAACTACGCGGACCTGGTGGGGTTCGCCATCGACGACGAGATCGGGAACCTGTACGTTCCGGGGCGGCAGACAGATGCGCGGGCGACGGCGGAGCGGTACGGGATCGGATTGGCGACGGCGCCTCTCGATAACATCATCACCGAGTTCCTGCCCGACGTGGCCCGGCGTATTCATGTGCGGGTGGTGATCGTGCAGCGAATCATCGACCAGGTGGCGACCACGGGAAGCGAGACGGGGCAGTGAGAGATGGGAACCGGCGGCGGTTGGGATAGCGAAAGAGGTGCAATTGGGACGGAAAGGCGGAACGGACAGGCCCAGGAAGCTGAGACGATGGCGGACGGGAGCGGCGATGGCGGTGCTGGCCGGCGCGGGTGGATTCTGGCCGTCCGCTGCGGCCGCGGCGATGCCGGCAGCGGCCGGATCGGGCTCGCAAGCTGCTGAGGGCGCGACGGCGATGCAGCCGTTTACGTCGCACGATGGGCGGTTCAGCGTGCTGCTGCCGGGGATTCCGGAGCAGGAGACGGACCCGATCAACCTGCCCGGCGGCGCGACGGCCGATCTGAACCAGTTCTGGGTGGTGCTGGACGACGATCATGTGACCTATATGGTCATGTACAACGACTACCGGCCCGAGGACGTGAAGGATGGGCCCGAGAAGGTGCTGGAGCGGGCGCGGGCGGGGGCAGGAAAGGACCGGACGCTCGTGAGCGAGTCGGCGACAAGCCTGGACGGCGTTCCGGGACAGGCACTGACGCTGAAAGGCCGGGATGGTTGGCTTTACACCGTACGGCAGTACCTGAAAGGGACACGGCTGTACCAACTGGTCGTGGTCTCGGACCAGGCGCACCCGGCCAAGCTGGCGGAGGAGTTTCTTGGGTCGTTCAAGATGTTCTGAGGAAAGGGCATAGCTTCTTTGCCGCGCTCTGGAAAAGCCTGGACGAGATACTCCCAACTGCCTTCCATCCTCTGAGCATGACGGTAGGCCCGTGGGGCAGGCGGAGTGCGATCGGCCTCCGGATGAATCAGGCGACGGGCAGTTCGAGGAGGATGGCCGCACCGCGGGGCTGCAGGTTGACGGCCGAGGCGTGGCCGTTGTTGTCGCGCATGATGGTGGCGCAAAGGCTGAGGCCGATGGCGGCGGTGTCGCCGTTGGACTGGGCGGGAACAACCGGATCGAAGGCGCAGGCGGGGTCAGGAAAGGCCGGGCCGGAGTGCGCGATAAAGATGCGGACCCAGGCGTCGGCGAAAGAGCCCTCCAGCCGGACGGTGCGGGGCTCGTCGGCGTTCTCGGCGGCGTCGGGACTCAGGACGGCCCCGGCGGCGAAGTGGAGACAGTGGAGGACGGCCTGGCGCAACTGCTGGGCGCTGGCCAGGGCCCGGGGCAGACCGGCAGCGATGGTGACGCGAAACTCGATGGAGCGGCGGAGAAACTCGTTGCGGTGCAACTCCTCCATGTCGGCAAGGAGCTCGGCGACCGAGACTGCGGCAAAGTCGTCGCCGCGCGGCCGGGCGATGCGGGAGAGGCTTTCGAGGGTGGCCCTCATGCGTCGGGCCTCGCCGAGGACGGAGGCGACCGCTTTGCGGTCCTGGGGGGTGAGCGAGGCGGTCTCTTCAAGCAGCGAGGCGTAGCCCAGGATGACGGTGAGGGGGTTGTTCATCTGCTGGGTGACGCTGGCGGCGAGCTGGCCCAGGCCGGCGAACTTCTCCGAATCGATCAGCTTTTCAAACATCATGGTCTGGCTGCGGGTGGCCTGGAGGCGTGCGGCGAGGAGCTCGATGGGGAGCAGGTCGTCGGCCCGGAGCGGGCAGGCCAGAGAAGGCGGAGGCTGGGCGCCCGCGAGGAGAAAAGCGCCCTCCACGTCGCCGGCGCGATTGGCAAAGGGGACAGCGAGGGCAGAGGTGAAACGCAGGCTGCGCAGATCGTCGCCGGGACGGAGCCAGGGCGCCAGGTCGAGATCGAAAGTGCGGCAGTTTTCGACGGCCTGGGGAGCAGACCCGGGGCGAAGGAACCCGCTGGCGGGAATGCGCGCGGCCAGCTCGTCCAGGGCGCGGGCGGTGGCCGGGTCAATGCCGGCGGAACCGGAGAGGCGGAAGCGGCGGCCGCTTTCGAGCAGCAGGGCGACCTGGGAGAAGCGGCTGACGGCGGCGACAGTGCGGCAGATCTCGCCGGTCTGGCAATCGAAGTCATCGACCTGGCGGCGGAAGAGGACAAGGTTGGAGTAGGCTTCGAGCTCGCGGCGGGCGCGGCGCTCGCGTTCCTCGGCGGACTTGTTGGCGCTAAGCTCGTCCTCGAGGATGAGCAGGATCATGCCTACGGCGGCGACGACCTTGCCCATGACGATGATGTGCGCGAGGGCCAGGTTGAGGCCGGGGTCGAATTGGAGGGGCAGAAACACGCGTACGAGGGTGAGGGCCCAGGCGACGAAGCCCATGACGGTGAGGACCAGCCCCGGGGAGAACCGCCGGAAGGCATACAGCACCAGCAGGGCGGTCATCAGCATGTTGGTGCGCTCCACGCACATGAGCCCCCATCCCAGGCCCCGGTCGTACCAGGCCCAGAAGGCGAGGCCGCCGAACAGGCAGCAGAAGGAGGTGGCTAACCAGATGGGAATGCTGCGCTTAACGGCAGCCCACCAGAGCGCGAAAACGAAGCTGATGGTGCCAAGAAGCGCAATGACGGCGACGAGCGGGCCGTTGGGGGAGTGCGCGTCGAGAACGCCGTAGTACAAAACCGTGACAACCGCAATGGGCAGGGCGTAGGGTATGACGAAGAGGATTCGCCTCCGTCCCAGGCGAAAGCTCAATGGGGAGAGCGAGGCGAGAAAGAGGGCCGAGCCGGCCTGAATCGCGGTTTCGCCCGCCGCGGTCTGCCAGGAGGATTGGGGCGCATTAAGGCTGAAGGGCCAGTCGCGATACAGCAGGAGCATGGAGACGAACGAGCAGGAATAGGCGAGGAACCAGAGCAGAGTGCGCGTGTCGCGAAAGCGGAGATAGAGGTGCCAAAAGGCGGGCAGAAGCAAAGCAATGAGGACCAGCGCAGGCGCGTGATAATAATCGGGCATGGAGGCATGCGTCTCTCTTGATGTACCAGGCAAGAAACGGCGCGACCTCAGCCTCAGGAGCGAGCGCCGTGCCGAGATGGAAAGGGGCGGTACGCCTTCAATCGGTTCCGGGGCCGCACTCCCGGCAGTTGGTGTCGTTGTCGATTTTCGAGCCTCCCAGGGGACAAGTATATGCGTCTAAAGTTGCAGGGGTGGAGCGCGAAGTTCAGCGGGGTTGAAGGAACTGGAACGTTCGGGTGGGTATAGGCAAGTCCGCCCGCGCGAGGAGGTCGCAATGGGCAGCCGTTGGGTGACGATAGTGCTGCTGGGGGCGCTGTCTGCGCTGCCGGCCGGCGCGCGAGGCCAGGACAGCTTTACGCCGATGCCGCTGGACCAGGGCTTTGGGCCGCTGAGTTTTACGCAGCCGGCGATTCCGGTGGCGAAGGTCATCGCCGACTTTACACAGCAGGAATCGGTCTACCGGGAGGCGCTGCAGCACTACACGTACCAGCGGACGGCGCGGGTGGATACCATCAACGACGACACCCACAAGGTGTCCGGAGAGTACTACGAGGTGGACGACGTGACCTTCCGGCCCGACGGCGGCCGCTGGGAGAAGGTGGTCTACGCTCCGCCCAGCACGCTGGACAACGGCGGCATCATGATGTCGGAGTCCGACTTCCAGGACATCCAGCACAACTACCAGTTCGTGTTGACCCCCGACAACATCGGCGAGTACGACGTGAAGTACGTGGGCAAGCAGCGCATCGACCAGGTGGACTGCTATGTCTTTGATGTGACGCCCAAGGAGATCGAGAAGCGTAAACGGTACTTCAAGGGACGGATCTGGGTGGATACCGATGCGCTGGAGATTGTGGTGTCGGACGGCTGGATGGTGCCCGACGACACCAAGCCAGGTCACCAGGACCTGCACCCGCCGTTCATGACCTGGCGGCAGCAGATCGACGGGCACTACTGGTTCCCGGTGTACTCGATCGGCGAGGGGATGCTGCACTTCACGGGCGGTAGCGGTTACATGGCCGAAGACGTGCACATCCGCGAGGTCGTGAAGTACACGGACTACAAGCGGTTCGGAACATCGACGACGATTCTCTACAACGGGCAGGACATCACCAAGAACGGCCAGCCGGCCAACAGCCAACAGCCGCCGGCCAGCGGGGGGCAACAGCCGCAGCCGTAACCCAGACGCGGAGACGGCGTGCGCAATTCACCGGATTGCGCGAAAGCTGTGGCATACTGGTGGCGCAAACTGGGGGTTCCGGCATGAAGCGGTCTCTCGCGGGCTTGGTTCTCTCACTTCTTTTTGCGGCTTCGGCGCCGGCGGCGCCTGCGCAGGACGCCGCGCCGCTGCGGGCGCCGGATTTCCGGGCGCCCTACTTCATTGCGCCGCTTTACTTTCCGCCCGTGAAGAATGCCCCCTTCATGGCCATCGCGAAGACGCTGGTGGTGCGCATTCTGCCCGATGGCTCGACAGTCACCAGCGAGAACGCGCGCGTAGTGGCGCGAGACATGGACGGCCGGATCTTCCAGGAGCGGCGGACCTTCGTTCCTGTGCCCAATCCGGACAACCGCCAGTCAATGGTGCGCGTCAACGAATACACCGACCCGGTTGCGCACACGCGCTACGTCTGCAACCCGTATATGAAGGTCTGCAACCTGTTTTTCTACCAGCCGATCATGGACCAGCCGCCGGCGCCGGTAGGGCTGCGGCCGGGCGGAAGGACCTACCTGACACGGCAGAACCTGGGCACCGATTTGTTTGATGGCCAGGAGGCGATCCACACCCAGGAGACGCTGACGATTTACTCGCAGACGATCGGAAACACGAACAACATTATCCGGCAGACCGAGTACTGGTACTCGCCGTCGCTGGGCATCAACCTGAAGGTGGTGCGGCACGATCCGCGGGACGGCGATCAGACGCTGTGGCTGGAGAATCTCTCGCAGTCGGCGCCCGATCCGGGAACCTTCCGGCCGCCCAACGATTTCCGGATTGTCGATCACACGCATCCTGAGGCGCCGGCCGGGGCTGCGGGAAACACGCGGTAGGGAACAGCGCTGCATCGGGACGTTCAAAGCCAAGGCGGCACCGCCTGGCCCGGCCTCGCGACCATCTGTTCCTCGCTGTGCATGAGCATTTCTATTCGTAGCGCAGTGCCTCGATGGGATCCATCGACGCCGCCTTCCACGCCGGGTAGATTCCGAAGATCAGCCCGATGAGGCACGACACGGCAAACGAAATCATGACCCATGCCGCCGACAGCGCCGCGTGCAGGAAGGTGACGGCGAAGTGGAGGATGAGCGTGAAGACGGCTCCGGCCAGGATGCCGATGATGCCGCCCACCGCGCACAGCGTGATCGCCTCGACCGTGAACTGCAGCAGGATGTTCTTGCGGGTGGCGCCGATGGCCTTCCGGATGCCGATCTCGCGGGTGCGCTCGGTGACGGAGACGAGCATGATGTTCATGACGCCCACGCCGCCTACCATCAAGCCCACAGAGGAAACCGCCACCATGAAGAGAAACAGGCCGCCGGTGAGCGAGTTCCACAGCCGGGTGAGCGCATCGGGGCTGAAGATGGCGAAGTTATCGTCCTGGTTGACGCGCACCTTGCGCCGCACCCGCAGCAGCTCCCGGATCTCCTCCGTCACCAGCTCCTTGTCGGCTGGCTTGTCGTATTTCACCGTGATCCAGTAGTCCTCAATCTCGGGATGGATCTTGCGGAAGGTGCCAATGGGGAAGTAGGCGGCGTTGTCGTTGGTATTGCGGCCGCTGCCGAAGGGCTTGGGCTGCTTGTTGAGCACCCCGATCACCGTAAAGACGTCGCCGTCGCACTCCACGTCTTTGCCGAGCGGATTCTCATTGGGGAAGAGGTCCTCGGCCGCGTCGTGCCCCAGCACCACCACGTCCGCGTGGCGTTCCTGCTCTTCCGGCGTCCACAGGCGCCCTTCCATCATGTTGATGTCGTTTGTCTTCGCCACCTCCGTAGTGCCGCCGTAGAGGATGGTGTTGTGAATCTCGTGCTGGCCGTGCTTCATCGAGACGTTGCCGATGCCCAGTTGAAAGTTCTGGTAGGTGAGCTCGGGGTCGACCGCCACCACGTGGGGAAGGCTGCGCATCGCCATAGCGTCGTCGTAAGTCAGCTGCTTGCGGTTCAGTTCCGCGGTGGTGGGCCGGTGTCCGAAGGCCTCAAAGCGGAAGACCCAGAGGTCGTTGGTGCCCAGCGTGGCGACAAACTGCGCGATGTTCGTATTCAGTCCGTTGATCGCCGACGAGATCAGGATCACGGTCGAGATGCCAATGGCGATGCCGAGGATGGTAAGGCCGGAGCGGAGCTTGTTCTTGCGCAGGGTGTCGAGCGCCAGCTTGACGGATTCGCGGGTTTGACCTTTAGGCATGATAGTTCACAGCTCCGCACGGAGGGCCACGATGGGGTCGAGCTGGGCCGCCTTGCTGGCCGGGTATACGCCGAAGAAGAGACCTACGCCGGTGGCCACGAACAGGCCCACCAGCACCGACCAGAGCTGCACCGAAGACGGAAAGGCCACAATCATGGTGATCGCTTTGGCCACGGCAATGCCTCCGACGACGCCGATCACCCCGCCCACCAGCGACATGGTGGCCGACTCGATGAGGAACTGCAGCAGGATGTCGCGCCGCCGCGCCCCCAGAGCCTTGCGTATGCCGATCTCGCGGGTCCGCTCGGTGACCGCGACCAGCATGATATTCATGATAACGATGCCGCCCACCACCAGCGAGATGCCGGCTACCGCGGCCACGATGATTCCGAAGTTGTTGAGGATCCTGCCCAGCACGTCCTCGAAGGTGTCGCTGGTCTCGATGGTGAAGCTGTCGTCTTCCCCGGGCCGCAGGTGCCGCTGCACCCGCATGATGGTGCGCAGCTCATCGATCACTTCGTCCATGACCGTCCCGGTTCCCCCGGCGTCGACATAAATCTCAAGGCTGTCGTGGGCTCCATAGTTGGCCAGAAAGTTGGGGAGCGGAATGGCGACCCAGTTGTCCATGCTGCGGCCGAACATGGTTCCCTGCGGATTGGCCACGCCGATGACGGTGTAGGGAATGCCGTCGACGCGGATCTCCTTGCCCAGAGGATCGCCCGGCAGCAGCATATTGTTGGCGATGTCCGCGCCGACCACGGCGACGGGCGTGCTGTGCGCCTCTTCCACCTCGGTAAACGTGCGTCCCACGCTGAGATCGAGGTTCGACATGGCGGGCATCGTCCACGTCCAGCCGCGAATCTCCGTGTCCGTCGTCGAGTGCGTCTGGTATACCACCGCGCCGGTTGTCGTCCGCTGCGCTCCCACCGAGAGGCACAGCTTGCACCCCGCCTCGACCGCCCTCAGGTCGTCGACCGAGATATTCTTGCGCTTCTGGAAGTTCAGGTACTCGTCCAGGGTCATGAAGGTCTCGGGCATCTTGCTGATGGTGACCACGTCGGCGCCGTAGGTGTTCATCTTGGTGGTGACGAACCGCTTGGCGCCGTTGGTCAGCGTAACCACCGTGATGATGGACGCCACCGAGATGACCATGCCGAGCAGGGTGAGGATGGAGCGCAGCTTGTTCGCCCACAGGGATTGCAGCGCGAGTTTGAACCCCTCGGTGAATTGCATGGCCGCCCCAAGGAATACGGTAGCGCCTGGACCGCGGTTCCCGCCACGGGCCGGTGGAGGTTTTTCGGCTACCGCCGACCGGCCGGAGCGGAACCAAGAAGCTCAAAGACCAGAACCGAGAATCTGAAAGCTGAGAGCTGAAAGCTGTCTTTAGGCGCCCGAGCTTCCAAAGCCCTTGGCCGCCCGTGCCGACGCTTCCAGGCTTTCTACTTTTTGGACAAGACCGGTGAGGACAGGGACAGGAATCATCTGCGCGATCTTTTCGCCGGCACCGATCTGCTGGCGCACTTCACCCAGATTGGTCATCAGCACCAGGATCTCGCCGCGATAGCCGGCGTCGATCACGCCGCCCGTGGTGGCGATACCGCGTGCGGCTATCGACGAGCGGTCGCGGACAAGCAGGCCCAGCGCCGCGCCGGTGGCCGGGTGCCGCGCTTCGACGGCGATTCCGGTGCGGACGCGAACCGTGGCCCGCGGTTCCAGCGCCGCCCCTTCCAGTGCAAAGATGTCGTATCCCAGGTCCTCGCCCGGGTGCGCCACCTCCGGCATCCGGGCGCCCGGTTCCAGCAGTTTTACCCGCAGCATGGGTCCATGGTAAAGCAAGGCAGCCAGCTACCAAGTCAGCAAGTCAGCGATTCTTCGCGCCCGCACGTCGCATGCGCATACCCGTCGCGGCGCTCCGCAAAGCCTGCTTGAACTCCACCACGAGGAAACCCCGCAATCGCCGCCCCAGCGCCGATCCGCTAACTCGCTATGAACGGGCCAGCCCCGGCAGGATCTCTCCCACCGGGGCTGTCACTGCATTCGGCAAAAGGACTCGTAAGCCGAATTCTGTTTATGCGGTCATTCCTCTAGGCGCCGCGTTGCCGCGGGCGCTCGTCAGCGACCTACCCGGAGGTTCCGGCACTTGCTCGAACCGCCTTGGCGCATCGGGCCGATGCGCCGCGCCCGCCTGGCTCTTGGCTTTACCCGTCTCCGGGGGCGCATCCCTCCCTATTTGGTCTTGCTCCGTGTGGGGTTTACCTTGCCTCCGGCATTACTACCGGAGCGGTGCGCTCTTACCGCACCTTTTCACCCTTACCGGGCTGGCCCTCCAGGCGATTGCCCTTCCGGCCAGACGCCCGTGCCCAAGCACGCGCACCCGGCGGTATCCTTTTCTGTGGCACTCTGCCGTCCACGGGCCTTCAAGCCCGCGTCCCGGACGTTATCCGGCACACCGCCCTGTGGAGTTCGGACTTTCCTCCCCCGGCAGGCGCGTTCGCGAACTGCCGGCAGCGACCGCCCGGTCCTCCTGCCAGATGTTAGTTTAACGCGAAATGCAATCTCCGGCGGGGAGCGGGATCGGCGGGCGGCCTGGCTCTTCACATGCGATCTGCTCTTTTGCGGCGCCAGGCCTTTATGCAGGCTGGTGAGCCCCGAAAATGGGGGCTACGAGGGTGGTTACCATCCCCACCATCTGCTCGGACGGGCAGCGGTTGGGCGTGCGCAGCCACTCTTTTGCGGCACCGAAGATGGCCCAGCTTACTGTGGCGGCGATCATCTCAGGCGGTACGGGGCTTTGGCCGGGGTGCTGCTTGATGCCCTCGAGGATCATACGGCGCACGACGGCTACGACGGCCGATTCCAGATGCGGCTCCATCTGGCCCGGGCGGTCGAGATCCATTCCCGGCGAGCCCTCGAGGTAGTCGCAGACGCCGAGGAAGATGGCCCGCAGCGCCCCGTCGCAGGAGCCGAATTCGACACCCCGCCCGGCCAGCAACTCGTGGAAGCGGTTGCCCACCATACACTCCAGAAGCGCGAACTTGTCGGTGTAGTGGTCGTAAAAGGTGGCGCGGTTGAGGGTGGCAGCATCGGCGATGTCCTGCACCGATATCTTCTCGAACTCCTTTTCTTCCAATAGCTTACTCAATGCCTGCTGCAAAAGCTGCCGGGTGCGCCGGACGCGGGGGTCGAGAATTTGGCAAGGTGCATTGGTCATCGCTGCCTGTTGTTTAGATTACAGAATCTCTCTAGCGATCTCCTGAAAACGACAGATGTCGACTAATTTTTGAATCGACATCTGTTGTTTACCCATCGATTGTTGTGAGGAGGGCCGCTTATGCCCACGCTGCTTCATATCGACTCCAGTCCGTTGGGAGAGGCTTCGATCTCCCGCCAACTAACGCGTGAGTTTGTGCGCCAGTGGAAGCAGGCGCACCCGGAGGGTCAGATCATCGCGCGAGACCTCACCACGTCCAGCCTGGCCGTCATCGACGCCGAATGGATTGCCGCTGCCTACACGCCGGAAGAGGTCCGCACGGGGCGCCAGCGGCAGGTTCTCTCGCTGTCCGATGCGTTGATCGGCGAGCTTGAGGCAGCGGACGAGTATGTCTTCGGCGTTCCCATGCACAACTTCTCGATTCCCTCGACGTTCAAGCTGTGGATTGACCAGATTGCGCGCGCAGGGAAGACCTTTACGTATGACGCCGGCGGCGCTGCCGGCCTGCTGAAGGGCAAGAGGGCTACCTTTATTGCGGCTTCGGGCGCGGTGTACGAGGCGGGCACGCCGCTGGGGACGCTCAACTTTGTCGAGCCGTATCTGCGCTCGGCTTTTGGTTTTTTGGGCGTCACCGATGTAGTATTCATCAACGCTGGCGGGGCATCTGCGATCCGGACAGGGAAGGTGGACCGCGGAACCTTCCTCCAGCCGCACGTCGAATCGATCCGCGCCGCCGTCCAAGCGGCGTAAGACCCTACATTCTCATCTTTTCAACGCAAGGAGAAGCCCATGAAAATTGTTTCGATGATCGCCCGCTATCTGCTGGGCGTGATCTTCGCTTTCTTCGGCGCCAACCTCTTGTTCCCCTTCCTTCCCAATCCGCCTGTGCCGCCCGGCCCCGTAAAGGAATTCATGACCGTCATGGGAGGCACCCATTACCTGTACGTAGTGGGCTTTTTCCAGTTGGTTCCCGGCATCCTGCTCCTGATCAACCGCTATGTTCCCCTGGCCCTGACCATCCTGGCTGCTGAGATTGTGAATATCCTGACGACGCATATTCTTGTGATCCGTGCCCAACTTTTCCCTTTTCCGATCCTTGTGGTCATCCTCTGGCTGCTGGTCTTCTGGGATACTCGCTCGGCATTCGCCGGCATCCTGCGGGCACGCGTCGCGGATGGAGCGTGATCCGTCACCGGCTGGGGCTCGCTACAATTGAAGCAGGCTTGTGATCGAGTATCTCTATCTCGGACGAGTGGACTACGGCGAGTCGCTCCGCATCCAGCGTGAGCTGGTGGAGCTGCGCCGGCCGGAGCGCATCGGCAACACCCTGCTGCTGCTCGAACACCCGCCGGTGCTGACCCTGGGCCGCAACGCCAGCCGCGCCAACATCCTGGCCTCCGACCGGTTGCTGGCCAGCCGCGGCGTCACCCTCCACGAGATCGATCGCGGCGGCGACGTAACCTACCACGGTCCCGGCCAGCTCATCGGCTACCCCATCTTCGACCTGCGCAGCCTGCGCAACGCGAGCGGCGGCCGGCTGGGGCCGGTGGACTTTGTGCGCACGATGGAAGAGGCGCTGATCCGACTGTGCGGCGTCTACGGCGTGCCCGCGGCCCGCATCTGCGGCCTCACCGGCGTCTGGTGCCTTGCAGGCGGCAGCCTTTTGGATGAGTGCAGTGGCAGGATGACGGCGCCACCCCCAGGCGCCACCAAGGTCGCCGCCATCGGCATTCATGTCTCCCGGGGCATCACCTCCCACGGCTTCGCTTTCAACCTCGTTACCGACCTGAGCGGCTTCGCCCTCATCAATCCCTGCGGCATCGCCAACTGCCCGGTGACCACCCTCCAACGGGAGATGGCCGCCCAGGCCGCGCGCACCGGGGCAGCCCCGCCAGCGCTGCCCTCTCTCGAGGCTTTTGCCCACCAGGCGGCGCGGCTCTTCGGACAAGTCTTCAGCGAGCAGGTGCTCGCGGTCGAGAGCCTGGATGCGCTGCGGGCGCGCGTCAGTGCGCCGCAATTCCCGGCAGAAGACACGCCGCTTCAGATTCCGCCCGAGGTCGAGCGCCTGCACGGCGCACGCGAGCATCCCGTCCGCGCCTGACGGCCCGCTCCGGGCGATGAGACCAGCCCTTGGTGGGGGCCGCGAGGCACGGCCGCAATTTATAATCCCCGAGGAACCGGCCGCGCCGTTCCCACCCGTCAGGAGGGGGTTCCATGCCAACCGACGTACTGATGCCCCAGATGGGCGAGTCGATCATGGAGGGCACCATCGCCAAGTGGCTCAAGAAGCCCGGCGACGCGGTCGAGGTCGACGAGCCGCTGCTTGAGATCTCCACCGACAAGGTGGACGCCGAGATTCCCTCGCCCGTCGCCGGCATTCTCACCGAGATCCGGTTCGCCGAGGGCGTCACCGTCGATGTCAACACCGTCATCGCCATCATCGGCGACGCCACTGCCGCAGCGCCCAGCCCCGCGAAAGCGCCGCCACAGCCGGCTGCTGACGCTTCAATTCCGGCTCCCGCGCCAGCCGCCGCCAAACCGCCGTCTCCGGCTCCGCCTGCGGCTCAGCAAGCGGCGGCCGTGGAACCCGCTGTGCCCGCCGAGGGCCGCGGCATCCGGTCTTCGCCGCTGGTGCGCCGCATCGCCCGCGAGCACCATGTCGAACTGGCCCGCGTCACCGGGAGCGGCTCCGCCGGCCGCATCACCAAAGACGACATCCTCGCCTACCTGAGCAAACGGTCCTCTCCTGAGGTAGATCTCCTCCAAAGCTCGGTCCCACCGCAGGTGCCGCCGGTCCCGCAGGCGCCTGCCCCACCGCAGGTGGTGCCAGCCGAGCCGGTTCCCATGACCCGCATGAGGGCCATCATTGCCGAGCGCATGGTCGAGAGCAAGCGCATCGCACCCCACGCCTACTCGGTCTATAAGGTGGACATGACGCGCATCGTGCGGCTGCGTGAGCGCCTCCGCGATGGCTTCGAGCAGCGCCACGGCGTAAAGCTCACCTATATGCCCTTCATCGCCGCCGCCGCCGTGCAGGCGCTGGGCCGGTTCCCCATCGTTAACGCTTCGCTGGAAGGCGCTTCGATCCGTTACCACCAGGGCGTCCATCTCGGCATCGCTGTGGCGCTCGAGTGGGGGTTGATCGTCCCCGTGGTCCGCGACGCCCAGGCACGGTCTTTCCCCGATCTGGCGCGCACCATCGCCGAACTCGCCGCGCGAGCGCGCACCAAAAAGCTCCAACCCGACGAGGTCGGCGGATCGACCTTCACCCTCACCAACTCCGGACTCTTTGGCGACGAATTCGGCACGCCCATCATCAACCAGCCCGAGTCGGCGATTCTAGCCATCGGCGCCCTCAAAAAAGAGCCCGCAGTGCTCACCGACGCCGAGGGCAACGACGCCATTGCGATCCGCTCGATGCAGCACTTCTGCCTGGGGCTCGATCACCGCCTCATCGACGGCGCCGACGCAGGCAAGTTCATGACGGACTTCAAGAAGACCTTGGAAGGTTGGGATCGGGAGATCGGCTGAGCATCCCGGCTACTCGGCCCACCCCAGTCCATCCGTGACCTTCCCCGTAGCGATCAGCCGTGTCGTCTTCCATGTGGCCAGATCGATCTCGGCTACCTGGTTGCTCACGTCGCAGGAGACATAGGCCACCTTGCCGTCGGGGCGGATGAGGACCTCCTGCGGGCTGACACCCACCTTCACCGTCCGCGCCACCTTCATGGTCGTAAGGTCGATCACGTCGATGAGGTTCTTGTCGGGGATGGCCACCAGCAGCCAGCGGCCGTCGTGGGTCGGCGCGGCGCCGTAGCCCAGGCCGTCGAGGGCAATCCACCGCGCCACCTTGTCCGTGTGCGCGTCGATCACGGCCATCCGCGGCGCCGTCTGGTCGGCGGTGAAGACCCAGTGGTCGTCCATGGAGACGGAGATGCGCTGCACGTTGCCCGAGACGTGGATGACGGCGAGGGTCTTGCGGGCTTTCATGTCGAGGACCGAGACCGTACCCGGGCCGACGTTCGCTGTGTAGCCGCGCAGGCCGTCGTGGCTGATGGCCAGCATGTGGCTCTCGGGCTGGTCCGTGGGGATGGCGCCGACGATCTTCAGCGTCTTGGGGTCGATCACCGTCACCGAGTGGTCGAGCTCGGTGGTGACGTAGAGCAGGCCGTCGGGGCCGAGGACCGCGCAGTGCGGGCGCACGCCGTGGCTGAACTCGACGGTATCGACGACCTTGTGTGCGGCCACGTCGATGACGACGATCTTGCGGCCGTCGGTGCCGGGCTTGCCCACGCCGGAGTTGCCGTAGATGGGGACAAAAGCCAGGCGGCCGTCGGGCGAGCCGGCAACTTCATGGCCGGTGATGCCGCCCTCGGCCACGTCGGCGACCACTTTGCCGGAGACGGGATCGACGATGCCGAGGCTCCGATCGCCCTTCTGCGCCACAAGCAGCCAGCCGTGCTGGGCAAGAGCGGAAGAAACACCAACAGACACAACCGCCATCAAACCAATCCATCGCAGAAAATGCAAGGCGACCTCCCCGGAACACGCACTGACTATACAGGAGAGATCGCCACGCAGTCAGCCTCACTCATGCGCCGCCCATGGATCGTAGGTTCCGAGGGTCCACGAGTATCCCTCGGGGTCTTTCACCGTAAACTCGCGGCTGCCGTAGTCCATATCCGTCGGAGGGCGCACCACGACCGCTCCCGCGGCTTGGGCGCGCGCAAACGCCGCGTCGGCATCCTTCACCACGATGTAGGCGCTGCGCGTCTCCACGCCGCCGAGTTCGGCCGGGGTCTTGAACCCGCGCCCATCGTCTTTCCATGACCCGAGCATGACCATCCCGCCGCCCAGCGTCAGCTCGGCGTGGGCGATGGTTCCATCGGGGTTGGCGTAGACGGCGTGGCGCTCAAAACCGAAGGCCTTCGACAGCCACTCGATGGCCGCCGGAGCATCGCGATAGCGCTGGGCAAACATGACGATCGACTTCGTGTGGCTCGGCATCTCTGACATAAAACCTCCTCGATTGCGAAACTTTCCGCGAAAGCTCCGCTCCTCTCACTTCACCCCAAAGCGCGCGCTGCATCTTGGAAGAATCGGAAGTCCCCGCAGCCTCTACACGCGCACATGGTTGGTCCACTGGGTACGTTGCGCCGAGTACGTGGTCGCATCCACGCCGGAAAAGGCGCGGAACTCGTTGGCAAAGTGAGACTGGTCGTAGAAGCCGCAGTCGAGCGAGAGTTCGGCCCAGGGCACGTCGCCGCCCGCGTGCAAAAGCTGAACCGCGCGCTGAAACCGCTGGAGGCGGCACCAGACCTTGGGCGTGAGGCCCACCGCTTCGCGAAAGACCTGCGAGAAGCGCCGCTCGCTCCAACCGGCGCCCCGCGCCGCCGCGCGCACGGTTGTGACCGATGGCGCCTGGGCGAAACGCGCCAGCGCGAACTGCACCGCGCCGTGGCGATGCCGGCCGGCAAGCGCCGGCGCGGCGGCGAGCCGGCCCGCGAGAAACTCCTCGAGGCAGCGCAGACGAGCGTGCACGGTGGGCAACTCGCGCAGCCGGTCGCGCAACTGCCGGGCCGCCGCGCCCCACACATCGTCAAGCGCAACCGAACGGTTGCTGAACAGATCGACTGGTCCGGGCGCGAAGGCCGCGAACCCGCCAGGCTCGAAGACCACGCCGATCAGGTGCGTCATGTCGCGGCAGGCCACGATCTCATAGGTAGAACGCGCGCCCACCACCAGCGCCGGCGCAACCCGCACTTCGCCCCCGCCTTCGGGGCAGTCGTGGAGAAACTCGCAGTCGAGGTTGAGGATCGCCTGCGCGCGGCCGGTGGGCAGCACGCGCTCGCGCGCGTGGCTGATCTCGGGGGCGTGCGCGTACCAGAGCTTATGAACAAGACCCCTGAGCGGCGCGGCGGGAAAGCGCTCGAGGTAAAGCATGGCGGCCTCACGGCATTTATAGCATGGCGCCGGCGCCGTTATCTCCGCTTATCCTTGCTCTATGGGCTTGCCCGCCGGCGACCGAGAGCTTGTGCAGATCGTCGATGCTTCGCTGGCCGCGGCCGCCAGCCGCGCCGGCCGGTGGCTCGCCTGCCGCATCGGTTGCAACCAGTGTTGCCACGGCGCTTTTGCTATCAACGCCCTCGACGCTGCCCGGCTGCGCGCCGGCATGGAAGCGCTCCGCCGTGCACAGCCTGACCTCGCCGCCGCAATCCGGAGCCGCGCCCAGGCCTGGGTGGCCGCATACGGAGGGGATTTTCCGGGCGACCCGCAGACAGGCCGGCTCGACGGCTCAGAGGCCGGCCGCGCCCGCTTTGAAAAGTTTGCCAACGACGCGCCGTGTCCGGCGCTCGACCCGGCTACCGGCCGCTGCGACGTCTACGCCTCGCGCCCCATGACCTGCCGCATCTTCGGTCCGCCGGTTCGCGCCGAGGCCCCGGACGGCGCCGCGGCTCTGGGCTGCTGCGAGCTGTGCTTTGTTGGCGCTACCCCCGATGAGGTCGCCGCCTGCGAAATGCCTGTGCCCCACGAGATCGAAGCCGGACTGCTCCGGGAGATTGGTTCACACGCCGAAACCGTGGTCGCGTTCCCGCTGCTCGCATAAGCCGCGTTGCCGCCTCGCCGCGTTAAACTGGCCCTTGGAACCCCCCATGCAAACGCGTCCCTGCTGGGCCGAAATCCGCACCCAGGCCCTCGCGCAGAACTTCCGTTTCCTCGCCACACTCGCCGCGCCAGAGGCGGAACTTCTCGCCGTCGTGAAAGCGGACGCCTACGGCCACTCGCTCGCTCACTGCGTTCCCGCGCTCGCCGGCGCGGGAGCCGGCTGGTTAGGCGTCACCAGCGTTGAGGAGGGCATCGCCGTCCGCGCGCTCTGCCGCGATGCCCGCATCTTCGTTATAAGCGGCATCTTTCCCGGCCAGGCGGCCGCGGCCCTCGCCCATCGCCTCACGCCCGCCGTGTGGGAGCCCTGGCAACTCGACGAACTGCACTCCGCCGCCCGCGCTGCCGGTGCGCCGCCCGCGTCCGTCCCCGTTCACCTCGAGATCGACACCGGCATGAGCCGCCAGGGCGCCGCCCCCGCTTCGCTGGCCGCGCTCTTTCCGCGCCTTGCGCCGGTCTCGCCGCTGCGCCTCGAAGCTGTGATGACCCACCTCTTCGCCGCGGACGAGGCCAACGGCGAGGTCACCACCGCGCAACTGGCCCTTCTCGACGCGACCCTCGGCCGCATCGCCGCAGCCGGCCTCTTCGCCGAGTGGCTCAACGTCGGCAACTCCGCCGCGCTGGTGGACGGCCAGGCCCGCACCATCGCCGACCTCGCCGCCACCCACGGCATGAAGGCCCTCCTGCGTCCCGGGCTCGCCATCTACGGCGTTGTGCCCGCATTCCAACCGGCCTTCGAAGTGGGGCCAGCGACGCTCACCGCCGCCCGCGCGGCGCTCCAGCCCGTTCTCGCCTGGAAATCGATGGTCGTGGGCGTCCGCTCCATCCCCGCCGGCGCCGTCGTTGGTTACAACGGCACATTCGTTGCCACCGAACCCATGCGCGTCGCCCTGGTGGCCGCAGGCTACGGTGACGGCCTCACGCGATCGCTTGGCAACCGCTTCAGCCTGCTCGTCCGCGGCCAGCGCGCGCCCATCGTCGGCCGCATCAGCATGGACCACACCGTCCTCGATGTCACGGAGATTCCCGGCGTCGAAGCCGGCGACGAAGTCGTCCTGATTGGCACCCAGGGCGAAGGGACCATCACCGCCTACGATCACGCGGCTGCCACAGACACGATTCCCTGGGAGATCTTTACGCGCATCGCCGTGCGCGTACCGCGCATCACGGTATAGGCGAGCCAGCGAGCTGAAGATTTATAGCGCCGCTTGAGAGACGGCCTCGCCCACCGGCGGGCAGATCCCCGACGCGCACATCGTCGCCGCGATCATCGCCTCGGTCCCCATGCACGAGTTCAGCAGCATGTGGTAGAGCCGGCGCGAACACCACTCTTGCTGGTAGAACTTGCGGATCACCGCCGCCCGCCGCCGGTCGAAGGCCGCCAGATGCTGCTCGGCGTGGCTCGCCTGCTCCGGAAACTGGCGCTGGAACCAGTCTTTCTTGGCGCTCTCGGTGGCATACACAAAGATGTGGAAGCAGCCCGGCTGGCCGGCCAGCGCGCAGGCCGACCCGCGCCCCACCAGCACGCAGTTGCCCCGGGTCGCCGCCTCCCGTATCTCCTGCTTGATCAGCGTCAGCATCCGGTCCGAGTCGAAGACCTTATCGTCCGCCGGGCCTGCCGTTGAATACGACGTATCCTGCCAGAAGATCTTGCCGTAACGGTAGTACCAGGGGTCCAGCCGGTCGTCCAGCCGCGCCGCCATCTTCGGATCCACGCCGGCGGCCCGCGCCGCCCCCGCCACCAGTTCCGAATCCAGCAGCCGCCACCCCAGCCGCTTCGCCAGATCGTGCGCAAACTCGCCGCCCCGCGATCCGTACTCCCTCTCCACTGTAATCACATTCACAGGCGCCAGACAGCCCATAGCCCAACACCTCCGCCGACTGGAGCATACAACGGAAACCGGCAAATGTTAAGTGGCTGCTGTCCCCACCCCGCCCTCAGCCTCGCTCCCATACCGCTCTCAAACGCCTGTGACCAAAGTCGCTGCGTCTTTCCCCCCGCCGCACTACTCTCCAACCAGAAGGAAGGAAGAGATGGCCACTCAAATCGCAGAGCCGGTTCTGGTTCGCCGCGCGCGCAGGAAACTCGTCCGCCGCGCGGCGCCCGCCCGCTCTCAGCGCATCCGCCACATCGTCCAGGCAGCTTTTGCCTTGCTCAACGCCGCCATCGGCGTCCAGTTCTATCTCTGGGTACGCTACTTCGAGCGCGGCGGCCGCGGTCTTTACGTGCCGCGCCCGGCCGGGGTCGAAGGCTGGCTGCCGATCGCCGGCCTCATGAACTCGAAGTACCTCTTCTCCACAGGCCGCTTCCCCGCCATCCATCCCGCCGCCATGTTTCTCTTCCTGGCGTTCGTCGCCATCAGCCTCCTGTTCAAGAAGGCTTTCTGCTCCTGGCTCTGCCCCGTCGGCACCTTCTCGGAGCTTCTCTGAAACCTCGGCCGCAGGCTCTTCCGCCGCAACCTGGCCCTCCCCCGCTGGCTCGACCTGCCCCTGCGCGGCCTCAAGTATCTGCTCCTCGGCTTCTTCCTGTTCGTCATCGGGGTCATGTCTGCCGACGCCCTGGCCGGCTTCATGTTCACGCCCTACGGCCTCATCGCCGACGTCAAGATGCTCAACTTCTTTCGCGACATGAGCCAGACAGCAACCATCGTTCTCGTGGCTCTGGTTCTGCTCAGCGTGCTCATTGAGAGCTTCTGGTGCCGCTACCTCTGCCCCTACGGCGCGTTGATGGGTCTGGTATCGCTGCTCAGTCCGCTCAAGATTCGGCGCAACTCGGCGGCATGCATCGAGTGCGCCAAGTGCGCGCATGTTTGCCCCGCTGGGTTGCCCGTCGATCGCCTTGTGAAGATCCGCTCCGTTGAGTGCACAGCGTGCATGGCCTGCGTCTCGACGTGCCCGTCCGAAGGTGGGTTGCGATTCTCCCTGCCCCCAGGCCGCGTCACCGCAGCCGGGCAACCGCTCTTCCGCCGCGCCGTTACACCGCTGGCAATGGTCGGCATCCTCGCCGTCATCTTTTTCGGCGCCATTCTCGTCGCTCGCGCCACCGGTCACTGGCAGACGAATGTACCCCAATCGGTCTATCAGCAGTTGGTGCCCAACGCGAACCAGGCCTCGCACCCCGGTTACTGACGGCGATCCGCCCACGCAGCGCAGCGAAAGCGTATTGAGCCACGTCGGGCACTTCAGGTAGCACTGGGCTGGCAAAACGAAGCTAGCGCCTTGTAATCTCGCTTTATGCGTCGCTTCCCTGCCGGCCAAACCCTCCTCATCGATGCCGACGACACTCTGTGGGAAAACAACATCTACTTTGAGCGCGCCATTGCCGCCTTCATCAGCTTTCTTGACCATAAGAAATACTCAGCCGCCGAGGTGCGGCGCACCTTGAACGCCGTGGAGCGCGAGACCATTCTTGCCCATGGCTACGGCCTCTCCAGCTTCACTCGCTCGCTCGTCGAATGTTTTGAGCGTCTCAGTCCCGCGCCGGTCACCGAAGAAAAGCGCGAGCGCATTCGCGGCTTTGCCCGCTCCATCGCCGAGCAGGAGATCGAACTACTGCCCGATGTCGCCGAAACTCTCGCCGATCTCTCCAACCGGCACCGCCTGATCCTCATGACCAAGGGCAACCACGCCGAACAGGCCGACAAGCTGGCGCGTTCAGGTCTGGCTCCTCACTTTGCCGCAGTCGAGATCGTCCCGGAAAAAGATCCCGCTGCCTATCGCCGCGTCGCACTTCTCCAAAACATTGCCCCAAGCAGTGGTTGGATGATCGGCAACAGCCCCAAAAGCGACATCAACCCTGCTCTTGCCGCGGGCCTCCATGCCGTCTTTCTTTTTCACAAAGACACATGGGTCCTTGAACACGCTGACGTCGCCGCCGCGCCCGAAGGCCAGCATCTCATTGAGCTCGATGCCTTCGCCAAGCTCCGTGATATCTTTTAGGCAACTTCAACCCCGGTCATACGGAGGAATGAGATGCTCCGAAGCTCTGAAGAGAGCAGCCCAAGAGTATTGAGCCTTCAAGAGATCAACGCGGGGATACCGAGAAGAGTGCGTGCGTCTGATGGGACGCGGAAAGCGCTTTGGCTCGGTCTATTCGTTCTCTGCGTTCTAGTGATTTTGATGGGGGGATATGTCCACTCTAAGATCCAAGAAGCGCGTCACCGAGAGGCACTTAGCAAAGAGGGTCGAGACGCGGCTGCCATGGTCACGAAGATCCGTCCCAGCCGTCACGGAAGTTGGGTCTATTATGGTTTTCGCTTTGGAGGCGCGGTTTATCAAGGCGAGATTAATTCGGATGACATGGTCTGGGACGCCCATGTGGGAGAGCTGATCCCAATTCGTTTTCTTCCCTCCGATCCGTCCGTGAATCATCCAACTCCTTGGGACCTGTGGGTATGGTCGGATTTCGTCTTTATTGCGTTTCTGCTGATTTCCTTCGGCGCGGCGGCGAACGCCGCCATTTCCGTCTATGGAGATAGAAAATTGGCGCGCATTGGTTGGGTCACCGAGGGGAAGGTCATCGCCTGTGCGCCGAAAGGCAACCGGTTTCGAGTCGACTACGAAATTTTCGACGAACACCATACCCTGTTCGATGGAGCGAATGAAAACTCCGACGAATATAAAACCGGCTCGAACATACGCGTGATATATCTCTGCAGGAATCCGAAGAAAAATGACACCTACCCTTTGGATTCTTTTCATGCGGTCGAGTAGAAGCTCGGGGTGGTTCGCGCAATCCGATTTCAGAGAATTCAGCTCCCCCAATGAGCGGCGGTTCCGCAGCCAATGTGTCGTCGGTGGAACTTGAAACCGGCGACGCATGCCAACGCACTTACCGCCCCACGCGCCAGTGCAACACTCCAGCCAACCCCACCGGATGCGCGCCGTATATCGAAAGCAAGCGTGGCGGCGTAGCGTAGAGCGTCGCCTGCGCACCAAGCTCCAGCGCGCTCCAATTGCTTTTCCAGATGCGATGCGCGTAGCCGCCGGTGTAAGCCTGCACGCGGCCCACAACGCTCTCCTCCGGCGGAGCCGCGACGCCCAGCAGATCCGTCGTTCTGTCGTCGTTTTCAATGCGCGTCCAAATCGACTGCCTGGCGCGCAGACGCGCCTCAGCCTCAATCAGGTAGCCGTCGGCATTCACATCCGTTCCAATCGTGTGATTCCTTCCCCACACCGCCGTCGCATCCATCTCTGCCGCGCTCCACGCGTGATGAAAGGCCACCGACGCCGTTTGCCGCAATACATCTTCTGCCGGGTGCAGCGCCTCCGGCGAGTGCAGATGCCCGAGCGAGTACTGCGTAACCCAATCCCGGCCTGGAGCGGCCGTGATGCGTGCAGACCAGGAATCCACCGCCCCGTATTCCATCGTCCAGCGATTTTCACCCGGCTCGCGCCCATGGAAACCCGAAGCCTCCATGCGCATCGGCCCCCATGTCAGACCGCCCGTCACCACGTCGTATGCGATATGCGTCGAGTCCTGCAGGTGATGCGCCAAGGGCGCCAGCGGATCGCTCTCCGCGCTCATGCGATGCGGGAAAGCCACGGGACCCAACGCCGGATCGCCAACAGGTGCAGCATAGATCGACACCAACCCGCGCTCGCCAAGACTCGCATCGTACATCGCAGCCAGCTCCATGAAAAGATCGTGCGG
>DATJMU010000105.1:0-12460 GCA_035508555.1 Occallatibacter sp. | reverse complement strand
AATAGAACGAGCCTTTCGGCCATCTTCCTGCAGCGCCGGCGGGGTTTTTGCTGCCTGCGCGTGGAAACGAATCGAAATCATGTCGGAATCCCTCACTACATCGTCGCGCCCGCGCGTGCTCAGCGGCATGAGGCCCACGGGCAAGCTGCACCTCGGCAACTACATGGGGGCGCTGGGCAACTGGGTGAAGCTGCAGGACCAGTACGAGTGCTACTTTTTTATCGCCGACTGGCACGCGCTGACCACCGAGTACTCAGACACCTCGCAGATCGCGCCCAATACGGTTGAGGTGATGCTGGACTACCTGGGCGCGGGCCTCGATCCCGCACGCAGCGTGCTGTTTCTCCAGAGCCGCATCCTGCAACATGCGGAGCTTGCTCTGCTGCTGGGAATGAGCGCCCCGCTGGGGTGGCTGGAGCGCGTGCCCACCTACAAGGAGATGCAGGAAAACCTGGCGAGCAAGGACCTGACCACCTACGGTTTTCTCGGCTACCCGGTGCTGATGGCCGCCGACATCCTGCTCTACCAGACGCAGTTTGTCCCCGTGGGGCAGGACCAGCAGGCCCACGTGGAGCTGACGCGCGAGGTGGCGCGGCGGTTCAACCAGTTCTACAAGCTCGATGGGGCGGAGGTTCTGCCCGAGCCCGGCGTGCTGCTGACGCCCTCGCCGAAGCTCCCCGGCACGGACGGCCGCAAGATGTCGAAGAGCTACGGCAACACCATTCTGCTGGCCGACCCGGAGCCGGTGGTGCGGCAGAAGCTGAAGACCATGGTGACCGACCCGGCGCGCATCCGGCGCACCGACAAGGGCGACCCCGATAAGTGCCCGGTCGGCGACCTGCACAAGGTCTTTTCGACGGCGGAGACGATGGCCAAGGTTTATGAGGGCTGCCGCTCGGCGGGGATCGGGTGCATCGAGTGCAAGGGCTGGGCCGCGGATGCGCTGGTGCAGATTCTGCAGCCCATCCAGGAGCGCCGCGCCAGCTTTACCGAGCGGCAGGCGCTGGAGATTCTCGATGAGGGCTCGAACCGCGCCCGGGCGCGCGCGGAGCAGACCATGCAAGAGGTGCGCGCCGCCATGCAGTTGCCCATGGCCGCCGGGGCGGGGCGCTGATTCCGGGGCGGCCAGCGAGAGGAAGAGCAGGCAGTCCGGACGGTAGCTGAGCGGCCTCGCCGGGAGACGCAGATGAGCGATGAGAGACTCCCGTGGTGGCGGAGGGCCCTTCGAGCGGCATTGAATGGAATTCGCGCCATGGTGGGCCTCAAGCGGCCGGAGCAACCCGATTCCGATGTGGAACCAGAGGCGCCGGCGGGCGCCAACACGAAGACCGAAGAAGAAACCGAATTGAGCCCTGAGATCCCCAATCCGAACCCCAATCCGAGATCGATCGTCATTGACAGTGCCTCTGAGCGTGCGCCTGCGGTTGAACCGCGCGCCGAGGCGCTGCCCGCCTCTCCAGCCGAGCCGGCAGCGGAGGTTCGGCCCGAGCCGCCGCTTCAGGCGGCCGGTGCAGGGGCCGAGCGGGACGGCGATGCATCCACAACCGAGTCCGGCGAAGCTGCATCCACTCTCGAAGAATCCGCTCCCATGCAAGCGCGCACCGACCAACCCGCCGATGAGACTTGGGGCGCTGAGGCGCCCGGCGACCCTCCCAGCGAAAACGCTGCGGAGCTGTCCCAACCCGCCGCCGGAGTTCCCCTGGAGCCATCGGCAGAATCGGCAGCCGAATCCGAGGCCGGCTCTGAAACGACGCCGCAGCGGCGCCTGCCCGAGGATGTGGAGGCCGTAGCCGAGCCAGTCGAACCGGAGGCGCAGGCCGCGGAAGCCGCCGCGCATGAGCCGGACGCAGTGGACACGATGGCCGGAGGGGAACCCGTTCCCGAGCTGCCCGCCGAATCGGCTGTCACCCCGCTTGACGAAGAGCCGCCGGCAGCCGGAGCGGAGGCGGAGACGGCATTGCCCGCCGAGGAGCAGCTGTCCGCCCCGGCGCCGGAGCCTGTCGCAGACGCTGCGCCCGCGGCTGATTGGCCCCAGGGCGGCATTGCCATCGAAGAGGCGCATGCCGCAGCGGCCGCTTCCCGTGAAGAACCGGCGGCGGAGACGGCTCCTGTCGAGGCGCTGCCCGCCGTGCAGGCGCCGCTTTTTCCCGCCGCGGCGGGCGAGGAGAAACCGGCCGTCAGGACTGCTCTCAAGCCGGACGTCCCCAATGACCAGTCCCCGTTCTCGGTCATCGTCTCCCAGGTCTACGAGGGGCCGCTCGACCTGTTGCTCGACCTGATCCGCAAGCAGGACATCGACATCTACGACATCCCCATCGCCAGGATCACGGCGCAGTTTCTGGCCTACGTGAGCCAACTGCGAGCGGGCGACGTGGATGTGGCCGGCGAGTTCATCTACATGGCTTCGCTGCTCATCCACATCAAGAGCAAGATGCTGCTGCCGCGCGCGCCCGCGGGGCCGGACGAGGCCGCCGAGGACCCGCGCCGCGAGCTGGTGGAGCGGCTGCTCGAGCACGAGCGCTTCAAGAACGCGGCGCAGATGCTGCAGGAGAAGCAGATGCTCGAAGCCGCCACCTGGAGCAACCCCGGCATTCGCGAGTTTCGCGAGGACGCGGCCGCCGAGCCCGAGATCGCCGCCGACACGGTCGACCTGGTGCGCGTCTTCCGCGACATCCTCGACCGCGCGCGCAACCGCCCGGTGATCAACCTGCAGGAAGACTCGGTGACCGTGGGGCAGATGATCCAGTTCCTGGGCCGCCGGCTTACCCTCGAAGACAAGCCGGTCGCGCTGCGCAAGCTGCTCAGCCAGACACGGTCGGAGCGGGCGCTGATCGCGATGTTCCTGGCGCTGCTGGAGCTGGTCCGGCTGCAGGCCATCCTGCTGCGGCAGGACCGGCACTTCAGCGAGATCTTCATCAAGAAGAACAGCGGCTTTGACGCGGTGATGAACGAGGGGCTGGCCCACGCGCGGGACGACTGGCGCTGACCGCGTCCGTTTTTGTTTCCCATCCCGTTGCCTGGCGCGGCCGATTCCGCTTCTCAAGGCCACTTCCGGTACGATACTGGAGGTGCCTTTTCAAGAATGAGTCTGAAAGCCAAGCTGGAAGCCGTCATCTACGCCGCCGAGGAGCCGGTTACGCTGGCTCAGCTCGCCTTTTTGTTCACCGGGGAAGCTCTGGAGTGGAAGGCCGCGCAGGAGGCCGAAGCTGCCGCGCAGGCAGCGCACACCGTGCAGGCCGCCGAGCCGCTGCCTCTCCTCCGCGAAGACGGCGCTCCGGCCGATGAAGAGGCGGCTCCGGCCGCTGCGGAAGCGCAGGCCGCGTGCGATGCCGAGCCGGCGCCGGAGGCGGTCGCGCAAACTGCCGCAGCCGGAGAGGGGCAGGAGTCCGAGGAGCCCGGAGCTACGGGGCAGCCGGCGGCGGAGCCATTGGCCGAGTCCAGCCCGGCGGCGGAGCCGAGTGCCGAAGCTGCGGCTGGCGATGCTGCCGCCGACCCCGAGGCCGAGGCCAAACGCGAGGCGCGGCAGCGCGACCGCGATGCCCGCGCCGTCCTGCGGCAGTTCCTGGACGAGCTCATGGCTTCCTATGCGAACGACGAGCGCGGCATCGAGATTCGCGAGATCGCCGGCGGGTACCGCATGGCCACCAAGCCGGAGTTCCACGACGCCGTGCGCAGCTTTGTCAAGAGCCTCAAGCCGGCCCTCAAGCTGTCGCTGCCGGCGCTCGAGACCCTGGCCGTGATCGCCTACAAGCAGCCCATCACGGCGCCCGAGGTCAACGAGATTCGCGGCGTGGACTCGTCGGGCGTCTTCGGCTCGCTCCTGAGCCGCAAGCTGATCGCCACGGCGGGGCGCAAGCAGGTGGTGGGCCGGCCCATCCTCTACAAGACCACGCGGGAGTTCCTGCTGCGCTTCGGCCTCAAAGACGTCTCCGAGCTGCCCTCGATGGAGGAGTTCGAAAAGATGGCCGCCCTGGAGCTGGAGGAGCCGGAGACGCCCTCCGCGGAAGAAAACGGCGCCGAAGGGTCCCCGCAGTCCGCTGCGGAATCCGGCGAGCCGGCCGAGGTAGAGCCGGCTGGGGATGCCGGTGCGGAGGCCGAGGCGTCCAACCAGAACGGGCCGGCGGAAACCGAGCCGGTAGAAATCGAGACGTCCCCTCATGACTGACGAACTGCAACCCGAGCCGGAGGCTGCGCCGAAGGCCAGGGCGCCGCGCAAGCCCAGAGCCGCGAAGCCGAAGCCAGCGAAGACGGCTGGCGAAGAGCCGAAGGCCGCGAAAAAGAGCGCGAAGAGATCCGCGGCTGCGAAGTCCGGCGGCGAGAAGCCGAAGAAGGCCGCGCCGCGCAAGCGCAAAGCCAAACCGGAGGAGGCTGCGGAAGTGGCGCCGCCCGGGACGGCTGCGGCCGAGATGGCGGTGACGACGATCTTCGCGTTCGACGACCCCATCGGCGATACCACCGACGGCGAGGCGCGCTTCGTCACCGAGCCCCTTCCTGAAGCCGATGCGGAGATCCCCGCGGCCGCCGCCGAGACGGAAGACGAGCTTCCTGAGGCCGATGTGGGGGTCGAGATCGAGGTCGAGGTCGAGGAAACAGCGTCGTTCGCGGCCATCGAAGGGGAATCCGAAGAGGAAGAGGAAGAGGAAGAGCCTGCGGAACCTCTGCCGGCCCCCAACCTCGAACGCCTGCAGAAGATCCTGTCGCAGGCGGGGATCGCCAGCCGGCGCCGGGCCGAGGAGATGATCGTGGAAGGGCGGGTCGCGGTCAACGGCCAGGTGGTGACCGCGCTCGGCAGCAAGGCCGATCCGGCGCGCGACCACATTCGGGTGGACGGCAAGCTGCTGCACGGGGCCGAGCGCCACCGCTACTTCATGCTCAACAAGCCCCGGGGCTACGTGACCACGGTGAGCGACCCGGAGGGCCGGCCCACGGTGATGAACTTTGTCTCGCACCTGCGCGAGCGGCTTTACCCGGTGGGCCGGCTCGACTTCCAGAGCGAGGGGCTGCTGCTGCTAACCAACGACGGCGAGCTGGCCAACGCCCTTACCCGCGCCGCCTCGGGCGTGGAGAAAACCTACCTGGTGAAGGTCGCCGGGCAGCCGTCCGAAGAGGATCTCGACAAGCTGCGGGGCGGGGTTTCGATCGAAACTGCAAAGCCGGGCTCGGCCAAGGTGCGCACGGCGCCGGCGCAGGTGCGGCAGGTGCGCGCGGGCGACAACCCCTGGTACGAGGTGGTGCTGATCGAGGGCCGCAACCGCGAGCTGCGCAAGATGTTTTCGGCCATCGGCCACTTTGTCGAGAAGATCCGGAGGGTCGGCTATGGTCCGCTGGTCCTCGACGTCGAGCCCGGGCAGGTGCGCGAGCTGGCGGCCGAGGAGGTGGCCAACCTGCGGCTGGCCGCGGAAGGCAAGCTCAAGCCGCGCCGCGTGAAGGCGACGCGGATGCTTCCCAGGGAGGCCGGGCAGTCCGCCGAACAGCGCGAGGCCGGCTCGCGCCAGGCCAGGGCGCGCGCGGGCGGGCCGGCGACGCGGGGGCAGCGGCCGTTCCGGCCGAAGCCGGGCGCGCCGCCCAAACGCGAGTGGAAGCCGCGCGGGGAGGGGTTCGGCGGCGGCGGGGCAAGCGGCGGGACGAGCTCGGGGACAAGCCGCGGGGCAGGGCGCGAGTTTGGGCGCGAGTCTGGGCGCGAGTTTCGGCCCGGGGCAGGGCGCGGGCCAACCTCGGGGGGTGGGCGCGAATTCGGCAGGGGCGACTTTGGCCGCGGCGAGCGGAAGGAGTTTGGCCGGAGTAAGGGCGCAGGCGAGGGCTTTGCGGGCCGCGGCGAGGGCCGGCCACCGGGCCGGAGCAAGCCGTTCGGCGCGGGCTTTGCCGGCGGCCGGGAGCCGAGGGAGTTTGGCCGCGCCAGGCCGGCGCGCGAAGGTTTTCCTGGCCGCGGCGAGAGCCGGAGCGAGGGGCCGAAGGGGAAGCCCTTTGGCGGGCCGGCGAAACGCTGGGGCGAACGGCCGGAGCGCCGGCCTTTCCGGGGCGAAGCAGGTGCGGCGCCGCCACGGTTCCGCGAGAAGTCTCCGCGCCCATTCGGCGGGCGCAGCGAGAGCTCAGCGGACCGGCCGAAGCGCACATTTGGAGCGAAACCGGGCGGGTTTTCGCGGCCGCCGGGCAAAAGTCGGCCACCGGGCAAGGGCCGGCCACCGGGCAAGGGCCGGCCGCCCGGCCGGCGGACTGGCCCGCCCAGGCCTCCGGGCCGCGGAGGGCGCGGCTGACCGCCTGGCGCCGGCGCGATACCCGAAGCGGCGTTGACGCATCTTTAACGGTATGAGCACTGAGAAAGCTACTTTTGGAGCGGGTTGTTTCTGGGGGGTGGAGGCTGCCTTCGCGGCCATTCCCGGGGTTACGGCGACCGCTGTCGGATACGAGGGCGGCCACCTGGACCGGCCCAGTTACAGGGACGTCTGCACCGACCAGACCGGCCACGCCGAGGTGGTGGAGCTCGACTTCGACCCGGAAAAGATCGGCTACGGCCGGCTGCTTGACGCGTTTTTTGAGCTGCACGACCCGACTACGATGAACCGGCAGGGGCCGGACTGGGGCACGCAGTACCGCTCGGCGATCTTCTTCCACTCACCGGAGCAGGAGGCGGAGGCGCGGGCCAAGATCGCGCAGCTTACCGCGGAGGGGCGGTACAAGCCGCGGCGCATCGTGACCCGGGTCGAGCCAGCGCAGACCTTCTGGCGGGCCGAGGAGTACCACCAGCGGTATCTCGAGAAGCGCGGCCAGGCAAGCTGCCACATCTGAGAAGCAGGTAGCAGGCAAGAGGGGGTCGATGGGCTGAGAGGAAGCCGCTCAGGCTCCCGACGCGCCCGCTTCCGCCCCGTCCTTGATTTCTTTACCCGGTTCAGCAGGGGCCGTGAGCCGCTTCTCCGCGCCGGGCTCGTCGATCCACAGGCAGACGATCCACCACAGCAGCACGGCGAGGTAGATGACGCTGTTGGCGTTATAGATCTTTGTCTGCAGGGCCATGATGCGTTCGAACTGGGCGCGGGTGTGGACCACGGTGTGGGCGCCGATGATGCGGCGGGTGGCGAGGGTGGCGAGGAGCGAGAGGCCGGCGACGGAGAGGCCGATGGCGATGCGCTGGGTGTGGCTGCGCCAGCCGGCCTTGAAGCGCCAGCCGAAGGCCACCACCAGCAGCCCCAGCTCGATGGCCGCGACGGCGCCCAGGAAATCGCCCTTCTGCGAGATCATCTGCAACAGGCGCAGGTCGGCGAGCACGGTGCCGGCGGTGAGCGTACTCCAGTCAGGCCATGGACCCCACAAGGCGGTCGCGGCGACGCCTACGGCGGTGACGCCGAGGAAGGCCAGCCACCAGTTGCGGGACCGGGCGCCGGCGAAGGCCCGGCGCGCCACCTCGACGGGCACCGCCAAGTTGAGGGCGGCGGCGAGGTCGGCCAGGGTGAGGAAGGTCCAGTTCCAGACCATCGGCCGCACGCGGTCGGCGAGCAGCCGGACGACCAGCAGGCGCAGGCAGAGCAGCGCGATGCTCGCGGTGAACCAGGGAAAGCGGGCTGCACGGTCACGGCCGAAGAGCACTACCAGCAAAACCAGGCCGGCGGCGAAGGTCAGCGTCCACAAAATGACGGCCGCTGAGAAGTCGAAGTGAAAGGGCATGCGTTCCTTACTGCGGCGGGGCCGGTGGCCGCGCACGCTCATCCCAGTCTAACCGGGCGCTGCCCGGTGCGGCGCCCTGCCATAATGCCAATATGCTGGTTCTGGCCTCTGCCTCGCCGCGCCGGCGCGAACTTCTCGCCCAGGCCGGCTACACCTTTGAGGTTCGCCCCGCGCATATTCCTGAAGACCTGCTTTTCGGCGAAGACCCCATCGCCTACGTGACGCGGCTGGCGCGGGAGAAGGCGCAGGCGGTCTTCGAGCAGCTCGCGGCGGAGCCATCGGGCGCGGAGGGTCTGGTGGTGCTGGGGGCCGATACCACCGTCACTGTCGACGGCCACATCCTGGCCAAGCCCGAGGACGCGGCCGACGCGGCGCGGATGCTGCGGCTGCTCTCGGGCCGCACCCATCGCGTGATCACGGGCGTTGCTCTCGCGGCCGGGCCCTCCGTCGAGGTTGCCGCCGAGGTCACGGCGGTGCGGTTTCTCACCCTGTCGGACGAGGAGATCGCCGCCTACGTGGCCACGGGCGAGCCCATGGACAAGGCGGGCGCGTATGGCATCCAGGGGCGCGCGGCGCGGTGGATTCCCCGCATCGAGGGGTGCTACTTCAACGTGGTGGGTTTGCCGCTGGCGCTGGTGGCGACGCTGCTGGAGGCGCAAGACCGGCTGCAAGCAGGGATTGCCGCACCTGGGAGCTTGTGAAGGAGGCCGGGATTTCAGGAGAGCCGACTTCTGCGGATCTCAGCTTGCGAAGTGCTCCTTGGGGCCGGGTTTTTGGGCGAGCGCCCGCAATTCCCGAGTTTGCCAGGCCGCTGCCGTCGTGAGCGGGTTGGCTAAAAGGCAATTTACGGATGGGCGATTCAGGCACGGCCCTATTCCTGGGCCTGGGGCGTTTTTCGGGATCGATCTCGGGTGCACCCGGTTCCGTTTCTGGAATCCGGATGCCCCCACACCCCAAGAACCTCGATAGCCACCCCCCTCTGCGACTCATCCTTTTCCGCTGCGACTGTATCGTCTGTTACCTGCAGCCGCCTCGAGGGTGCGCTTCGTTTGCTCCCTGGCATAAACTCGCTTCGCAACCCGCCTCTCAGCCTCCGCCACGACTAGGGTTCTGGCGCGGGCACACCCCACCTCGCAAACTTCTTTGCAATTCTGGCATCGAATACCTTGGCCGCGGCAATGTCTTCCTGCGACGACGCTTGGTCGCCTTTCATTTGCTCTGCAACCCCTCGCCCGTACAAAGAAAAGGCGAACTTCGGATTGATCGCCAGGGTTGCATCAAAATCCGCGATCGCGGCTTCGGGATTGTTCATCTTCAGATAAACAAAACCGCGGTTCCCCAGCGCGTTTTCATTCTTGCGCACAAGCCGCAGAGATTCATTGCAATCAGCCAGTGCCGGCTGCAAGTCACCAAGATCTGCACGATCAAAGCAACGGCCGCTCCAGGCATCCGGGACATTCGGCTTCAGCCGCATAGTCTTCTCGTAGTTCCGGATGGCAGCTTTGTAGTTCTGAATGGCAGCTTCATGTTCGCCCTTGTCGTCGAGAGCGGCCCCAAGGTCGTCGTACGCGTAGGCATCATCGGGCTTCAGCGCCAGCGCTTTCTTGCATTCGGCTACGGCGGCATCGTACTCGCCCTTGTTATCGAGAGCAACGCAGAGATTGTCGTGGGTGTCGGCTTGATTGGGCTTGAGTTTCAGCGCCTTCCTGTACTCGGCAACCGCGGCATCGTGCTCGCCCTTTTCGTCGAGAGTGGATCCGAGACCGTTGTAGGCGTCAACATCGTTCGGCTTCAGCTTCAGCGCCTTCTTATACTCTGCGATCGCTGCATCATATTCGCCCTTATCGTCCAGGGCGTTGCCTAGATTATTGTGAAAAAGGGAATCATCCGGCCTCAGCGCCAGCGCCTTTTTATACTCCGCAATAGCCGCATCGTACTCGCCTTTGTTCTGCAGAACGAAGCCGATGTTGTTGTAGGCGTCGGCATTCCCCGGATCCAGCGCCAGCACCTTCTTATACATATCGATGGCCGCATCATGCTCGCCCTTGTCGTCAAGGACAATACCGAGATTGATATAGGCAAGGAGATAGTCGGGCTTCAGCGCCAGCACTTTCTTAAACTCCGTAATGGCTGCACTATATTCGCCCTTGTCGTCCAGGGCGCGGCCGAGATTGAGATAGGCAAGGAGATAATCGGACTTCAGCGCCAGCGCCTTCTTAAACTCCGCAATCGCCGCATCATGCTCGCCCTTGTTACCCAGGGAGACGCCGAGATTGTTGTGCGCGTAGGCATAATCGGGCTTCAATGCCAGCGCCCTCTTATATGCGGCGATCGCCCCATCGTAATTGCCCTTGTCGTCGAGCGCATTGCCGAGATTGAGATAAAGATCGGCATCATCAACCTTCAGTGACAACGCCTTTTTGTATTCGGCGATGGCGGCATCATTCTTGCCCTTCATCCCCAGGGCATTGCCGAGGTTGTAATGGGCGTACGCATAATCCGGTTCCAGCGCCAGCGCCATCTTATACTCCGCGATCGCAGCATCGTACATGCGCTTTTTATAAAGGGCAAAGCCCAGGTTGTTGTACGCCTCAAAATAACCGGGGTTCAGCGCAATTGCTTTCTTAAACTCACTAATGGCCGCATCGTGCTCACCCTTGTTGCCAAGGACTATGCCGAGACTGTAGTGGGCTTGGGCATAATCCGGACTCAGCCTCAGCGCTTCCTTATACTCGGCGATGGCGGCATCGTGCCGCCCCTTGGCATCGAGGGCATTGCCGAGGTTGTTGTGGGGAGGGGCAGAATTGGGCTCCAGTTTCAGCGCCTTCTTGTACTCGGCGATGGCCGCATCGTACTCACCTTTCACAAAAAAGGCATTGCCGAGGTTGTTGTGGGCATAGGCATAATCGGGATCCAGCGCAAGTGCCTTCTTCAACTCGGCAATCGCGGCATCGTACTCACCTTTGTCGTAGAGGACGGTGCCGAGATTGAAGTGGGCATTAAAGTAGCCAGGGTACAGCGCCAGCGCCTTTCTGTATTCCGCGATGGCGCCGTCAAGGTCACCCTTGCTCACTAGGCCGTTGGCAGCGTTGTAGTGAGAGACCGCTTGATCCCTTCTGGGTGAAAGCCCTCTCTTGATAACCCAGCCTCCAACAGCGAGGAACATAAACAAGGTGACCAGGCCTACTGTTGCAACCGCCTTGCGCCGCCGCCTAGTCCCTGCCAACCGGGCTTGAGCAGATGTTTGCCAATCCACCAGCGATTCGAGCGGTATCCCCGTCTGCTCGCTCAGGGCTGCGGGGTTGGCGATCGACGCAAGATCTTGAACCGTGCGGATACACGCTTCTTCAAGCCGGGCTGCGTGATCCGGGCTCACCCCCAGCATTCGTGAGACCTTCATCCCTGAGCCTCCTGCTGCGCAAGGGCCAGGCTCCGAAAAAGCAGCCTGTAAGAGATGCATCGCAGCAGCGCCATCAGGGTCTGATATTTGTCCCCGCAGCCCGGGTCCGCCTCTCCGTCGGCCGGAATTCCCGCGATCGATCGCTTCGCCGCCTCCTCATCCGCGGGCTTGAGCGGCCGGATTGCCATCTCATCCGCCAGCGCACGCAACGCAGCCAGCTTGATCGTCTTCCAGGAATATTCCTTACATGCCGATACGATCTTGTCCTGCATCCGGATTTGCAGCCGAAGGCTGATTTCATCCTCGAAGAAACCAAAGATGGAGTTTGAGCCGGACAGACCGGGTAACTCGCGTGCGTTAGCCTCGTTTTCAGTGCCTGCGCGGCGCCGAGGTCGAATTGCCGGAAGGGCCAGGATGGTGAGGATCCCAGAGAGATCGGCGACCCATGGGCCGACACTCCCCAGGCTGGGTATAGACCTCAGAATGCTTTCCGAAGTCATGGGGATCCCGCAAACACCCGCCCCGAAAGCCATGAAGAGGATCGCGTACGGGTTGGCAAACAGCCCCACACCCAGGTAGCGGCGGAACTTGTTCGCCAGCCGCGCCGCGTGGATGAGAAAGCCCGAGATTAGAACCAGAACAATCCTCAGGAATGGAAACGGGGCGCTGTCGGGTGCCGGTTTGGCCCCCGCTGTCCTATAACTCGAAGCTGTACTCAGGAGGCTTGGGTTGCTGGGTGACGAAACGGCGGGAGCCGCAGCAGATTTCTGAGAGAAAGCCTGCCGGGGTGAAATGACAAACACGAGCGACAAAGCGAACGAAAGCAGGACCGCGGCCGCAGCAATAGTGCCCTTGAACGGCGGGTTGAAGCCCTGGAGCGACATTTGGATTGACGCCAGCATACACCGCAGTGCATTCGGACCCAACTGTTTATTTTTGCCGCGACATTCTCAATGCATACGCCCTTCAATGGGTTTTCCCCCAACTTGGGTGCCCGATTCACGTGGCTTCTCTTATAGGGCGGTCCCAGACGGGTGGCCACGATCTCGGGAACTAATTACGCACTGAGAGGGCCCTCGGGTTCCTCGCACTTGGCATTTGGGGACCGGAGATGAAGAATGGCTTAGGTCTAGCTCTTGACGCCCGCAACGATATGACTCCCCATATGTCGGCTTCTCGAACGTCTTCCGGCGATTGCTGGATTATCCCGAGCGAATCACGGGCAGTGGGGAGATTCGCCTAAGAACGGCCCTCCCGGGTTGAAGCCCAAATCATTTGCGGGCACTTTCGGCACGGCGGAAGCCGTGCCCTTTCAAAGCAAGATACTCCGCCCGTGAGTTCTTCAACAGGTTCTGAGAATCCCGCTCCCAGAGCCGTGCCTCTTCGAAACAAGGCTGCGAA
>DATJMU010000104.1:0-8063 GCA_035508555.1 Occallatibacter sp. | reverse complement strand
ATCTGGCCGGTCATGGTGAAGCCGCCTTTGCCCTTCATCTTGTTGGCCTCGATGAAGAGGATGTCGCCGCCCGCCGGTGTCCACGCCAGGCCCACCGCCACGCCCGGCCGTTTCACCCGTTCGGCAACCTCGGTCTCAACCCGCACCTGGATGCCGCCAAGGAACTCCTTGAGCGTATCCCGCGTGACCACCAGCTTCTCCTTGTGACCCTCCACAACGCGCCGCGCCTGCTTGCGGCAAACCGTGCCGATCACCTGCTCGAGCTTGCGCACACCCGCTTCGCGCGTATAGTGCCGGATCACCTGGCGCAACGCGTCCTCGGGGAACTCGATTTCCTCGGTCGTGATCCCGTTCTGCTTGATCTGCCTCGGAACCAGGTACCGTTTGGCGATATGCACCTTCTCTTCTTCGCTGTAGCCCTGCAGCGGGATCAGTTCCATGCGATCCTGCAGCGGGGGCGGAACGGTGTCGAGCATGTTCGCCGTGCAAATAAACAGAACCTTCGACAGATCGAACGGCACGTCGAGATAATTGTCCCGGAACGTGTTGTTCTGTTCCGGATCCAGCGTTTCCAGCAAAGCCGAAGCCGGATCGCCACGAAAATCGCGGCCCAGTTTGTCGACCTCATCCAGCATGATTACCGGGTCGTTGGTTTCGGCGCGGCGAATGCTCTGGATGATCTGGCCCGGGAGCGCGCCAATATATGTACGGCGATGGCCGCGAATTTCGGCCTCATCGTGCATGCCGCCCAGCGAGATGCGCTGGAACTTGCGGCCCAGGGCTCGCGCGATCGAACGGCCCAGGCTGGTCTTGCCCACCCCCGGAGGGCCGACGAAGCACAGGATTGGCCCCTTCATGTCGGGCTTCAGCTCCAGCACGCTCAGGTAATCCAGAATCCGATCCTTGACCTTCTTGAGCTCGTAGTGATCCTCGTCCAGGATCTCCCTCGCTTTACCGATATCGATCTTCGAGCCCGAGCTCCTCGCCCATGGCAGCACCGCCAGCCACTCGATGTAGTTGCGGGTCAGCGAGTAGTCGGCTGCCATCGGCGACATGCGCGACAGCCGCGAGAGCTCCTTCAGCGCCTCCTTCTTCACGTCCTCGGGCATCCCGGCGTCATCGATCTTCTTGCGCAGCTCCTCGATCTCGCGCTGGCCCTCGTCCTGCTCGCCCAGCTCCTTCTGGATGGCCTTGAGCTGCTCACGGAGATAATAGTCGCGCTGCGACTGCTGCACCTGGTCCTGCACCTCGCTCTGGATCTTCGAGCGCAGCTGCTGGACTTCGATCTCCTTGGCCAGATGCTTGTTGAGCAGCTCCAGGCGGTCCGGAACGCCGGGAGTTTGGAGCAGCATCTGCTTGTCATCGGTAGTGAGAAAAGGCATTGAAGAGGCAACAAAATCAACCAGCCGGCTTGGTTCCTCAATATTCGCGGCAATCGTCCGCAGCTCATCGGAGAGCGTCGGCGATTCGCTGACGATCTGCTGGAACTGACTCACGACATTCCGCACGAGAGCTTCGACACCGGAACTGGCCGTGGGTTCGACATCCGCGAGAACCTCCACCTCAGCCATCATGAAGGGCTCGGTCTGAGTGAACTGGAGCAGGCGCACCCGTTCGGTCCCTTCCGTAAAGACGAACCGGCTCTGGTTCGGCATGCGGACAATCTTGTGCACCGTCGCCAGGGTGCCTACGGTGTGCAGATCGGCTGGCTGGGGGGTATCGAGCCGCGGGTCGATCTGCGCCGCCACCACGATCGTCCGATCCTCTCCGAGGGATTCAATGAGCTGGATCGAGCTCTCGCGGCCCACGGTGAGGGGCAGGACGGCATGAGGGAACAGAACGGTGTCACGAACGGGGAGCACCGGCACGCGGCGCACGGCAGTCGCAGCAGGGCCAGGATCCGGCGTTTTCGAGGAGATTGCGGGAAAGGTCGACATTGAGTGTCCTCTTATCAGCTTTTCTAAATTAGAGTGCGCAAGATTGCAAAAGTTGCAACATTCGTCGGCGAACTCTCCTACTGTCACGGCTACCCGCAGAAGGCCGCCTCGTCCCCGGATCAGCCCGGCTGCCTGACCGCCGACTCCGCGGAGGGGGTTGGCGTCGAAGGCGATTACGCTTCGCCCGGGGTACGGGTTCCGGGTGCGAGGTGGCTGTGGTGGCCCTCACTGCCGTTCTACCGGCTTGGATGCTCCGGCCTGAATTGTGTATCGGCGGGAGCGGGCCGAGGGTGAGCGGACGCAAGCCGGCAAGGCCTGCGGGCTGCTCGATGGAGACGAAAGCGCCCAAAATGCCAATTAAGCGCGGCATGAGCTTCGCCAAGATGCGCCGGCGGGAGAGAATGTTAAACAAATGTTAATCAGGTAACTACCCGGTTACCGAATTGCTTTGACTAACTCTTTTATTTTCAACAAAACGCTGCTCGAAATTGCACCAAGAACTGTGCAAACTGTGAAAGGGGTAGGGGAGTCCTTCTTGCTGCCCTGGTTTTGGACCGGGCGCCGAATTTTCGCAGCCTGCGCCCGGATGGGTCCGCGTGAGGGCTGTGGCATGAGAGTCTCCTCCACTTCGATCGTGCGCCAAAGAGGGGAAATTCTACGCAGCTTCCGACTCTCGGCTTACTGCTGTCGGTCCTCAGCTTTGAATGACCGGGGTTCTGCTACGAGGGCTGATACCAGGCGGGCGAGGGGGCGGCGGCCTGCGCGACGGGGACGAGAAGTTCGCTCGAGTTCGCGGACCAGGGCGGCGAGGTTTTCGAAGGCAAATGAGCAAATGAGTGGACGGTTGAGTTCTCTCAGGTCTCAAAAGCGATTGCGGGGGCGCCCGCCGGTCAATCGGACCGCGGGCATCCCGAAACCTGAGTCACCTGCCTCCCGACCCCGCCCCCCTTATTCCGCACCCTCATTTTGATTCGCGTCGGGCTGGTACCGGGCTGCTGGCTTCGCGCAGCTCTGGCCGGCGGGCAATTCTCGATCTTTTTTGTGTGCGATTGAACGAATTGTGCCATAATCGGCCCAATCTCTGGATTCGAGTGCTTTCAGACTGGCGGGCCACCGTCTCTGTCTCCGGAATCCAATGCTGAATGCCTCGTCTCCGGGCCGTCCAACCGAGCAATCAGGTACAAGGAGGGTCATCATGGCCGAGCAGAAGAAGCCATTCGGCGAGTTAGTTAATGATGCTCCACTGGCAACCCAGGAAGACACGGTGACGCTTGTCGGTGCGCTGGCGCGGTCGAGCCAGGCCGGAAAGTTCGTGTTAACCCTGAGCCCGGGAAACAACGTGGTCCTGGACGTGGATGCGGTGAAAGACTACAGCGTACTGGCGGGCGCCGTGGGGCAAACGCTGGTGCAGGTGGAAGTGGACCGGAGCAAGCTCCCGGAGAATGTGCCGGCCGGCGCTCCGGTGACCACCCTTCCGGCGTACGAGGTGAAGAATCCGGTGGCCGACCGTACGCTCCCAACCATCGACCGCGCGACGCTCCCTGCGGTCGATCACCTGACGCTCCCCGCAGTCGATCACCTGACCGTGCCGGTCATCGATGAGCTGCACACGGTTGCCGTCGTGGATATAGGCGGCAAGGGTGTTCTCGAGGGGTTGCCGGGCGATCCGGGCGATCCATACGCCGGGGCCGCGCCGTTTGCGCTGGCTACGGCGCACCAGGCGCCCGAGAGTGCGCTGGCGTTGCTGCAGGGGGTGCAAGGGGGCGGCATCCACACTGTGCCTGCATTGGAATATACACTCGCATGGCGCGACGTAAAGCATCCGGTGTGGGACGGCGCGACGGGGCGGCCTCCGTATCTGGATTAATTCAATCTGAATTCATTCGGCACGCGCTGGGGCCCCAGTGCGATCGGAGGCGAATTGTGTCCGGGACGGTGATGATCATTTCGTCCTATGAGGATCCTCATGCTCGCGCTGTGATCGAGGCGCTGAGGGCCCGGGGCGTGGCAATCGAGGTGCTGGACCTGTCGGAGTTTCCGGTGGCGCTGGCCCTTTCAATGGAGTTCGAGGACGGGGAGCGGCGATTTGCGCTGCGCCGCAAGGGCGGGGGCCGGCTGGACCTCGGGACCATCGGCGCGGTGTGGTGGCGCAGACCGCAGGCATTCCGTCTGCCGCGGCCGGTGAGCGACCCGGTGCACCGGCGGTTTGCCATGTCTGAAGCAACTACGGCCTTTTCCGGGTTGTACCAGGCGATGGGCTGCCTGTGGGTGAATGACCCGGTACGCGACGAGGCCGCGCATCACAAACCGTGGCAGCTCGCCCTGGCGCAGCGGATCGGAATGGCGATCCCGGTGACGCTGATGACCAACGACCCGGAGGAAGCGCGGGAGTTCTGGCGCCGGCATGAAGGAAAGGTGATCTACAAGCTCTTCCGGGCGCTGCCGGATGCGTGGCGGGAGACGCGCCGGCTGGCGGAGACGGATCTACCCCTGGCGGAGAGCATCCGGCTGGCGCCGGTGATCTTTCAGGAGTGGGTAGAGGCGGTGGCAGAGATTCGGGTGACCGTGATCGGAGAGGAGATATTTGCCGGCGAAGCGGATGCACGCGGCGGGGAGTATCCGGTGGACTTCCGGTTCAACGGCGATCTGCACTGGAGCCGGCACACCCTGCCGCCGGGGGTTCAAGAGCAGATCCACGCGCTGATGCGGCAGATGGGACTGGAGTATGGAGCCATTGACCTGCGGCTGACGCCGGCGGGCGAGTACGTCTTTCTGGAGATCAATCCGGCGGGGCAGTTTCTTTGGATTGAGCTGGCGACGGGGATGAGGATCGCGGATGCGGTTGCGGGCCGGCTGGCGAGGGGCGCGGGAGCGGTGCAAGAGCGGGAAGAACCGGTTGCGAGCGGGCTCACTCCTCTCGGGCAGTGAACTGCTGGCGGGAGTGCAGGGGTTCAATTGACGATTGTGGAGACCTGCCGAGCTCGAAGAGCCGGGACGGGCCCGCGTGAGCCCCATCATCGAATGCGGATGCTGTTTCCGTCCCGGAAGAGCCGGGTGAGGCACTCGGATTCGCACGGGGCTGGCGCTTGACAACTTTCTTGCGCGGGCTATTTTCGGTTGCGGTACTTGTAAGCATCCCCCTACCGCGCGGTAAAGCGCGCGCGATTTTCGGCCGTGCCACGCGGCCGTTGGCAAGTGCTCGATCGCTAGATGCGGTTATTCACTTTCGCGCGGCCGCCGTTGCAAGGGCAAATCGGGGTCCCATTACGCGTACTTTGCGCGATGGGGTGGAAGCCGCGGGGCCGGCGGCGGTCGTGGGAAAGTGAATAACAGCCTCTAGAAAAGACCACCAGCAGACAGAGAGAAGCGGCAAGTGTGTCCAGGCGGGGGGCTCGTTCCCCGGCAAACGTTGACCGTCAAGCTGCTTGCCGCGGTATGTGGAAGCGCCGCGGGCGATCCAGGATTTCCAGCCTCCAAGAGAGATCAAGACACGTAGACCGGAGCTAACGGGCCCCTCGGGATTCGCGCCGGAACAAATACGTATACAATCCCACATGCCCCGCCCCTTGGCGCATTACCGCGGCGACTGCCTGCCGCCGGCGCTTTGCTCGCAAACGCGCTTCCAGGGCCGGACGATTGCGGATTCCCTGTCTCGCGGAAAGACGCGCGCGAATCCCCAGCCCGCCGCTGCCGGCCGGAAGCCGAATCGACGCACCACGGAACCGTTACTCGAACTGGCACGCGATCAGGAATCGGTGCACGCTCCAGCGACCGAGGCGCGAGGCGGGCTTTTCCTCACGGAGAGGCCCGCCATGGCCGTTGGAGCGGGCTTCCTTTCTTAGATTCAGGAGACCGATGCTGCCTGGAGCGGTTCGTCCGCGTACCAGTCTTCGCGGAGCATGGGGAGGCGACTGCGGCCGCAGTCGGGGCGGCTGAGGAGGACCTGCTGCACGGCGATGGCGCCGCTCTGGAAGGCGGCCGCAGAGCCGGCGGTGTAGAGGAGCCAGATACGGTACGTGGTTTCGGGAACGAGCTGAAGGAGCGCGTCTTTGTGGCGCTGTAGGCCGGCGACCCAGCGGCGGAGGGTGAGCTCATAATGCTCACGGAGGTTCTCGGCATCGCGCACCTCAAAGCCGGCGCGCTCGGCGGCATCGATGGCCTGAGTAACCGTGACGAGATTGCCGTCGGGAAAGACATAGCGGTTAATGAATGAGCTTTTGGGAGTAGGCGCGAGGCGGGAGCGGACGATGCCGTGGTTGAGAAAGACGCCGCCGGGTTTGAGCAGCTTGTGCACGGCGGCGAAGTAGCCGCGGAGCCGCGCCAGGCCGACGTGCTCGAACATACCGACGCTGGCGATCTTGTCGAAGGTCGCCTGAAGCTCGGAGCAGTTGCGGTAGTCGCGATGCTCGACGGTGCACGCATCCATGAGGCCGGCGTTGCGGATACTGCGGTTGGCGAAATTGGCCTGTTCGCGGCTGAGGGTGATGCCGTGGGCCTGGGCGCGATAGCAGCGGGCGGCGTGGAGAACGAGGCTTCCCCATCCGCAGCCGATGTCAAGAAAGTGCTCACGGGGGCGGAGGCGCAGCTTGCGGCAGACCAGGTCCAGCTTTTGATTTTGCGCCTGTTCGAGAGTGTCGTCGGCGCGGCGGAAGTAGGCGCACGAGTAGGCGAGGGAATCGCCGAGCCAGGGCCGGTAAAAGCCGACCGGCAGGTCATAGTGATAGGAGATGGCGGCCTGATCGCGGGCCTTGGAGTGCGGGGGGCCGTGACCGAGCCAGCGGCGGAGATCGACGGCGCCGGCGATGAGGTTGGCAGTGAGGTTTTCGAGTAACTGCCGGCGCAGGGCGCGCGGGCGGCGCATGAGGTGGCCGGCCACGTAAAGGGCGGAGAAGAGGTCGCCCTCGACGTCGAGTTCCTTGCGCACGAAGGCTCCGCCGAGCGTGACCTCGTTGGCGCTGGCGGCCAGGGAGGCGAGGACGCCGGGCGCGTTGATGGCCAGCGTGCACGCGGGCGGACGTTCGCCAATGTTCCACTGCCAGCCGTTCCATAGGCGGATGGAGAAGGTAGGGCCTTCGTAGCCGCTGAAAAGGCCGGTCAACTGGCGGCCAAGGCTCGCTTCGCGGGATGGGAATGGATTGCCGCGCATAATTACCTCGATGAGAGGGAGCGGCGGACCGTTGTTTGGAGCGCTCCTATTGTAGTGCGAAATGACGTGTGTGTGGAGGCAAAAGGGGCGGAAGCCCGCGAAGATCGCATGGGAGAAATAGCGGAGGAGCGGATTGGGGGGAATTCGGGACGGAGGATTGAGGGACTTGCCGAGACCAACGCGCTGCGGCTGGGCACCAGTCCCACCCAGGGGCTAAAGCAACTATGCGCGGAGGGTAGGGCTCCGGGCGGGTATTAAAGATCCTCCTCGTCGGAGGAGCCCGCGGATACGGCGGTGCCTCGGCGTTTGGCCAACAGATAGCCGCGCAGAAAGGGCTCGAGGTAGCCGTCGAGGACCTTGTCGACGTCGCCGGCTTCGACCTTGGTGCGGTGGTCCTTGGCCATGCGGTAGGGCTGCAGCACGTAGGAGCGGATCTGGGAGCCGAAGTTGATGTCCAGCTTGGAGTCCTCGAGCTTCTTGGACTCGGCACGCTTCTTTTCGAGCTCGTACTCGTAGAGCCGCGAGCGCATCATCTTCATCGCCTTGTCGCGGTTCTTGTGCTGCGAGCGCTCGTTCTGGCATTGCACCACGATGCCGGTGGGGATGTGGGTCATGCGCACGGCCGAGTCGGTGGTATTGACGTGCTGGCCGCCCTTTCCGCCGGAGCGGTAGGTGTCGATGCGCAAATCCTCCATCTTCAAATCGACGTGGATGGACTCGTCGATCTCCGGCGAAACATAGACGGACGCGAATGACGTGTGGCGGCGTTTGGCCGAGTCGAAGGGGGAGATGCGGACGAGGCGGTGGACGCCGCTCTCGCCGGCGAGCTGGCCGAAGGCGTACTCGCCCAGGATGGTAAAGGTGGCGGACTTGATGCCGGCCTCTTCGCCGTCCTGGTAGTCGTTCATCTCGGTCTTGAAGCCCTGCTGCTCGGCCCAGCGCAGGTACATGCGCATGAGCATCTCGGCCCAGTCCTGGCT
>DATJMU010000103.1:0-21715 GCA_035508555.1 Occallatibacter sp. | reverse complement strand
GGAATGGCGGAAGGGTCGAGACGGGCGATGCGGCCGTTGGGGCCGACGACGAAGGGCAGCGAAAGGGCGTTCCAGTTGCCGTTGTCGATAGGCTGCCAGGTGCGGCCGTCGTCGCGGCTGATATCGGAGCCGTTGGCGCCTGCGGTGATCCAGGCGTGGAGGGATTCGCTCCATTCGACCGAGGAGCGGTAGCCGTGGGGCGGCTTAACGGCCGCCGCTACCCTCGGCTCGAGCAAAAAGGGAATGATCGAAGCAGCGGTCCCTTGGGTTGCGTCCGGCCTGGCATAATCGCCACCCACGACAATGAAGCGCGCCTTATCGGGGCGGAACGCGATCGAAAAGATGCCCGTCGAAGAAGAATCTCCCGCAAGAGGCAGCTTTACCTTCCTAAAGTGAAGAAATCCATCAAAGCAAGCTGCCGGATACTCTTGGGCCGTGAGCATCGTGCAGACGCTGTCGGGGACATAAAGCCAGGGACCATCGGGGCCGCTGGTGCCGAACAAAGGCATGCCTTCGTAACCAAGGCTTAACGCAGAATTGCTTGCCGCAAATGCACCGATCCCCGCATTCGGCGCGTCAAGGTCGCCGGTGTTCACGCGCCCCCAATGCTTTCCGCCGTCGAGTGTAAAAAACAATATGAAGCGGCCGGCGACGGGATCGCCGAGAATGAAACCGTGAGCGCGATCATGGAACCTCAACGTATCCCAGAAGCCTCCGCGATCGGGGTTCTCGAATATCAAATTCCATTTCCCGCACCCATCCGCCGTCTTATAAAGCCGGCTCTTATCCCCCGGCCCCGAGGCCATCACGATCGCCATCTGCGCATCCCAGCCCTGCACGCCGCGAAAATCGAGGGTTGCGCCGTCCTTCGCCGCGTCGGGCGTAGCGCAGCGCGTCCAGTGCGCGCCTCCGTCAACCGTCCGCAGTACAGTTCCGCCCGTCCCGCTGGCCCAGGCCACCGTCCCATCCACCGAGTCGATGCCGCGCAGGCCGGCCGTCGTGCCTGAATCCTGCATCGTCCACACCTGCGGGGCCGGCGATTGCGCTAACCCCGTCGCCACAGCCGCAATCACCAGGACGCTCGCCGAAAGACCTTGCATGGCTGGCAGTATAGCCGGGTAGACCGCGGGTTCCTGCCCGGCTTTTCCGCATGGTCGGCGCGCTCCGGGGAGGGTATTCTGGATGCGCATGAGCGACACGGCTATGGGACGCGCAGGCGGGAGAACAGCGCTTTGAGCGGGCAGCGCTGGGGCGCGGGTTTTGCCGCCGCGGGCCGCTTTGTGGCCGAGATTGAGGCTGCCGCGGCCGGCCAGGGCACGTTGCGGCCCGGTTACGTGCTGGCCGGCGACGAGATTTTCCTGCTCGACCGCTGCCGGGCCGCGGTGATCAAGGCTTTCGTTCCGCCCGACCTCCGCGACTTTTGCCTCTCCGACCTGGACCTGGGCTCGACCTCGATCTTCGAAGCGCTGGACCTGGCGCAGACGCCCTCGCTGATGGCGCCCTTTCAGGTCATCTTCATCCGCAACGTGCGCCAGCTTTATACGCGCGGCGCCAAGAAAGACGAGTTCGCCGCGCTGGATCGCTACTTCCGCTCCCCCAACCCGCAGGCCGTGCTGGTCTTCGTCGCCGACTTCCTCCGCATCCCCGCCGACGCCCGGCGCATGGAGATGGACGACAAGAACCGCTACGAGCGGCTGACCGAGACGTTGGGGCAGCACTGCGGCATGGTGGAGCTGGCGCGGGTGAGCGACGACGACGCCATGCGCTGGGCCGTAAGCACCGCCCACGAGGCCGGCATACGGCTGGAGCCCGACGCGGCCCGCGAGCTGGTGGATGCGCTGGGCGCCGACATGATGCTGGTGGCCTCCGAAATCGAGAAGCTGCTGCTCTACGTCGCGGGCAAGGGCCGCATCACCCTGGGCGACGTGGAGACCATGGTGCTGGGCGCCAAGCAGCGCTCGCTCTACGAGCTGACCGACGCCATCAGCGCCCACGACCGCGTGCGTGCGCTGGCCCTGCTCCACGGCCTGCTCAACAGCTCCGACGCCGGCGAGGACGCGGCCATTGGCCACTTGTACATGCTGGCGCGGACCTTCCGGCAGATGCTGGTGATTCTCGAAAAGAATGTGCGCGACTCGCGGGCGATCTGGCAGGCGCTCTGGCAGGGCTTCCGCATTCCTCCATTCGCCGCCGACGACCTCATCCGGCAGGCGCGCCGGTTCAAGAGCCGCCGCGAGCTGACGCGGGCCCTGCGCCTGGTAGCCCGCGCCGACGTCGAGTTGCGCTCTTCGCCGCCCGACAAGCGCCTGGTGCTGGAACGGCTGGTGTACGACCTGGCTGCCGAGCCCAGGCAGAGCGCGTCCGCCTGGGCGCCGGTGCAACTCTCCTTCGAGAGCTAGCTCACCCCCCGCTCGTTCATCCAGGGCCCGTATTCGCGGTCGATCTCCTCGATGTGGCCCATGTAGGAGTCGCGCAGCACGCAAAGCAGCGGGCGCATCTTCACCCCCTCGCCGTACTGGACGCGGTGCGCCGCCTGCAGCATCTCGGCCAGGATCTTGTGGTGCTCGGCGCGGTGCCCGGCAAGCCCCGGAAAGCCGGTCTGCTCCATCAACTGCTCCTCGCTCCAGAAATGCATGCGCGTGAACTCGATCAGCCGGTCCATGATCTCGCTCACCACCTCGCGCCCCCGGCCGTTTACGACCGCCAGCCGCAGCTCGTTCATGGTATCCATCAGAATGCCGTGCTGGTCGTCCATGGCGCGCACGCCCACGGCACAGGCAGGGCTCCAGGTTAACAGCGTCACATCTCCCTCCACAAAGGTCCAATGGGGAAGATATCGGCGGATGCGGTGGAACTGTCTATCGATAAGTCCAGCCATCCGGTAACCAAGGTTTACGGCCAGCGCACAATAGGATTGATTCCGCATGATTACTTCATTCCTCAGCGCTGCCAACCTGATCGCCGCCCTGCTGACGCTCGCGCCGTTCATGGCCGCGGCGTTCTGGCCCGGGGTCTGTTCCCTGCCCCGCCGGCTGCCGGCCTGGGCGCAGCTGCTCTCCCCGGTTCTCTTGTGTGTGCCTTATGTTCTGGTCACCGCGGCCGCCGGGGACTTTCGCTGGGAGTGGCTGGCGGTGTATGCGCTGCTGCCGGCAGCCATGGCGGCGGTGCTCTGGCAGGCTCACCGGGCCGACGCGGCCGCGCGCGGCAACTGGCGCGACTATCTAGTGCTCGCCGTGCTGGGCCTCGCCGTCGATCTGCGCTGGCTCGAGCCCGCCTGGCCCGCCCATCTGGCCATCTTCAGCAAGATCCTTCTTCTCGACGCCGGTGTCTACGGGTTTCTCGCCATCCGCCAGCTCGATGGCGCCGGCTTCGATCTCCGCCTGCGCCTCCGCGACCTCGGCATCGGATTGCGCGAGGCGGCTTTCTACACGCCGATCGCGCTCGCCATCGGCCTTGGCCTCGGTTTTCTGCACGCGCACCCGGGCTGGCGGAGCATGGACGCGATCGCCGGCGCGTGGCTCTTCACCTTCTTCCTGATCGCCGTGCCGGAAGAGCTGTTCTTCCGGGGATGGCTCCAAAATCTTCTGGAACGCCGCATGGGCCGCTACCCGGCGCTGCTGCTGACTTCGGCGCTCTTCGGTCTGGCCCACTTCAACAAGCGCGCCGCGCACTTCAACTGGCGCTATGTGCTCATGGCCGCCATCGCCGGGTTTTTCTATGGCCGCGCGTGGCTGGACCGGCGCCGCGTGGGCTCCTCAGCCGTCACCCACGCCACGGTAGACTCCATCTGGTCGTTATGGCTGCGCTGATCGCTCGCGCCAGCGCGCGTGCCGGTAATGCCGGTGGGGATTGTAGGTAAGATAGCCCAGGCCCACGCGCATGTTGTGATCCACCGTGCCGGGAACGGTGACGGCAACCGCGACTCCCAGGATGGCGTGAGCGATGGCCAGCGTATAGAGGTTGCGGTAGCGCAGGAAGAGCAGGCAGGCCGTTATCCCCCACACCAGCGTGATGGGCGCCAGAATCGGACTTGGAATGTGCGCGCAGGCAAAGATGAACGCCGCCGCCAGCGCCGCCAGCCGCGGCCGCCCCAGCAGCCTGAGCAGCCGCGCCAGAAAGAAACACTGCAGAAGGAACTGCTGCACTGCGGCCCAGATGGCATAGGCCCAGTAGTTTTCGAGCAGCCAGACAGGGCCGCCCCAAGGCCCGTTCGAGACCCGTAATGTGTGGAAATGGTGCGCGGCCACCGCGGCCGCCACGGCGAGCCCCAGCGCGACCGCCACAATCCACAGCGAGCGCAGGAAGTTCTTGCGGCGCAGCCCCATGGCGTCGAGGCTGGTGTTGACGCGGCCGAAGGAGATTGCAGTGATGAAGACGACGGCCGCGGCAGCGACCCACCAGAGCCAGCGCTGCACCGGCCGCGGCGACCACTCCACGGCCAGGATCAGCCCATAGGCTATGGCGATCTCGGCCAGGTCGCGGAACCTGGCGTGCGCGGGTTTGCGATCGCCGCCGGGATCGCCGGCGCTATCTTCCACCATGCCACCGATGCTAACCAAGCTGCGCCCGCTATTCCAGAATCACCGCCGGCTCCGGCTCATGGCCCCGCACCGTCAGCGTAATGGCCGCGCCCACGATCAGCGCTCCGCCCAGCCAGGCGAACCGCCCCAGGTGCTCGCCCAAAAGCTCCACGCCCAGCACCGATCCCAGCGCCGGCTCGATGTTGAGGAAGACGCCGGCGCGCGAGGCCGGCACGTGGTGAATGCCCCAGTTCCACAGAAACGTGGTGGTCGCCGTGCAGGCAAGGCCGCCGATGGCCAGGGCCGTCCACGCGACGGCGCTTACGTGCGCGAAGGGCATGGGCGCGACCTTCGCGTGGGTCCAGGGCGAAAGCGCCCACGGTCCCAACACCCACACGGCCAGCATCGCCGTGCCGGAGAGAATGGTGTACGCGCTCACCACCACCGGGCTGTGCGTCTCCATCAGCTTTTTGCTGAGCAGAATCCACGCCAGAGCCACGACCAGTGAGACGAGCACCAGCAGGTCGCCGGCGAGCGTGGGCTGCTCGTAGCCGCCAGCGCCGTGCTTGCCGCCCAGGACCACCAGCGCGGCGCCCACGGTGGAGCCGCACAGCGCCAGCCAGCCGAACCAGTCGAGCCGCTCACCGGCGAACAGGGCAGCCGCGACCGCCAGCAGCACCGGCATGGAGCCGACCATCAGCGAGGCGTGGCTGACGGTGGTCCGCGCCAGGCCGTGAAACTGGAGCAGAAACTGGATGGGGATGCCGAGGGCCGCGCAGAGCAGCAGAGTGCGCATCTCGGGCCACGTGAACCGCACGCGGTTGCGCAATGCCACGGGAATCATGCCGAGCGAAGCGAACAGGAAGCGGTAGAGGACCATGTGGCCCACGCTCATCTCGTTGAGCGCCAGCCGGCCGAAGTAGAACCCCGTGCCCCAGAACGTTCCGGCTAGCGCGCACGCGCCGTAACCCGCAAGCGCCATGCGCCGGCCTCTTGTTGCGTCCCTTGGCATCCCTTTTCTACTCTCGCACACGAGACGCACAAGGCCCGCTCAGAGCGTGGCTTGCGCCGGCCCAGGGATAGCCGGTCTCAATGCCTGGCCCGCAACTGCGGGTGTTTGAGCCAGCTCGCCATGAACAATGCCGCGATCACCAGCATCGGCCCCGCGATGGTCAAGGTCCAATCGGGGTGCCAGGGGAAAAACCGGATCGTGTAGAGCACTGCGGCCACCGCAAACACGAGGGCCCCGATCCACTCCCTTCGCCAGGCGGCGATGAGAGTGGCCGCAGCGGCAGCAGCCGGCAGCAGGTCGATGAAGAACGCCCGCACAGACTGCCAGAAGCTGAAGCCCTCATTGAAAGCCTCCAGCGCGAACAGGCCCAGGAAAACGGTAAAAGCAATGCTGAGGATTCTTGGCGACCAGGACAGAAGTCGCATTGGATATTGGCTCATGCGTTTCACCTCCTAGCGTGGGAAAACGCGAACGCCACCTTGATTGGAGGCCCGTCCGGGTGCAAAGTCAAGAATGCGTCCTCGATTCAGATGCTGTCCTGTCAAAAGTACGGCGCATCGGCGAAAATACTCTTCGATGGCGCAACGCGGCTCCGGTCCGAAACATCTTGGTGCAGCCTCTCCGGTCCGGGTGGAAATTCCGCGCGCATTTGCCGTCAACTTCGCGGCAGCCCTGGCAGCGAGTCTTCTCCTTTGCGCATTTCCTGTGCAAACCGGTCGTGCCCAATCCTCGAAGGACCTCAATTCCCTGCCCAACGCGCCCGCCGCGCAGCAACTGCCCCCGCTGAAAGACCACTTCCTCATCGACCGCCTGCCCGACAAGCCCACGGCGCCGCTCGTGGCCTCCATTCCCCTCGACCCGCTCGATTTCGACGCGCCCAATCCTGTTTATTTTGGCGAGCATTACTCGTGGACCTCGCTCGACTTCCTCGACGAAGACCACCTGCTTTTCACCTTTCGCGTTCCGGGGCTCATTGTGCGCACGCCGGGCACGCAGGAGGACGACGGGGAGCGGCACATCCGCGCCGTGGTGCTGGCGCTGCCCTCGGGCGCGGTGCAGGCCGACTCCGTGTGGACCCTCCACGACCGCCAGCGCTACCTGTGGCCGCTGCCCGGCGGCCTCTTCCTGCTGCGCAACCGCGACACCATCTACCAGGGCGACATCTCCCTCCAGTTGAAGCCGCTGCTGCGCTTTCCCGGACCGGTTCTTTCCCTCGGCCTCGACCCCGGCGACCAGTTGCTGACCGCCAACAGCCGCGAGCCGGCCTCGAAATCGGCCGAACCCGGCGAGGTAAGCAGCCCCTCCACCGCATCCGCCGACATCGAGCAGGACCAGCCCTCGATCAGCGGCCCGCCCGCTCTGGTCTTTCGCATCCTGCGCCGTGACACGGGCAAGGTCATGCTGGTGAGCCGCGTGCGCGACGAGGTGCACCTACCCCTCGGCCCCAACGGCTATCTCGATGCCGTGCGCGGCACCGGCTCGCAGTGGACCGTCAACCTGAACTACTTCACCGGCGGCACCGCCCAGGTCGGCCTGGTCGAGTCCGACTGCTGGCCCACGCTGGACTTCATCTCCGTGCACGAGGTGCTGGCCACCACCTGCAAAAGCGACGGCGGCTACCGCTTCACCGCGTTTTCCATTGGCGGCATGCCCCTCTGGGAAGACTCTACCTCGGGTTACACGGTGTGGCCGATTCTCAGCGCGTCGCTCAACGGCCTGCGCATCGTCCGCGAGACCCTCGCCGTTACCCAGCAGATCGGGGCCTACTGGGCGCTCGACCGTCGCGCCGTCAAGGCGCAGCGCGTGCGCGTCTTCGACGCCGCCGACGGCAATATGATCTTCGAAGCCCTGGTGGACCCGGTCCTCGACTCCGGGGGCAACGTCGCCATCTCCCCTTCGGGACGGCGCGTGGCGCTGCTGCATGGCGGCTCCATCCAGGTCTTCAGCCTGCCTGCGCCGCCTCCGCTTCCCAAAGCCGTCAGCGACTCCGAACCGTGAGCGGTCAGCGGCTTTGAGTCATGGCCGGCCCATTCTGACCATCCCTCTTTGGTCGGATAGGGCCGCCGCTCCCGCTCCTGCGCAATCTGTGTAAACTGACCGATGGGAGATTCTTATTGGACACGGCTCTCGTCCATTATTCAGCCGCGGCGGTAAGCGACCGCGGCAGAAAGCGCGCCTCGAACGAAGATGCATTCGGTTATTCCGTTAAGCACGGAATCTACGTGCTCTGCGACGGGATGGGCGGCGCCGCAGCCGGCGAAGTAGCCAGCTCCCTGGCCGTGGAAGAGACGATGCGCCGCCTCCAGAACCGCCCCGCGGAAGCGTCCCTGCCCGCCGCCGCCGAACAGGCCATCCTCGCCGCCAATGAAGCCATCTTTTACCGTGCGCAGCGGGACCGCAGATTGAACGGCATGGGCACCACGTTGGTGGCGCTGGTGGTCGAGGAGCGCCGTGTCTGGGTCTTCAACGTGGGCGACAGCCGCTGCTACCGCCTCCGCGGCGGGCATCTCCAACAGATCACCACCGACCACTCGCTGGTAGACGAGCAGGTTCGCATGGGCCGCATGACCGCCCAGGAGGCCCTGCACTCGCCCTACCGCAACGTCATCACCCGCGCGCTGGGCACGCACAGGGATGTGGAACCGGATGTCTTCGCCTTCGCGGCCGACTCCGGCGACCTCTTTCTGCTCTGCTCCGACGGCCTCACCCGCGAGATGGACGACCCGCTCATCGCCTCCACGCTCGCGCTCGATCTGCCCCTCGGCAGCCTGTGCCAACGCCTCGTCGCCGCGGCCAACCAGGCCGGCGGCCACGACAACATCACCTGCCTGCTGGTCCGCGCCGGGTGAGCGCGGCCCAACCTTAAGCCTGCCTGAATCCTTCCTTCGCTGCTATTCTTCCTTCGTTGCTCGTCGCAAGCCATCCTCTCACCTGGGTTCTCATCATGCAGTGCAAAAAAGTCCTTCCCGTCCTGCTCGCCGTCTGTGCGGCCATACCGGCCGCCGCGCGGCCCCGGGCCGAAATCGCCTTCCGGCACCCCGGAGTTCTTCTCGACCGCGCGCAGCTCGACTTCATCAAAGCCAAAGTGGCGGCCAAAGCCGAGCCGTTCTACGGGCTGTTCCTTGAGGCCGAGCAGAGCCCCTACGGCGACCTCCACTATGCGATGCAGGGCCCGCCCCCGGGTGGCACGATCGCCTGCGGCCCGTATTCGCATCCCGACATCGGCTGCCACCCGGAGGACGCGGACGCGGCAGCGGCCTATGTGCAGGCGCTGCTCTGGTACATCACCGGCAACCACGCTTACGCCGCCAATGCCATCGCCATCCTGAACGCCTACAGTCACGGCCTGAAAGCGTATACCCTCTCCAACGCGCCGCTGCAGGCCGCATGGAGCGCGGAGAAGTGGCCGCGCGCCGCCGAGATCATCCGTTACAGCGGCGCCGGCTGGAAACCGGCCGACATCGAAGCGTTCTCGCGCATGCTGACCAGGGTGCATCTGCCGCTGATCTACGATGGCGGGCCTCAAAACGGCAACTGGGAGTTGAGCATGATCGACGGCATGATGGGCATCGCCGTCTTCACCAACAACCGCAAGCTGCTGGAGCACGCGGCGAAGATGTGGGAGCAGCGCGTGCCCGCTTATTTCTACTACGCGCCCACCGACGGCGACCACCCCGTGCCCGCGCCGCGCGGCACCGCCATCTGGCCGCACCAGACCGTCTTCAACATGAGCGACAACGGCATGCCGCAGGAGGCCTGCCGCGACTTCGGCCATACCTCCTACGGCATCGCCGCCACCATGGACGCCGCCGAGACCGCCCGCATCCAGGGGCTGAGGCTCTACGAGTCGCAGGAGAAACGGCTGATCGCCGGCATGGAGTTCACCGCGTACTACCTGCTTGGCAATCCGATTCCTCCCTACGTCTGCCGCGGCCACATTCGCCTGTCGCGCAGGCCGACCTTCGTCATCGGCTACAACGAGTTTCACAACCGCCTGGGCCGGCCCATGCCGTACACCCGCCAATGGATCGAAAAGGGCGTGCTGCCCAACCCTTCGCCCGTCGACGATCACATGATGGTCTTTGAGGCCTTGACCGACTACGAGAGTCCGGGCGACAAGTACGCTCCGGACGAGGCTCTCGGCGCCGCCACAGCCGGAAAGGCGCAGGGATCGCAGTAAGGCAGGCTTAGGCTACTGGCGGCTCGGCCGGGACAGCGATTTTTTCGAATCGGAGGTCTCCGCCGGCTCCGTGGGAGCGGTCTCTGCCGGCTTCTTCGACGGCGGTTTTGCCGTCTTGCGCTTTGCGGCGGGTTTCTTCTTTGCGGCCGCAGCCGCTGCGCCGCCCAGCCACGCCGCCCAGCGCAGCTCCGGCACCGCCGGCGCTCGTTTGGCCTTGGCAATGGCCAGGTCCGCTATCTCCTTCACGATCCACTCGAAGTTCTCCGGCCCCACCGAGTGCAGGTCCGCGTCGGGAGCAGGGTTCATGAAGTCGATGGCATAGGGAATGCCGTTTTCGACGGCGAACTCGACCGTGTTCAGGTCGTAACCCAGGGCGCGGCACAGCTTCAGCGCGTCCTGCTCCACGCGCTTCAGCAGCTTCCTGTCGCGATGCCCTTTGCCCTCCGAGCCGTCGCGCACGTAGCGCTCGGCATACGGCCGCCGCGGATCGTACGGCATGATCCGCACCTTCTTCTGCCCCACCACGTAGCAGCGAAAGTACTCAGTGAAATCCACGGCCTTCTGGTACATCATGCACAGGTCGCGCGACTGGTCGTAGGCGCGGAAGAACTCCTCGCGGCTGTGGATGTGGTGGACGTCGCGCCAGCCCCCGCCGTTGACCGGCTTCATGAATCCATGCTCGCCCACGTAGGCGAAGACGCTCTCCCAGTCGAGCGGGTATTCGAGGTTGCGCATCGACCTGTCGGTCGTTCCCTGCGGCAGGTGCTTGTGGGGCAGGATGACCGTGGGCGGCGCGGCTACGCCCAGCTTTTCGGCCAGCGAGTAGTTGAAGAACTTGTCGTCGGCCGACCACCAGAAGGGATTATTGATGATCACCGTGCCGTTGAGCGCCGCATGTTTGAGCAGGGCGCGGTAGAAGGGGATGTCGTGCGAGATGCGGTCCACAATCACCGCATAGCGCGGCGGCCGGTCCATGTGCACCGCGCCGGTCTCCACAAACTCCGCCCGGATTCCCTCGACGTGGCGCGCGTTGATGGCCTCCACCAGCGCGCCGGGAAAGCTGTTCTCCATGCCGAACAGAACGCCGATCGTCTTCATGCCGCGACACACCTCCAGCACGCCCCGCGATGCGTATGGTACGCACGCTGTCCGCGTGCCTTCAGTTTACGCGAGATGATCTCGATCTCCGGCGCCCCCAACCGCCGCGTCCTGCCCTCAGCCACGCGGTCGAAGCAGCTCAGCCCGCGAGCGGGCGCGGTTGCCATGGGCCCCGTACCTCAGGCGGTGGTGAAGCCGAATTTTCATGGGCGTGGTGATTGCATGGAAACCGGATTCCGTGCAGAATGAATTGCAAGCTCACGGTTGACATGGGGTTTCAAGGGCCCCTCGAACTACGGGGCGGCCGGCATTGGCCGGTAAGCCGAAAGTTGGACCATACGGCGCCCCCGATCGTTGAAGTTGTGGCCAGGCCTGCAATCAGGCCCTGGTTGAGCATGACGGCCTCTCGCCTTGGTGGAGATCGCTTCCCCTGATCCGGAGGTCTGTTCATGTTCGCGTCGAACGACTCACGCGCCTGTTCCATCCGCACAATTGGCTGTCTTGCGGCCTTCCTTGCACTCGCCTGCCTCTGCGGCTCGCCCGCGGCGCAGGCGCAGATCGGAACGGCCAGCATCAACGGCGTCGTGCGGGACGCCTCAGGCTCCGTCATTCCCGAGGCGCAGATTGAGCTGCGCAACCTGGGAACCAACGTAATACGCGCCACGGTTACAAATCGCACCGGCGCCTATGCGCTGGTGAACGTTCCCCCGGGACGCTACTCGCTTGCCGTCTCGAAGAAGGGATTCGCCACCGCAACCCAGGAGAACATCGCGCTCCGGGTAGACCAGACAACCAGCTTCGATTTCTCACTCCAGGTGGGCGAAGTGACCCAGACCGTGACGGTCATCTCGGCCGGCGGCGCGCTTGAAACCTCGACGACGGGGTTGGGCACCGCGGTCTCGAATCGCACCATCGGCGCCCTCCCGCTGAACGGCCGCAACTTCACCCAGCTTCTCAGCCAGACCCCGGGCGTGAGCGGAGTCAACGTCTCGCAGAACAAGGCCGGCAGCGACATCAGCACCATCGGCTCGTTCTCGTTCCCTGCCGTGAACGGCCAGACCAACCGCAGCAACATCTTCCTGATCGACGGGCTGAACGACATCGAGGCGGTGCGCGACGAGTACGCGGTGCCCCCCATCCTCGACGACATCGAGGAGTTCAAGGTCGACTCCCATAACGATCTGCCTCAGTTTGGCGGAAGCCTGGGAGGGACCGTCAACATCGTCACAAAGAGCGGCACCAACGATTATCACGGCACCGGGTGGGAGTTTCTGCGCAACACCTTTGCGGATGCCCGCAACCCGCTCACCGGCCTGAGCTCAATTCATCAGAACCAGTTCGGCGCCAACCTGGGCGGCCCGGTGCGGGTGCCCTTCTACGACGGCCGCGACCACACCTTCTTCTTTCTCGGCTACGAAGGATTCCGCCTGACCCAGCCCGGCAGCACGTTCTACGTGGTCCCAACATCCGCAGAGCTCGCGGGCGACTTCAGCGCCATCAGCACCGAGCTCTATAATCCGTTCACGACGGCTCCCGATCCGGCCCATCCCGGCCAGTACACGCGCACCCAGTTTTCCGGCAACAACATCGCTGCCGCCCTCGATCCCAATATGGTTGCCGTCGCCAAAGCCATCTATCCGGCTCCAATGCAAACTCGTCTCGCAAACTACAACGGCCTCGACACCACGCCCAATGACAAGAACAGCAACGCATACGAGGTTCGCATCGACGAACAGCTCGGCCCGCGCGACGCGGTGTGGGCGCGCTTCAGCCACATCGAAGTGCCGGCGAGCGGCACCGGAGGATTCGAAAACATCCTCGCCAGGACTTACTACCAGGGACACGTAGGCGGAGCCAACTGGACGCACACCTTCGGCGCCGACGCCTTCCTGCACCTGAGCTTCAGCCGGGACGACGGGCGCGACCTGCAGGAGACCGTCGACGAGACCGTGAATCCCGTCACGCTGATCCAGCAGGCGAATCTTTCCCCGCTCTTTGCCTGCAACCTGCCCGACGTTCCCGGCTCCTGCATGTTGCCGAACTTTCAGGTCGTGGGCTACGCCAGCGGCGGCGGCAACTATGTGAACCGGCACCTCTCGAACATCTGGGAGCTGCGCGGCGACTTCAGCTATCTGCTGGGCCGCCATCTGCTCAGCGCCGGAGCCGACTTCAATACCACCGGCTTCGACGAGCCCATCGTGGTAATCAACGACGAATTTGAAGCGCAGCAGACCGGGAACCTCGAGCATCCGGCCGGCACGGGCAACGCTCTGGCCTCGTTTCTGCTCGGCGTGCCCTATGGCGCCAGCCGCCGCGGGCTCTTTGAATCCGAGTACGGCGGTTGGGAGGATGGCTTCTACGTCCAGGATCAATGGAAGGCGACCGACCGCTTCACGGCCAACTTCGGCTTCCGGTATGGGTTGACCCTCAAGCCCATCTACGGCAGCCAGAAGAACGGCAACCAGTATGTGGGCGATCTCGATCTCTCCAACGGCACCTATATCCTGGCCCGCGAGCCGGCCGCCTGCGGCACCGCCGCGCCCTGCATCCCCGGCGGACAGTTGCCTGCCAACGTGGTGGTGACAGCCAATTCCAACGGCGCCATCCTGTCGAACAACTACAACAACGCACAACCCAGGCTCGGGCTCGCCTATCGCATCGATGCACGCACCGTTCTCCACGCCGCCTTCGGGATCGCCTTCGAAAACTGGGCGGGCATCGCGCAGCAGGCGCAGTCCTATGCCGGAACCTGGCCGTCGATCACCCAGATCTCCAATACCAACCTGAACGCCTCCACGGTGGCCGTGACCGCCGAGAATCCCCTGGCGCAGACCAACGGTTTGCCCGCGGCAACACCGTGGGGCCAGGTGGAATACTACGTCGATCCCCATATTTCTACCCCGTACGCGCAGCAGTGGAACTTGGGGCTGCAGCGGCAGATCACCCCAACCACGGTTGCAGCCGCCAACTACGTGGGCTCGCACGGCGTTCATCTGGACCTGGGCTATTACGCCAACACCGCCCAGACTCCCGGACCGGGCAACGCGGCAACCGTGGCGAGCAGGCGTCCGTATCCCTACATCACGCCCACCATCTACGAGACCGGCGAGGGTGGCAGCAGCTATGACGCGTTGCAGCTCTCCGTTGACCGCCGCTCCAGCTCGGGGCTTTCGTTCATGGCCTCCTACACGTGGTCAAAGTCCATGGACCTGGGCTGCTCCGGCTTCTTCAGCCTGGAGGGCTGCGCGGTCGAGAACCCGTATGACATGGCCGCCAACTGGAGCGTCTCCTCGTTCGACCTGACCAACATTCTGACTGCGAACTGGGTCTATCAGCTCCCCTTCGGACACGGGCAGCGGTTCAGCACCGGAAATCGCCTGGCCGACTACGTCATTGGAGGGTGGGGCATCAATGGTTTCCTCACGCTGACCTCCGGCATTCCTTACTACACCTGCATCCCCGGCGATATTGCCAACACCGGGAACTCCGGCAACGGCTCGCCCGGCAACTGCTACGAGCGGCTCAACGTGGTAGGCGACCCGCGGCTCGCCAATCCCAGCATCAAGGAGTGGTTCAACAAGACCGCCTTCGCCGTTCCCGCGAACTATACCTTCGGGGACGAAGGAAGAAACTCCCTGCGCGCCGACGGCTATAAAGACCTGGATGCTTCTGTCTTCCGCGAGTTTCCGCTGGGCGAGGAGAGAAGAGTCGAGTTCCGCGCCGAGGCCTTCAACCTGACCAATACGCCTTCGTGGGGAACGCCCGACGGGAACTACAGCGACTCGACCTTTGGCCAGGTCTCGGCAACCCAGACCAATGCGCGCGAGCTGCAGTTCGCGCTCAAAGTGTATTTCTAGAGCATTTTCGCTTCACTTAGCAACATTGCCGCATTCTTCAAGGTGGCCTTTTCTTAAGAAGAAAGCCACTCGGCAGTACTGGTTCTGTAAGCAGTAGAAGCGAAAATGCTATAGGCGTAATTTCGGGGGCCACGATGCAGCGGCCGGTGCGCTATACGGCGCCGGCGATCTTTTCGAGCTGCGCCATGTGGTTCAGGTCGTGCCCGGCCATGGTCTCCACGATGGTCCTGAAGGTCATCGCACCGCGTTCGGGATGCGTCACGGGCTTGTCCGCCGCGGCCGGCAGCGCGGTGCGGATCAGCCGCAGGTTCCAGGCACGCAGCGCCGTGAAGGCCGCCAGCGCCTCTGCGGCCGGAATCCCCGCATAGACCGGCGCCCACTTCTCCTGGTCGAAGGGCTGGATGATGTGGTTGTCCTCGGCCAGCGTCTGCCGCAGCCGGAAGCCGAAGGCCAGATCGCAGTCGGCCAGATGGCAGACGATCTCGGCCGCACTCCACTTGCCCGGCGCCGGCGCCGCGCTCACCTGCTCCAGATTCATCTTTTCGAGAATTGCCTTGATCTCGCCCGGCGTCGCCGCCAGAATCTCCTCAACCGCTCGCCCATCCAGAAAACTCTCATAAGGATTCAACGTGCTCATGGCTACTCCTTTCACTCCTCTGGCCTGCTGTTCCACCGCGCCCGCACCGCCGCGGCCAGCTCCGCAAGCAGCCCCCGCGTCTCCGCCCAGTCGATGCAGCCGTCGGTAATACTCTGCCCGTAGACGAGCGGCTCGCCTGGGACAAGCTTCTGCGCGCCAGCCACCAGGTTGCTCTCGATCATCACGCCCATGATCCGGCGGTCGCCCTCCGCGATCTGCGCGGCCACGTCGCGGCACACGATCCCCTGCCGGCGGTAGTCCTTGCCGCTGTTGGCGTGGCTGCAGTCGATCATGATCCGCGGCGCAATGCCGGCCTGCTCCATGCGCGTCGCGGTGTCTGCCACGCAGTCGGCCGTATAGTTCACGGTCTTGCGGCCGCCGCGCAGGATAATGTGGCAATCCCGATTGCCCCTGGTCACGAAGATGGCCGTCTGCCCGTGCTTGGTGTGCCCCAGAAACGTGTGCGAGTGCGCCGCCGAGAGCACCGCGTCGATGGCCACCTGCACGTCGCCCGAGGTCCCGTTTTTGAACCCCACCGGGCACGAGATCCCCGACACCAGTTGCCGGTGCACCTGGCTCTCGGTGGTGCGCGCGCCGATGGCGCCCCAGCTCACCAGGCCGGCGATGTACTGCGGCGAGATCATGTCCAGAAACTCGGTCCCTGTGGGCACGCCCATCTCCGCCAGGTCCAGCAGCAGCCGCCGCGCCAGCCGCAGCCCGTCGTTGATCTTGTACGACTGGTCGAGGTGGGGGTCGTTGATCAGCCCCTTCCAGCCGATGGTGGTGCGCGGCTTCTCGAAGTAGACCCGCATCACGATGCGCAGGTCGGCGGAGAACTCGGCGATGGCCTCCTTGAGCAGCGCGCCGTACTCGTGGGCGGCTTTCGTGTCGTGGATCGAGCACGGACCGGCCAGCACCAGCAGTCGCGGGTCGTGTCCCGCCAGAATCTCCGTGATTTCGGCGCGGGCATTGTAGATGGTCTCCGAGGCGGCTTCGCTCACAGGCGCTTCCTCTTCCAGGAAGACCGGCGGCAGGACCACCTTCGTCCATTGAATGCGAATATCTTCAGTGGGATGGAACATGGCTCGCGGAGGGCGCGCCGCTCTGCTGTCTTCAAAAAAAACAGCTTGAGCGCGCGGCCCTCTTACGAATCTAACAGCCGTGGCCGCGCGATCTCCTTCGCCGGCCCTCGAGCCGGGTTCTTCGGGCACTTTCCCGCCCTAGCGTGTGGCCAGCACCGCGGCCGCGGCCGCCGCCGCACCGCTCACTATAATCGCCGGGATCAGCAGCGGAAAGTGATGGCGGCGCACCGAGCCCTCGCCGATATACTCGCTGCCCTTTTCCACGCTCGCCACGTCGACGTAATGGTAGCTTCGGGTGGCGTTGGTGTCGGCGTTGGTAAAGGCGAACGAGGTGGCCGAAAGCGCGCCCAGGCTCCCCACGCTATCCGTCTGGTCGCGGAAGATCAGGTGGAGATAGGTTCCCGGCCGGTACTTGGCGAGCTTCTTCTCGACTTTTCTCGCGTGCTTTTCAACGTGCGCGGGCGACTCCGCGCGGCTGTACGGCGCCGCCCCGATCGCAAAGCACGCCAGGACTGAACAGGCGATCCATTTTCCGGGTGTAAGCAGCTTCATGGGCCCTCCATGGGACTTTCAGCGGTTCCACGGTTGCTGTAACCCGAAGGAGAGGTGCCGAGCTGCTTCTTCATCAAGAAAGCCATCTTGATTGAAGCCAGAGAGGGCTACATGAACTGTGGAACTGCTCTACGAAACCGCGAAGCGGGGAGGACAAGCAGTTCTGCCGTGGTGCAAGTTGCGCTAAACTTGCGGCGAAGCCATTCGGTCCGGCTTCGCGAGGTCAAAAAGCTTGAGCCAAGTGTACCGCAACTTTTGTTTTCTGCTGGTGTGCCTGCCGTTACTTTTGATCGCTCCGCCGGCCGCGGCCCAGTCCACCCTTCCCCCATCGCAGTCCGGAAGCGCACCGCTCCCCGCCTCGTCCACAGCGCCCTCCAACTCCGGCCGCCTCACCATCGACGTCTCGGTCATCGACGCCAAAGGAGCTCCCGTCCCCGGGCTCACCCAGTCGGACTTCACCCTCCTCGACGACAGGAAGCCGGTGCCGATCGCTTCCTTTCAGGCGTTCGGCGGCGCACAGAGCCCGGCGCGACCGGACGAAGTGGCCGTTGTCCTCGACGCGGTCAACCTCGAGTTCCGGTATGTCGGTTACGCGCGCCAGCAGCTCGACAAATTCTTCCGCGCCAACGAAGGGCGCCTGTCACAGCCGATGTCGCTGTTCGTCACCTCCGACCGGGGCGTCACCGGCCTGCCGCAGCCCACCGCCAACGGCGTCGCCATCGCCGACGCTCTCGACAGCGCCCAGATCGGTCTCCGCTTCGTGGGCAGGTCCGCCGGACTGTACGGCGCCGACGAGCGCTTTGAGATGTCGCTGCGCATGTTCATGCAGATCGCCCAGACCCTCGCTCAACAACCCGGGCGCAAGCTGATCGTTTGGATCGGTCCGGGCTGGCCCCTGCTCAACTTTGTGGGCCTCAACGCCCCATCCCCTCAGACTGCACAGCAGTACTTCGATGCCATCGTGCGCATCTCCACCGTCATGCGCCAGAACCACATTACCCTCGACAGCATCTCCGCCGGCTTCCCCAATGCCCTCACATTCGAGTACGAGTCGTTCCTGAAGGGCGTGAAATCGCCCGACCAGGCGAATGCGGGAAACCTCGGCGAAAAAGTGATCGCCGTCGAAAGCGGCGGCATTGTCTTCGCTCCGGAGTTCGATCTCCCCGGCGACCTCCAGAGGTGCATCGACGACGCCAGCATCTTCTACCGCATCTCGTTCGTCCCACCGCCCGCCGATAAACCCGACCAGTACCACAGCCTCGAGGTCAGGCCTGCACGCCGCGGCCTGAAGGTCCTGGCCAGCACCGGCTATTACGGCCAGCCGTGAGAAGGCGGATGGGGCCATCGAAGATCATTCCGCAACTTGACAGGCCGCTCCGTGCCTCCCTAGAATTAAAAAGGATCAGTGTATGCTTTCGAGCCCCAAGTGCTTAATTAAAACGCACTTGAGCAGGATGCAAGGGCGGGTCCGGAAGCAGTTTGCAGAGGCGGGATGGAAGGCGGGATCAGGATGCCCGAGGCGCGCATGAGTCCGCGCGAGCGGCTCGTGCTTACGGCCATCATCGAGTTGTACATCGCTACCGGCGAGCCCGTGGCCTCCCAGTCGGTTGCCCGTTTCTTTGCCAACCGTGAGGGCCTGAGCGCGGCCACCCTGCGCAACGTGATGGCGGCGCTCGGCGACGCCGGTCTCCTCGAGCAGCCGCACACCTCCGCCGGCCGGGTGCCCACCGCGGCGGCCTTCCGCTACTACGTGGAACAGATCGTGCAGCCCGCTCGCGGCGCTGTGGCCGCGGGCGCCCAGACACCCGCGCCGCTGAGCGAGGCCCGCCGCGGCCAGATCGAAGACAGCTTCTCCGGTGTCGCCTCCACGCACGACTACCTCGAGCGCACCTCCCACGTCCTGGCGCTGATCTCCAGCGGCCTGGGCGTCGCTCTGGCCAGTTCCACCGCGTCGCAGGTGCTCGAACACATTCATTTTTCGCGGCTGGCCTCGGGCAAAGTGCTGGCCGTGCTGGTCACCCAGAGCGGCGCCGTGCAGGACCGCGTGCTCGGGCTCGACCGCGAACTGACCCAGGTCGAGCTCGAAACCGCCGGCCGCTACCTCAACGACAACTTCCGCGGCTGGCCCATCGACCGCATCCGCGCCGAGATCGCGCGCCGCATGGACGCCGAACGCGAGGCCTACCACCAGTTGCTGACCTCGGTCGAGGAGCTGTGCCGCAAGGGGGCCCTCGCCGCCGAGAGCGGCCCGGCCATCTTCGTGGACGGCATCGCCAACCTCATCGGCGCCGAGGTAGACCGCGAGCGGCTGCGCCAGATGCTCGCCGCCCTCGAGGCCAAACAGCGGCTCATCGACCTGCTCAACGCCTACGTCGACGGCCGCCAGCACGAGGTCCGCGTCGTGGTCGGCCTAGATGCAGCATCGCCCGCCATGCAGGACCTGGTGCTCATCGGCGCCCCGGCGCGGCTGGCCGGCGAGAGCCTGGGAACGGTCGCCGTCATCGCCCCCACCCGCATCCAATATCACGAGATGATCCAGTCGGTCCGCTATATCGCCGAGCTCTCGGGGCGCCTCCTCGAAGCCGGACGGGTTCCGGGGCCGCCGCCGACCTGATTCTTCCCGCCTCCCTGCCCCTCCGCCGCTCGGCCGCGCCGGGCACCAAGCGGGAAGCCGTCGCCCAAAATACAATGGAGTTGTATTCCCATGATGTACCGGAGAAACCATAAGCCCATGCCCGAACAGGAGACAGACTTGACCGTGATGGAATCCCCGGAGGCCGCTGCCGCCAACCCCGCAGACGAGCCCAAGGATGTGTCGATCGATCCGGCCTCCGAGCTGCCCGCACCCCCGGCCGAAGAGGCCGGCGCCGGACCCACCGAGATCGTCAGCCGCGCCGAGTTCGACCGGTTGAAGGCCGAGCGCGACCAGTTGGTCGACCGCCTGGCCCGCCTGCAGGCCGAGTTTGAAAACGCCCGCAAGCGCGCCGAGCGCGAGCGCATCGAGTTCCGCGACTTCGCCACCGGCAACGTCGTCGAGCAGTTCCTGCCCGTGCTCGATCACTTCGAGCTGGCCCTCAAAGCCACCGGCTCGGTCGAGCAGCTGCGCTCCGGCGTCGAGCTCATCGTCAAGCAGATGAGCGAGGTGCTGCAGAAGATGCAGGTCACCCCGGTCGCCGCCGTCGGCGAGCCCTTCGACCCCAGGGTCCATGAGGCTCTCGGCTCGGTCGAGCGCGACGACCTGCCCGACCAGTACGTCGCCGAGGAGATCCGCCGCGGCTACAAGCTGCGCGAACGGCTGCTGCGCCCCGCCATGGTGCGCGTGGCCCACAATCCCAAACAAACGGCCGAGTAAAAGACGGCCTTCAGCTCTCGGCTCGTCTTCCCGTCGCGCGCTCGGCCCGCGATGAGAGTCTGAAAGCTGAGAGCTGAAATCTAAAAAAGAGCGAGAATGAGTTCTAATACAAGAGTGAGCAAAGCAGATTACTACGAGGTGCTGGGGGTCTCCCGCGACGCCAGCGATCAGGAGCTCAAGAGCGCCTATCGCAAGCAGGCGCTCAAGTACCATCCTGACCGCAACCCCGGCGACCACGCCGCCGAAGAGAAGTTCAAGGAGGCCAGCGAGGCCTACCAGGTGCTCAGCGACGCCGACAAGCGCGCCGTCTACGACCGCTACGGCCACGCCGGCCTGAGCGGCCAGGGCTTCGGCGGCGGCAATCCCTTTGGCGGCGGCGTGGGCGTCGACTTGGGCGACATCTTCGGCGATCTCTTCGGCGAGATGTTCTCGGTGGGCGGCAGCTCGCGCGGCTCCCGCCAGCAGCGCGGCGACGACCTGCGCTTCGACCTGACCATCAACTTCGAGGACGCGGTCTTCGGCACCGAGACCGAGATCCGTCTGCGCCGTCTCGACGTCTGCGCCACCTGCAACGGGCGGGGCACCGCCTCCGGCCGCGGGCCCAGCGTCTGCAGCCACTGCCAGGGCCGCGGACAGATCCGCTACCAGCAGGGCTTCTTCTCCGTGGCGCGCACCTGCGCCGCCTGCGCCGGCACCGGCCAGGTGATCGGCGACCCCTGCCCCACCTGCCGCGGCGAGGGCCGCGCCTCCAGCGAGCTCAAGCTCCACGTCAAAGTCCCGCCCGGCGTCGAGGAGGGCACGCGCATCCGCTACGGCAGCGAGGGCGATGCCGGCCGCGCCGGGGGCCCCAAGGGCGACCTCTACGTCATCCTCTCCATCCGCCCTCACGACTTCTTCGAGCGCCACGGCCACGACCTCCACTGCGTGATCCCCATCAGCTTTCCCCAGGCCACCCTCGGCGCCGAGTTCGAGATCGAGGGTATCGACGGCCCCGTCGCCGTCAAGGTCCCCGAAGGCACGCAGAGCGGCCGGGAGCTGCGCATCCGCGGCCGCGGCATTCCCTACCTCAACGAAAAAGGCCACGGCGACCTCGTCGTCAAAGTCGTAGTGCAGATCCCGCGCAAGCTCAATCGCCAGCAGCGCGACCTCGTGGTCAAGCTCGCCGAGTCCATGACCGTCGACAACAAACCCGCATCGCCCGGCCTCATCGAGAAGATGAAGGACCTTTTCAATTAGGGCCTGTTCACACTACCGGGGCGGTGGCGCCGGGAGCCAATTTTTTCGAGTTCGAGGAGCGAGGAGCGACGCATACCGGGTTGGGGTGACCCCTTAGTTTGAGACAGTTCGAAATGGTCCCAACTGCAGTTTGCTGTTTTCAGTTTTACCAAGAGCCACGTTTTGATGGAGCATGGCCTCGGCCGGTGA
>DATJMU010000102.1:0-15628 GCA_035508555.1 Occallatibacter sp. | reverse complement strand
GCCGGAGCCGGTGAGCATGTTGGTGGAGCCGGAGCCCTCGCCGATGCGGGCGAAGCCGTCGCCGACCAGGGCGGGCTCACAGCGGCGGCCGGACTCGTCGAGGGATTTGGCGCCCCAGGAGCGCAGTACGCCGTCTTTGAGATGCTTCCAGAGCGCGGGATGCTGAATGAAGTGCTGGAGGTAACGGTAGGCGGTGCGCTCGGGATCCCCGAGCCAGGAAGGCACGAAGATGCCGACCGAGACGAGGCGATTGGGGTGCACGTAGAGAAAGCCGAAGATCTCCGGCTCGGGGTAGCCGAAGGTGTGCCAGACGGTTCCGGGCAGGAGCTGCGACTGTTGACTGCCATCGGGCTTGAGCAGACCCTGATTGACGAGAGCCTTTTTGTTCAGCTCGTGGGGATTGGAGGGATCGGGCGGCAGCTCGATGACCATCTTCATGCCCAGGGCCCAGTCGCGCGGGCGCGCCTGATCCTGATTGAGGGCGCGGCCGATAGCGCCCGTGGGACCGTCGCCGGCGACGGTGAGGCGGGCGCGGACGTCGATGCCGGGCATGAAGCCTTCGGCGGGTGTGCCGAAGCGGTCGACGCCCTGATCGGCGAGGCGCAAGCCGCAGACGGCCTGGCGGGGTCTGGCGCCGTTGGCGCGGGCGCGGGAGGTTTCGTCGAAGAGGGGCGCGGTCACGGGGCTTCCGGGCCAGATCTGGACGAGCCCGCCGGCCATGAGCTGCGCGGCGACCCACTGGTTGAACTGACCGATGGAGAGGACCAGACCGCCGCGCTTGTGCAGAAACTCGGGGGTCCAGGGCAAATTGAAGGCGTGATCGCGCACGCCCAGGAGCGGACCGAGCAGATGGAGAGCCGTGTCGGCAACGTGCAGCATGAGGGAACGGCGGCTGGCGCCGATGGGGTCCATCAGATAGAGCACGCGTTCTTCGCGGACCTCGGCGGCCATGGGAATCTCACTGGGCTTGAGCTTGGGGAAGCTGGAGCGGATGCCCTGGGCGCGGGTGACGACGCCGCTGACGCCGGCGGCGATATCGTCGGCGCGCTCGTAGCAGAGTACCTGGAGGGGCATTCCGGCGGCGACCTTGCTTTCGAAGGCGGGATCGGAGGGATTCGCGATCCAGGCGCGGTTGAGCGTGGTGAGGAAGCCGGCCGTGGCGGGGCCAAAGCCGGCGCAGGCGATGTCTACCTCCATCGACTGGCGATCGAAGATGGGCTTCGTCTTTGTTTCAGTGCCCGGCTCGGTGCTCATGCCGGACCTGCCGCTGGATAGTCGAGGGCCTCGGGGATCATGACTTTGCTGACGGTTTCGGCGGCGCGGTCCTTGGCCAGGCGCGAGCCGGTGAGGCAGGTGGTGAGCTTGGATTGGAGGCGAAGGAATTCGCTGGAACCGGCGCAGCCGGCGCAGGGACCGGCCTTCATGGGGTGGCTTCCGTCCACGGCGAGGACGTCAACGGCCACGGCGGAGATTCCGGGGATGAACTCCTCGTACTCATCGAGCTCGGCGGCGAGGAAGCAGTTGCGGTGCTCCTGCTCGTCCCAGGACGGATGGCGGTTGTAGCCGAAGACCAGTTCGGCGCAGATGCGCGAGACCTCGCCGGCGGCCTGAGCTGCCTGGGTATGACAGAGGTCGCTCAGGAACTGGACGGTTCCGGCCAGGTTTTCGCGGGCCACAGGGTCGGCTGGACCACGCGCTTCGAGCTCGAGCACGTCGAGTATCTGGGCGCGGGAGGCGAGGAGCCAGCAGAGCGCGTCGGCCAGCGCGAAGGTGACTCCCTGGCGCTGACCGTGGTAGAGCTTGCCGCCGCTGGGGTCCGTGGCCTGCTGGAGATAGTTGAGCGTCCAGAGCCAGAGGTTCATGGCCGAGGCCAGCGTGCAGGCGCCGGTGCCGGGGCGCTCGCTGGCGATGCGGCGCATCTCACGCGACCAGGCGCGGAACTCGGCCAGGAATAGGTCGCCGGTCATGGTGACGGTGAGCTGACGGCGCTGCACTGCCTCGGGGCCCTCGTAGGTGGCTTCGAGCTGGGCATCCATCCACTTGTTGGCCAGGAAGCCGGGGCAGTCCTCGGTAATGCCGTAGCCGCCCATCAGACTGACGGCCTCGCGCATCATGTTGGCGCCGTGGCCGGTGTTCCAGAGCTTGGTGGCGGGGCAGAGAACGTTGGCCTCGGCGTCCTTGAGAACGAACTGGACGAGCGGGTCGGCTTCGAGCGCGGCGCGACGGGGATCACCGGACTTGAGCGAAAGCAGCTCGATGGCGCGCTCTTCGGTTTCGCGGAGGGCCTTGATCTCGGCGCGGCCGCCCTGGATGCCGCGCTCCTTGAGGATCGCAGTCTTCTGCTTTTCGAGGGGCTCGAGCTCGTCGAAGAGGCGCGCGGCGGCGAAGCCGAGGGAAGCGGCGGCCTCGCCGGCAGCCCAGATGTCGACCAGGCGGTGCAGGGCGTCTTCGCGCTGCTGGATTCCCTGCTCATAGCGGATGGAGCCGGGCTTGGAGCCCTCGGCGCCGCGGAAGCGCTGGCGCTGATAGCGGATCACCGGCTCGACAGCCGAGAGCAGCTTGGCCGCAGTCATCAGGCCCACGGGCACGCGGGTGCGGCGGAAGACCGCCTCGATGACTTCGCTGTGGTTGAAGTTGGGAACGATCACGCCGTCCTTGACGGTGTAGCCGCCGACGATGCGGCGGGCGGGCACGCGAAGCCTGAAGACCGGATCGCCGGTGGCGGAGAGCTGGTGAACGAGCTTCCTGGTCGCGGTTCCGCGGTCGAAGACGCCCTCGTCGGTCTCTTCGAGAATCACGACGCAACTTCCCTTGATGCGCGCGTGGCAAGAGTTGACGGCGGCGGTGACGAAGTTGGCGAAGGCGATGTTGGTGATGAAGCGGCCGCGCTTGTCCACTTCGAGCCAGGGCTCCTGGCCATCCTTCCACTCGGCTACGCACAGCTTGCCGCTCAACATGCCGGTATCAACGCCGACGTAGGGGATGGGCTCAGTGAGCGCGAAGGCGCCGCGCCAGGGCATGCGGTTCTCGCCGTGCTGCGGGGGCGCGGCCAGCGATTTGTAGCGCACGACCTGGTCGTGAGTTCCGCGCTCATGGATGGGAGCGAGGGCAAGAAAGCTCGCCAGGCAGGCAGTGGCGGCGCCGCCATCGACCCAGGCGAGCTCGAAGGCAGCCAGGGAGAGCGCGAGATTCTTAGGGCCGGCGATGAAGCCGCCTTCCTCGGGCTCCATGAAGGCCGCCGTGACGCCGGCGCGGTCGAAGGCTTCGAGCATCCCGGCCTTGCCGGCGGTCCAGTCGTGAGTGTTGCGTTCGCCGGCCGCCACCAGGCGCGCCACGGTTCCCCGCGCTACGCCGCGCGCCGACTGGAGGAGCATCTGGAGGTCGAAGCGGTCCGCAAACCGCCATTGGATGGCCCGCACCGCATCACCCGGCAGCGTGAGCATCGCCTTTGGTTCCGATACGACTGCTGTGCCCATAAGAGGTCCTTGCACAGGCCCAAACCGGTGGTTGAGTAGCGGCACCATTGTCTTCGAACGGGAACAGGGAGGCATGTGACACCTGTCACTCCCGCTGGCCGAGCCGGGTCGATGGGCTCCAGGGCCAGAGCTCGAAAAGCCGGACCGGCCTTGACCTTTCTGGTGCTTCGACAAGGTAGATTTGTGATCTCCCAGGTCTCAGAGTCGAGACCCGGGGCACCCATAATCCGTGGGTTCAATTACGAAATCACGAGGACGCGGGACCCGTGCGATCTGTGATCCAGGCTGCACGGGGGCGGCGCTTGCCAGGTTTCCGCCTCCTCGAATGTGATCTACGTCCTGGGGTTTGTGACAACTGTCACTGCGGGTTTTAGCGCAAAGCGGTCATCTCAATAAATAGAACCCTGCGATGGAAGCTCTTCCGGTGGAGCGCGAGGCTCCGCTGTTGGGGAGATTGTCTTGCCGCGGGGCGCCGGGCCGTACGGGGACAGATCCAGCAGCCCGGAGAAAGAAGACGGCAAATGTTCGATGCCGCGTTGGAAAGAGGGTCTTTTTCTGAGAAGAAGCGGCGCCGGGCGCCCAGAGGGCTGGGAGCCCGTATGGTAGCCGCCGCAGTTGCTTTGGTGACGTCGGTCCTGGTTCCCGCCGCGCTGCGAGCGCAATCGGAGTGCCTGGCCTGCCACGGCGACAAGACGGCGACCAACGCCGCGGGCCACAGCGTCTACGTGAATGGGGAGACCTTTTCGGCCAGCATTCACGGCAGCCTGCAGTGCACCAACTGTCACGCGGACATCAAGGGCTATCCGCACCCGGATCATGTGGCGCAGGTGGAGTGCAAGAGCTGCCACGCCGACCAGGCATCGGCGCTCACCGGCAGCGTGCACACCGGCCACGCCTGCACGAGCTGCCACGGCAACGCCCACGCGATCTTTCCCAAGGACGATGCGAGGTCGGCCGTTTACCCGTTGAATATCCCGAAGACATGCGGATCGTGCCACGGCAATCCGGCCCTGGCGAAGAAGTACGGGCTGCCGAACGTGTACTCAATGTACGTGGATTCGATTCATGGATCTGCGCTGAGCCAGGAGGGGCTGCTGGTAGCGGCCAACTGCCAGAGCTGCCATGGGTCGCACGGCATCCTCAGCCATAACGACCCCAAGAGCCCCACTTACAAGACGAACATTCCGAAGACCTGCGGAAGCTGCCATGCGGCAATCGAAGCGGATTATGAACATGGCATCCACGGCAAGGCGATTGTGCGGGGCGACCTGAAGGCGCCGGTGTGTACCGACTGCCACACGGCGCACGCGATCCTGCAGCCGACCGAGTCGGCCTTCCGCATGCAGTCGACGCCGATCTGCGGCAACTGCCACAAGGACAAGTTCTCAACCTACCGCGACACTTTCCATTCGCAGCTCGGACTGCTGGGCGGCTATGTGCAGACGGCGCGCTGCTGGGACTGCCATGGTGCGCACGACGTTCGTCCCGCCTCCGACCCGCAGTCGCCGATCAACAAGGCCAACCTGGTGAAGACCTGCGGACGGTGCCATGCGGGGGCCAATATCAGCTTCGTCCAGTATCAGCCGCACGCCAATGCGCGCGACCGCAAGCTGAATCCGGGCTTGTACTTTGTGCGGCTGTTCATGAACCTGCTGCTGGTGAGCGTGCTGACGTTCTTCGTGATTCACACCATCCTCTGGTTGATCCGTTCGCGGTACAACCAGGTCAAGAAGGGTGGGAACGGCCCGGCCGAAGGAGACAAAAATGCCTGAGCAAACGGCGGTCGAAGTTGCTGAGCCGGTGAAGCCGGCCGGCGCCAAAGAGCGGTACTATATGCGCTTCACGCGCGAGCAGCGTTACCTGCACGCGGTTCTGTTTTCGACCTTCCTGGGCCTGGCGGGCACGGGGCTGCCGCTGCGCTTCAGCGAGAGCATGTGGGCGCGGGGCATGGCCCGGGCAGTGGGCGGATTCGGCGCGATTCTCTTCTTCCATAAGCTGTGCGCGGTGGTGCTGACGATCGCGTTCCTGCTGCACGTCAGGGAGATCTTCAGCCGCGGCGTGATGCACCGCGAAAGAGGCGTCTTCTGGGGGCCTACCTCGATGGTGGCCAACTGGAAGGACGTGAAGGACCTCTTCGGCCACATGCGCTGGTTCCTCGGCCTCGGCCCCAAACCGAGGTTCGAACGATACGCCTACTGGGAGAAGTTCGACTACTGGGCGGTGTTCTGGGGGATGGTGGTCATCGGTTTCTCGGGCTACGCGATGTGGTTCGCGCCGTTCTTCGCGCGCTTCCTGCCAGGGTGGGCTCTGAACGCGGTGCTCGTGATCCACAGCGAAGAGGGGCTGCTGGCGATCCTGTTCATCTTCTCGATCCACTTTGTGAATACGCACCTCAGGCCCGACAGCTTTCCCATGGACATGGTGATCTTTACGGGCGTGGAGAGCGAAGAGGAGTTCAAGGAGAAGCGGCCGATGGAGTACGAGCGCCTGAAGAAGCAGGGGAAGCTCGATGCAAGGCTGGCGGAAGCTCCCCAGAACTGGGTCAAGGGCTTTGCGCGCATCATCGGGTTCACGGCCATTGCGATTGGGCTGACGCTGCTGGTGCTGACTCTGACGGCGTACTTCAGTTAGATGGGGCTGCGTCACGCGGGACGGCGGCGGACCGGGACCTGCGTGACGCGCTGTACAGAGAGGTCGAGCACGGTTCCATTTTCGGACGCGTTCCATTGTGAGCAGCGCGAACCCTGCTTGTGACTGCAATCACAGCAGCGCATTTGCGAAGGGATTCAACTTGAAGGCGTGAATCCTGCAAGCTGGTTCCGCTCGTCAGCGCTCGTTCTGTTGCTTCTTGTCTGGGCCTCCTCCCCAAGTTCCGCGCAAAAGCTCAAGGATTCGGATTGTCTTGCCTGTCACTCCGATCCCACCCTTACAACGGTTGTGAACGGCAAGACCGTCAGCCTTTACGTCGACCAGAAGAAGCTGCAGCAGTCGATCCACGGCTCGATGTTCACGTGCGTCGATTGCCACAAGGACGTGAAGAGCCTGGCGCACGAGACGCCGCCCGGGAAGGTGACCTGCGCCGGGTGCCACGCCGACGCACAGGAAGCGTACAGCCACAGCACGCACGCGCACGACGGCAAGCCCGGGAAGAATGCTGCCGCCATCTGCCAGGACTGTCACGGGGACGCGCACCAGATTCTTGCAGCCGACGACCCAAAATCGCCGGTGCACCATGACAACATTCCGGCCACCTGCGGCCGCTGCCATGGGCAGAAGTTCCTGATGGAGTCCAACGGCGTAAGCGCGCAGCCGTTCATCTCGTACCAGCAGAGCGTGCACGGGCGTGCCGTGGCCAACGGCTCGGAAAAGGCCGCGGTCTGCACGGATTGCCACGGGGTGCACGCGATTCTGGCGGCAAGCGATGCGAAGTCGCCGATCTCGAAGTTCAACGTGCCGGCCACGTGCGGCAAGTGCCACGCGGCGATCGAAGCCACGTTCATGCAGAGCATCCACGGGCAGGCCATCGCGCAGGGCAACCAGCTTGCGCCGGTGTGCACGGACTGCCACGGCATCCACACCATCAAATCGCATACGAATCCCAACTCGCCGGTGGCCGAGCAGAACCTGTCGCGCGACGTGTGCGCGCGCTGCCATGCGGGGGTGCGGCTCTCGCAGGAGTTCGGCGTGCCGGGCAACCGCGTCAACACATACTTCGACAGTTATCACGGGTTGGCCGATGAAAACGGGTCACTGGTCGCTGCCAACTGCTCGAGCTGTCATGGCGTGCACAATATCCTTCCTTCGAGCGATCCCCGGTCGACTATCAACCGCAAGAATCTCGAGGTCACCTGCGGCCAGTGCCACAAGGGTGTGACGCAGCGTTTCACCCTGACTGCCGTGCACCTTGAAGACGGCATTCATCCCCACGACGTTGGGTCGATCGTGGTGCACTGGGTGCGCATCGTTTATCTCTTCCTGATCGCGATCGTGATCGGGGCGATGTTCCTGCACAACGCCATCATCTGGCGGAGCAAGGCCGCGGCGCGGCGGCGGATGCAGAACCCCTACATGGTGCGGATGACGGAGCACCAGCGCTGGCAGCACCTGGTTCTGCTGGCGAGCTTCATCGTGCTGGTGATCACCGGCTTTGCGCTCAAGTTCCCGAATTCGTGGTTCGCCGAGGCGCTGGGAATGGGAGAGCGGCTGCGCAGCATGACGCACCGCATCGCGGGCGTGATCCTGATCGGCGCCGGCATCTACCACGCCTGCTATCTGGCCGGGCTCAAGGAGGGCCGGCGGCTGATTCGCGACCTCGCGCCGCGGCCGCGAGACGCCTTCGACGCGTGGAAGACAATGCTCTATTACCTCGGGTTGAGCCGCGAAAAGCCGAGGTTCGGCCGATTCAATTATGCGGAAAAGGCCGAGTACTGGGCGCTGGTGTGGGGCACGGCGCTGATGGGGCTGACGGGCGTGATGATGTGGGCAAAGGTGTGGGTGGGCGACACGCTGGCGCGCTGGTGGGTGGATGTGGCGACGGCCGTCCACTTCTACGAGGCGATCCTGGCGACGCTGGCGATCGTGGTCTGGCACTTCTACCAGGTCTTCTTCGATCCCGACGTGTATCCGATGAACTGGGCCTGGTGGGACGGCAAGATGCCGGTGGAGCACTACCGGCACGAACACGAGCTGGATACGGAATCGCTGACAGGGCCGGCCGAAGAACCGCAGGCCGGCCGGAAGGGCTCAGACTAAGCAAGCTTCACACGCGCCAGTAGTCGGGGCGCCAGGTTCTGATGCGCTCTTTGATCTGCTTGCGGCTGAGGTTGTGCTCGAGCGCCTGTTTGGCAAGCTCGACGACTTCGTCGTCGGCCGCGAAGCGGAGGGCGATCAACTGGTCTTCCGTGAGCCGGTAGATTTGTGTGTGCCACTCGGCCGGCGCCAGAGCCTGCAGGCGGAGCCGCTCTTCGAGGCGGATCAGGCGGTCCTGGACCTTGAGAGGATAGAGGCGCAGTTTGAAAACCAAAACGATGGCGGCAAAGGAGAGCAATACCAACCAGGCCGAGTAGAAACAGGGATGGTGCGCCAGATAGACGATGGAGACGACCAGATTCGCGAAGATAACGAGCGCAAGGAAGAAGTGGTAAGACGGATCCACCCGCCCATGGCTCTTGAGACTTTGGGTAGGCTGTTCGCTCATTGCGCGGCCTTGATCTCTCTCAGGCCCGTGCGGATGCCGGGGATTGGAGCGGAGTCGGCAGCGAAGACCTCCGGAGATTCGGCGGCGGCGCTGGCGCCGGGGGCCTGCTTGGCGGCGCTGGCTGCATTTTCCGGCGCGGCCTCCCGCTCTGTCAACGCGACCAGGTCACCGGGCCCCAGGTTTTCCGTGTTCTTGGGGATCAGCCGGCACCGTCCCCGCGCGATGTAGTCCACAAACAGCCCGCCGGTGAGATACGGACTGATCAGCGTGATGGGGATTGCATAAGCTGTTGTCACGAACGACTGGACGACATCCTTGTTCTCTCCGCTTTTGCGCCGATAGCCCGGTATCTGCGAAATCTCGAAGACCTTCATGTCTATCTCAGGATGTTTGCGCGCGTAGCGGACCAGCTTGTCGGTCACGCCTTTGGGCGTGGTGATGCCGGCGTCGGGGAATATCATGCGATGGAAGTCGTGCGGAAAGTAGATATTCAGGATGGAACGGGCGAAATCGGCACAGTTGCGGTAGAGCATGTGGAAGTGAGAGACGTTGGGCGCGGAGTTGAAGCGGGCGATGAGCTCGTCGTCCTGCTCGGGTGTGGTATCGAATCGGAATGCATAAATGCGGCGATCATACGCGGCGCCGACCAGTTGCGTCCATCCGTTGGGCACCCAGTTACCGCCGGACCGGTCAAGACCGATGGGGTCGAAGTACACCTCGCGATAGTGCTGGCGCATTCGCACCACTTGGTCGTGGGTGACGCGGGCGGGCACCTGGCTGACGTGCTCAACCGAATATAGATAGGGAATGAGGGGCATGGCCACCCAGTCGTATCCGTCGATGCCCTCGTAGCGCGAGATCACCGAGCCGAGCTCGCCGGGCCGGCAGCGGCGCAGCTTGACCGGCGTCTGTGCGCAGACATGTTCGAGGTAGATGGCATTGTGGCCGGTGGGATTGACGACGCCGTAGAGCCCGTAGGGCTGCTCGAGGAGCAAGGCGGCCTGCGCCTGAACGCGCGCGCCGGCCAACACGGCCAGAACGGTGAGAGCAAATGCAGATATGCGTGCGACGCGCGCCAAAAGCATTCTCCTCAGTCGGGTTTCTCTCTAAACTCCTTACTTCAGCTCGAAGTCCAACTCAACCGTCTCTGTGTCCAGATGCGGCTGAAACGATGCCGGGTTGGATCGTTCCGCAGCCAGGCGTTGCAAGCACCTACGCAGGCGCCTTGCCTTGCTTTGACACCAGCTCCGTTGAAAGGTTGCGCGGCAGCGCCTAGAGCATTTTCGCTTCACTTATCAACATTGCTGCATTCTTCAAGGTGGCCTTTTCTAAGGAAAAAGCCACTCGGCAGTGCTGGTTCTGTAAGCAGTAGAAGCGAAAGTGCTGTAGCTGGCAGGGGTTCCTGCGGCACGGAGGTTTCGAGAGCCCGGAAGTCTTCGGGGTCAGTGTCGGGGCTGGGCTTGTCCGGGGGCACGTGTGTAGCGGATGGCTTCCACTGTCGAACAGGCCACGAGCCCTTCTTCCACCATCGCGTCCAGATGGGGAATCAGCTTTCCAATCTGCTCCTCGCTGTCGATGATGCTCACCTGGATAGGCGCGTCCTTGCTCAGGCGCCAGTGACTGGCGTGGCGGATCCTGCTGGCATTTCCGTACCCCTCGATTCCGCGAAAGACGACCGCCTCGGCGATGCCGAGCTCCTTGCACTTCGCTACGATCGCTTCGTGCAGGGGCCGGCCCTGCCACCGATCGTCTTCTCCGAAGTGAATTCGCAACATGCGGGCCGAGAATGCTTGTTTCATTGCCGGGCCTTCCCTATTCCGAAGTCTTGCCGGACTCCGCGGCGGTCTGGTCTGCATCGACTTCGACCGCGCGGTAGGCGTACTTGATTACGTCCACGTCGGAGAATACCACCAATGCCTCTTCGACCATCTGCTCTACGAGGGGAAGAAAGCCACGCAGCTTTTCTTCGGCGTCGATGGCCGAAAGAAGGATGGCGCCGCGGTGCGAGCTGTGAGCCTGCTTGCTGTCCTGCGGTCCTCCGCGGGCGGAGTGGCCAAAGATTCCGCGATAGACCGTGACGCCGGCGATATCGTTGGCGCGCATGGCCATCACCAGAGCCTCGTGGAGCGGCTTGCCGTTCCAGCGGTCGTCTTCGCTCAGGTAGATGCGCATCATGCGCGCCTTGCCCTCGATGCGGCAGTGCGCAGGAGGGGTAAGGTTGCGCGGTTTAGATGCCTGCGCGGGCTTGGCGATGACTGTCTCCTGTATCTCGATCATGCCGCTGCCCGCCAGTTCCTCGAGTTTGCCGAGGATCGCGTCGACGTTCTCGCGGCTCTCGATGAATTCGATCCTGACGGGCAACTGGTCGGAGATTTCGACGGTGCTCGTCGAGTGCATGTGATGATCGGCGCCGAAGCCGGCGATTCCCTTGAAGGCGGTGGCGCCGGCGATACCGCGAAAAAAGAGAAAATCGAGGATGCTCGAGTAGACGGGAACGCCATGACGGGTGGCGCCTTCGCTCAAATAGATAGAAACCTTCACCGCTTTTCCGGCGTTCAGCATGTTGCCTCCTTCCCCAACTCGATCCTGGACGCGGTCTGAGGCGCCGGGCGCCACCGGGACAACTCAGAATTGAAGCACCACTGGCTCGCGGGCCGCAAGAGGAGCGGACGACAGGGGCTCATCGGACCACCTCCGCCAGCGCGGAGCCACCCCAGACAGCCATCAGGCCGAGGATGAAACTGCCTGCAGCGTAGAGCGCGGCGAGGAAAAACGCTCCCGATCGGAGGGTCGATAACGTTTCCCACTCGTAGGTCGAAAATGTGCTATAGGCGCCGACAAACCCGACCGGGATCAAGTAACGCCATGCGGGGTTGAGGTCCGCGCGACGGCCCAGGTAAGTGAGCGAAAAGCCGATGATGACGCAGGCGGTGATGTTAACGATCAATGTGCCATAGGGGAAGCGGACACCCATGCGGCTGGCGACCGCGGAGCCAACCCAGTACCGCGCCAGCGATCCCAGTGCACCTCCCAGTGCGATCCAAAAATACTTCTGCAATGCCGTCCTCCTCTCCTGCAAGCGCGTACACGAGCCTGGCGCACGCGAAAGCAGCCGCGTGAGTGCAATTCAGATGTCATGCAGGGATCGTGCCGGGGTAGACGACTCCGCAACAGGATACCCTGCCAGGAGTCATCATCTGTCCGTCTCAGCGGAGAGGACAGCGGTTAAGGGTGAACTCCTTCACCACAACAGACACGGTCATTATATACGACCCGGCAAGCGCGGAGCCCAGCCGGCGCCGGGCCAGTTCGGACGATCTTGTCCCTCGGGGGCTACAGCCGTCCCCTTCAGACTGCAGTACGGCTTCGCAGCCCGCGGGTAGGCGAGGCTTGGCGATTTTCGAATTTCTTCATGCCACGGGCGGGCCCGATGCCCTAAGATGCTTGCGAGGGTCACTCCATGATTAGAACCAGGAAGTTCCGCCTTGCCGCGCCCGTTCTCGCCGCAGCTATGGGAACGTTTCTTCTTTCAAGCATCGCCAACGCCCAGCGCGGGGCCGATTTTGCCCAGGCCGCCGCAGCCCTGCCGTCCGACTCCCGCGCCATCGCCGACCGCCTTTCGCATTTAAGCCAGCTGCCGGACGGGACCTGGAAGATGCATGTGGGCGACGTGCCCCACGGCGAAGATGTGAACCTGGACGACAGCAGTTGGCAGACCATCGCCGTCGGCGCGCAGGCGCCGCACGAAGCGGTGTGGTTTCGGCAGACCGTCGAGGTTCCCGAGACCCTCCAGGGCTACGACCTGACAGGAACCCGCATCTGGTTCGAGTTCCACGCCTCGGCCAATGGGCCGATACCGCAGATCCTTTACTTCAACGGACGGCGCGTGGCCATGGGCGACGATCTTGAGCCGATTGTCCTGATCGACGGCGCGCACCCTGGCGATAAGGTCGTGGTGGCGGTCAAACTGCTCGAGACCGTGGACGTGAAGACCTTCCGCGGCGCGACCTACCGCATCGACTTTGCCGAAAACCGTCCCAATCCCAACGATCTCTACCAGGAGTTCCTCTCGGCCGCCCTGCTGCTACCCTCGCTTGCTCCCGGCGACGCGAGCAAGGAAGCAGTTTTGCACGACGCCATTCACGACGTCGACATCGACGCTCTGGACGCGCACGACCAGGCCAAGTTCGACGCGAGCCTGCGAGCTGCGCAGACCAAACTCGAGGAGCTGCGGCCGCTCATGCAGCAGGCAACGCTGCACCTGACCGGCAACTCGCACATCGACGCGGCGTGGCTGTGGCCGTGGACCGAAGGGGTCGACGTGGTCAACCGCACCTTCGGCACGGCCCTGCAGTTGATGAACGAGTATCCCGCCTATACCTACACGCAGTCCGCTGCCCAGTACAACGAGTGGATCGCCGACAAGTACCCGGCCATGAACGACGAGATCAAGGAGCGCATCAAGGAGGGCCGCTGGGAGGTGGTCGGCGGGATGTGGATTGAGCCGGATCTGAACATGCCCGACGGCGAATCCCTTGTACGCCAACTGCTGGTGGGCAAGCGCTGGTACATGAAGAACTACGGTGTAGACGTGCGCGTGGGATGGAATCCGGACTCGTTCGGCTACACCTGGCAGCTTCCGCAGATCTACAAGAAGAGCGGTGTGGATTTCTTTGTGACGCAGAAGATGAGCTGGAACGACACCAACCAGCTTCCGTTCAAACTGTTCTGGTGGGAGTCGCCGGATGGATCCAAAGTTCTGACCTACTTTCCGCATGGATACGGCAACCGGGACCTGGGTCCGGTGCGGCTGGCGGACGATCTGGCCACGGCGCGTAAGTTCTCGCCCGGCCTCGACGACATGATGGACCTCTACGGCGTGGGCGATCATGGTGGAGGGCCCACGCGGGCCATGCTCGACCAGGGATTCCACTGGGCCGCGCCCGATCACGTAACACCGAAGTACCAGTTCGGCACGGCGCTTACGTATTTCACCACGGTCGATAAGGAGATTGCGCCCGAGAGCCCGGTGTGGAACTACCAGTCGATTGCCAAGGGCTACACGCCGCCCACCCCGGTACCGGGTCAGATCGCCATCCCGACGTGGGACTCGGAGCTCTACCTCGAGTTCCATCGCGGCGTGTATACCACGCAGGCCAACCATAAGCGCAACATGCGCACGGCCGAGGAAGAGACGCTCAATACGGAGAAGTGGGCGTCGCTGGCCTGGCTTGACGGCAACAAGTACCCGGACGACGCGCTGACCGAAGACTGGAAGAAGGTGCTCTTCAACCAGTTCCACGACCTCGCGGCCGGCTCCGGCATCGGCATCATCTATAAGGACGCGCAGAAGGACTACGACTGGGTGCGGTGGTCGACGAACGAGATCAGCACGGACTCGCTGCAGACGCTCTCACAACATGTGGACACGCAGACCAGCGGCGCGGACCGCATGCCGGTGATCATCTTCAATCCGCTGGCCTGGGAGCGCTCGGGCGACGTGACGGTGAAGATGCAGCTGCCTGTGGCCAATGCGCCCGACGCTTATCGGCTGCTGGGCGAAACAGGCGATGAATACCACTCCGTGGCGACGGTGGTGAAGCGCGATCCCACAACCGGCGAGGTCACGCTCAATATTCCTGCCGCCAACGTGCCGGCGCTTGGCTACAAAGTTGAGTGGGTCGACTACGCGCCGGATTCGACGCCGGCGCAGCCCAAGGGGACGGAGTCGGACTCGGGAAATTCCTTCACGCTGGAAAATGCCAACCTGCGCGTGGTGATCGACAAGAGCAACGGCTGCATCACGAGCCTGTACGACAAGCGCGGCGGCTTTGAGACGCTCGCCGCCGGCTCGTGCGGCAACGAGCTCGAGGCCTTTAAAGACCTGCCCAAGCGATACGACGCGTGGAACATCGACCCCGGCACCTACGATGTGCCCCCAACGCCGCTGACCATGGTCGACTCGATTGAGGCCGCCGGACCGTACGCGGTGCGCATCGCGCGCACCTGGCAGAGCTCGAAGTTCGTGCAGACCCTGAGCCTGGCTCCCGACGCCGACTACGTGAACGTGGATAACCAGGTCGACTGGCATGAGCGGCACATCCTGCTCAAGGCTGCGTTCACGCTGGCGGCCACCAGCCCGTTCGCAACCTATGAGATTCCTTACGGCACAATCAAGAGGCCTACCACACGCAATAACAGCTGGGAGAAGGCGCAGTTTGAAGTTCCGGCGATCCGCTGGGCCGACCTGGGCGATGAGAAGCAGGGCTTCAGTCTGATCAACCGCACCAAGTACGGGTATGACGCCGTGGGCAACGAACTGCGGCTGACGCTGCTGCGCTCACCCACCTGGCCCGACCCGGAGGCCGACCAGGGCGAGCACCACTTCCAGTACGCGCTCTATCCACACACCGGCACGTGGAAGGATGCGCTCACCGAGCGGCATGGCTTTGAGTACGATTACCGCCTGAAGGCCGTGGCCGCCACCGGGCACGCGGGACCGCTGCCAGCCGACCACTCCTTTGCATCGGTCACGCCGGACAACGTGATCCTCACGGCCCTGAAGAAAGCCGAAGACGCCAAGGGGCTCATCTTCCGGGTGTATGAGTGGGCCGGCAAGGACTCGACGGTCGAGTTCCACGTTCCGCCCGGCGCCACCGGGGCGACGGTGACCAACCTGATGGAGACACCGGAGGGCGATCCGCTGCCGGTGTCGGACAACACGGTCAAGGTTCCCATTCATCCGTATGAGATCCTGACGGTTCGCGTGAACTATCCAGACGGCGGACCGAAAACAGTGGTCAGTGAACAGTGATCAGTGGTCATTACCGTCCGGTTAACTGGTGCGTTTCTTTTTGCAAGCTGCTGATGTGCGGCAGGTTGCCGGGTTTTTGGGGTGGTGTCGATTTGAAATTGCCGCGATGCTGATTCCAGAGATCGTCTCTGGAGGCAGCGA
>DATJMU010000101.1:0-18149 GCA_035508555.1 Occallatibacter sp. | reverse complement strand
TTGTTCATTCTAAACGTGGCCCCGTAGCTCAGATGGATAGAGCAGCAGTTTCCTAAACTGCGTGTCGGCTGTTCGAATCAGCCCGGGGTCACCAATTTATCTCCCAATTTCCCCTCGAGGTTGACGCTGTGACGGGGCCGGGCGAAGCCGGAGCGCTGTGCCGTGTTGAGGGAAATGGATGCTTGAATGAGGATGCCGATGAAATCGCTGATTTCGATTGCGGGGGCGCTGCTGTTGACCATGGCAGTGCCGGCGATGGCCAGTCCGCTGGCCATTTTCTATATGACTGACGGGCCGGATTCGGTGCGCGACTTTCTGGCGCACTCCGATCAGGTGGGGCTGCTGGTGCCGACCTGGTACCAGGTGGACGAGAACGGGCTGGTAACCGGGGCGCCCAACGACCTGGTACTGGAGAAAGCCAAGGCCGCAAATGTGCCGGTGATGCCGATTGTCGGTCTGTTCAACAAGAAGAGCTTTCACGAACTGGCCACCAATGAGGCGGCGCAGGCGGAGATGAACCAGGCCCTGATCCGCGAGTGCAGGCTGCATGGGTACACGGGGTTCCAGTTCGACTTTGAGAACGTCGATTGGCTGGACCGGGATGCCCTGAGCGCGCTGGTGAAGCGATCAGCCGAGGCGCTGCACGGGGCGGGCCTGAAATTGACAATTGCGACCGTGCCCAATGCGCCGGGTTATCCGGGGAGCGGCGGATTCGCGAAGTGGATCTATACAGACTGGCGCGGGGCCTACGATCTGGAGGCGATTGCGAAGTCCGTGGACATGGTATGCCTGATGACCTACGACCAGCAGACACGGTGGACGATGCCGGGCCCGGTGGCGGGATGGCAGTGGACGGTGGACAACCTGAATTATGCGCTGAAGTATGTGCCGAAGGACAAGCTGGCGCTGGGGATTCCGCTCTATGGGTACCACTGGTACACGGGAGCGCCGACTCTGGACAAGGCGACGGGAGAGTACAAGCCGAATCCGACGGCCGACTACATCGGCGCGGCCAATGCGCGGCTGCTGGCCGAGGAGTACAGCGGGAAGATCGAGTGGGATCCGGTGGACCGAAGCGCGTACTTTTACTTTTACCGCGATCAGATGCGGGAGTGGGTGTTCTTTACGGATCAGAAGACCTTCGCGGATCGCTATGACCTGACCGAGACGAATGGGCTGGCGGGGTTCTGTTCGTGGGTGCTGGGGGAAGAGGATCCATCGATCTGGAAGCTGCTGCCGAAGGCGCACTGAGCTTGGCAGATGAGGGTGCATGTGACCGGTGCGGGGCCGGGCGTACCCGTGATTATGGATGGTCCCCGCCCGCCGGCCAGGGGTCTTTGAGGAGCGAGCAAAGACCGAGGTCGTTGCCATAGCGCTCGACCTCGACGTCGGCCATGCGCACAAAGCTGGCCATGCCGCGGAAGGCGGGGACCGCGTCAGAGCCCATGATCTGGGGCGAAACGAAGAGGTGAACACGATCGACGAAGCCGCCGGCGAGGAGCGCGGTGTTGAGGCGCGTGCCGGATTCGGTGAGCAGGGTGAGGATGCCTTCTTCGCCGAGTTTGTCGAGGACCTTGCCTAGCGGTACGCGACCGGCTTCGGCTGGGAGCACTTCTACGCGCAAGCCGCGCGATTCGAGCTCGCGTCTGCGGGCCTCGTTGGCGGAGACCGTGTAAACCACGACGTCATTCTGTGCCGTCGCGACCATCTTGCATTCGAGGGGCATGCGCAGGGCGGAGTCGAGCACGACGCGCAGCAGCGGCCGGCGGCGGCGCAGGCCGCTGCGGTCGGTGAGCAGCGGGTCGTCGGCAAGGACCGTGTCGACACCAACCATGGCCGCGTCGGCCTGCCAGCGCAGAGGCTGCACGGCGGCGCGGGCGGCTTCGCTGGTGATCCAGTAAGGCTCGTGCAGGGCGTGCACGCCGGGCGGCGGGGCGATGCGGCCGTCGAGGGACATGGCGACCTTCATCAGGACCAGAGGACGCTTGTGCTGGCTCCAGCGGGCGAAGCCTTCGTTGAGGCGGCGGGCTTCGGCCTCACCTGCGCCAAGCGCCGTATCTATGCCGGCCGCCTTGAGCCGCTCCATCCCGTGGCCAGCCACAGCAGGGTTCGGGTCGACGGTGGCCGCCACCACGCGAGCCAGCCCCGCTGCAATGAGCGCCTCGGTGCAGGGCGGCGTCCGCCCCGTGTGGTTGCAAGGCTCCAGAGTCACATAAGCCGTACCGCCGCGCAGCCGCTCGCCTGCGTGCTGCTGGGCCTCTTTGAGTGCGTCCACCTCGGCATGATCCAGCAGGTCGTACTCGTGCCAGCCTTCGCCGGCGACCTGGCCGGCCCGGTCGAGTATGACACAGCCGACCGCAGGATTGGGCGAACTGACACCGATGCTTCGGCGAGCGAGCTCGATGGCGCGCTGCATCCAGTATCGATCTTGTTCCTCGAAGGTCATGGCGAGTCGTGAAGAGATGGTGCGTGTGCCGGTCCTACCGCTCGCCGGCGTCGAGTTCCACAGTGGCGGCGGCGCCGCCGCGGCCGGGCGGCCGGCGCAGGGGAGCCGTTACATAGGCGTAGGGATCGTCAGGCTCGGCTTTGGGAGGCCCCGTGATTCTCTTGAGTCGAGCGATCAGTGACTGTAACAGGTTCTCGCGGTCCTTTTTCCTGTTCATGGTTTCCTCCCCGTTTGCGTTGCTAGCCCAGCAGCGAATCGACAAACTCCGCGGGCGAAAATTCCAGCAGGTCGGTCATCTGCTCGCCGATACCCACGAAGCGTACCGGCAAATTCAGCTCGCGCGCGATGGCGACGGCGATGCCGCCCTTGGCGGTGCCGTCGAGTTTGGTGAGCACGATGCCGGTGACGCCGGCCGACTGCGTAAAGAGCCGCGCCTGCTGCAATCCATTCTGCCCCGTCGTTGCGTCCATCACCAGCAAAACTTCATGCGGCGCGTCGGGGACAAGGCGGGCGGCGGTGCGACGCATCTTGTCGAGCTCATCCATGAGGCCGGACTTGGTGTGCAGCCGGCCGGCGGTGTCCACGTAGACCTCATGAATGGAGCGGGCGCGCGCGGCGGCGATGGCGTCGTAGAGCACGGCGGCCGGGTCGCCGCCCTGGCGAGTCTTGATGATCTCCACGCCGGAGCGGGAGGCCCAGACTTCGAGCTGCTCGATGGCCGCGGCGCGAAAGGTGTCGGCAGCGCAGAGAAGGACGGTGCGGCCCTGCGAACGGCTCCAGGCGGCCAGCTTGCCGCTGGTGGTGGTTTTGCCGGTGCCGTTGACGCCGACCAGGAAGGTGACTTTGGGTGGCGCGGGTTGCGGGACCGGGTGCCGGGGTGCCTCAAGGATGGACTGCAACTGGGATTTGAGTAGGCAGCGGAGCTCTTCGCCGCCTTCGATGGCCTGGCGGCGGGCGCGCTCGCGCAGCGCGTCGAGGATGGCAGTCGTGGTTTGTACGCCGATATCGCTGGTGAGGAGCGCGGTTTCGAGATCTTCGAGGTCGCGCTCGTCGACGGTGCGGGTGAGGGCGGCGATGGACTCGATGCGGGCCGAAAAAGACTCGCGGGTGCGCGAGACGGCCTGCTTCATCCGTGCGAAGAGGCCCGGCTTGCGGGCTTCGCCTTCTTGCGCGGCCTGGTCGATGCCGTCCGGCTCGGCCGGCTTGTCCCTGTCCCCAAACAGCGTGATCATGGTGCGTCCAACTCTCAGTCTAGTGCATCTGGAGTAAGCGCCTGTCTATTGCGCGGGCTGGCCGGGCCAAGCCGTTGAGCCCGGTTTCGATGCCATCCAGCGGCGCGGGGCGCCCGTCTGCCGTCAATCGATGTCTTGCCTGCGGAAACTCCGATATGCTTGATAGAAAGCGGCTTCCTCGCAACTCGCCGCGCGGCGGGTCGCTTGGCTTTTGCGGCCGCTCATCTTAACTCACACCAGAATGCCGGGGAAAAATGACAAAAGCTCGCCAGCATCCGCTAGAGAAGATCCTCGAGAGCCGCATCGCGATCATCGACGGAGCGATGGGCACGACCATCCGTACCTACGGGATGACCGAGGCCGACATTCGCGGAGAGCGGTTCAAGGATGCCACCAAGGACCTGCTGAATAACGGCGACCTGTTCACGCTGACGCAGCCAAAGATGATCGGCGACATCCACCGGCGGTTTCTTGAGGCGGGCGCGGACATCATCGAGACCAACACCTTCGGCGCGACCAGCATTGCGCTGAGCGAGTTCTTCGTGGAGGACCCGCGCGAGCGCGGCGGGCGCAAGGATCCGGCGTTTTATCAGAAGATTGTCGAGGATAAATTCCTTGACGGTCTTGCCTGGGAGATCAACGAGCAGTCGGCGCGGCAATGCAGGGAGTGGGCCGACCGCGTCGGGAATGCGACGTCGCGACAGCGGTTCGTAGCAGGATCGATCGGGCCGCTGACGGTTTCGCTCTCCAATTCGCCGGACGCGGATGATCCGGGATTCCGTGTGGTGACCTTCGATCAGGTGAAGGACGCTTATAAGCGACAGGTGCGGGCGCTGATTGCCGGAGGAGTCGACCTGCTGCTCGTCGAGACCATCTTCGACTCGCTCAATGCGAAGGCGGCGCTGGTGGCCATCGAGGAGGTCTTCGACGAGGACGGCCTCACCGCGAGCGGCAAGAAGCTTCCGATCATGATCTCGGCCGCGGTAGGTCGCGGCGGCGAGACCATGATCTCGGCGCAGACCGTTGAGGCGTTCTGGGATGCGGTGGAACACGTGAAGCCGCTCTCGGTAGGGCTCAACTGCTCGCTGGGCCCGGACCTGATGTATCCCTTCCTGAGCGAGCTGGCCGCCAAGGCCGACGCGGCGATCTCCTGCTATCCGAATGCGGGTTTGCCGAATCCGCTCTCGCCAACGGGCTTCGATCTGGGGCCGGCCGATATGGCCCGTTATCTGGGCGAGTTTGCGCGCGGCGGGCTGATCAATATTGCGGGCGGCTGCTGCGGGAATACGCCCGAGCACATCGCGGCCATCGCGAAGGCGCTCGATGGACAGCCGCCTCACCAGCACAAGACGGCTTCCATGTCGGCGCCGCCCGCTGTCGAGAGCGCCGCCGCGGAGTTCAGGCCGCTGCGGCTGTCGGGTTCGCAGCCATTCACGCAGCAGCCAGGCGTGTACATGATGATCGGCGAGCGGACCAACGTGGCCGGTTCGCCCAAGTTTGCCAGGTTGATCAAGGACGGCAAGTACGAAGAGGCAGTTACTGTGGCGCGCCAGCAGGTGGAGAACGGCGCCAACGTGCTCGACATCTGCATGGACGAGGGCATGATCGACGGCGTCGCGGCCATGACGCGCTTCCTGCAGCTGCTGGCCAGCGAACCCGAGGTCGCCAAGGTTCCGTTCATGGTGGACTCGTCGAAGTGGGAGGTGATCGAGGCCGGATTGAAGTGCCTGCAGGGCAAGGGCATCGTGAACTCGATCTCGCTCAAGGAGGGGGAAGAGAAGTTTCGCGAACGGGCCCGGACCGTGCTCAAGTACGGCGCGGCCACCGTGGTGATGGCCTTCGACGAGCAGGGCCAGGCCGCTAGCTACGCCGACAAGATCCGCATCTGCGAGCGGGCTTACCGGATTCTTGTGGACGAGGTTGGGTTTCCGGCCGAAGACATCATCTTCGACCCGAATATCCTCACGGTCGCCACGGGCATGGAGGAGCACAACAACTACGCGGTGGATTTTATCGAGGCCACGCGGTGGATCAAGGCCAACCTGCCGCACGCCAAGGTGAGCGGCGGCGTCTCCAACATCTCCTTCGGCTTTCGCGGCAACAACAAGGTGCGCGAGGCGATGCACTCGGTGTTTCTCTATCACGCCATCGCCGCGGGCATGGACATGGGCATCGTGAATGCGGGGATGCTCGAGGTGTACGAGGAGATTGAGCCGGCGCTGCGCGAGCTGGTGGAAGATGTGCTGCTCAATCGCCGGCCGGACGCGACCGAGCGGCTCGTGGCGCGCGGCGAGGCGCTCAAGGCCGAAGGCGCGGCCGCCAGTGGAGAGACGGAAAAGAAGACCGAAGAGTGGCGCAACGGGACGGTAGAGGAGCGGCTCGCGCACGCGCTGGTCAAAGGGATCGATACCTACATCGAGCATGACGCGGAAGAGGCGCGCTTGAAGCTGGGCAAGCCGCTGGCGGTGATCGAAGGGCCGCTGATGGCGGGCATGAGTGTGGTGGGCGACCTCTTCGGCGCCGGCAAGATGTTTCTCCCGCAGGTGGTCAAATCGGCGCGCGTGATGAAGAAGGCCGTTGCCCACCTGACTCCTTACATGGAGGCCGAAAAAGCCGAGCTGGCGGCGGCAGGCCAGGCCGTGAAGGCGCAGGGCAGGATCGTGCTCGCCACGGTGAAAGGCGACGTCCACGACATCGGCAAGAACATTGTGGGTGTGGTGCTGGCCTGCAACAACTACGACGTGATCGACATGGGCGTGATGGTGCCCTGCGAGAAGATCCTCGAGCGGGCGAAGGAGGTGCGTGCGGATCTGATCGGATTGAGCGGGCTGATCACGCCTTCGCTCGACGAGATGGTGCACGTGGCGCGGGAGATGGAGCGGCAGGGATTCAAGCTTCCGCTCCTGATTGGCGGAGCCACGACCAGCCGGGCGCACACGGCCGTGAAGATTGCCCCGAACTACAGTGAGCCGGTCGTGCACGTGCTCGACGCCAGCCGCGCCGTGCCGGTGACCACGAGCCTGTTGAGCACGGAAGGAAGGCCCGGGTTCGTGGAGCACCATCGCGCCGAGTACGATGCCCTGCGCCGGGCCCATGCCGCGCCAAAGCAGAAGCTGCTGACGCTGGAAGAGGCGCGCGCGCGGCGGACTCCGATTGCGTGGCGGGCGGAAGATCTGGCCGTGCCCGCCTTCACAGGTGTGCGTGTGCTCGATAACTTTCCTCTCGCTACCCTGCGCGCGTTCATCGACTGGACGCCGTTTTTCCACACCTGGGAGCTCAAGGGCGTCTATCCGCGTATTTTTGACCATCCCCAGCACGGAGCGCAGGCGCGGCAGCTTTTTGCTGAGGCCAATGGGTTGCTGGACGAGATCATCGCCAAGCGTGTGCTCACGGCGCGGGGCGTCTACGGGTTCTTTGCTTCGAGCGCCGTTGGCGACGATGTGGAAGTGTATACGGATGGCGCGCGCGCCGAAGTGCTTGCACGATTCCACTTTCTGCGGCAGCAGATGGAGAGAGATGCCAGCGAGCCTAGCCGGTCGCTGGCGGACTTTGTGGCGCCGAAGGCGAGCGGGCTGGCGGACACGATCGGGGCGTTTGCGGTGACGAGCGGGGTCGGGATGAAGGAGCTGTGCGACGGATTCCGCGCGCGGCACGACGACTACAACGCGATCATGGCCGAAGCTCTTGCCGACAGGCTCGCCGAAGCCTTCGCCGAGTGCCTGCATAAGCGCGTACGCGAAGAGTGGGGCTACGGGCGCGGTGAAGGGCTGAGCACCGAAGATCTGATTCACGAGAAGTACCGCGGCATCCGGCCGGCAGCCGGCTACCCGGCCTGCCCCGACCACACAGAAAAAGGAACGCTCTGGCGGCTGCTCGACGTCGAAGCGAACGCCGGCATCTCCCTGACCGAGTCGTACGCCATGTGGCCGGGATCGAGCGTGAGCGGCCTCTACTTTGCGCATCCCGAGTCGCGCTACTTCTCGCTTGGCAAGATCGGGCAGGACCAGGTGGAGGACTATGCGGCGCGCAAGGGGATGAGCATCGCCGAAGTTGAGCGGTGGCTGGGACCGAATCTGAATTACGAGCCGGCGCCGGCATAGCGTTTGTCAAAGATCAGACTCCGGGTCTCTGAAGTTGATCAGACTCCGGGTCTCTGAAGTTGCACTCCAGGCGCCCTTCGCCCCCTATTGCGCTTCGATCGAGATGGGCTCGTTGTACTTCGAGTACGTGATGATCGTTGTCGTATTACTGTCCTGCACTACGCTCTTGACGGGCAGCGAGTCAGGGCCGAGATAAAGCGTCACGGGAGTGCCATTCGCCGTATAAGAATAGGCGTGCAAGCTGCGGCCGTCGATCGTCTGCATACCGAGGTCCCGCGCCGAATCCTTCATATCATCGGACGCGGAGAATCCTAAGCGCTGAATCATCGTCCGAATCATATCGCCCCCGACCGGCAATTTGGTGGCGCGGCCATTGCGGACCATGTATACGTCGTTGCCGATGATGACCTCGGTGAAGTCCGGGTTGGGCTGGACGCGCCAGCGGTCAGGCGCCGAGTATTCCACTGTTACCGTCTTGCCGTTCGAAAAGTGTTCTTCGGCGTGCCAGGACTTCGCATTTTGAAAGGCATCATGGGCTTTCATGAGGTCGTCGTATGGACCGGCAAAAGCTATTTCGGGCAAAAGCACGGCCACCAGCACCGACGCGCGAATCATTGCAGTGCGAAGCATAGGGACCTCCTCTGTTGGTAGGGACCCCCAGGATACTATAGCTTGGTATTCTTTGGGGACGAAAAACTCATGCATCTTTTGGAGAGTTTCGCGGCAATCGGCTTCTCCGCTCAATGCCCGCCCGAGCCGGTTTTGAATCTGACTTCATCGTCGGCTTTGCACTGGAAGCGCCTCGCGGAGCTTCGGCTGGTGGCCCTCAGCCGGAGTCCCTGCAGGAGGGCCGTGCGCATTTGCAGAGAATTACACCCATTCAACGCAGAATAGAAGCAACGCAGTATCCGCGTTCTCCTACGGAGGAGCCATGAAATCTCAGTCTGAGCACCCCCCCCGGGGGGGTGCGCAATTTGCTTGCCATTTGTCCAGTTTTGAACGACGATTTGTTGAAAACAAACAAGTTATCAAAAGTAATTCAGTAACCAATTGGTTATTGAATTAACATTCTGTTCATCAAAAATTGCCCCATTCGCGAGGCAAAAGTGGGCAATTTTCGCCAGAACCCGCTGCAATCGATCTCTTGGGAATCCGGTCCCGATCTTAGCCGGACGCCTTGCTCCGGCCGCCGCATATAGACTGGTCTTTCTCAAACCATCGCTCAGGCGGCCATGGCTCATCGTGCCTTTGACGAACAGATGGCGGCGCTCGACGCCCTCACGGGGCGCGCCCTCGACGAGGTTGGGACACCGCTGGTGAAAAAGATGCTGGCCAACCGCAGCAATCTGCTGGTTGCCAAAGCGGCGCGGCTGACCGAGGAAAATGGGCTCACACAGCTTGTTCCCGATCTGATTGCGTCATTCGAACGGTTCTTCATCAACCCCGGGAAGACCGATCCGCAGTGCTGGGCAAAGAATGCCCTGAGTCACGCGCTGATGCGGCTCGAGTGCCGCGACAAGGATGTCTATCTGCGCGGGCTGCACCATCGCCAGATGGAGCCGACCTGGGGCGGCCGCTCCGACTCGGCCGCGGAGCTGAGAGCGAACTGCGCGCACGCGCTGGTGGCGTGCGACGAGCTCGACAATCTGGAGCTGGTGGGCCTGCTGCTGGAACTGCTGGCCGACCCGGACAAGAGCGTGCGCGTGGAGGCTGCGCGGGCAATAGGGCAGATCGGGCCGCTGGCTGCGCCGCTACTGCGGTTGCGGGCGCTGATCCCGGACGAAGAGTCGGAGGTTTCGGCGGCGTGTTTCAGCGCGCTGGTATCGATTGAGGCTGAGAAGGCGATTCCGTTTATTGCACGGTTTCTGGAGAAGGGGGACGATGCGGCCGGCGAGGCGGCCTTTGCACTGGCGGAGACTCGCAGCCCGGCGGCGCTGGCAGCACTGCGGAATCGGCTCGCCAACTCCACGGAACCATGGTTCACCTCGGTGCTGCTGAGCGCAATAGCGCTGACGCGGCTGCCTGAGGCTGCGGATTTTCTGGTCTCGCTGATTGCCGCAGGCAAACGGGAGGCGCCAATCGCGGTTGAGGCGCTGGGACGGGCTGCCCCGTCTCCGGAGTTGCGGGAACGGCTGCGGTGGGCGGTTGAGGAAAATGGCGGTGAGCAAGTCCGAAAGGTGTTTCGGGAGCAATTCGCGGAAGAGCGGAATTGACGGGAGCAACAGGACGGCTGCCAGGCAGTTCGTTTGTGATTCGCCGTGACGTGGAAAGGAGTGGCTATGATGTTTCTGATACGAAGTCCTCAAGCTTCCGAAAAGAGTGCGCTTTGCAACAAGGATCGACACCCGTGAGCAGGCGGTTGAGCCCGGCCGTTGGTGTGCTGGTGCTGCTGATCGGCCTGAACCTGCTCAACTACATCGACCGCTATATACTGCCGGGCGAAGTCCCTCTGATTCAGCGGGCCCTTCATGTGACTGACGAGCAGATGGGGGCGCTGACGACTGCGCTCTTCGTCTGCTACATGCTTACGGCGCCGCTGACGGGCTGGCTGGGCGACCGCTTCCGGCGCAAGCCGCTCATTATTGCCGGGGCGGTGCTGTGGAGCCTGGCGACGCTGGCGACGGCGTGGGTGCACGGCTACTGGACCCTGTATGTGCGCCACGCGCTGGTGGGCGTGGGCGAGGCGACCTTCGGGATCTTCGCGCCCGCGGTGCTGTCCGATTTCTATCCGGAGCGGGAGCGGAACCGGATTCTGACCATCTTTTACCTTGCGATTCCGGTAGGGGCGGCACTGGGGTACCTGGCCGGCGGAGAGTTGGGCTCACGTTATGGATGGCGAGCGCCGTTTTTTCTCTGCGCGATTCCGGGCCTGCTGATTGCAATCCTGTACGGCTGGCTGGCGGCGGAGCCGGAGCGTGGGGCGAGCGACCACATCCGCGCCACCCACGACCGAGCAACGGTGACAGGGCTCTTTCAGAATCCGGCGTTTTTGACGGCGACCTTCGGACTGGCGATGCTGACCTTTGCGATGGGTGGGATCTCGGCCTGGGTGCCAACGTTTCTGCACCGGTTCTCTGGGCTCTCGGTGGCGAACGCAAGCTTGGTGGTGGGCGCCATCACGGTAGTCGATGGGATTGCGGGGACCTTTACGGGAGGGTGGATTGCGCAGCGGTGGCTGCGGACTGACGACCGCGCACTCTACCTGCTGTCGTTCTGGAGCGTGGCGCTGACGTTGCCCTGCGGGGCGTTGGTATTTTTCGGGCCGCGGGCGTGGGCCATACCGTCACTGTTCGCAGCGGAGTTCTTTCTGTTTCTGAATACCGGGCCGTTGAACGCGGCGATTGTGAACTCGGTGTCGGCGCCGGTGCGGGCGACCGCGATTTCGATCAACCTCTTCTGCATTCATGCATTCGGCGACACATTTTCGCCGACGATCATCGGGGCGATCTCGGACCGGACGAATCTGCGCATGGGGATGGGCCTGACATTGGTGTTCCTGGTCATCTCGGGTGCGATTTTGCTGGCTGGAGCACGGTTCGCGCCAGAGTTGGATAAGCTCGCGCAGTCAGATGTCACGACGCAGTGAATTTTTCTGTTGCAAGGAATTTACGATCGGCTGCTATCTTGTGTCCGGAGGATTTTCCGATGAACCGACGCAATCTGATTCTTGGCTCCGTTCCCGTGCTGGCCGCGATGGCAGGCGGTGTTTCCATCGCTCAGGGTCCGCCTGAGCGCAATGTTGGCGGCCGCCATCCGAACCTGGCGGCCGCGCAGCGGCTGACCGAGCAGGCCTATAACAGGATTGTTGCCGCACAGCAGGCGAACGAGTGGGACATGGACGGCCATGCGCAGCGCGCCAAGGACCTGCTGGATCAGGCCAACCGGGAGCTGAAGGCCGCGGCGATTGCGGCGAATCGGAATCGCCGCTAGAGCTTCCGGGGCCATCTTCAAAATTCTGGACTTAAATATCCGAGGTGGGCAACGGCCGAGGCTATAGTTCGCGGCGGCCTTCTAGGGCTCGCGCCATCGTGACCTCGTCTGCGTACTCGATGTCGCTGCCCGCGGGGACGCCGGTGGCGATGCGCGTCACGCGGACAGGGAAGGCACGCAAGGCGCTCGCCAGCCAGTTGGCGGTGGCTTCGCCTTCCAGTGTGGGGCTCGTGGCCAGGATGACTTCGTCTACTTCGCCGCGCTCGACGCGCGCGAGAAGTGTCGAAGTCCGCAACTGGTCGGGGCCGACTCCGTGCAGGGGTGAGAGCGTGCCGTGGAGGACGTGGTAGACGCCCCCATAGCCTTTGGCGCGCTCCACGGAGGCGATGCTGGTTGGTTCCTCGACGACGCACACCTGGCGCTGGTTGCGAGCCGGGCTTGCGCAGTAAGCGCAAGGGTCGACGTCGGTGACGTTGTTGCAGATGGAACAGAGGCGAAGGCTGGCCTTGAGACTATGCACAGCGTCGGCCAGAGCAGCGGCGTCTTCGTTACTGGAACGGAGAATGTGGAAGGCGAAGCGCTGGGCGCTTTTAGTTCCGACACCGGGGAGCTTGCGGAGTTCTTCAATAAGCCGGGCCAGGGGCTCGGCATAGCGTGACACGTTCGGCCTCCGTGATCGCGGCAATCCGCGCCGGGTTCAGTTTCAGCCAAGCCCCGGCAACTTGAGGCCGCCAAGCATGCCCTGGACGCTCGATTGGATGGCGTCGTCGGCCTTGCGGCCGGCTTCGTTGACCGCGGCGACAATAAGGTCTTCGAGCATCTCGACGTCGGGCTGGCTGCCGCCGAGACCCAGGACAGCCGAGGGATCGATGTGCAGCTTGAGGAGCTGCTTTTTGCCGTTCATGGTGGCGGTGACCGCGCCGCCGCCGCTCGAGGCTTCAACGACGGTTTCGCCGAGCTTGCGCTGGACCTCCTCTTGCATTTTATTGGCCTGGGAGAGCATCTCGGTGAGTTTGAGTGGGTTGATCATGAGTGGTACTCCTTGATTGCGCCGCTACTTGGAGTGGAGATCGACGACGCTGCGAAGCTCGGCGTGAAAGATCTCCCGCGCGCGCTGGACGAGCGGATGAGCCAGGGCAGCCTCCTGAAGGCTGCCGGTGGTAAAAGCAGTGGATGCGGGCGCAGCCGCGGCTGAGCCCTCGACAGGAACGATCAGGAATCGCGAAGGCGCGCCGAGACGCTGAAGTTCCAGCCGAACGATCTTTTCGGCGGCCGCATTGACGGTGAGGGCGATCATCTTCTTGCCAAGGCCGGGGATTTCGATGCGCAGACCGGAGCCGTCCAGATTCCACACCGCAGTACCGAGAAGGCGGGCGGCGGATTCATGGCCAGCGGCGGCAAGGGCTGATACAGCAGCCTGCTGCATCGCACTTGTGGAGGGCGCCCTGGAGGATTGTTCGGCCTCTTCCGGAGCCTTCGCGAGCGCGCCTTCAGTGAGAGGAGCAGTGAAACCAGTGACTGGTGCTGCCACAGCCGGAAAGGGTTGGACCTCACGGGAAGCTGCGGATGGGGCCTCAGAGGCTGAGGGCGAGTCCGGAGTAGCGGCGGAGCGCTCCATTTGCACCACTGGCGCAGAAGGTTGCTTTATGCCCTGCGCTGAGCTCCAGCTGCCGCCTGAGCCAAAGGGTGAGATGGACGAGCTCGGGGATGGCGTCGACGGCGAAGCAGGCCGTGTGAACCTCGGCGTTGGGCTGGAGCCCGGCCGCGCTGCGGGGCCGGGGCCGCCGGCGCTGGCCGCTAAGCGGCTCAGGAGTTCCTCAACGGGCAAGAGGCGCTGGGCGTGGATGAGCTTGAGTAGCCCGAGCTCGAGATGGAATCGCTGTTCCTGGCGGTAGTTCAGCTCGTCGAAGGTGCGGAGAACGACCTGAAGGTTGCGGGTCAGCTCTTCCTCCGTGAAGAGCAGGGCACTGCGCGCGGCGCGGGCGCGCTCGTCGGCGGATATCTGGAGCAGCTCGGTCTGCTCGCCGCCGAGTTTGGCCATGAGCGCGTTGCGGAGGTAGCGAACCAGTTGACGAGCCAGCGACGAGGGGCTATGGCCGGCGTTGACGAGGGTGTTGGTCTGCTCCATCAACGCGGCGGTTTGACCCTCGGCGACGGCTTCGAGGAGGCGTTCGAAGACGGCATTGGGAACCGAGCCCATGAGGTCGCGAATCTGCGCGGCCGAAAGGACGGGACGGCCGGATTCAACGGGCGCGGAGGCGATGGCTTGGTCCATGATGGAAAGCGCGTCACGCATGGAGCCGTCACCTGCCTCGGCCAGCAGAGCCAGGGCGGCTCCCTCGGCCTCCACCTGCTCTTCCGCGGCGATCGACCTCAACTGGGCCAGGATGTCGTCGAACTTGACCGCGTGGAAGCTGAAGTGCTGGCAGCGCGAGCGGATGGTCTGGGGAATGTTCTCGGGCTCGGTGGTCGCCATCATGAAGATGACGTGCCCCGGAGGCTCCTCGAGGGTTTTGAGGAGGGCGTTGAAGGCCGCCTCGGTGATCTGGTGGGCTTCGTCAAGGATGTAGATCTTGTACCGGTCGCGGGCGGGGGAGTAGCGGGCGGCGTCGCGGAGCTCGCGGATCTCGTCGATGCCGCGGTTGGTGGCGGCATCAATCTCGATGACGTCGACGGCCGAGCCCTGGCGAATCTCGGTGCAGGAATCGCAGACGCCACAGGGCTCGGGGGTCGGCCGCTCCGCGCCTCCGACCTCAGTGCGGCAGTTGAGGGCCTGGGCGAGGATGCGCGCGATAGTAGTTTTGCCGATGCCGCGGTGGCCGGAGAAGATATAACCGTGAGCGATGCGGTTCTGGGCGAGGGCGTTCAGGAGAGTTCTCGTGACGTGCTCCTGGCCGGCCACGTCGGCGAACCGCTGCGGACGATATTTTCTGGCCAGAACCTGATAACCCATGCGTGCTCTCTCCCTCGGCCGCCCTGTGGTGCAACCGGCCTAGAGGGGATTGTACCGTTTGAGGGGCGAAGAGCACCTGCGCCGTGGGCTGTTGATTCTTTGCTTATTCACACCGCGATCATTGTGGCGCGTAAAACGTATACGTGGCTGTGTAGGGAACTCGGTCGGTTTTCCCGATATCCGCCTCCGTCTGGCAACCGCTGCTTGCGGCAGCTCCACCGTGAGTGTCGGTACGGCGAATGAAGTCGATCGTAGCGAGGCTGCCGCTGGCGGTTCCCGGCTTGGCGCCCAGGAGCAACCAGGCTGCGGAATCGGGATCGGGAGCGCGACGACTGGCAATCAGCTCCCCCTGTACTTCGCCGCCGTCCGCCAACTCCCACGTTGGCCCGGCGAAGTGCCTTCCGATCACCTTTCCCGATGCATCGAGCAGCTTGGCATCGGGAGCCTTGAGCATCCACATCTCGCTCCGCGGCGTGTGTGCACAGGTGTAAATCTGGAAGCCTTCACCTTTGGCCTGGAGCAGTGCGCGCTGGCCCGTGGGGACGTCGATCGAGGTAGCGTGCTGTTGTGCAAAGACGGCTCCGGCAACAAGCAAGACTGCTCCCAAAGTGATAACCCGTGCGGTCATGCGGCGAGTATAGCAGGGCCCCGGGTCCGCCCAGTTCGTGAATCCCCAGTTCGTGAATTCCTGACGCCTTCATCATCATGGAGATTTGCAGTCTCTTTGATTCGCCTCCGGCTGTGCAGGGGCTTCATCAGACTCCGACTCGGAGGCGCCCTACTATAGCGTTTTCTGCGCGGCTTTGCGCTTGCGGACTTCGCGGGGGGAGTACATGGTGCCGCGGCAGGTGCGGGTACCGCAGTTGCAGATGGCTTCGTCGTCGCCGCCGTCGTAGAGGCAGTAGTCGTAGGTGATCTCCTCGCCGGCCTTGATGTTACGGATAGCGGTGATGACGACTCGGCCGTCAATCTCGCTGGTCTCGCAGTTAGGATCGCAACTGTGGTTGATGAACATGCCCAGGCCATGGCCGTCGATGACCATCGAGCCGTCGCCGAGTCCAAAGAGGTAGGTGACGGGGGAGTCGGCGAAACGCACGTCGGCCTCATCCTTGGTCATCAGGCGGCCGCTATACTCGGCGACGCGGGAGCCCTTGCGGATGGCTGCGGTGGTGTAGCAGCCGGCGGCGTGAATGGCTGAGGAACGGATGATCAGACCCATAGAGATGTGTGTTGCTTCCCTGCATTTTGGAGAGATTTTAACTTCACTGGAATGCATCGTACCATTGATACAAGGGTGACGAGAGGGCTCGGAGCGGAATGAAGCTGGGATTTATGATGATGCTGGTTTTTGCCACGGCATTGGCGGGCGCGGCACCGTTGGTGGCGCAGAGCTCTGGCTCTGAGAAGAGCGCGACATCTAGCCAGAGCAGCGGCCAGGCGGCGCAGGCAAAATCTTCATCGCCTCAGTCACAGGCGAACGGAAATCCGTTCCCGGGGAACACAACAAATGTTCCGGTTTTGCCCTCGGGACCGGCGGGGACCGTACCCGAGGGGCGGTATGCGGTGGATGCGGGTGGAAAGCTGCCACCGGACGATATGGATCCGGTGAAGAGCCCGGACAGTTCGGAGCCGGATGGGGGGCAGCGGCAGGGCTTCAGCTCCAGCCAGTCGGGGCTCGATGACCTGCTGCCGGCGCCGGATACGGCGCAGCCAGGCAAGAAAGGCAGCGAGCCGCTGATGACGCTGCCACCGGAGACGCTGGCGAACGACCTCAGCGTGGGGAGCTACTACCTGGGCAACCATAACTGGCGGGCGGCGCTGTCGCGGTTCCAGTCGGCGCTGGTGCTCGACCCGCAGAACCCGGACGTGTATTGGGGACTGGCCGAGAGCGAGCGGCACCTGGGGGACTATGCCGACGCGCGGCAGCACTACGTGAAGGTGCTCGAGTACGATCCGGGGAGCAAGCACGCCAAAGAGGCAACGAAGGCGCTGCGGGAGCCGGAGATTGCGAACACGCAGGCGCCGGCAGGCAAACCCACCGGGGCGGCGCCGCAATAGCACGAGCGACTTCAGCGGACAAATCAGCGCGTGTTTCCCGATCGTTAAAGGTATGTTAATTAGATTACTATATCGTTAATAAATTATAGATAAACAATCTTTTATTTTCAATCACTTATAAAATCGACTTGCACCGAAGACGGTGCAAACTGTGAGGGGGGTATGGGGGGGCATTCGATTTTTTGGGTCCCAGCCGGAACCGTCATCGCAATTCTCCCTGAGAACCATTTTGCGCTACTGAGGGAGAATTCTCTGCAAGAGAGCATGTCTTAGTTGAAAGACGCCCATTGGAGATAGGCGGCGAGGAGGGGGCGGCCCCAGAGGGCGCTGACGAGGCCGCCCGCGGCGAGGAATGTGCCGAGGGGGAGCTTTGTGAGGGTCCAATCGCCGAAGGATTGGCGGGCGCGGGGCATGGCGAGGAGGGTGAGGGCGGCAATGGCGCCGACGACGACGCCGAGGAAGAAGGCAAGGAGGGTGTGGGAGAGGCCGAGCCACGCGGCGAGCATGAGCATGAGCTTGGCGTCACCGAGGCCCATCCCCTCGCGGCCGCGGAGGGAGCGGTAGAGCCAGCGGACGAGGAGGATGAAGAGGGGCGCGGCGACCATGGCGGCGAGCCAGCGGAGGACGACGTCGAAGACGTAGGCGCGATGAGAGGTGAGCTCGCTGGCGGTGGTCCAGTGGAGTGGCAGGGTGTCCCAGAAGAAGTGGACGGTGAAGCGGACGAGGTTGATGAGGATGCCGAGGGCGGCGCCGCCGAGGGTGAGCCAGTCGGGGAGCCAGAGGTGCTCGAGGTCGAGGACGGCGAGAGCGATGAGGAGCCAGCAGAGGAACATCTTTTCGACTGCGAAGAGTCCGGCGTCGAAGATGGAGGCCGGGGACCAGCCGGGAAGGTAGAAGGCGGGGAGCTGCTGCCAGGCGGTGATGGCCCAGGAGGCGGCGACCGCGAGCTCGACGAAGGGGTAGCGCCATCCGATGGGGGCACGGCAGGTACGGCAGCGGCCGCGGAGGAAGAGCCAGCTCAGGAGGGGCAGGTTTTCCCACCAGGCGAGGGTGCGGCCGCAGGAGCGGCAGTGGGAGCGGGGACGGACGACGCTCTCATGGGCGGGCCAGCGGGTGGCGCAGACGTTGAGGAAGCTGCCGAAGGCGAGGCCGAAGAGAGCGGCGAGGGAGGCGCCGAGGATGCGAACCATGGAGAGTTGAGTATAGCGCTGGGGCGGGGGCTGGAGATTCGGATTGCAGGCGCCCAATGCTCGTTTTCAGGGTTTGCTGTTCTCGAAAGGTGGTTCGGCCTGTGGGTGTTGAAAAAGTCGTTGGTCTCGGACTTGCCAGGAGCTGGCCTACCGAACGCTTTGCAGTGTTAGGGTCCGCTAAGCTGTGACCGTCGCCGGCCCTGTTGATGTGCTCAGGAACCGTACCAATCGTTTGATGTT
>DATJMU010000100.1:0-136793 GCA_035508555.1 Occallatibacter sp. | reverse complement strand
AAGATCTTCTGCAGAATATTGCGGTGATCGGGCGGATGGTCGCAGGTGTCGGTCGGGGCGGTGCCATTCAAAAACGCCACCTCGTCGCCGTCCGGACAGGCCGCGTCGCTCAGCAGGTTGCTGGTCTTGTCGATGTCCGCAAGATCCACGCCCGGGGGCGGCGTGAACTCGTTCGTGTCCGAGTACTGCGGCAGCGCCACGGCCTTCTTCATGAACTCCGCCCAGATCGGCTCCGCGGCGTGCGCGCCCTCGATATCGAGGTCGGTATAGTCGTCATTGCCCACCCACACCGCGCACAGCAGGTTGCTGGTATAGCCGATGAACCACGAGTCGTGCTCGGTGCCCGTCTTGCCCGCGGCCGGCGCGGTAAAGCCCATCGCGCGCACGCGTTCGCCCGTCCCGTGATTGATCACGTCCTGCAGCATGTTGGTAACGAGGTAGGCTACCCGCGGATCCAGCACCTGCTTCACCACCGGCGCGTAATCGGCAATCACGTCTCCGGTGGGCGTGCGCACGCTCGCCACCAGCCATGGATCGAGGTGCAGCCCGTTGTTGGCAAAGACCGTGTACGCCCCGGCCATCTGCAGCGGCGTGGCCGCGTAGGTCCCGATGGCGACCGTGGGCGTTCCCCGCGCGCTGGTGATGCCCGCCGTGCGCGCCAGCGACGCCACCGTATCGAAGCCCACCAGCGACGCCAGTCCGATGGTGGCGTTGTTCAGCGACTCCTGCAGCGCGAACCGCGCCGTCACCTCGCCGTAGTACTTGTTCTCGAAGTCGTGCGCCGTGTAGGTCTGGTTGCCCACCGTGTAGGTCGTCGGCTCATCGTTCAGGATCATTAATTGCGAGAACAGGGTGGTTTCGCCGGGCAGCAATATGCCTTCCACGGCCGTGTTGAAGGCCGCGGCAAATACAAACGGCTTGAACGTAGAGCCCGTGGGCCGGTCGGCCAGGGCGTGGTCCACCTGCGACGTGGCGTAGTTCCGCCCGCCCACCAGCGCCAGCACCTGGCCCGTGTGGGGGTCGAGCGCCACCAGCGCCACCTGGGGATAACTGTAGTGAATCCCCCGCTTGCGGTCGCGCGCGTGCAGCCGGTCCACCTCGTGATCCACCATCGGCATCATCGAGGTCACGGCCTCCGCCGCCACGCGCTGCAGATCGGGATCGAGCGAGGTGTAAATGCGCAGTCCCTCGCGGTTGAAGTCGCGGTCGCCCAGCCGCGCCGCCAGCCGGTCCCGCACCAGGTCCACAAAGTACGGCGCTTCGCTGGCGTCCACGCTCATCGTCGAAAGGTGCAGCGGCTGCGCCTTGGCCGCCTCGGCCTGGTCCTTGGTGATGGCGCCCGTCTCCACCATCGCATCCAGCACCATGTTGCGCCGGTCAATGGCTCTCTCCGGGTGCCGGAACGGACTCAGATAATTCGGGCTCTGGATCAGCCCGGCCAGCAGCGCGCTCTCGTCCAGAGTCAGTTGCCGCACGTCCTTGCCAAAGAACACCTGCGCCGCCTCGCCAAAACCGTCGATGTCGAAGCTGCCCCGCCGTCCCAGCGGCACCTCGTTGGCGTACATCTGGAAGATCTGCTCTTTCTTGAACAGGTGCTCCAGTTGGAACGTGATCACCACCTGCAGGAACTTGCGCTTGAAGGTTCGCTCCGGCGTGAGGAAGAACATCTTCGCCAGTTGCATGGTGATGGTCGAAGCGCCCTCCACCAGCCGGTGGCCCGGCGTCAGGTCGTTGCGGATCGAGCCCAGGATGCGCCAGTAGTCCACGCCGCCGTGTTCGAAGTAGTGCCGGTCTTCGATCGCCACCACCGCATTCACCAGGTTGGTCGGCAGCTCGTTATAGGTCACCAGGCGGCGCTTGATGCGGTCGGGGCCCTCGCTCAGTCCCGTGATCAGGACCGGCTCCAGCTCGTAGCTCGCCAGCGGCCTTCCCTGCGGGTCGGTGATCGACTCGACCACACCGCCGCTGTCGCGGATGGTGGCATCGTCCGGCGCGTGATACGACTGCGGCCCCGGCTTCACCGTGATCGTATCGTAGCCTTCGCTGAATGTGCCCATCGGCGAAACCGGCGCCGCGCCGTCCGTGGTGTAGCCGGCTTCGCGAAGCTGGCTGGCGATCATCGCGATGGGCAGCCTTTGCCCGGGGCGCACCTCGCGCGGCGCCGCGTAGATCTTGGCCGTATCCACGAAGACCGGCTCTTTGAACCGCGCCTCCACCATGTCCTGGTATTTGTAGTAGTAGTAGCCGAAGACGGTTGACCCCGCCAGCGCCAGAGCGCCGAAGATCCCCACCCCAGCCAGCAGCACCGACATCAGCACCGGATGCCGCCACTCGGGTCTCTTCAGTCGAATCTTCAACGCCATGAATGCTCCTCTTCAGCTTTCGGCCGTCAGCCTTCAGCCCACGGCTAGGCGCTGCCTCCCAGCAGCCGATCCTCTTCTATCCGCTCTTTCACCGCCGCCAGGACGCCGTCAAGCGCCACGTCCACACTTTTGGATGCGGCTCGCGTCACCAACTCCACCACGCCGCCGGCGGCCTTCTTGCCCACGTTGATCCGGTAGGGAATCCCCACCAGATCCGCGTCTTTAAATTTGACGCCGGCGCGTTCGTCCCGCTCGTCCAGCAGCACATCGATCCCCGCCGCATCGAGCTCCGCGGCGAGCCGCTCGCCCGTCTCGCGCAGCCCCGCGTCGGCGATGTTGGTCACCGTCACCACCACCGCGAACGGCGCGATCGAAGGTGGCAGCCAGAACCCGTTCGCGTCATTCCCCAGCTCCACGGCCGCGGTCAGAATACGCTCGATGCCGATCCCGTAGCAGCCCATGATCGGCATCACTTCCCTGCCGTTCTCGTCGAGCACCCGCGCGCCCATCGATTGCGTGTACTTGTACCCGAGCTTGAAGATGTGCCCGACCTCGACCGCCTTGCCCACGACCAGCCTGCCTTCGCAGGGTTTGCCGTCCTTGCCGGTGGGACACGCCTCGCCCTCGTTCACGCTGCGGATATCGGCCATCAATGTCCACCCGAAATCCCGCCCCGGCGTCACGTTGCGCAGGTGGTAGTCGAGCTTGTTCGCCCCGCAGACAAGATTCTTCCGTCCTTCCAACGACTTGTCGATGATGACATTCACCGCACGTGGGCTATCGATATTTCCACCGAGAGTTGGGTATGCCTCGATAGCACTGCTGAATTCCTTCTCGCTTTGTTCGTAGTACCCACCGTGTATTTTCAGCGCCTCGAGACGAAGAGGGACAAGTCCGACAGGGCCCAGGAAACCACCCGGAGCTTGGAAATAGCGTTCTAGTTCATCTGGCCGCATTGGACGCAGGGCGTCAGCAATCGCCGCGCCAGCCAATTTCGTTTCGTTTACTTGATGGTCTCCGCGCAAGAAGGCGACTATTGGTTTTTCGCGGACCTCTTTATCAGACGCTTGGATCTGTCCCATATAGGCCACGCACTTGATGTCGCTCGCCGGCAAAATCTTAAAGAACGCCGCCACATCCGCAATCGCCGCGCACCCCGGCGTGTGCACCAGCTCCGGCCTGCCGTCTCCGGTCGGCTCCATCTCCACCACCGGCTCCAGCCGCGAGGTCGCCTTTTCGAGGTTCGCCGCATACCCGCACACCGGGCAGCTCGCGATCAGATCCTCGCCCGCGTCCGTATACACCATGAACTCCTGCGACTGCGACCCGCCCATGGCGCCGGAATCGGCCTCCACGGAGACGAACTTCAGCCCGCACCGCGTAAAGATGCGCCGGTACGCGCCATCGTGCAGGCCGAAGCTCTTGTCCAGTCCCGCCTCATTCAAATCGAACGAGTAGCTGTCCTTCATGATGAACTGCCGCACCCGCAGCAATCCCGCCTTCGGCCGCGGTTCGTCGCGGAACTTGGTCTGGATCTGGTACCAGATCTGCGGCAGTTGCTTATAGCTGCGCAGCTCGTTGCGCGCAATCGAGGTCACGATCTCCTCGTGCGTCATCCCCAGGCACATATCGGCGCCCTTGCGATCCTTGAGGCGAAACATGTTGTCGCCCATCGTCGTCCAGCGCCCGCTCTCTTCCCACAGGTCGCGCGGCAGGATCCCCGGCAGGTAAAACTCCTGCCCGATCCGGTCCATCTCCTCGCGCACAATGGCGACGATCTTGTTGAGCGACCTCTGTCCCAGGAAGAGGTAGTTGTAGAGCCCCGCGCCAAGCTGCCGGATGTACCCGGCCCGCAGCAGAAACTTGTGACTGGCCACTTCGGCGTCCGCCGGAGCCTCACGCAGAGTGGGAATAAACAGCTTCGACCAACGATGCATAGAAAGAACGCGTAAACTTTCCCGTTCGCCACCGCGAACGCAGAGCAAATGACAGCAGTTCTTATTCTAAATGTTGCGAGAGTTGACGGCTCCCCGCGGCGCGACCCGGCCGAGGCAGCAGTTCCATCCTTCCCTTCACCAGAGGCGCCCGGCCCGCGCCCTCAGAACCGGAAAGCAGTCTTACGCTAAGATTCACTTTGAGGGCGAACGCAGCACTCCGTGCCAACCAGTCCCGACAGCCCGGCAGATGCGGCGCCTGCGGTGCGCGGAGCTCTGCCCGGCGGCGTACGCCTGCTCGGCCGAACCGGCGGAGGGCGGCTGAGCCGCGGCGACTGGATCGTCCTGTGCGGGTTCGTTCTGCTCACGGCCTGGACCGCGCTGCATCACGAACCCTGGGCCGACGAGGCCCAGGCCTGGCTGCTCGCCCGCGACAGCAGCCTGGCCGGCCTGCTGCTCGACAGGCTGCACTACGAAGGAACGCCCGGCCTCTGGTACGTGCTCCTGTGGGGCCTCCACCGCGCCGGTCTTCCCTACCCCTCGATGCAGACGCTGGCCCTTGCCGCCAACGCCGCCGCCGTTTACCTGCTGCTGCGATTCTCCCCGTTCGCCGCGCCCATTCGCTGGGCTCTGCCGCTCTCCGTTGCCCTCGCCTATCAGTTGCCGATCGTCGCCCGCAGCTACAGCCTCATTCCCCCGCTGGTCTTCCTGCTCTGCATCGCAATCGAGCGCCAGCGGCCCATCGCGGTTGGCCTTCTCGCCGGCCTTTTGGCCAATCTTTCGCTCATTTCGCTCTGCATGGCGCTGGGATTCTTCTTGCTGGTCCTGCTGCCCGGCGACGACGGAAGACCCAGGCCTGCTGTTAAAGCAAGGGTTCTCGGCGGGTCCATCTTCGCTGTGCTGCTGCTCGCCGCCGTCTACACGGCCATTCCCGGGCCCGATGTGAATGTTGGCCGGGCGCAGGCCCTGGCGGCAAAACCACGCCTGCGCCACCTGCTTGCCGTCCTCACCCATGAGCCGGTGGAAGATCGGGCCGCTCTTTCAACATCGGCTCTGCCCAGGGATTCGACCGATACGGCCGCTTCGCCGGCACCGGGTCTTGCGCCTTTCAACGCCAAGCGCCGCCCGATCCTGCCCGTGGGCGGCGCGCTCACCCTGGCGGCCGTTCACTTCGCATCGCTCGCGTTCTTTCCCGTTTCGAGCATCAATCTGCTCGCGCTGCTGTTCTACGCCGCGCTGCTCGTCTGGCTTGCGCAGCAGCGCAGGTTGCGGGCATCGCTTCCCCTGGCCGCGGTGCTGATCGGCGCCAAGGCTCTGCCCTTCAACGAGCATCACGCCTGCGTGATCTGGATTGCGATCGTCGCCGTGCTATGGCTGGGATGGAAGCAGCCTTCGAATGAGCGGGCCGCCAGAGCCGGCCTCGCGCTCGCCTCTGTCCTGTTGCTGGTCCTCGCCGAACAGCTCTGCTGGACCGGATTCGCCTGCTGGTACGATTGCAACCATCCCTTCTCCGGCAGCCGGAGCGCCGCCCGGTGGCTCCAGCCGCGGGTAGGCCGCGAGAGCATCGTCGGATTCAACTATCACAGCATCGCGGTGCAGCTTTACACGGCCCAAAGGATCTACTCCAACCAAAAGACGGCCTATTGGCCCTGGAGCATCGCGAATGACTCCGACGCCCGCATCGCCGCGACCCTGGCGCAGCGCCCGGAGGTGGTGGTCGATGGCGAGGGTTACAACGGCAACGTAAGCTGGCGCAACCAGATCCTGCAGGAGAAGCCGGCAGGGGTCAGGAACGATGCCGACGGCGTCGCCGCCTATCTGCTCGCCCACGGCTATGAAGCGACCCATCGATTTTGCGGAAGCCAGCCTTCGCAGCTGGGGTTTTCCGAGATGACCTGTCAGGTCATCTACCAACCCGCCGGCGCGCAACACTGAGCTGATTCAACCCGTCAGCCGTTCTTCTCCTCAATGAGAGCGTCAGCTTCTGTGGCGATCGCGGCCCGTTGCCCTGAAGCAGCGGTCAGATCAGCTCCACCCCCCACAGATCGTGCAGGTGCACCACGCCTTCGACGCGGCCGGCCGCATCCACCACGATCAGCGAGGTAATCTTCCGCTCTTCGAGGATCGCCAGGGCCCGCGCGGCCAGCTCCTCCGCACCGATGGACCGCGGATGCGCGTTCATGGCCTCGCCCGCGGTCCGGCCCAGCGCCGCGCCGCCCTCGCGCTCGAGCAGCCGCCGCAGGTCGCCGTCCGAGATCACCCCACGCAGCCGCCCATCTTCCTGGACGGTTGTGATGCCGAGCTTCTTCGAAGACATCTCGAAGATCACATCGGCCATCGCCGTGGCAGGCGCGACCACGGGCACCGCGTCGCCCGAGTGCATCAGGTCGCGCACCCTGGCCAGTTGCTTGCCCAGCTTGCCGCCGGGGTGCAGCTCGGCAAAGTCCTCGGCGCGGAAGCCCTTGCGCAGGCTCACCGCGATGGCCAGCGCGTCGCCCAGCGCCAGCATCGCGGTGGTCGAAGCCGTCGGCGCCAGGTTCAGCCCGCACGCCTCCCGCGCCACGCTGCAGTCGAGCGCCACATCGCTGGCCTCGGCCAGCGTGGAGCGCAGGTTGCAGCAGAAGCTCACCAGCGCGTCGCCCTTGCGCTTGAGCGTCGCCAGCAGCCGCAGAATCTCTTCGGTCTCGCCGCTCGCCGAGAGCGCGATCACCACGTCGCCCGGCATCAGCACACCCAAATCCCCATGCACCGCCTCAGCCGGGTGCAGGAACAGGGCCGGCGACCCGGTCGAGCTCAGCGTGGCCGCGATCTTCTGCGCGATGATCCCGCTCTTGCCCATCCCCGTGACAACCACGCGCCCGTTCCCCTCGCCGCAGCGCAAGACCAGCTCTACCGCTCGGGCGAAGTCGGCGGCCATCGGCCCTTCCAGCCGCGCCGCCAGAGCTTCCAGCGCCGCCGCCTCGGTGCGCACGAGCGCCGCCGGCTCCGGCAAGCCCGCCTCACAATCGTTCGGCTCCTGTTGATTCATCGGTTCTTGATGTTACCAGCTTTCCAGTCCCGCCCAACACACTCCCGCCTGGCTCGCGCTTCCCTGACCCCTGATCCCTGTCCGTGCTCGTACAATCGATACAGAGGTCTGGCCCCAAGTGAAGCGCAACACGGTCGTTCTTTTCGCTGTCCTGTTTCTTCTCACGGTCTTTGCCTGGGCGGGGTGGGCCAACTGGGAGTACCGGCGCCAGGCCGCCGCGCGCGAAGCCGCGGCCGTGGCGCACGCCGAGCTCATTCCCGATGCCACCGGCACCGCGCTCGTCTACAAGACCCCGCTCGACGGCAAGCCTGCTCCGGCGTTCACATTGCCTGACGTGGACGGCCAGACCGTCTCGCTGGCGAACTACCGCGGCAAGGCGCTGCTCATCAACTTCTGGGCCACCTGGTGCGGCCCCTGCAAGATCGAGACGCCCTGGCTGGTGCAGTTGCGCGACAAGTACGCGCCCCAGGGCTTCGAGGTGCTGGGCATCTCGGCCGAGGGCGACGACGTGACCCCCAAGGACAAGTCCGCGTGGGACAAGGACAAGGCGGCCATCGAAAAGTTCGTGGCGCAGGAAAAGATCCCCTACCCCGTGCTCATGGGCGGCGACAGCATCGCCAATCCCTACGGCGGCGTGGATAACCTGCCCACCTCGTTCTACGTCAATCGCAAGGGGATCATTGTGGCCGCGCAGATGGGCCTCACCTCGGAGAGCGACATGGCAGCCAATATTCAGAAGGCGCTGGGAGAGTGACGGCAGGGGTCAGAGATCAGGGGTCAGGGATCATGGTTCAGGGAGCTTGAGATTCGAAATCCGAGTCCGGCGATCGAAGAGGCCCGACTCGGCCTCCGAAGACGAAGAACCGGCTACGTCCCCCCCCGGAGGGGGAGAACGAATGCAAAGAGAGCCACGCGTCCCGGAGGGGCGCTACGAAGCGTTGAGGAAACCGCAGGTGAGAAAGTTAATCTTGATCACGGCAATTGCATGGGCCGGCATCCCGCCGGCGCCTGCGCAAAATCTCATCCCCAGCCAGCCAGACCATTCGCTGCCCGGGGCCGCGCCCGTTCAGTACCTGTTCCCTGAGCAGATAAGCCTCACGGCCGGCAGGGCGCAGACCGTCGCGCTGCACTTCCGCGTGGCCCCGGGGCTCCACATCAACTCGCATACGCCCCACGACGATTACCTGATTCCCACCGACTTCTCGATTCCCGCAAGCCCGGCCGCGCGCCTGGAATCGGCCGTCTATCCGCCCGGCACCGACATCACGCTGCCGCTCGACCCCAAGACCAAGCTCAGCGTCTACACCGGCGAGTTCATCATCCAGGCGCGCATCGTAGCCGCGCGCGGCAATCACCTGGTGCAGGCCCGGCTTCACTACCAGGCCTGCAACGAGCGCCAGTGCCTGCCGCCGCGGACCATCACCGCGGCCTTCGACGTGATCGCGCGATGATGCGGCCCCCGCGTGCGGGTTGCGCGAGCGGCCGCGCTACTTGCCCGCTTCCATCACCAGCCGCTCGGCGCGGTTGATGGCGTCGGTCCGGCGCTGCGCCTCGGCCTGCATATCGGCCGGATGCTCCGGACGCTTCTCCTCATCCGCGACGTAGTTGTTGAGCATCTTGTCGAAGGTGGGAAGAGTTCCCTCGACAATCGCCTGCGCCCTGGGCAGAACCTCGTGGAAGTGCGCAATCTCTTCGGCCGCCTGCTCCGGGTGGTAGCCGAGCCGGTCGCCGGTCTGCATCGCGTCAATCAGCGCGTCCGGCGGCGCTGAAACCGGCCAGGTCTGCTGCAACCCTTCGTAGGCCCCGCGCAGCCGCGTCATGGCGCCCGCGAATCCGTCCAGCTCGCCGCGCCGCGCCATCAATCCCGCCGCGCGCCGCGCCTCGATGGTCACGCGCTCCGCCGTGCTGAACCGCGGCGTGGGGATCACCGTGGTGAGCGTGTTGCCGATGTAGCTCCAGCCGGCCTTGCCCGGCTCCGCCTGCGCAACCGGCTTGCCGTTCACGCTCACGGAGGCCGGCGGCCAATCCGCGGGCAGGCGCAGCTCGTAGGCGCGCGCTTTGAGCATTCCGGGAAAGCTCCCCTCCACCGGCCCGATCTCGACCTTCAGCGTGTCGCCTTCTTCGGCTGCGTGGATGGGCGTGCGCGTGAACACGCCGCGCTGGTAGAGCACCGACTTCCCCGAGTCCGCATAGAGCGAATAGTTGGAGCTCGCGCCCGGCTTGAGCGGCCACACGTTCACGATCAGCGGATCGACCGGCTTCTCGCCCGTGTAGAGCATGGCCGGCTGCATGGGCACAATGGCGCCGGCGCGCAGGTAGACGGGAACCTGATCGATCGAGAAGCTGCGCTCTACCGTCACCGGGCCGGTGAAATGCTTGCCCGTCGGCCACTCGATCCACTCGCCCTCCGGGAGCCAGATTTTTTCGGTCGCCAGCCCGCTCACCGGGTCGGCCGGCTCGGTCACCGGCGCCACCAGCATCTGGCTGCCGAACATGTACTCGTCTTTGCTGCTATAGGCTTCATCGGCATCCGGCCAGTCGTAGTAGAGCGGATGCAGGAAGGCCACGCCCGTGTCATAAGTGCGGCGCGCCTCCGTGTAGATGTAGGGCTGAAGCGCCATGCGCAACTGATAGGTCGTCCGCAGAATCGACGCGTACGGCTCCGGATAGGCCCAGATGCGGCGCTCGGCATCGGGATTCTTCGTTGTATGCGTGCGCAGAATCGGGCTGAAGGCGCCAAACTGCACCCACCGCGTGAACAGCTCCGGACCGACGGCCCCCGGCATGTGGCCGCCGATGTCGTGGCTCCAGTAGGCGTAGCCCACGTTGGCCGCGGTGGCCGTGAACCAGGGCTGGAACGCGAGCGACGGCCACACCGAGATGGTGTCGCCGGAGAAGCCGATCTCGTAGCGATGATTCCCCAGCCCGCCCCAGCGATGGAAGAGCAGCGGCCGCTTGCCCTCGCGCTGCTGATCGGTGAAGTGCAGGTAGTTCAGCCACCAGGTATTGTTCACGCCCGGCATCCTGGTCATGGGCTGCTGCTGCCAGTCCAGCCACCAGAAGTCGATCCCTTCTTTTTCGAGCGGGTGCAGCACCAGGTCGAAGTAGTCTGTGGCCCACTTCTTATCCGTCGGGTCGAAGGGCACGTACTTCCTGGTCGCCGGATCAATGCCCATGGCCCGCGCCATCGCCGGGTACGCCTGCTCCCACGGCTCGATCCCCGAGGCCGGATGCAGGTTGAGCGTCACCTTCAGCCCCTCGTCGTGGATGTGCTGGAGAAACGCGCCGGGATCGGGGAACAGCAGCTTGTTCCAGGTGTAGCCGGTCCAGCCCAGGGTCTGTCCCGACTGGTCCTTTTCGCCCATTGCCTTGAGCTGCTCCTGATTGATGTGCCAGTCCATGTCGATCACCAGCACGTTGAGGGGCGTGTCGTTCTCCTGGAAGCCGCGCACCAGGCGGTCGAGTTCCTGATCGCTGTAGGCCCAGTAGCGCGACCACCAGATCCCAAAGGCAAACCGCGGCGGCAGCGGGATGCGGCCGGCCACGCGCACATAGTCGCCCAGCGCCTTGCGGTAGTCATGACCGTAGCCAAAGAAGTACCAGTCGACGTACCGGCCCGGCTGTTCGTAAGAAGGCCGTTCCATCACCCACGGCCAGGGGCTCTCTTCGCCCTTGAGGAACTGGAAGTCGGCAGAGTCGAAGAGCGGCCGCGTCGAATCGTCGACCAGCGTCCACCCCGAGCGCGAGATCAATCCCTGCCCGATGGGCTCTTTGGTCTTCGAGCCCAGCGCGCCATCGAGGGTGCGCGTTGTCCCCAGCAGGTTCTCCGGATTCGCCAGCTCCGGATGCCAAACCACTTTATTGCCGTCTACGCTGAGTGTGATCGACAGGTTGTCTGCAGTGAAGTGGCCGTCGCCGGTGGGCGTGTAGTGAAGTTCGAGCGCATCGGTCCTGATCGTCAGCGCTCCGGCCGATCCCGACGGGCCGCTTGTCTCCGAGTGAGTGAACTTGGGCACCGGCAGCCGCCGGTTGATGAAGACGAACGAGGCGTGATCCTCGAACTTGCCGGTGGCCGACCACTCCATGCGGATCAACTGCGGCGTGAGCACGGTGAATCGCGCATGGCCCGCGAGCACCACGGCCCTGGGGTTGGCGATGGGGTCGTTTGCGGTCGGTGCCGACGCGGCGCCTGCCGCCGTCTTCACTTGTGCGGCCCGCGCCGCCGTTTGCGATTGCGCCATGGAACCCAGACTCAACACGGCAGCCAGCCCCGCCGCCGCCACACCAACCAGAAGATCGCGCATCCATCCCCCAGGTTTTTTCTCCATGGGAAGGTTACCACCCCATTGCGGGCGTCCGGCAGCTCAACACTCCAATCAGCTATCGAAGCCGTCCGCGCAGGGACAGCGGATCATCAGCAGGCCGCCGATGAGCCGCCCATCGTGGGCGTGAATGGGACGGCTCGAGACCAGGAGCTGGACGGGCGATGCATCGGCCGGCTTGAAGATGACCTCAAGCCTTTCCACGGTTTCCCCGCGAAGAACGGCGCGAGAGAGCGCATATTCTTCCGGCTTCAGGGGCGTACCGTCGAGATGGCTCACGGGCAGGCGGGTGTACTCGGTGAGCTTCTGGCCGGTGAAGATGGCGCCCTTCAGGATCTCGGTGGCCCTGGGATTGACCATCACCACCGCGCCGTCATTGGCGTCGGCAAGAACGAGGCCGACGGGGACGGCGTTGATGGCGGCGCGCAACTCGGCCTGGCAGTTCTCGAGCTCCTCGGTGAGCTGTTTGTGGCCGTGCACTTCCTCGACCACTCCGTAGATGCGGACGATCTCGCCGGTGGGGGCGAAGCGCGGAGCGCCGCGGGAGCGCATCCAGATCCAGGCTCCATCGGGCCGGCGCACCCGGTATTCGATATCGATGGGAAGTTGCGTGGTGAGGCACTCGCGAATGGCTTCGAGAGTGGGTTGCACATCATCGGGATGCAGCATCGTGAGCCAGCCGTTGCCGAGGGCCTTGTCCATCTTCTGGCCGGTCAGGGACTCCCACCGGGAGCTGGCTTCGATGACTTCGCCACGGGCATCGAGCACCCAGGGAATATGGGGGCTGAGCTGGATCATATGACGATAGTGGTTCTCGCTCTCCCGCAGCGCCTCTTCCATGCGCTTGCGCCGGGTGATGTCCATAATGGCCACCGAGACCCCCAGCACCTCGCCGGCCTCATCGCGCACCGGCTGGTAGGAAACCATCAGCGTCTTCCAGGCGCCGCCGTCCTGGTCCGGCGGCCGCTGCACCTCCACGCCGGAGATGGGCTCGCCCTGCAGGGCCCGGCGGATGAAGGGTTCAACCAGCGGAAAGGCGCGGGGGATTACCTCGGCCACCGTCTTGCCCAGATGCGCCGTGAGCGGCACGCCGTTGAGCTGCGACAGCCGCTTGTTGAGGCTCACGTAGCGCATCCTGGGGTCGAGGAAGCACAGGCCCACGGGGGCGCCGTCGTAGATCGCCTGGAGTTGCGCCAGGCGTTGCGCGGGCATGGTCTCGTGGGTCACCACCGAGTCCTCGTCCAGAGGCACGGGCACCGCCACGCGGGCCCTTTGCCGGGCCTCGTCGATCATGCGCGGAATCTCGCTGGCCGGCGCCGGCTTGCCGAAGAGCCAGCCCTGCGCCAGGTCGCAGCCCAGCCAGAGCAGCATGTTGGCCTGGTCCTGGGTCTCCACGCCTTCGGCCACCGTGGTCAGACCGAGGCTCTGGCCCAGGCCCACGACCGCGGCCACAATCTTGCGGCTTTCACGCTTGATCGTCATGGTGCCGACAAAACTGCGGTCCACCTTGAGCGTGTCGAAAGGGAGGCTGTGCAGGTGCTTGAGGCTGGAGTAACCGGTGCCGAAATCGTCGAGGGCCAGCCGGCATCCCAGCTCTTTGAGCTCGCGCACCATCGTCTCCGCATGTACCAGGTCGTCCAGCAGGGCGCTTTCGGTGATCTCCACCACCAGCCGCTCCAGGGGGAATCTTCCTGGCTGCGCCGAGGATGCGAGACAGCGCGGCAGGCCGCAGCCGCGCAGCTGGATCGGCGAGACGTTGACGGCCACCGTGAGCGAGCTCTCGATCAGCTCCCGCGAGGCGAAGGCCTTGTCCAGGACAACTTCTGTCAGACGATGAATCAGGCCGTGCCCTTCAAGAACCGGGACGAAGTCGTCGGGCGGAAGCACGCCCTGGCGCGGGTGACGCCACCGCGCCAGGATCTCAAAGCCCGCCAGCTGGCCGGTCCTGAGCTCCACAACGGGTTGAAATACGGGGAAGAACTCGTCCCCGTCAAACGCCCGCCGCGCGTCGGCTTCATCCACTGCCATCCCGCCACTCTACGCCAGCGGCGTCCCGATTGCCATGAAGATTTCCAGAAGCATAAAGCCCGTCCTACTCGCCGCCGGGCTCCTCATCCGGCGCGCCGCCATCCGGCTGCCCCGCGGCCAGCTCCTCCAACTGCCTGCGCCAGTCCAGCGACTCGACAAAGGCCTTCGACTCGCGCCAGCCCGGCTGCACGATCACATGCAGCTCGAGATACACCCGCGTCCCCAGCAGCGATTCGATCTTGCGCCGGGCCCCCGTGCCGATCTCCTTGAGCTTGGCTCCGCCCTTGCCGATCAGGATCGCCTTCTGCCCCGCGCGCTCGCAGTAGATCGCCGCCCCGATCCGTGTCAGCGGTTTTTTGTTGGTTAGCGGTTTTTTGTTGGTTTTGGAGGAGACCGGCTCGGGTTCTTCGAAGGTCTCGATGACCACCGCCGAGGCGTACGGCACTTCTTCGCCCGTCTCGATCAAAATACTCTCGCGAATCAGCTCCGCCACCATGAACCGCAGCGGCTGGTCCGTGTACTGGTCTTTCGGATAGTAACGCTCGCCCGTGGGCAGCGCTTCCACGATGCGGCGCACCAGCACGTCGAGACCGTCCCGCTTGCGCGCGCTGACCGGAATCACCTGCGCAAAATTGTATCGCCCCGTCAGGCCTTCGATCAGTGGCAGCAGCTCGTCCTTGCGTACCAGATCGATCTTGGTGGGAACCAGAAACACCGGGCAGTCAAGCTTCTGGATCAGAGAAAACAGAAATGCATCCTCGCTCGACCAGGCCTCGCGGCTCTTTTCGTCCCCTTCTTTCAGTTGAATCTTCCGCGTCGCGTCCACCAGCACCAGCACCAGGTCGCGCGACTCCAGCGCCTCGTGCACCTCCTGCAGCATCCGCCGGTCGAGCTGCGAAGCCGGCTTGTGCACCCCCGGCGTATCCACAAAGACGATCTGCGCCGCCGCCCCCGAAGATGGCCGCGCGCCCTTGCGGGCTGGAACCTCGACCACGCCCTCGATGCGGTTGCGCGTGGTCTGCGGCTTGGCCGTGACGATAGCCACCTTCTCGCCGATGAGGGCGTTGAGCAGCGTGCTTTTGCCGGCGTTGGGCCGGCCCAGTATGGCGACGAATCCCGATTTCAAGGGCGATTGAATCTCCTGACCGAGTGTACGCTACCTCGATCTGTCTCATGCGCGCCCATCTCGCGCGAGTCCCGCGCTCTCGTCCTTTGCAGCCGGCGGAAATACCCGCACCCGCTCCACGCGCCGGTCCGTCGACTCCACGATCTCCACCCGCAGCCCCGCCGGCTCCAGCACGACCAGCTCGCCCGCGTGGGGAATCCGTCCCGCCATCTCGCTCACCAGCCCGCCAATCGTCGCCGCCTCGTAGTCGTCGCCCAGCTCCACCGTCTCGCCGAAGAGATCGCCGAGTTGATCCGCCGGGAACCCGCCCGGCATCACCCAGGCGCCGTCCGCTTCCCGCTGCGGGTCTTCCACCGGGGCGTCGTCCTCGTGCTCGTCGCGGATGTTGCCCACGATCTGCTCCAGCAGGTCCTCGATCGTCACCAGCCCCGAAGTCCCGCCGTACTCGTCCACCACCAGGCACATGTGCTGCTTCTCGCGCTGCATCTCGCGCAGCAGCTCGTAGCCCCGCTTGGTCTCGGGCACAAACACCGCCGGCCGCTGCAGGCTCGCCACCGTCCGCGTCCGCGCCTCTTCGTCCCCGATGTGCAGCAGGTCGTGCGCAAAGGCGATTCCCGTGATGTTGTCCAGCGTCTCGGAATACACGGGAACCCGCGAGTAGTTGTGCTCCTTGAGCCGCTCCAGAAAATCCTCGAGGGTGATCGACTCCGGCACGGCGAAGATCTCCGGCCGCGGCGTCATCACCTCGCGCACCAGCTTGTCGCCGAACTCCACGGCCGAACGCACCAGGTCGCTGTCGCTCTGCTCCAGGATTCCCTCTTCTTCGCCCGCTTCGATCAGCGCTTCAACATCGGCGGCCGACTCCTCTTCGGCGCCAGCCGGCGCCTCCGCCAGTGTGGCCACAGAAAGGAAGAACCGCAGAATCGCGGTGATGGGCGTCGCCGCCCACAGCAGCAGCCGGATCGGCCAGATGAGCCGTCCCGCCCAGCGCCCTCGCGTGCGCGCAAACAGCAGCGAAGGCAGCAGCTCGTCGCAAAAGGCGATCACCAGCACAACGCCGAGCACCGCCTGCGCGATCTCGGCCCACGTGGGCCGCGCCTGGTGCGGTCCGCGGTCGAAGAGCACCGCGCCGAACCCCAGCGCAAGCAGCGCCAGGGCAAGCTGCTGCAGCACCGAGGCGCACATGGCCGCATGTTCGCGGCTGAGGCCAAGCTGCGGCTCAACCAGTTCCTCCCACGCGTCCAGGTTCTCCTGCACCTCGCGCGCCAGGATCTTGCCGAACTCCGCGTAGATGCGCCGGATGTAGGCAGCCATGGTCTCCACTGCGGCCAGCAGTATCACGGCGCCAATCGCCAGTGGACTCATCGCCGTTCACCTGTGGCTGGGCGAGCCCTTCGCGCGATGTGTTTCTTCGGCGCCGCACCCTCCGTGCGTTCAATTAATCCGGTTGGTAATCCAAGCCCGGCCCGCAACCGCCGCTCGCGCCGCGCCATGCGCCCACCATCCGTCTCATGGTCGTAGCCGGCCAGGTGCAGCAGCCCGTGCAGGATAAGAATCTTGATCTCGGCCGCCAGCGCGTGGCCGTGCTCCACAGCCTGCCGCCGCGCCGCCGGCACGCTGATGGCCAGGTCGCCGGCCACCCTCGCCGCACCGTCCGGCGCCTCGCCCGCGGGAAACGAGAGCACATCCGTGGGCTTGTTGATTCCGCGAAATTGGCGGTTGAGTCGCCGCAATCGGGCGTCCGTCGTCAGCAGCACACTCACCTGGCCGCGCAGCCGCACCGCACCCCGCGCCTCAGCCAGAAAACGCGCCAGGGTGCGCACGGAAGGCAAGCGATGACTGCGTTCGGCCGCCGGTGCGCCCCGCGTAGACAACCGCACCGCGGAGCTCTCACCCTTCGCAGGGCTGCTGGTTAAGTCTGGGTCGAAAAGGATCATCGTGCGCGGAGCGGTTCCGCTGCGCGGATGCGGCCCCCACTCTCATTATCGACGATACCTCCGTGGGGCAGGCAGAAATCCGTCAGTGTACACCCGGCCCGCCAATGCTTTAGCCTCGAATCTCAGGCCCAAAGAAGCTGTCCACAGGAGCCCCGGAGACGCCATGAGCGATCAATACGAGATCGAACCCGAACTGGAAGCCCTGCTCGAGTATGCGCGCCAGGCCGCGCTGCACGCCTACGCGCCTTACTCCGGCTTCCGCGTCGGCTCCGCGCTCAAGCTCACGAATGGCGAGATCGTCACCGGCGCCAACGTTGAAAACATCAGCTTCGGCCTCACCATCTGCGCCGAACGCTCGGCCCTGGTCCGCGCCGTCGCCGAGTTCGGCCCCAAAATCCGCATCGCCGCGGCCGCCGTCGCCAACCTGAACCACGGCGCCAGCCCACCCTGCGGCGCCTGCCGCCAGACGCTCGCCGAGTTCATCGAGCCCGACGCGCCCCTCGTGTTTCCCGCTGCGGATGGCATACGCGTAATGCCCTTCTCGGCCGTAATGCCGCTGGCCTTCGAGCTGAAACTGAGATGAAACCCGACTCCATGACGCAGACAGCGACCAACTCTTCCGAGACCCCGGCTCCGGTCCCCCTCCACACGATCGACCTCATCCGCAAAAAGCGGGACGGCGGCGCGCTCGACGCGCGCGAGATCGCCTTCCTCGTTGCCGGCGCAGCCAGCGGCTCCATCCCCGTGGAGCAGCTCGCCGCCTGGCTCATGGCCTCCTGGATCCGCGGCCTCTCGCTCGAGGAAACCCAGGCCCTGGCCATCGCCATGCGCGACTCCGGCGAAAGGTTCTCGCCCACCCGCCTCGGCAAAGTTGCCGTCGACAAGCACTCCACCGGCGGCGTCGGCGACAAGACCAGCTTTCTGGTCGCACCGCTGGCCGCAGCCTGCGGCGTCGCCGTCCCCATGATCAGCGGCCGCGCGCTCGGCCACACCGGCGGCACGCTCGACAAATTAGAGTCTATCCCCGGCTACCGCACCGCCCTTTCGCTCGACGAGTTTGAAGCCGTGCTCATGCGCTGCGGCGCCTCCATCGTCGGCCAGACCCCCGCGCTCGTCCCCGCCGACCGCGTCCTCTACGCGCTGCGCGACCGCACCGGCACGGTCGAAAATCCCGGCCTCATCGCCGCATCTATTCTGAGCAAGAAGCTGGCCGCCGGCCTCGACGCCCTTGTCCTCGACGTGAAAACCGGCTCCGGCGCCTTCCTGCGCAAGTACGCAGACGCCGAGTACCTGGCCGCGCTCATGGTCGCCACCGCTGAGGGCGCGGGCACGCGCACCGTGGCGCTGATGACCGACATGAGCCAGCCCCTCGGCCGCGCCTCCGGCAACTGGATCGAGATCGTCGAGTCCGTCGAGCTGCTGCGCGGCCTGCGCCCGCCCGAAAGCGAAGACCTGCGCGAGCTCTCGCTCATCCTCGCCGGCTGGATGATCCACCTCGGCGGCAAAGCCCCCACGCCCGAAGCGGGCTATGCCCTCGCCGAGGCCGCGCTCACCGACGGCGCCGCGCTGGCCGTCTTCTTCAAGATGATCGACGCCCAGGGCGGCGACGTCTCCGCCTTCGACAACCCGGCCGCTTTCCACAAACCCGGCGCAACCCGCGTCCTCAAGGCCTGGCAGAGCGGTTATATCGCCGCCATGGACACCACCGCGGTGGGCATCGCCGTGCAGCGCCTCGGCGCCGGCCGCGAAAAGGCCGGTGAACCTGTCGATCCGCATGCCGGCATTCTCTTCCACGCCCGCCGCGGCGCCCGCGTGGAGAAAGGCGAGCTCATCGCCACGCTCTACGCCACAACCGCCGCCCGCCTCGACGAACCTATTGCAATTCTGAAGCAAGCCATTCAATTCTCAGAGGCGCCGCCCGCCGCCGTTCCCCTCGTCAGCCGGATCATCACCCGCGAATCCGCCGAAGATCACCTCCATGATCATGTAAGGTAGACGGATAAGGAAAAGGGAATTGGAACGTATTGGGAAGCCGGCCTTCACGCGGCCCCGGCCTCCTCGACGCCCTTCTGATCCCTGATCCCTGACCCCTGACCCCTGATCCCTGTCTTTCAGGAGGCACGCATTGGCGCGATTCACCGGTGTTCTGGGCATTCTTGCCGTCCTCTTCGCTGCCTGGCTCGGCTCCACGGACCGCAAGCGCATCCGCTGGCGCACCGTCTTCTGGGGAATCGGTCTCCAGCTCGTCTTCGCCTTCTTCGTGCTGCGCTTCTCCTGGGGTGAGCGCGCCATGGCCTGGGCCGGCGACGTCGTCAAGAACATGCTGGCCACCACCTACGCCGGCACGGCTATTCTCTTTGGTCCTCTCGGCGTGCCCACCGGCTCGCTGGGCTCCATCTTCGCCTTCCAGGTCCTGCCCACCATCATCTTCATCTCCGCCTTCTTCGCCGTCCTCTATCACCTCGGCATCATGCAGATCGTCATTCGCGCCCTGGCCTGGGTCATGCTCAAGACCATGCGCATCTCCGGCGCCGAAAGCATGAACGTTGCAGCCAGCATCTTCATGGGCCAAACGGAAGCGCCGTTGACCATCCGCCCCTTTCTGGCTCGCGCCACCCGCAGCGAGCTCATGACCATCATGACCAGCGGCATGGCCCACGTCTCCGGCGGCATCATGGCCATGTACATCGCCCAGGGCATCGCCCCGCGCCACCTGCTCGCCTCGGTCATCATGACCTCGCCCGGCACCATCTTGATTGCCAAGATGCTCGTGCCCGAAACCGAGGTCCCCGCCACCGAGGGCCAGGTCGTGATCCCCAAGGACGAGCTCCACAAGGACGAGAACTTCATCGGCGCCATCGCCCGGGGCACCCTCGACGGCGGCAGGCTCGCCTTCAACGTCGCCATCATGCTGGTCAGCTTCCTCGCCCTCGTCGCCCTGCTCGACAATCTCCTCGGCTGGGTCCACGCCTTCCACGGCATGGCCTGGTTCCCCAGCTCCCTTGGCCAGATCCTGGGCTTCCTCGGCGCTCCCGTCGCCTGGCTCATCGGCGTCCCCTGGCGCGACTGCCCCTTCGTCGGCAACCTCCTCGGCACCCGCATGGCCCTGAACGAGGTCATCGCCTACATCGCCCTCGGCCAGCACAAGGCCACGCTCCTGCCGCGCTCCTTCACCATCGCCACGTTTGCCTTGTGCGGCTTCGCTAACCTCGGATCGATCGGCATGCAGATCGGCGGCATCGGCGCCCTGGTCCCCGAGCGCCGCAACGACCTGGCCAAGCTAGGCGTCCGCGCCATGCTCGCCGGCACCATGGCCAACCTCATCTCCGCCGCCATCGCCGGCATCTTCCTGGGCTAGCACGCACGTGTTGCGACGCCTGCGGCGGTTCATTTCACACCGATTCTCGGAGATATCTATTGACAAACCCGCCCGCCCAATTTACTTTGCAATGTAAAGTGAGTCGCCCATGAACGACCTCCACCGCGCCCTCGACGAGATCGGCAGCATCCGCCGCCAGGTGGCCCGCACCACCGAGTTCCGCGGCTACGGCCCCGCCACCCTCGCCGCCACCGCCGTCTTCGCCGCCCTGGCCGCCGTGGCCCAGGCCCGCTGGCTGCCCGACCCGGCCGCCAGCGTCTCCACCTACCTCGCCACCTGGATCTCCACCGCGGTTCTCTCCGCGGCCCTCATCGGCACCCAGATGTTCGCCCGCACCCGCCGCATCCACTCCGGCCTGGCCGACGAGATGATCCGCACCGCCGTCGAGCAGTTCCTCCCCGCCGCGGCCGCCGGCGCTCTGGTCACCGTCGTCATCGTCTACCGCGTCCCCCAGGCCCTCTGGATGCTCCCCGGCCTCTGGCTGCTCACCTTCAGCCTTGGCGTCTTCGCCTCCTGCCGCTTTCTGCCCCGCCCCATGGCCCTGGCCGGCGTCTGGTATCTCTCCACCGGCCTCCTCGCCATCGCCCTGGCCGGCCCCCGCGCCTTTTCTCCCTGGATCATGGGCATCTCCTATGGCGTCGGCCAACTCCTGGTTGCCGCCATTCTCTTCTTCAACCGTGGGGAGGCCGGCGATGCCCTCTAAATCCCCCGCCAGTACCGCCCCATCCGCCGAAGGCCGCTTCGCCTACGAGGGTCTGGACCGCGTCATCCACGAGCGCGCCCGCTTAAGCGTCCTCACCTCGCTCATCACCCACCCCAAGGGCGTCATCTTCAACGACCTCAAGGACCTCTGCGCCCTCACCGACGGCAACCTCAGCCGCCACCTCCGCGTGCTCGAAGAGGCCCGGATGGTCGAGATCGTGAAGGGCCACGACCGCAACCGCCCCCAGACCCTCTGCCGCATCACCGCCTCCGGCCGCAAGCGCTACCTCGAATACCTCACCACCCTCGAGCAGGTCGTCCGCGACGCCGCCAAGGGCGCCCAGTCCGACCGCGCCGCCGACCTCGTCCGCCCCCTCGTCCAGTCGCGCGTCTGATTTTTTTTGACGCATTCACTTTGCAGTACAAAGTCCGCCCCAGCCTTTTACCCGATCACTTTGCAGCACAAAGTAACCCGATCCTCTATCCGTCCACTTTGCAACGCAAAGTGAATTCAATCAAGGAGAGACTCAATGGATCCCTTTTCCTCGCTCCAGGCCAGCTTTCAATCCGGGTCCCGCTCCATGGGCGTCAAGCTCATCGTGGTCTGCGGCCTTGCCCTGCTCATGACCATCCCCGCCCTCTTCGTCTTCGGTCTCATCGGCGAAAGAACCCGCCGCGCCCAGGACGTCACCCGGGAGATCAGCGCCTACGTTGGCGGCCAGCAGACCTTCCTTGGCCCCACCCTGGCCATCCCCTACACCGTCCCGCCGCAATCCAAGGATGACGCCCCCACCCACGGCGTCTACCTCGTCTTTCCTGCCCGCGCCAGCGCCCAGGTGAAGACGGCCACCCAGGAGCGCCGCCGTTCGTTATTCAAAGTCCCCGTGTTTCAGGCCGATCTCAGCCTCGGCTCCGCCTTCGACCTCACCGGCGTCCCCGCCTCCGCGCCGCAGGGCGCCGTCCTCGACTGGTCCCGTGCCGAGCTGGTCGTCGGCGTCAGCGATGCACGCGGCGCCCTCGCCGACGCCCGGCTCACTGCCGGCGGCATGACCACGACCCTGGCCCCCGCCACAACCTCCGAGGAGATCTCCATCGACGGCAACCAGGGCACGCAGGTGCGCCTGGCCCTCTTTGGCGCGCCTGGCGGCGATCTCGCCAGACCCGGCGCTCACTTCAACGCAACCGCTGTTCTCCATTTCTCCGGCGCCCAGCGTGTCGCCGTCCTCGCCTACGGCAAATCCACCTCGCTCACCCTCTCCGGCGACTGGCCCAATCCCAGCTTCGACGGGGGATTCCTCCCCATCACGCGCAATATCTGGAGCAGGGGATTCACCGCCCAGTGGTCCGTGCCCTTCATCGCCCGCGGTGTCGCCGCGGAGGGCCCCAGCGGCGCAATCACCGGCCTCGGCGCCACCGCTCTCGGCATCTCCTTCGTCGAACTCGTCGATCCCTACCAGTCCGTCAGCCGCTCCCTCAAATACGTTCCGCTCTTCCTGGGCCTGGTCTTCCTCTCCTACTTCCTCTTCGAAGTGACCAGCCGCAAACGCGTGCATCCCGCCCAGTACATCCTCGTCGGCATTGCCCAGCTTGTCTTCTATCTACTGCTGCTCTCGCTGGCCGAGCGCATCGGCTTCGACCTGGGCTTCCTCGTGGCCGGCGCCGCCACGGTGGCCCTGCTCGCCGCCAACGCCGGGTGGATCTTTGCGAGCCGCCTCCAGTTCGCGCGGGCCCTCGTCATCTTTTCGCTGCTCTACGGGCTCATCTACACCCTTCTGCGCCTTGAAGACAACGCCCTGCTGGTCGGCGCCGTCGCCAGCTTTGCCGCGGTGGCCGTGGCGATGTACTTCACTCGCCATATCGACTGGTACAGCGCCCTGCCCGGCCCGGGAGCAGCGCCGGCCCAGGCCCGTCCCGGCGGAGAAGCATAGGCCGCACGCCGCGGGCCGCGGCGCATTCCCGCCGCCCGCGATTTCCTTCTTTATCCCGGAGCCGATCCACTTTACAATGCAAAGTAGTCGCGCGGAGTGCGCGGAGGATTCATGCACGTCGCCATCATCATGGACGGAAACGGCCGCTGGGCGACGCGGCGCGGCCTGCCCCGGGTCGCCGGCCACCGCGCCGGCGTCGCCGCCGCACGCCGCGTCGTCGAGCACGCCCCCGACATCGGCATCGCGCGGCTCACCCTCTACGCCTTCTCTTCCGACAACTGGCGCCGGCCGCCCGCCGAGGTCGACACCATCTTCTGGCTTCTGCGCGCCTTTCTCCGCCTGCAGACGGCCCGCATGTGCCAGCAGGGCGTCCGCCTTGAAGCCATCGGCCGCCGCGACCGGCTCCCCGCCGCCGCCCTTCGCGCTCTCGAAGCCTCCGAACAGGCCACCGCCGCGGGCCGCCGCCTTCACCTCCGCGTCGCCATCGACTACTCCTCGCGCGACGCCATCGCCCGCGCCGCCGCCCAGGCCGCCCGTGTGCTCACCGCAAGCCCGCTGCCAGCCCAGGACGGCTTCGGCCCCATGATCGCCCAGGCCCTCACCCGCGACGCCGGCGACGTGGACCTCCTCATCCGCACCGGCGGCGAAAAGCGTCTCTCCGACTTTCTGCTCTGGGAATCGGCCTACGCCGAGCTGCTCTTCACCGACCGCATGTGGCCCGACTTCGGCCCCGCCGACCTCGAAGCCGCCCTCGAAGAGTTCCACCATCGCGAGCGCCGCTTCGGCGGCACGGTCGCGATCCAGCAGCCCGCTGCGCTTCCTCTGGCAAGCGCATGACCTTTGTGCTCAATTGGTTCCACCGAACCGGTTGGCCGCCAGGCAAAACCACCTCAAAACGCAAAAAAAGGGAGGGCGACCGTGCCGTGGTCGCCCTCCAGGTTCCGCTGCGCTTGCCAGCACCACCGGAGACTTAGGCCAATGGGGAACTACTGGCCCATGCCTCGAACGGCGAGTATGCGCCGGCTGCCAGCGGCGTGACCATCCAGACGGGAGGTCACCATCGTCCCATACTGGATGGAGCGCAATGCATGGCCGCTCTCGGTCTCGTCGAACTCGAGCACTACCTTGTTATCCGTCGGGTCCTGCGCGGCCGGGCCCACCAGCCATGCAAAGCTTCTGCGCGCCTCGCGGCTGGTCAGGATCACGGTGTTCATCCCGGGATCCCGCGCTACGGTGTACGTGCCTGCAGGACAAATCCTGCCCCCCGCTGCGAAGCTGAAGGGGACGGTCAGCCGTGCCTGCGCCTGCGCTTGGTTGGATGTGAGGGCGAAAGCCGCCAGCAGCGCCGGGGCCAGGGCGAGTGTGAAGATCTTGGACCGCATGGGGTGTGACCTCCTGCCTTTCCAACACCCTAGCGATCCCGAGATCTAAAGTTGTCAACTTGCCGTGGAGAAATCGTCAAGCTTACCGGTCCCGGTCTTGACGCTTCGCCTGCCTCTCAGAGGCCCTCCCGGGCCGCCAGTTCCCCGTCGATCGCGAGCTCGGCGGCCGCCCGGCCCTCCCCGCTCAGGTTCGCCGCCAGCCGGCGCGCGCGATCCAGCAGTTCCGCCGCCTCGTCCGCCGATCCCCGCTCGAGAGCGTTCCGCGCCGCCGCGCACAGCGCCTCGCAGGCCCGCTGCCAGGCCCCGGCTGCCTCGTAGTGCTGCGCCATCTCCCGCGCCACCGCGCCCTCGCGCCCCGCAAACAACGATCCCAGCCGCTCGGCGATGCGCACATGCCGCCGGGCCCGCCGCGCCGCCGACTGCCGCTCGTAGAGCACCTCGCGGTACAGGCTGTGCGCAAATACATAGAATGCCGAGCTGTCCCCGTCCGGCAGCTCGTCCTGGCCGCAGCGGTGCAGGAAGTACACCCGCCGCGCCAGCGCGTCGCAGGCCTCCTCGGCCTCCGCCGGGTCCATCTCCAGCGCCGCCGCCACTGCCCACGCCGGAAAGGCCACATCGATCAGGCTCGCCGCCTCCAGCAGGCGCTGGTCCGCCGGCGCCAGCCTTTCAATCTCCAGCCCAATCAGTTGCGCCAGCTCCGCCGGCACCCCCGCCTCACCGTCCTGGAAGCGCGCCCGCTGCTCCCACGGCCCCGCCGCATCGCCTCCGCGCCGCGCCAGCGCACCCTCCGCGATCAAGTGCTCCAGGATCGCGATCGCGAACAGGGGATTTCCCTCCGACCGCCTGTGAATAAACTCTTCAAGCCCCGGCGGCAGCTCTTCCTGCCCCAGCTCCCGCCGCAGCAGTTGCCCCATCGCCATCCGCTCCAGCGGCTCCAGCGTCAGCTCCGCGCCCAGCCGCCGCATCAGCAAATCCTGCTTCAGCTCCTTCAGAGGATGCGCCGTGTCCAGGTCCCGCGGCCGGTAGGCCGCCACCACCAGCAGCCGCGCCGCCGCTCGCCGCCGCGCCAGCGCCGAGATCAGGTTCAGGGTCGCCTCGTCCGCCCACTGCACGTCGTCGAAGACCAGAACCACCGGCTGCGCCGCCGCCAGTTGCTCCAGCGCGCCGCACAGGTCGCCGGGAGCGCGTTCGTTCTGCTGGGTCGCGCTCCATCCCGGCGCCCGGCACTGCTCCGGCAGCCACTGCGGAGCCACGGCGCTCAAGGTTCGCCGCGCCTCCTCTCCGCGTGCCGAAGCGCACAACTGGCTCAGCGCCTCTTTCACGGGGTAGTAGTCCTCGCTCCGCCCCACCCCCTGCACGCATTGCCCGCGCGCCACCGTCGCCGCAAACTCCCGCGCGGCAGCCCCCGCGAACACATCCAGCAGAGCCGTCTTGCCGATCCCCGCCTCGCCCTTCACAAACACCAGCCGCCGCTGGCCCCGCTTCGCGGCCTCGGCCTGGCTCTTCAAAAAGGCCATCTCATTCACGCGGTCCACCAGGGCGGCGCGAATCGCCGGCGCGCCATCGGTCGCCGCTCCGGCCGCCTCATCGGGCGCCTCGCTCACCGCCGCCACAAAGCAGTACCCGCGTTTCGGCACCGTCTGGATAAACCTGGGCTCCGCCGGATCATCGCCCAGCAGCTTCCTCAACTCCAGCATGTAGGTGCGCAGCACCTGCGGCTGCACGTACACCTCCGGCCACAGCGCATCCAGCAGCTCGTCGTGGGTAATCAGCCTTCCCCGGTTCTCCACCAGGTAACGCAGCACCGCAAACGGCTTCGGCGCCAGCGCAATCTGCTCGCCCTCCCGCCACAGGCATTCATTGGTTGTGTCGAGCCCGAACGACGCAAACTGCTTCATCCGTGGGGAATCTCCGGTGAATCGGGTCCATGGGCCTTACAGCACGCAGCGCTCCACTTTCCACCAGCCCGCTCCGCGCCGCAACTGGTGGAACCAGTTCCAGCTTACCGCGATTGGCACTCAGCCGGGCCCCTCGCCCGTGTCCGCTTCCGGACACTCCTGTCCGTCTCCGAACGGCCCGCCTTCCCGCGCCTGGCCCCCCGCGCCACGAGCTGGCCGCAGCCATGAGCACGACCTCTATCGGGAGTCTCGCCCCGTCCACACGATATGTCCAATATATTGTTTGATCAGATTATGACGCGGCTTATATGAATCGGGAATGCCGTCAACCTGCCACTGGCCGTTTGATCCTGCACGAATGTGGGTGCCCCAGGTCCCCGCTTTTAGGACCTGGGATTGACAGCCGCAGCTTCAAATTCCTCCACTCAGAGACCCTCTGTCCCTCCATGTAGAATCGGCAGCAGCATGGCCTCATCCATCTCTTACTTCGACCAGGTGTCGGAAGCCGCCCACTTCCTCCGCGCCCGTCTCGGCCCTCTCGCGCCCCATGTCGGCATCGTTCTCGGCTCCGGCCTGGGCGCCGTTGCCGGCTCCGTCGCCGACCTGGTCGCCGTCCCCTACGCCCAGATCCCGCACTTCCCCCAATCCACCGTCGAAGGCCACTCCGGCCGCATCGTCGCCGGCCACCTCGGCGGCGCGCCCGTCGTCGTCATGCAGGGCCGCGTCCATTTCTACGAGGGCTACTCGCCCCTCCAGGTCACCTTCCCCATGCGCGTCCTCGGCGCCCTCGGCCTCCGCGCCGTCGTCCTCACCAACGCCGCCGGCGGCATCGCCCCCGAATACCACGTCGGCCAGCTCGTCGCCCTCGCCGACCACATCAACCTCATGGGCTTCAACCCCCTCACCGGCCCCAACGAGCCCCGCTTCGGCTTCCGCCCCGGCTCCGGCCTTCGCTTTTTCGACATGACCGAGGCTTACAGCCGTCCCCTCCGCGCTCTCGCCCGCCTGGCCGCCGCCGAAGAAGGCTTCCCCCTCGGAGAAGGCGTCTACCTCGCCACCCCCGGCCCCAGCTTCGAGACCCCCGCCGAGATCCACGCCTTCCGCGCCCTCGGCGCCACTCTCGTCGGCATGTCCACCGTCCCCGAGACCATCGTCGCCCGCCACATGGGGCTCGAAGTCCTCGGCCTCTCCTGCGTCACCAACCTCGCCGCCGGCCTCGGCGCCACCAAGCTCAGTCACGAGGAGGTCTTCGAGACCGGCCGCCAGGTCGAGCGCCGCCTCGCCGCCCTCCTCACCCGCCTCATCCCCCAGATCGCGGCCAGGGTGGACGCCGAACCGTGACCGAAACCCCCGCCGATCCAGCCCAAAAACCACGCCTGCCCTTTCCGCCCGTCGTCCTGGGCATCGCCGGCTGTTCCGGCTCCGGCAAAACCACCCTCGCCATCGAGCTCGCCCGCGAGCTCAGCGGCACCCACTTCCCCCTCGACCACTACTACCGCGACCTCGCCCACCTGCCCCTCGCCGAGCGCTTCCGCCAGAACTTCGACGACCCCGAGCTCATGGAGGTTCCTCTGCTCGCCTCTCAGGTCGCCGGCCTCACCCGCGGCCACGCCATCGAGCGCCCTCTCTACGACTTCACCACCCACACCCGCGTCCCCGGCCGCACCCAAACCGTCGCTCCCGGCCCCTACCTCCTCGTCGAAGGCCTCTTCGCCCTCTACTACCCGGCCCTCCTGCCCCTCTATCACCTCCGCGTCTACATCGACGCCCCCGACGGCCTCTGCTACGAGCGGCGCCTCAAGCGCGACGTCGAGCAGCGCGGCCGCACGCCCGAGTCCGTCCGCCGGCAGTACGAAGCCACTGTGCGCCCCTCGAGCATCGCCTACGTCCGCCCCTCAGCCCAAAATGCCGACCTCACCATCGACGGCACCGGCGCCCTCGACTGGAAGGTCGAGCGCGTAATCAGCGAGCTGCGCGCCCGCGGCCTGCTGGCGGGCGCCGCGTAAGCGCTTCGGTGGTTGTTCGGCGCAAGACCAAGTGGTATAACTGTTATACAAATGCGCTTCAACTTCGATCCGCGCAAGCGTCAGCGGCTGAGAAAGAACCCTCGTCGGGGTATTGGATTTGAAGAAGCGCAGGCGATCTTTACCCGCCCCTATTACCTTGACCAGAGGTCGGATCTCCCCGAGCAGTACCGCGCCATTGGCTGGGTAGGGGACCAGCTTTACTCGCTCATCTTTGAGGTGCGCGAGGATGAGGAAGGGGAATGCTACCACCTGGTCACGCTCTGGAGGGCCACGCGCGAGGAGGAAAGACTCTATGCCGAGAACAGCTAAGACGAAGAAGGCGCACTCAGCGGACGAAATCGCCGAAATGGCCGAGCAGGGGAAAGATGTTTCTCGTTTCTTCACCAATACCGGCGCGATGATGCCGCCCATCCAGCGCGTAAACGTGGACTTTGCCTTGCCTATGCTCCAAGAGCTGGACAACGAGGCGCACGCCCTTAATATCAGCCGCCAGGCAGTCATCAAGTCGCTGTTGCGGCAGGCCCTCGATCGGCAGCGCCTGGCGCGTCGGGCGCGGTAGCCGCTGGCGAACCGGCTCGCGATGCCTCCGGTCGCCCACCGCACGGTTCTTGGGGGAATGTGAGTCGTCCGCCGACCGCTTTGGCGAGCCGCTAACGTTTGGAATCGTTGTGGCGCGTCCCTAACAGAAAAAAGGTGACAAAGGCGGCTATGGCAAACACAATCAACTGCCAGGGTCGGATGCCACACTGAAGAATGTGCCAGAGTCTCATTTCGCGATTCTGGGGGTTGGCGGCTGCACCCTTTACTCCTCAGCACGATTGAACCGGATCAGCCGGCAGAATTGACCGGCGCGTCCCGGTTTTCGGCTTTGAGACCTGGGATGGTGCGATATGCCCCGGCGGGGTGACGGCATCTTCACCCTCCGTCCGCTAGAGTGACCGCCCTCCTTGTTCCTCTCCGCCGCCCAAGTGCTATGATGGCGCGTTATTTCCGATCCACTGGGGGGAACACGTGAAAAGGGGTATCCTATCTGCGGCATTTGCACTCGCAACACTCGCGCTTCTGGCCGGCTGCGGCCACCAGAACTCGGCCGACGCTATTCACATCCAGCCCAAATGGCAGGGCCAGCCCTACCACATCGCCTTTGACAAGCCGCCCGCCAAGCCCGACCCGTCGGGCATCACTCTCCCCGTCGTCAAGTACACGGCCAACCCCGAAGAGCTCGAGACCCGGGCCTGCCTGGTGGTGCGTTTCGACGACTCGGCACTCGCCGACAGCGGGCAGACGATGAACCAGATGGTGATGGGCCCCGTCGATATCCACGGCGCCCAGGGCGCTCTGCCCGCCGACTACATGGCCGCCGCGGACCAGGGGCTGGCCCGGCTCCTCGCGGACTACCACGTCAAGGGAAAAGTCAAAGTCTCCGTCCTGCTCGCCCGCTCGTCGATCAGCACCCAACCCGGACAGGACGAGATCGCCGAAAAGCAGCTCTCCGACTGGCTGCCCATCGACCTCGACTTCAAGAGCCCGCACCCGGGCCGATAAGCGGCCCCCGGCCTTCAGTCAAGACACTCACGGCCATCGCCCTGACGCCCCGCCCGCGTCACTCGTAGCGGATTGCCTTCACCGGATCCAGGGCCGCGGCCCTCCTCGCCGGCAGCCAGCAGGCAAGCAGGCCCACCGCGGCCAGCAGCGGCCCCACCACCGCAAACAGCGCCGGATCGGACGCGGAGCCTCCCAGCGGCAGCCTGGCCATCACCCGCACCAGGGGCACGGCCGCCGCAAACCCAAGAATGAGCCCCGCGCCGATCTGCCCGAAGCCCCGCCGCATTACCAGCATCAGGATGTTGCGCGCGCTCGCTCCCAGCGCCATGCGCACCCCGATCTCCTGCGTGCGGCGCGCCGTAGCCTGCGCCTGCACCGCATAGATGCCCACCGCGGCCATCGCCAGCGCCACCAGGGCAAAGCCGGCAAAGAGCTTGCCGAAGAGATAGAGATACCAGAGCTGGTCGTCCAGCGCCTCGGGAAACATCGCCACGTTGCGCAGCGGCAGGTCCCGGTCCAGCCCTTGCACCGCCGCGCGCACCGCCCCGGCGGGATCGCGGCCCGACCGCACCACCAGCGCCATGCTGCTCCAGCCCTCGAAGCGGTAGGGCACAAACAGCAGCGGCTTCGGGTGGGCGTCGTCGAGCTGCTGCGTCAGGTTGGCCGAGACCCCGGTGACCGTGATCCAGGGCCCCGGCTTGTTCTTGTCGTCGTAGAACCGGAACCGCCGGCCGATCGGGTTCTGGTTCGGCCAGAAGTGCCCGGCGCACTCGCGCGTCACAACGGCGGCCTCGTGGCCGGGTCCGCCGTCGCTCTCGTTGAACTTCCGTCCCCGCAGCAGCGGCAGGTCGATCGCGTCCAGATACTCCGGAGTCGCCGCCACGTAAGCCGCCTCGGGCAGGTGCGCCGGATCGGTGGGGGTCGCATTCTCGATCTCCACCCGCGCCGTATTCGACCCGAATCCGGGCAGGTCCGAGGTCAACGCCGCCTGCGTCACGCCGGGCAGCGCCTCCAGCCGCGGCAGCAGCTCTTCATAGAAGCGCAGCCGCGCATCGGCGTCCTTGTAGCGCAGATCGGGCAGGTCGATGCGGGCCGTCATCAGTTGCCCCGCCGGCACGTTCCGGTTCACCGCGAGGCTCCGCAGCAGGCTCTGCACAAAGAAGCCCGCCGCCGTCAGCAGCACCAGCGTCAACGCAAACTGAAAGACCACCAGCAGGCCCGAAAGCCCGCCCCTCTGTTTGCCCACGCTGCGCGCGCCCTCTTTCAGCACCTCGTTCAGGTCCACCCGCGAAGACCTGAGCGCGGGCACCGTCCCGAACAGCAGCCCGCTCAGCACGCACAGCCCGGCAAAGTAGCCGAAGACGGCATAATTCATGGTGAACTGCACCCAGTAGGGTTTGCCCACGTTGCGCGTGGCCAGGTCGAACCAGTGCACGCCCCCCGCGGCCAGCGCCAGCCCCAGCGCGCCGCCCAGCAGGCTCAACATCAGGCTCTCGATCAGCAACTGCCGCACGATGCGCCACCGCGACGCCCCCAGCGCCGCCCGCACCGAAAGCTCGCGCTGGCGGTCCAGTCCCCGCGCCAGCATCATGTTGGCCACATTGGCGCAGGCGATCAGCAGCACCATGCCCACCGAGGCCAGCATCAGCAAGAAGACCATGCGGATGTTGCCGCCGTTGTACCGCTCCTGGAAGGTCTGCGCCGCGGCGCCGATCTTCTTGTTCGTGTCCGGATACTGCCGCGCCAGCCGCTGCGCGATTCCGCTCAGCTCCGCGTTGGCCTGGGCCAGCGTCACTCCCGGCCGGAGGATTCCGAACAGTTGCAGCGGCCGCGAGTCGCGCTTCTCCAGGTCGGCCGTCGGCGCCAGCGGCATCCACACGTCCACATTGGTCGGGAACTTGAATCCCTTGGGCATCACGCCCACAATCGTGGCCGCTTTTCCGTTGACGCGCACGGTGCGGCCGATCACCTCCGGCGAGCTGTTGTAGCGCTCTTTCCACACGCCATAGCCCAGCACCAGCACCGGCGCGGCGCCGGCTTTGTCGTCGCCCGGCAAAAATCCGCGCCCCAGCGCCGGCCGCACATGCAGGCTCTCGAAGATCCCCGCCGTGGCCCGCATCAGGTTGTAGGCTTGGGGAGGGTTGCCGTTCTCGCTGATCACGCCCTCGTTGTAGCTTCCCGCGTTCAGCGCCTCCAGCGTCGAGGCCTGCGCGCGGTAATCGAGGAAATCCGGGTACGAGACGCCGATCGTGCCATCTTTCGCCTGCGCCAGGTTGCGGCCCATGATCGCCACCAGCCGCGCGCCGTCGGGCACCGGCACCGGCTTCATCAGCGCCGTATACACCAGCGTGAAGATCATGGTGTTCAGGCCGATTCCGAGCGCCAGGGTGGCGGCGATCGCAGCCGAAAACCAGCGGTGGGAAAGGATTGCGCGCAGGGCAAACCGCAGGTCGTGTCTCATGTCTGCCCCATACGAAGCCCGTCCGCCCGCGGTTCCAGCGAATTTTTCCTCCGCCTTCCCGGCCCCACGGTATTGGCAGGTCGAACTGCGGCCTTCACGCGGATGTTGCTCGGCACCAAGCCGGCCACACTCAACGCAATCGAGCTGTCCCGCTGACCCGCCGACTTGCTAAAAAAACAAGCCGCGAACTCGCGAACCTGCTAACTCGCTGACCCGCTGTTTTAGAGCTGTCTCTGACCGGTCACGCCGTGACCTTCGGCCGCCAGCGCCTTCAGCGGCACCAGCATGTCCTCCTTCCGCATCACCAGGTTGGTGGCGTTCAGGGTCGCCAGCTCGAACCCGTGCCCGTGCGTGATCGCATCGGTCGGGCAAGCCTCCACGCAGTAGCCGCAGAAGATGCACCGGTTGTAGTCGATGTTGTAGACCTTGGCGTACCGCTCGCTCGACGAGATGCGATGATCGGCCGTGTTCTCCGCCGCCTCGATGTAGATGCAGTTCGACGGGCAGGCCGCGGCGCAGAGAAAACACGCCACACACTTCTCGAGGCCATGCTCGTCCCGCTGCAGCACGTGGGCGCCGCGGAAACGCTCCTCGAAGACCGCGCCCCGCAGCGGACCCGGACCATCCGGGTAGTTCTCCACCTGCGTCGGCTCCAGCATCTCCCGGAACGTGATGCTCATGCCCTTGGCGATAGCAGCGACGTTGCGAACGACCGACATGGGTCCAGTATACGATGATTCCCGGAGGGCTTCATCATGGGTTGGAAGATTCACTCCGCGGTTGCGGCGCTGCTGGTTTCAGGGATGGCTCCGGGCGCCGTTGCGCAGAAGCCGGTCCCAATCCCGCCGTCGGGCGGCGCCGGCTCGCAGTCTTACGCCCGCATCACCGCGCAGCCGCCATCGCTCACGGTCAGCTTCGCCGGCAAACACGAGCAGTGGACTGCGGCCGCGCTGGCCGCCCTGCCCCACATCGCCGTGAAGGTCTACAACGGCCACGACAAAGCCACCGAGACCTACTCGGGCGTGCCGGTGATCGACCTGCTGACCCGCGTAGGCGTGCCCGATAAGCCGCGCGGCCACCAGTTCCGCATCTACCTCGTCGCCGAGGGCGCCGACGGCTATCAGGTCGTCTTCTCGCTCGGCGAGGTCGCGCCCGATGTCCACCAGGGCGCGGTGATCGTGGCCGACAGAATGGACGGCAAGCCGTTGGCAACCGACGGCTCCTTCAAAATCGTGTCCACCGGGGAAAAGCGCCCGGCCCGCTGGGTGCACAACCTGGTTGCCATCCGCGTCTATACGGCAGAGTAATCGCCGCGCTCGGCGGCTCTTGAAAGCACGGCGATCGAAACGGCTCAGTGCTGCGGTTCGCCTTCGCGATGAGCGGGCTCGGTGCGCGCCGGCGCAGGGTGATTGTTCTCAGGGCGCCCGCGTTGCTCGGGCCGCTGCTCGGGCCGTTGCTCGGGCCGTTGCTCGGCCGGATGGTTCTCGGTCGTGCGCGCGGGCTCCGGATGCACATCCCGGTCCGCCGCCACCGGCCGCTGGTACACCGGCTGCGCCGGCCGGCCGTGATTGGAGGAAGCAAAGTTAGCCCGGTTGCTCATCGCCGATTGCCGTATCTGCAACTGCGTCTGCATCGGCGGCGCGTGCGGTTCGCGCCGCGCTACCACCTCGCTGGCGCGCGGCCGCACCTGGATCCCCCGCGATCCGCCGTTGAAGCTCACCCGCGAGTTGTTGTTTACGACCACGTGGTAGTTGTACACGTTGTGCACCACGGTCGTGTTGACGTTGGTCACGTCGCGGTTGTACTGGAACTGCCCGTGGTTCCAGTAGCCGCCTTCGTATCCGGTTCCGGTATAGCCGTAGCCGTAGTTGACGCCGCCATAAAACCCGATGTGCGTGCCCCAGTGTCCGGGAAAGTAACCATAATGTCCATTGGTGTAACCCCAGTAGCCCGGCGTCCACAGCGCACCCTGGTAAGGAGCCTGCACCCAGGCCCCCGGCACCCAGTAGTAGCCCGACGACGCGTAGGACCAGTAGCCCGGCGTCCAGATGTACCCCGGTCCGGGGCATGGCGGCTGGCTATAGCTGGGCAGCGCCGGCGGCGGGTCGGTTGCGGTCTCGGTCGGCTGTTCGCCGTAGTCGGCATCGTCGTAGGTGGCGCTGGACTCGTCGCTGGGAGCGGCCGAGGTCTCCGGCGCCGCACTGCTCGAGGCCGGTGCCGCGGCGCTCGAGGCCGGCGCCAGGTTCGCATCCGCCGGGTCTGCGCTGGCGGCCTGCGCGTTGTCGCTCGCGTTCTGGTTGCTGCTGTTGCGGCACCCTGCGGCACAAAGGGCAACCGCAAGCAAGAGCATGGACAGACAGCTCGATTTGGGGAGGTGGCTCATAATTCGCTCCTGAGTCTTCGATGCCGGGTGGGGAGATGCTCCCTCCTGCGGGACCGGATTGCGCTTGGCCCCCGTCTTGGCAAAGAGCGCCGGGACCCCGCCAAGGTAGCCTACAGTTCCGGCTCTCCCTTGGCAACGTGCTGGTGGAACATCAGTGTTTGGCCGGGCTGCCCGGGGCCGGCTGGCTGTGGCTGACGGCCGGCGGCCTGGTGGCGGGCCGGCGTCTCCATGGCCCGTGCAGCAGTTCCTGGCACAGCTCGGAATCCTGACCGCGCGCCAGGCCGGTGACGGCGTTCTGAGCCGAACAGAGCCGGGTCTTCATGGCGTCGGCCGGCCTGCCGCTCACGGCGACCGTCTGCGCAAGACCGCTGAAGGGATCCACCGTGTAGCGATAGAGGGTGTCCTGGGCGGGACGCTGGCGGCCAAAGTCGAAGTGGTTCCAGGTCACGAGCTGGGCTACGCCGTTGTCGCCCGTCATCACCGCGTACACCTGGGTCCAGTCCACCCCTGCCGGGTGCGTCGAGTTCCACACCGGCACCCCCTCGCCCCCGTCGATCCATCGCGCCGCCCACCGATGCACAGTGGAGTCGTAATAGAACGCCGTGAAGTAGGTATTTGCCGAGCAATTCCGGCAATTCTCGTAGAGGACCGTCGGCTCGAGCGGCGCGCCGCGCGTAAAGCGGAGCCAGTCGAGCCACCTTAAATCAACGCCGTGCAGCAAGGGAGTCACCAGGTGATTCGTGAGGGAAACGCTCCACACGTTGAAGGTGTCGGCGCCGGGCAGCGACTGGGGTGTGGCGCGCAGGGTAGTGACAACGAGAGCCGCGTCGTATTCGACCCCGATCTCGCGGATGGCGGTCCAGCTCTCCACCGCCAGCGCGCGCGTGACCCACACCACCACGCTCTGATCCTTCGGGGAATGAAAGTCAACCCAGTAGAAACTGTCCGGCGCCTGAGCAAAGACAGGGAGCGCAAAGAAAAATAAAAGCACCGCAAGACCCGGCAGGCGCAGGGGAAGTAGGCCACGCATGAATTTAGGTATAACAGAGCCGCTTTGCCTCGCCTGCCGGCTTGACCGGGGTCTGTTCTGGCACCATCCGCCCGCTCCGGCGTGAGCGGCCACTGCAAACCGCACCGCCGGGCGGGAAGCCGCCGTGTATACGGATGCTAAAATTCCGCTGAACCGTTGAAGACCCAGGATAACGATGCCAATGCTGACCAAAATTCGCCTTGCTTTCAGAATCTCTCCCGCCGCGCTGCTCGCGGCGTTCGTTGCCGCCTCGCTCTATGCACTTTGCGCACCTGCTCCTGCCGCCTCGGCGCAGGAGGTGCACATGACCTACGCAGCCGCGGCGGCCCGCGCCCGCGCCATCGTGGCCAGGATGACTCTCGACGAGAAGATCTCCGGGCTGCACGGCATCCATACTCCCACCGAATACAGAATCGTGCCCGGTGTGCCGCGCCTGGGCATTCCCCCTCTGCAGATGACCAACGGCCCGGCCGGAGCCGGCCCCGGCGGCACCGGCCCGCAGAAGCAGGCGACCGCCCTGCCCGCCCCCATCCTGCTGGCCGCAACCTGGGACCCGGGCCTGGCTTTTGAGTACGGCAAAATCGAGGGCGAAGAGACGCGCTCGACGGGAAACGTGCTGCTGGAAGGGCCGGACGTCAACATTGCGCGCATTCCCCAGGGCGGGCGCGTCTTCGAGAGTTATGGGGAAGATCCGTTTCTGGATGCGAAGATGGCCGTGGCCAATATCGACGGCATTCAGAGCACCGGAATCATGGCCACCGTCAAGCACTACATCGCCAACAACCAGGAGGCCCAGCGGTTCGAGATCAACGAGGATGTGGGCGAACGCGCGCTCCGCGAGATTTACATGCCGGCGTTCAAGGCGGCCGTCCAGGAAGGTCACTCCGCATCGGTCATGTGCGCCTACCCGAAGGTGAATGGAGCCTTCAACTGCGAGAACACACCGCTGCTGACCGACGTCCTCGAGAAGGAATGGGGATTCGATGGGTTCGTGATGTCGGATTGGGGCGCAACCCACAGTACAATCCCGAGCGCGCTGGCCGGGCTGGACCTGGAGATGCCTACAGGCAGGTACTTCGGGGATGACCTGAAGAATGCCGTGCAATCCGGCGCCGTTCCGATCTCGGCGATCAACGACAAGCTGGTGCGGCGGTTCGCCAAGATGATGCAGTTCGGCGCGTGGGGACCGACGCCCAGGCCCGAGCCGATTCCGGCGTTCGCGCACGGCGAGGTGGCGCGCAAGATCGCCGGGCAGGGCATGGTGCTGCTCAAGAACGACGGAGGCATCCTGCCGCTCGACGTCAAAAACATCCGGTCCATTGCGCTGATCGGCCCCTACGCGGTGCGGCCGAACAGCGGAGGCGGGGGCAGCTCGCACGTGATTCCTCTTTACACGATCACGCCCTACGACGGCCTTGAAGCGGAGATGGAGCTGCAGATCCACTTCACCGTGCTCGACGGCAGCGACGTAGACGAGGCGGTCGCGGCGGCAAAGCGGTCGCAGGTTGCGATTGTGATGGTGGGCGACCAGGATACCGAGGGGCACGATCACCCGATCACACTCCCCGGCGCGCAGGACCAGCTCATCGACGCCGTTGCCAAGGCGAACCCGAAGACGATTGTCGTCGTGAAGAGCGGATCGGCGGTGCTGATGCCCTGGCTCGATGAAGTCTCAGCGGTGCTGGAGGCCTGGTATCCAGGCGAAGAGGACGGCCGGGCGGTTGCCGATGTGCTCACGGGCAAGGTCGATCCTTCGGGCAAACTGCCGCTGACCTTTCCGCGCACTGTCGATCAGACCCTGGCCAAAGACCCTTCGGAGTACCCGGGCGTGGATGGGACAGCCCACTATAGCGAAGGGCTCGATGTGGGTTATCGCGGCTACGCTGCCGATGGCGAGAAGCCTCTGTTTCCCTTCGGCTTCGGGCTCTCCTACACGACCTTCGGCTTTGACGGATTGAAGGTGAGCCAGCAGCCGGGCGGCGCCAACGCGACGGTGAGCTTCAAAGTGACAAACACGGGCAAGGCCGCGGGCGCCGAGGTTGCGCAGCTCTATCTGGACTTTCCGCCCATCGCCGAAGGCAACGAGCCCCCGCTCCAGTTAAAGGGATTTCGCAAGGTGATGCTGAGCCCGGGCGAGTCAAAGACGATCGAGCTGAAACTCGATGCTCATGACTTCTCTTACTGGTCGGTGAAGGCGCACGCCTGGGAGATTGTGCCCGGGGTCTTTCACGTGATGGTCGGGGATTCGTCCGCAAACACGCCGCTGCAGGCTACAGTTTCGATTCGGCAGGAACCTTGACCGGCAATCGAACCACGAAGCGGGTATTGCCCGGCTGAGAGTCGACCTCGATCGTGCCTCCGAACTTCTGGGTGACGATGCGGTGCACGATTTCGAGTCCGAGGCCCGTGCCGCTCCCCTGCGTCTTGGTGGTGAAAAACGCCTCGAAGATGTGCGGCAGCACGTCGGGCGCGATGCCGGAGCCATGGTCGGCGATACTGACGCCCAGCCACCCGGGCCCGCTGTCGGTCTGCGGCTCGGTCCACGTGTCGATCTCGATCTTTCCCGCATCGGACGAAGCATCGACGGCGTTGTCGATCAGGTTGGTCCAGACCTGGCTCAACGCGGAGCCGCGCGTCTCGATCACCGAGGGCGAGGCCGCGAAGCGCTTTTCGACCGCGATCTGCTTGAGGCGCAGCTTGTGGCCCAGAATGGTCAACGTGCTCTGCAGGCTGTCGTGTACGTCCAGCGACCGGGCCGCGGAGCGTTCGTCGTAAGCGAACTTCTTGACGGCCATCACCAGCTCGGAGATGCGGGTGATACTTTCCTCGATCGCGCACACCAGCGAGACGCTCGAAACCAGCGAGTCCAGCCAGTTGAGCGCGTCGGAGAAGCCTTCCGCGTCGAAAAACTCGCGAGCACAGGCGAGCTGCCCACGGTCGAAGCCCATGCCGACCAGGGTCGGCGCAATCGTATAGGCGTTCTCGACTCCCGACTCAGCGAGCCATGCGCCCATCGTCTCTTCGGCGTCCGCCTGCTCGAGCGTGCTCATCGCGGTCAGGCGGCAGCTTTTCAGGGCGTGCTCAAGAAGCCCCTTGACGCACTCCAGCTGCTGGGGGCTCTTGGGATGCTCGCTGTGGCGCAGGCTCAGCTGCTGCAGCCGCAACAGGTGCTCGCGCAGCTGGGAGGCGGCGCGCTTGGCGGCCGAGCCGGGGTTGTGCAGCTCGTGCATCAGGCCGGCAGCCAGCGTCCCCAGTGAAACCAGCTTCTCCCGGTGCAACGCCTCGACCTGGTAGGACTGCATCCGCTGCGCCATGTCGGCCAGGATCGACTTGCGCGCCGAATGGCAGCAGGCCAGCAGCGACCAGAATCCCTCCTCGCCAAAGCGGATCAGGATCGAATCGCGCGACGCGGTGACGCGGAACATGGAATGACTGCGGCCCAGCAGCAGCGGCACCTCTCCAAAGCCGTCGCCTTCCTGCATCGACGAAACCAGCGTGAGCGTTCCATCCGGTTCCAGCCGCTGGGCGCGGACTTCGCCCGCGAGTACGATCCAGTAGTGCTCCCAGGGCTGACCCGATTCCACCAGTACGACCCCGGCGGCAGCCTTTATGCGCTCGACGGAGCCGATGGCGGGAAACGACTCGACAGCCACGCCGGTGAAGGGTCGAGTTCGGGAAAGGGCATCGGTCACTTGCCGAAGGGGGACTGATTCAATTTCGACCGACTTTTCGCCAATTCCCATCTCTGCTTCCAAAGCGTCCCCTATCAAAATCCCGCCAGATACTGGTGGGCAAACTGCACGGCAATCGAGCCTTCGCCGACGGCCGAGGCAACCCGCTTGACCGAACCATGCCGGACGTCGCCGGCGACAAAGACACCCGGAAGGCTGGACTCGAGCAAAAATGGCTCGCGCGGCTCGTGCCAGGTCTCGGGCAACTGGCCGCCCGCGCGCAGGTCCGGCCCCGCCAGCAGAAATCCCTTTTCGTCGCGCAGGATCGAGGCAGGAAGCCAATCTGTCCCCGGTGCCGCGCCTATAAATACAAAGAGCGACGATGTGGCCACCGTAGATTCTCCTCCCGGCCCGCGCAGCCGCAACTCCTCCAGGTGATCCTCGCCCATGGCTTCCAGCACCTGCGTCCGCGCACCTACCACAATATTCGATGTTCGTCCGATCTCATCGATCAAATATTTCGACATGGTGGCAGAAAGGCCGTCCCCGCGCACCAACATGGTCACCTTGCAGGCGAATTTGGCAAAGTGCAGGGCGGCCTGGCCGGCGGAGTTCGCGCCGCCGACCACGTAGACCTCCTCATCCTTGCAGGCAGCGGCCTCCACCAGAGCGGCGCCGTAATAGATGCCCCGGCCGGTGAGCCGCTCCGCACCGGGAATGTCGAGCTTGCGGTACTGAACGCCCGGAGCCAGGAGCACGACATGGCTGGAGACCTGGCGCCCGTCGGCCAGTTCGACGAAGCGATACTGGCCGTCGATCCGCAAACCGGTGGCGCGCTGGGTCACAAACTCGGCGCCGAAGCGCGACGCCTGAGCGTGGGCGCGGCGGCCTAGCTCGGCCCCGGTCACCCCCGACGGAAACCCCAGATAATTTTCAATCCGCGAGCTGGACCCGGCCTGGCCGCCCGGCGCCTCAGGCTCGATGACGAGCGTGCGCAATCCCTCGCTGGCCCCGTACACAGCCGCGGCCAGTCCTGCCGGGCCCGCGCCCACCACCACCATGTCGTAGAACTCCTCCTCAGCCCGGATGCGGAGACCCACGCGCGCAGCCAGGGCATCCGGCTCGGCATCGACGAGCGCCGAACCGTCGGCGAAGAGCACCACCGGGAGGCATTCGGCGCCGATATTCCGGTCTTTGAGCAACTGCAGCGCATCGGGTTGCGCGGCGATGTCGAACCAGCGGTAGGGAACATGGTTCCGCGAAAGAAAGCTCCGCACCTCGTGGTCTTTGAGCGACCACCGGTGCCCGATGACCCGCAGCCCCTCGAAGGGCGGCTGATAACCCGCGTTCCAGTCCTCGAGCAGGTCGTTGAGGACCGGATAGAGCTTTTCCTCGGGCGGGTCCCAGGGCTTGTTGAGGTAGTAGTGAATGCGGGCTGTATTGATGGCGCGGATAGCGGCCTCGGTGTCGGCATAGGCGGTCAGAAGCACGCGGCGGGCTTCAGGGTAAACGGCTCGCGCCCGCTCCAGAAACTCCACCCCGGTCATGCCCGGCATGCGCTGGTCGCTGACCATCAGCGCCACCGTCTCCTCACGCGATTTCAACTGGGTGAGAGTGTCGAGCGCGGCCTGCCCGCCGCCGGCCCGTATCACCCTGTACGTCGCCCCATACTCACGGCGCAGGTCCTGCACAACCGCCTCCAGGACGCTTGCGTCGTCGTCAACTGCCAGCAGAATCGGCCTCGCCATATACTCTCAGTGTAGGGCCTGCGGGTGAGACTCCGGGGTGACCGGGTGCGGGTTCAATTGTCCGCAACCGGGGTGGGGCAAGTTGGGGAGGGTCTTAGTCCGCTTTCCCGGGAGAATCGCCGCCAGCCTTCCCTGGAGCCTTCCGCTGGGCGCCGGAGGAAGGCGGAGTTTATTCTTTATTTCAATACAGATTCTGTTCTAAATATTGACAATTCCAGGATTTTTGGCATATTGCCGATAGAATACCAAGGCAAGTTCCAACAGGAGGCTGTCTCTCTTTGACGCAAAAGGGTAATAGCCAATTGCGGGCGACGGCGAGAGGATACGACAGGTGAGGCGTGCTTCATGAATAAGATCATTTTGGCCGATTCCCAAGCAATTTTCCGGGCCGGCACGGCCAAGATCCTGGCAATGGACGAGGATTTGCGCATCATCGCGCAATGCAGCGACCTGGATCGCATGTATCACGCCGTGACCACATTCCCCGGGGCCATCATCTTGTTTGCAGCCTCGCTGCGCCCGGATCTCCCCAGGCTGCGCATGCTGATGGAGACCATGAACAGCCGCGGCATCGTCATCGCCGAGAATAACGAAGCGGCGAGCAGCTATCTACAGCAGGGATTTCGCGGCGTGGTGTACCGCAGCATCAGCGGTCCGGCGCTGGTGGAATGCGTTCGCCGCGTCGCGGCCGGCGATACGTGGCTCCCTCCACGCCTGGTTCAGCCCGATTCCCCCGAGGACGATATGGTCGGAAGGCGGGTGCGCGACCGGCTGACGCCCAAGGAGATGCGGATCGTAGCGCTCATCGTGCAAGGCTCCAAGAACCGCGAGATTGCTTTACGGCTCAAGACCACCGAGCAGGTAATCAAGAATTACCTGCGCTCCATCTACGACAAAACCGGGGTGAGCGACCGTCTCGAACTGGCGCTGTTCACCATCCATCACCGCGTGCTGGCGCAGGCCGCTGCCGAAATCGGCAGCAAGCTCGAAGCAGAAGAGCAGGCAGCCCCGGACGCGGTCGCCTAGGAAGCCTCGCTAAAGCCTCTCGGCGACGCTCTTGGCCTGCGTGAATAGATACAGGTAGTCGGGCCCTCCCGCCTTCGAATCGGTGCCGCTCATATTAAATCCCCCGAAAGGATGCGCGCCGACCATCGCTCCCGTGCACTTCCGGTTGAAGTAGAGATTGCCCACGTGAAATTCGCGGCGGGCGCGATCGATGCGCTGCCGGCTGGATGTGTAAACCGCCCCTGTGAGGCCGTAGTCGGTGTTGTTGGCGATCTCCAGGGCATCATCGAAGCTCGAAGCCCTGACCACGGCCAGGATCGGCCCGAAGATCTCTTCCTGCGCGAGCACCCCCAGTGGCGCGATGCCGGAGAAGACCGTGGGTTCGAGATAATAGCCGCCCTCCTTTGTGGCCGGCGCGCTCCCTCCGGCCACCAGTTCCCCTTCTCGCTTGCCGGTTTCGATGTAACCGAGCATCGACTGGAGCGCGGCGCCATTGATGACGGGTCCAAGATTGGGATTGTCGACCGGGTCTCCTACCGTGAGCTTCGACACTCGCTCGCGCAGCCGTTCGACGAAGACGTCGTAAACAGGAGCTTCGACGATAGCCCGCGAACATGCGGAGCACTTCTGGCCGCTGAAACCAAACGCCGAGGCCGTGACGCCTTCGACGGCGGCATCGAGATCCGCGTCCGCACAGACAACGATCGAGTCTTTGCCCCCCATCTCGAGGATGGTTCGCTTGATCCAGATCTGGCCGGGCTGCGTGCGCGCCGCGCGTTCGTGGATTTCGAGGCCCACCGCCTTCGATCCCGTAAAAGCGATGAAGCGCGTCCGGGGATGTTCGACGATCGCGTTGCCGAAGCTTGAGCCCGATCCGGGGCAAAAGTTGACCACTCCGTCGGGCAGACCGGCTTCCTCGAGCACGTCGACAAACTTGGCGGCGATGGTCGGCGCATCGCTCGATGGCTTGAGGATCACCGTATTGCCTGCAACGATCGACGCGGCAGTCATGCCGGCCATGATAGCGAACGGGAAGTTCCAGGGCGGGATCACGGCGCCCACGCCCAGCGGTATGTAGAGGAGTTCGTTGCGCTCGCCGGGATACTGGATGGGCGTGGTTGCCCGCGCCAGCCGAAGAGCTTCGCGCGCGTAGAACTCCAGAAAGTCGATGGTCTCGCCCACGTCGGCGTCCGCTTCGGCCCAGTTCTTGCCCACTTCGTAGGTGAGCCACGCGCAGAACTCCAGTTTCCGGGTGCGAATGGCGTCCGCCGCGGCCAGCAGTAGCGAGGCGCGCGACTCCACCGGCGTCCTGCTCCAGGGTCCAAACGCGCGAAGGGCCGCATTCATGGCGAGCTCCGCGTGCTCCGCGCCGGCCTTCTGGTGCGTTCCGACAATCTGCGCCGGGCGCGCGGGATTGAAGGAGTGAATCTTGGCATCCGTCTTCTGGCGGCGTCCGCCGATCACCAGGTCATGTTCCCGGCCCAGTTGCAGAGCGACCGCGTCGAGCGCCGCCCGCATCGCACGGGCATTTTCGGCAAGCCTGAAGTCGACAAAGGGCTCGTTCACAAAAGCGCTGGCCGGCGATCGCAGCGCAGCGGAGGCGGGGAGGGAGTCGGTAGTCATAGCAGATTCAGTGTAGACGAGAATGAATCGACGTGACCAAGACGTGAGCAGGCCCTTCCCGAGATCGGAGCGGCCGCGGAACTCGATCGGCCCGCGTGGCCCAGGCATCGTCGAGACGATCCCGATCCGGCGATTATTGCGCGCTTGAAGGAAGCGCGAGCATGGCGCCCCAGTTCAATCCCGCGCCAAAGGCCGCAAGAACCACCGGACCCGAGACCGGCGCAGGCCTCGTGCGATGCCACTCGGAGGCGGCGATCAGGAGTGAAGCGGACGAGGTGTTCCCATAGCGGGCGATGTTGGCGAAAAACCGCTCTTGCGGCGCCTTCAGGGAAGCAGCCACACGCGCGATCAAATTGAGATTGGCCTGGTGCAGCAGGAACGCTTCGACCTCGGCAGCATCGATGTTGTGGCGTTTGAGAACTTCGTCAATGACGCGCGGGAGCTTGCGGGAGGCGTGCAGGATCACGCTGCGGCCATCCATCTTCAATCTGCCGTCCTCGACCTTGAGAATCTCCGCCGCCGTGCCGTCGGTGGACAGGATCCAGTCCGCGATCCGGGCAAAGCCCTTGTCCGCGTCCACCAGACAAGCGCCCGCACCATCGCCAAAAAGAATCGCCGTATCTTTGCCCTCCGGCGTGGGCTCGACCAGGCGCGACATGATCTCGGTGCCCACTACCAGCACGCGGCCCACCGCGGGCGCGGTCTGCGCGGCCAGCGCCAGGGCGATCAGCGATCCGCAGGAGGCCACGGGAATATCGAGAGCCGGCGTGGATGCAAGGCCGAGCTGCGCGGCGACCTGGCTGGCCGGGCCCGGACAGAAGCGGCTGCTCGATCCCGATGCAACCAGAATCATGCCGAGCTCAGACGCAGTCGCACCAGCGCTCTCAAGACAGTCCCGCGCAGCCAGAACTCCGATCCCGGCAACGCTGTCTTCATCGCCGGCGTACCGGCGCTCTTCGATGCCGGTCGCGTCGAAGATCCACTCGGGACTCGCACCCAGCCGCGGCGCAAGCTCCGCGTTGGTCACGCGGCGCGGCGGCAGCCACGACCCGAAAGCGCGCAAAAAAGCCATGGCTTATGACCTGGAAGCTATATACGCCGCAACCTTGTTGATCGAGTCGAACTTCCGCGCCGACAGGTCGGAGTCCGGAATGGAAACCGAAAACTCCTGCTCGAGCCCGCCGACAAAGTCGGTAAGCGCAAACGAGTCGAGCAGGCCGGAAGCAAACAGGGACTCATCCGCGCCGGGGCTGACAGGCTTCTTGGCAACGCTCTGGAGAACCTTAAGGATTCGGGCTTGCGGGTCCATCTGCAGCTCCTTGCGCAGTCGTTTCCGATGCCGGCGCGTGATCGTCCCGGTAGGCGTGATATCCAGCCATCATATCCGCCATCAATGCGTCGGCCAGCTCGCGGTAACCTTCGCCGGTAAAGTGCGTGTGATCGGGCTGCGCCCATCCGGCGTAGGTCCACTGCTGCATGGAACCCGCGCCGCCCATGCGTGCGCGCTGGTCCCAGTAAGCGCATCCGTGCGTGCGGCACACCGCCTTCTGCGCTTCGATGATGCGGTCGGTGCCGGTGTAGTCGCGCCAGGCGTGATGATGAATCACGGAACGGTCCGGCGGGCCAACCACCAGGATCGAGGACTCGGGGACGTAATTGTGAAGGTCGTCCACGATGGAAGCAAAAGCCGCGCGGTAGCTCTCTTCGTCCCATGAAGAGCTTGCGGCTTCATTGGTCCCATAGGCAAGCACGATCAGGGCCGGCGAATTATCCTTCAGATAACTCGAGAATAACTGCTGGTCCCACCGCAGCATCAACGGCGCCTCGGCCCCGTTGATTCCCAGGCACTCCCAGGTCACTCCCGGCTGCGTTGTAACCCATCCCAGCAGAGCCACGGGAGCGTCCTGTTCGGTTGTCACCCGAAAGACGTGATCGCCCGGCGTGCAGTTGTAATTGAAGGTTCCGGCGGCGACGGCGTCCGACGCTGTCTGAATCTCGACCGGATCCCCGTCGTTGTCGGTAAAGCGCAAGCCTCCGCCTCCGGGCTGCTCAAGATACTGGAGCTGCAGCGCCGAGCATGTGGTGTCGAGCGAAATCCACTCCCCCGCGCGGTCCGTCGAGATGCTGAGACCGCCCATCCCCAGTTCATCGGTGGCGAAGTGCAGAAACTTGTTTCCCTCGGTAGTCCATCCCGGCGACTCCTGGTGTTGCGAGCCCAGAATGCGATAGCCGGCGAAAGGATGGCCGGCATAGGAAAAGCCCACGCCGCCGTCGCCAAACTGCTGCTGAAAGACACGCCGCGCTTCGCCGGTGAACTCGTCGGCCGCGGTGTGCGAGTCTCCAAACTGGAGAACACGCAGAGTCGTAGTCTCGGTGCCGGGATCCTTGCGCTCGCGCTGGTAGGACGCAAGCTGGGCATAGAATCCGGCGAGCGCCGACTGGTACGCGATGGCGTGCGGTTCCGGTTCCTTGAGCCTGTCGCCGATCCGCTCGATCATTTCTGCCCGGTGCGCCGCACTGACGCGCGGAACATAGTAGTGCACGCGCCGGCGCACGCCCGTCCGCGTGTGCTTCGAGCTCCTGCGTCCCTTTGTCGTGTGCCGGCTCGATGACGCAACATGACTCTTTTTGCCGGTGGATGCAGCCTGCCGCGCGCTCGCGCCGGCCCCTGCAAAGAGCAGTGCGATCACCATCGCAGCGCATGCAAAATCCATAAAACGCCGGCTCATCCTGCCTGCGCCCTCCTGTCTGCCGGCTTGTGAGGCTTGGCGCCTTGAGGAGCGTTCCCGGTGGCGGCAACCTTGATGGCAGCCTTTACCGGAACGGGAAGGACGATTCCATGTCGCATCTTCCATCGATCATAACGCAGGGACAACTGCCGCACGAAGAGCGCCCCGACGATCCCGGCCCCCTGCGGCGTGGGATGCAGGAGGTCCGCGGTAACCAGGCGAGGGCTGGCCCCGTACCAGCGTGCCATGGTGCCGCTGCCGCCCATCGCGTCGAATGTGTCGAAGAATGCAACATGGGTCTCGGCCGCAACCTCGCGCTGAATCGCCACGATCTCGGGAATCGTATCCATGGTTTTGATCTGGTCAAGCCCACTGCGCTCGCCGCGATCCATGGGGCTCATCACCAGAATGCAGGCCCCCGGGGCAGCCATCCGGATGCGCCCGATTGCCAGGCGCAGCTCGTCCCCGTACCGCGTATGAACCCAATCGCCGAAGCTGCTCTCATTCGACCCGTAGTTAATGATGACCAGGTCCGGATGCGCGTGGGCCAGCTCCTCCTTCCACAACGCCGGCTGTAGCACCCGCGCCAGCACGCTCGTGGTGGCGCCGTTCAACCCAAGGCTGTCGTACAGCACGCCGGTCGAGCCGCGGCGAAAATCCACGCCGAACAGCGTCACCGCACCTTCCGCAGGCTCGATCGAAATCGTCTTCGTTCCTGCCGGCAGCGCGAGCCGGAGAACGGCCTCTGCCGGTGCGGGCGCGTCGGTGGTCTGCACCGCAAGCCGATCGCCGTCGGCCTCAACCATGAAGGCGCCTCCGCCCGGCCGGACGAGATAGGAGACCTCCGCCTCGGACTGCGGCGACGCCGTAAGCCGGAACTTGCTCCACGCGCCCTGCCGGCCGTCGAATGCCGCACCTCCCAGCCCGTACATTCCTTCGCGCATCAGGCCCACCGCGGTGCGCGTCTTCCAGCCGCTGCCGCTCATACCCACGCCGTCATGGCCATACCATGCCCACGGCTTGGCGATCAGCGTGTAGCCCCGGCCCGCGTCGCCAAAACGCGCCTGCAGCCGCGACCGGATTTCGCCCGTGATCAGGTCCGCCGTGGTGGGCGAATCGCCATAATGCAGGATTGTGATTACGCCGGTCTTACTGCGCTCCAGGCTCCAGAGCGCGGCAAAGAAGGGATCGAGGTTGTTCGAGGCGTCTACGAAGAGAGGCGACTCGCTCATACCGGTCCGGCCTGGGGCCCGGGTCGCAGCTTGCACGGGAACGGGAGGCGGTGGCGGAGAGGGCCAGTGAAGTCGAAATGTCTGCGCCAAGAGCCCCGCGCTCATCCCCTTACCGCGATCCACTTTGAGCCGCCAGATCGCAAGCACCCCTCCCATCACGGCGATCGCCAGGGCCGTCTTCAACGGGAACCGCTTTCCACGGCCGGGCTGTTCCGGCTGGGGCGGCAATGGATCGGAGAAATCAAAAATTGCCATACACAAAAGGAGCGGAGCCCTGGCCCGCCAGCGTTTGAATGAGAAGAATTAGAGCCGCCATGGCCAACCCCTGCGCCCAGAACGGCGTGCGCCCCGCTGCCTCCGCGCACCTCTCAAACCAGCGCGGCGGCAGCCAGTGGGAGGCGGCAGCCAGCAGCATTACCCCGCCCACCAGCGGCGTGACGCTGCTTACCGACCAGGTCAATGAGCCCAGTCCGCGAAGAATGGCCGTTGCATTCGCCAGCGAAGTGGCACGGAAGAATATCCAGGTAAAACACACAAAGTGGAATGTGAGTAAGCCGCCCCAAAGTCTCGCCCGCCAGGAATGCGAGGGAAGGCCGCGCCAGCGCTTCCATGCAAACGCAACCGCCAGCGCAACTCCATGCAAGGCGCCCCAGATAAAAAAGGTCCACGCGATGCCGTGCCACAATCCGCCGAGCACGAGCGTAATCAAAACAGCATAACTATAGGAGAGAAGCGGACGCTTGCGCGTCTTGGGCAGGAAATCGAACAGGTAGAAGAACAGCCAGTTCGAAAATGTAATATGCCATCGCTTCCAGAACTCGGCGACACTCTCTGCAAGATAGGGCTGGCGAAAGTTCTCGGGCAGGCGAATCCCCAGCAGCAGTCCGGCGCCCATGGCGATGTCGGTGTATCCAGAAAAGTCGAAGAACAGCTGCAGTGCGTAACCGTAGACGCCAAGAAGGATTTCGCTACTCGAGTACAGGGCCGGCGTGTCGAAGATACGGTCGACGAGATTATTGGCGAGAAAATCTGCAATCAATAGCTTCTTGACGAGGCCGAGGGCGATTAAGAGCAGCGCGCGGCCGCCATCTTCAGCGGTCAACTCGAATGGCCGCGATAACTGATCGAGAAGATTGCCGGTGCGCGGAATGGGCCCCGCGGTGATAGACGGAAAAAACAGAGCCGACGCGAGGTATGCCAGATAGTTCCGCGTGGGCTGAATCTCGCCAAGATAGAGGTCGATGGTATAAGTGAGTGACTGAAAGCAGTAAAAGGAAAGGCTCAGCGGCAGAAGCCAGCGCAGGCTGCTTGTGGTCATCAGCGGGATCATCTTGAGCCCGGCCAGGAGACCCACGTTGATAGAAAGCGAGACGCCGAGCAGGAGGCGGCGCACCCAAGGCAGTCGCGACCGGCTCAAGCCCAGGCCAACGAGAAAATCGGCCGTGGTTGCTATAGGGAGTGCAAAGTAGATCAGGCTGAATCGGGCCAGGAAAAACAGATTGGCTGCCGCCAGCAGGGCCAACCGGAGCCGCCGCGACTGGCCGGCGCTCCAGTAAAGCATGCACACCACAGCGAGAAAGACAAAGAACGGTGCGGAACTGGCTTGCATGCAGGCTTTCCAGATACCTTTTCACGGCCTGCCGAAGCACTTACGATGCCGTGACAGAGTTGCTTTCATGGTCAGGCTTTTCTTTGTTCGAAAAGCCGGCCGGAGCCGAATGAAGTTATCGGGAGAACCTAGTTTATCACGGCGCCGCGCCATGCCCGTGCTACAGGGCGGGAGGAGAAGTAAGGTGATGGAACCAATCTTTTCCACAGCCCCGGCGTTTCGTTTGGCGCACACACACCAAGCGTTGGCCAGTTCGGGTAACTTGGGTCGAGTTCGGAAAGAAGGGAAGAAGCGGCGAATCCCTATTCAAAAACCTAGAAAACCGGAGCCGCATCCACGTTAAGACATTCTCTTAACAAAACTCATTTTGCGGCACTTAGAATGCCAATTGCGGGGCGGATAATCGGATCTTCGCAGAGTATGCTCAGGTAATTCGCAAAATCTGTATGCTTTCTTCCATTGCGGCGGAGCGATCTTACGCCCCTTGATTCACCCTCCGAGGCAACCCTTTACGACTAAGAAATAAAGTCGTATCTCTTCCATTTAACTTGTACTTCGGCTGGTAATGATTTAGTAAAATGGCCGAATGGTTGTACGACGGAAATCTACTCAAGCAAGTGAGCCCCGGTCACGATGGGTATTCGCACTTGCCGCGGTCTTGCCCGTAGCTGTCTTCGCAATACTCTTCACGGCTTCGACGCTTACGGTGCAGGCGGATGTTCCTCTCGCCCGGCCCAGTTCGACGCTGCCTCCGACAGCTCCGCCAGAGGCGCTTGCACCGCAGGTCAAGATCCACCCCGCGCCCGGCGAATCGCCATACATCCTGCGCGGAATCGCGTCCTGGTACGGAGCAGTGCTCAACGGACACCGTACCGCGAGCGGCGAGCGCTTCAACATGTTCGCGATGACGGCGTGTCATCCAACCCTTCCCTTCGGCAGCGTGGTGCGCGTCGTCGATCTCGATAACCAGCGCTCCGTCGTGGTACGCATCAACGACCGCGGCATTCTGTTTCCCGGACGCATCATCGATCTCTCCTATGCGGCCGCCAAACGGCTGAACATCGTCCGGTCGGGCCTTGCGCCCGTGTCGCTGCAGGTGCTCGCGCTCGGCCGTCCGCATCACAGGAGATCGGATCCTGTTCCGGTACAAGGCTCCGAAAGAGTCGCGCAGGCGGACCTGCACTGAGATCGGAACAGGGCGGCTCAGGTTCAAAGACAACGAGAGCCGGTGTGAACCCGGAGACTCTGTCTTCGCACGCCGGCCGTCGTGTTTTTCCGTCAGCTTTCGCCGCGCGGCGAGTTTTTCCGCGCGCGGCGTCCGAGGGCCGCGAAGCCGAGTCGATAACCAGGATCGCGCCGCAATTGCCCTGCGCGCGCGTCCTTGCGCATTCGATCCGCACAGACCGCTGAAACGGCCGGGAATCTTCGCCTTCGGTCTCCCTCCCGCAAACGCAGAACCTTCGGATCTTCGATGCCCCCTCTGCCCCCAGCGAACATCAGCTCTCCGTGTCGAGGTGCATTCGCGCCGCATTGTCCACATCTCCACAGCATCTACGGTTCAACTGCACTGTTCATGCGCCTTGAAGCCGCCTATGGTCGGGGCTACCCTTGTATGCGAGGGGCCAATAGAGCCCCTGGAGCAGCGCTTTTGCTCCCGGGAAGCGGCGCAGCCCGGCTTAACAGCCAGGCCTGGCCGTGCCATTTCCAGCTTTCCACAGCGAAATACCCCTGTTTAGAGCAAAGGTGCCGGAAATCGCAACAAAATACTAGATATTGTGGTTTCGAGTTGACACGTACCATAGACAGCGGTATTTTTTCATCTGCGGCTGTAAACGGGCTGTAACGAAAGGCCGGCCTCAGGGCGCACCGGCAGTCGGTCAGATAAATACCTGATTCCGCTGCCCCATGCTCCCGTTTCCCGATCTTCGTGAGCACTTCGCGCCGCCTGCCCCACCTTCTTGCGGCCGGGGCAGGACCGCTATTGCACTGATCTTGCCGATTGAGAGGACTCCATGAACGAGGCTCAGCTTCAGACTTCGACCAACCCCATCTTCACCTCTTCCAGCCGCCGCGGGCTCACGTTTACCCGCCGGTTCTCCTCGGAGGGTGTCTCCCCCTACGAACAGCTCCAGTGGGAGCGCCGCACCGCTTCCATCACCGACACCAAGGGCAACACGATCTTCGAGCAAAAGGACGTCGAAGTGCCCGTGGACTGGTCGATGACGGCCACCAACATCGTGGCCTCCAAGTACCTGCACGGCCAGCTCGGCACGCCGGAGCGCGAGACCGGCGTGCGCCAGCTTGTAAGCCGTGTTGCCGAAACCATTCGCGACTGGGGCATGGCCGGCGGTTACTTCGCTACGCAGGAAGACGCTGCCGTCTTTCACGACGAACTGGCCCACATGCTGCTCACCCAGAAGGCCGCCTTTAACTCGCCGGTCTGGTTCAACGTTGGCTGCGACCGGCTGGAGCCGGAGGCCGACGGCCAGAACTGGCATTGGGATGCGGTGACCGGCGGCGTCCGCTACTCGGCCACCGGCTACCGCAACCCCCAGTGCTCGGCCTGCTTCATCAACGCCGTCGACGACTCCCTCGACTCCATCCTCACTCTCGCCAAGACCGAGGGCATGCTCTTCAAGTGGGGCTCCGGCACGGGCACCAATCTCTCGTCGATCCGCGGCTCCATGGAGCTGCTCTCCGGCGGCGGCCAGGCCTCCGGACCGCTCAGCTTCATGCGCGGCTTCGACGCCTTCGCCGGCGTCATCAAGTCCGGCGGAAAGACCCGTCGCGCCGCCAAGATGGTGATCCTGAACGTCGACCACCCGGACATCCTGGACTTCATCGACTGCAAGGCCAAAGAGGAGGCCAAGGCCTTCACGCTGATCAAGGCCGGCTACGATGGCTCGGGGCCCGACTCGGAAGCCTACTCCTCGATTTTCTTCCAGAACGCCAACAACTCCGTCCGCGTAAGCGACGAGTTCATGCGCGCGTACGAGCAGGACGGCGACTTCACCACCTACACCGTCAAGGAACACAAGCCGGTAAAGACCTACAAGGCACGCGAGATCATGCACAAGATCGCCGAGGCCACCTGGCTCTGCGGCGACCCGGGCATGCAGTTTGACACCACCATCAACCGCTGGCACACCAGCAAGAACACGGCGCGCATCAACGCCTCCAATCCCTGCTCCGAGTACATGTTCCTCGATAACTCGGCCTGCAACCTGGCCAGCTTCAATTTGCTCAAGTTCGTCACCCCGGCCGGCGCCTTCGATATTCCCGCCTACCGGCACGGCATCTCGGTGATGATCACGGCCATGGAGATCCTGGTCGACAACTCGGGCTACCCCACCGAGGCCATCTCCCGCAACTCGCACGATTACCGGCCGCTCGGCCTGGGCTACGCGAATCTCGGCGCGCTGCTCATGGCCTTTGGCCTGCCCTACGACTCCGCAGCCGGCCGCGACCTCGCCGGATGCCTCACCGCCATCATGTGCGGCCAGGCCTATCTCCAGTCCGCGGTCATCGCCGCCAACTGCGCGCCGCTGGCTTCCGCCACGCCTCTCACCGCCTCCGTCGAACGCGAAGGCGGCGCCTGCCCCGGCTTCTACATGAACCGCGAGCCGTTCCTCGACGTGATTCGCATGCACCGCGCCGAAGTGAACAAGATCGGCAAGTCGCGCCAGAGCGCGGAGCCCTTCAACGTGCCCCAGCTTGACGCCCTCATCGACGCCAGCCGCGAGTGCTGGGACACGGCCCTCGCCTGCGGCGAACGCTACGGCTTCCGCAACTCGCAGACCACCGTGTTGGCGCCCACCGGCACCATCGGCTTCATGATGGACTGCGACACCACCGGCATCGAGCCCGACCTCGCCCTCGTCAAGTACAAGAAGCTGGTCGGCGGCGGCATGATCAAGATCGTCAACAATACCGTGCCTGCCGCCCTCTTCAAGCTCGGCTACAACAACGACCAGGTCAACGCCATCGTCAGCTACATCGACGCCACCGGCACCATTGAAGGCGCGCCCGGCATCAAGCCCGAGCATCTGGCCGTCTTCGATTGCAGCTTCAAACCGGCCAAGGGTACCCGGTCCATTCACTACATGGGCCACATCAAGATGATGGCCGCCGCGCAGCCGTTCCTCTCCGGCGCCATCTCCAAGACCGTCAACCTGCCCCACGAGGCCGGCGTCGATGAAGTCGCCGAGGCCTACGCCGAGAGCTGGCGCCAGGGCATCAAGGCCGTCGCCATCTACCGCGACGGCTCCAAGGGTACTCAGCCGCTGAATACGAGCATCGATAGCAAGAAAGAGCCTTCGCCTCTCGATGCCCTCGGCTTTCGCGTGCTCACCCAGCTTGCCGCCGGCCAAGCCGCTGCCGAGGCCGATATCAAGGCCCTTGAGACCAGGAGCGCTGAGAAGGTCGAGGTCGGTGCCAGGCAGGTCGCGGCTGCAGCCGCCGCCTTCCAGAATGCGCTCGACCAGATCGCCAAAACCGCGGCTGCTCCCTTGCTCGCGCCGTCCCCGGCCGTCGAATCCGCGCAGGAACAGGACCTCAACGGGCCTCCGCGCGCGGTCCGTCATCGTCTGCCCATCGAGCGCGCCTCGGTCACGCATAAGTTCTCCATCGCCGGCCACGAGGGCTACATCACAGTTGGCCTCTACCCCACCGGCCAGCCGGGCGAGATCTTCATCAAGATGGCCAAGGAAGGCTCGACCGTCTCCGGCCTCATGGACGCTTTTGCCACCTCCATCTCGCTCGCCCTGCAGCACGGCGTGCCTCTCAAGGTCCTCTGCGAAAAGTTCGCGCATACCCGCTTCGAGCCCTCCGGCTGGACCGGCAACGAGCAGATCGGCTACGCCAAAAGCCTCATGGACTACATCTTCCGCTGGCTGCATCTGCGCTTCTTGTCGGGCGAGCAACTGACGCTCTTCGCCGGCTTCGCCCCGCAGGCGCCGCAACTGCCCCCGGCTCCCAGCATGCTCTCTGAAACCGAAGCTGAGGAGGACACTGCTTCATCCCAGCAGCACTTGGCGAGGCTCGCCGAGGAGGTAGCCAAGCGGCTCAATCAAGTGACCGGCCAACCCGGCAGGCTTTCGGCGGGCGGCGGCATTGCCCCGGACACACAGCCGCGGCTGGCGTCCGCGGCAACACCCACGCACACGCCGGACTTGAAGGATCGCGGCATTTATCACGCTGCGGATGCGATGCGGGGCATGTACGACATGGGAGACGCCCCCAGTTGCGGCACCTGCGGAGCGATCATGGTGCGTAACGGGAGCTGCTACCGCTGCATGAGCTGCGGTTCGACGAGCGGTTGTTCCTAGCTCCTCTAACTTACTCTTACTGGGGCAGAGTTGAAGATTCGCCGCCCACATCAAGAAGGTGGACGAGATTTGCGCGCACGACAAGTCCCTGCAGCATTGGTTAGTCGTCGTGGCCGTTGTCTTCGGGTTCCGGTGCGGCGCCTTTGGGAGTATGGCGCGGATCGGGCCTGACCGTGACCGGCTGCGTATACGTTTTGCCGTCCACGGTGAGCCGGACGGTGTAGTCGCCGGGCCGCAACCCGGCAGCGCCGCGGCGTCCGCCAGGGCCTGGACGGCCTTCTTCAGGTGGTGGCGGCGAGCCGGCGGGGTGGCAGGCGTCGACAGGCGGCGGCGCAGGGTTGCGGCGGAAATCGCCCATGCCGAAGCGCGGAGTGGCAACGTCGAGGGCGACGCGGTGCATCCCCGCTTCAGCCGAGGGCGGCGGCGTGGGCTGCAGCCAGTAGGCCTGCACGTTGATGGTTTCGGTGTCCACCGGCTTGTATGGCGCATCGCTAGCCAGGCAGGCCGTAACCTTGCCGTCTGCAGCCACCAGCTCGATTTTGATGGGCGATGTGGATGCGGATTTGAGCCAGTAATAGGCGACTACGCCCGCTGGGGGATTCTTCTCCTGCGGCTCCTCGTGAGGCAGCGGGGTGCCGTCCTGGCCGCCGGCGTGGAGGGCGTAGGTGGTGCCGGGAGCGAACAAGTAGGCGTCGTCCGACTCGATCTGCTCGCCCTTGGTCGCGATCTGGCGTAGCGCGCTCATCTGGTCGAGGACCCAGAAGCCGCGCCCGTGCGTGGCCACGTCGAGGTCGTCGCCGTGCACGATGATGTCGCGCACCGAGGTCACGGGCATGTTGAGCTGCAGCGGCTGCCAGTGGTCGCCGTCGTCAAACGACACGTAGACGCGCAGCTCCGTGGCGGCGTAGAGCAGGCCTTTCTGTTCGGGGTCCTCTTTGACGGAGTTTACGTAAGCGCCGTCGGGAATGCCGTCGGTCACTTCCTGCCAGGTCTTGCCGCCGTCGTGGGTGCGGTAGATGTGTGGTCTGAAGTCGTCGAGGCGATGGCGATCGACCGAGGCGTAGGCTGTATCCACGTCGAAGTGGCCGGCCTCGACCTGCGTGACCCTGCTCCAGGCGGTCATCGCGGGCGGCGTCACATCTTCCCAGTGCGCGCCGTCGTCGCGCGTGACCTGGATCAGGCCGTCGGACGTGCCGACCCAGACCGTCTTTGCGTCGAGCGGCGAGGGCCCGATAGTGTAGACGACGCCGAAACGATCCGTCATCGGTTCGTCGATGTCTTTGGCGGTGATGGGATCGAGGTTCGGCGGGACAGGGGGATTGAGGCGCGTGAGGTCGGGGCTGATCTTCTGCCAGCTTCTGCCGCGGTCGCGAGTGCGGAAGACGAACTGGTTGGCGTAGTAGAGCGCGCCGTCGGCTTGCGAGAAGACCTGCGGCAGCGTCCAGGTCTTGCGATTTGGGTCATCGGGATCGGGTGGGGGAAGCTCGCCGCCTCGATCGATGCTCATATTGAGCGTCTGATTGCAAATCCTGGCGCCGTCGCCGTAGAGAATGTTTGGATTGTCGGGGTCGGGAACCACCGTATTGCTTTCGCCAGCCAGGCACGTAGGCTGCCAGTCGCGGAAGGAGAGAACGCCAAAGGCCGACCAGACGCTGACGCGCACCGCGCCCGAGTCCTGTTGCGCCCCGTAGAGCCAGTAGGGATAGCCCTTGGTAGCCGCCAGATGATAGATCTCGGCGGTGGGCTGGTTGTACCAGGTGCTCCAGGTCTTGGCGCCATCGACGCTCACCACCGTACCCTGGTCGCTGGAGAGCACCATGCGGGTGCCGTCCTGGGGATCGATCCAGATTTGGTGATAGTCGTCGCCGCCGGGCGCGCCTTTGACGGGAGTCCAGGTTCTGCCGGCGTCGAGCGTCATGTAAGTTGCGGTGTTGATGTCGTAGGCGCGGTCGGGGTTGGTGGGATCGACGGCCATCTGTTCGAAGTACCAGCCCCGGCCCCAAAGGCGCTCCTCGTTGTTGACCAGATGCCAGGTGGCGCCGGCGTCGTTGGAGATGTAGACTCCGCCGGTTGGCTTGGGCGCATTCGTTTCTTCGCGCTCGGGTCCGCCGAAGCGCAAGGGAGGCGCAATGGCCGCGCCGACATCGTCCACCGCCGCGTAGAGGCGGTTGGGATTGCTGGGCGCGATGGCGATGCCGATCTTGCCGACGAAGTTGTCATCCGGTAGGCCACCGCCGAGTTTATGCCATGTGTCGCCGCCGTCGGTGGACTTGTACAGGCCGCCGCCGGGCAGGTTCGTCGGCGCGTAAACGGCCCAGGGCGGCCGCCGCGTGGCCCACAGCGAGGCGTAGAGAATGCGCGGATTTTTCGGATCGATGGTCAGGTCGATCGCGCCCACTCCGTCGGGGTTGGTCTTGCTGTAGAGAACCTTCTTCCAATGCGCCCCGCCGTCGGTGGAGCGGAAGACGCCGCGCTCGGCGTTGCTGTCATAGACGTGGCCGAGGGCGGCCACGTAAACGCGATTGGGATCGTGGGGGTCAACCGCGATCTTGCCGATGTGGCGCGTATCCCCGAGTCCGATGAAGCGCCAGGTCTTGCCGGCGTCGATGGATTTGAAGACGCCGATTCCGTAGGAGTGCTGGTTGCGGATGTCGGGCTCTCCGGTGCCCACGTAGATAATGTTCGGGTCGGATGGTGCCACGGCAATGGCCCCGATTGAACCGATGGGGATGCCGGTCTTCGGGTCGTCGGCGATTGGGAACCAGGTGCGGCCTGCGTTCTCGGTCTTCCACACTCCCCCGCCTACCGAGCCCGTGTAGAAGGTGTCGGGCTGGCTGGCATTGCCGGCTACGGCATAGCTGCGGCCGCCGCGCATGGGGCCGACGTCGCGCCAGCGCAGACCGGAGAGCAGGCTAGCCGGGTACTGCCCGGCGGCCGCGGATTGCTGGGCTGCGAGCGACGGCCCCCAGGAGACCAGTAAGCACAGCGCGAAAACGAAGAGTGGACAGTCACGTTCGACATGCACGGCAATTGCTCCTGATTGCGGCTCGAATGCGGGAATGGACGTCAGTTCACGTTATCAGATCACGCTCAAGACGGAATCCCATCGTTCCAGCAAATTGTCGAAATTTTGCTCCGGCAGGAGATCGGTCCCTGCCCGCGCGGATGACCCCGAACTTATCGAACCGTCCGGCGATTTAGCAAATGGCCCGCAATTGAAATCGGTCTCGAAATCCACTGGGGGCGGCTCAGAAGATAATCTTGCCGGCGAATTGCACGTTGAACGGTTCGCCCGGCCCAATGCCAGGCGCGCTGCCGCTGTTGCGTGTAGCCGTGCTCTCCATAAACGTGCCCGATGAGTGGCTGCCGGATGGATTGGCCAGGTTCAGCGTCCTGAAGATGTTAAAGCACTCCGCGCGAAGCTGCAGCGTGAAGCGGTCGCCCATGCGGGTGTTCTTGACCAGCGAAGCGTCCGTGGTGAAGAAGTTGGGACCACGCAACGCATCGCGGGCCATGTTGCCAAAGGTGCCCTGCGCGGGGACCGCAAATGCGGCGGTGTTATACCACGGATAGACCGGCGCTGACCCGGTAGTCTTGACCGTGAGTCCACGGGCAACCCCTGATTTGGGGTTCGCCACTTGCGTCATCCTGTCCTGGAACTCACCGGTGCCGCTGTTATCGGTGCCCACTGTCACATTGATCGGCGTTCCCGTGAAATAGGTGATAAAGGCGTTTCCCTGCCAGCCGCCGGTGAGCAGAGGCATGCGGCTGCTGAACTTGGGCACATCGTAAACCAGGTAGGAGTTGAATGTGAACTTGTCGTCGAAGGTCGAGTTGCCGTATTCGGCGTTCGCATCGGGCGTGTATTGCGGGGCGAATCCACGCGTAGCCGAATCGGTATCGAGTGCGTGGCTGTAGGTGAAGGAACCTTGACCTGTCAATCCATGAAAGTTCGATGCGCGCATCATCACCTGCAAGGAATTGTAATTAGAGTGGGCTTCGGAATCGAACTCATCGATACCCATGAGGATGGCGTGGTTGGGAATCGCCGTGTCCGTGTAGTAAGGCCTGCGCGTCAATTCAACGGCTGTGCTGGTGCCGGGGCCCGGCGCCGCCTGGTTGACGTCGTAGAGTCCAAAGAGACGGCGTCCCAGCGAACCCACATAGGCGACCTGAAGCAAAGAATTCTGGCTGAGCTGGTACTCAAGGTTCAAGTTGAAATTCTGGACGTAGGCGGTGCGGAAGTTCGATCCGACGGTTGACAGCCCCATGGTAGGTGGCGCGGCCGCCGAGGTAAACGGATCGACGTTGGTGGTCCACTGGTAGTAGTTGCGGCTGAGGGTCTCCACCGGTGTGGCTCCGATAGGGTTTGCCTGGACGCCGATGGTGGCGCCGTTCCTGAGCGAGTTGTCGAAGAATCCGTTCAGGTTGGGAACGTCGTAATAAATGCCATAGGTGCCGCGAAGCACAGTTTTCGCAGCCGCATGAAACGCGAAGCCGAAGCGGGGAGCGAGGTTAGTCAAATCGCGCGGATAGGCGCCGCCGTTCTGGCTGGCAAGAACCAGACCGAAGGCGTTGGCGTTCGGGGAAGTGGGATTGAAGACGGAAAGAACGCCCGTGGATGAAAACGGACCATTGTACAGATAACGGAGGCCGTAGTTGAGAGATAGACTGGGCGTGACCTGGAACTGGTCCTCGGCAAACGCATCGAATGTGTTCACGTAAATATCGCGCTGCAGCGATCCCTGAACGATGGAGGAGTTGGCCACATATCCGGCCAGGTAATCGGCCAGCGCGCACACGGCGGTGGTCCCGCAGGTGGCGTAGTAGGGCGTGCCCTGGGGTTGAGTAAACCCGCTGACAGCCGTGTCCGTAGCAGTACCGGTAAACAGAAAGGTGCCGCGCACGCCGGGCTGATAGAGCAGATTCATGTAGGAACGGCGGATCTCGCCGCCGAAGCGGACCTGATGCCGGCCGAAGATGTAGGTTGCCGTATCCACAAACTGCCCGGTGATGTCTTCGCGGCCAAGCGGTTGAGTTTCGCCGGTTTCGTCGATGCCGCCGTCGATGGTGATGGTGGGCGCGCCAAAGAGCGCGGGAGTGGTGACGCCGGTATTCAGGCCCAGGGCGGGCATGTCATAGCTGTGATCGGCGTCGTTGAAGGTCTGGTCGAAGACTCCAACACCGACCAGCGCCTGATTGGCAAGGTGCGGGGTGATGGCCCAGTTGTGGACGATCATGTAGTTCTGCGTGTGATCGGGCGCTTCCTGATAGTAGTTGAAGATGTTTGTGCCGTCGGCGGCGTACTGTATTCCCAGACCGACGAAACCGCGGACGGAAAGAGATTGCTTGTCGGAAATGGTGTAGTCAAGCTTGAGGATGGTGTTGTCGCTGTAGCCGTTCTGGGGCCGGGAATCGTAGAAGTTTCCCGCCGACGCCGGCCCCACCGGCTGATTGGCCTCCGGCCACAAGGCGAGCACGCTGAGCGAAAGCGGATTGACGGGGACATTATTCGCGCTGAGCACCGCTTCCGCCGCGGTGATGTAGGCCTGGGTTGGCTCGGTGGCGAATGCCTGGTTCTGGATCACGTAGTTCTGGCGCTCGAAATTTCCGAAATAGAACAACTTGTCTTTGCGAATCGGCCCGCCGACCGCCGCGCCCCACTGCTGGTTCCTCAACTCCGGCTTTCGCGTGGCCGCGGGCAAAAAGGGGCTCTTCTCCGCGAAAAACTCGTTGCGGTTGAAATAATACATCGAGCCGTGAATGTTGTTTGTGCCCGATTTGATGGCGACGGAGATCAGGCCGCCGCCATTGCGTCCCGACTCGGCGTTGGCGTCGGTCTGCACCGTAAACTGGTCGATAGACTCGATGGGGATGAGCACACCGGCGATGCCGGCGACGCCGCCCTGGTTAGCCGCGTCGGTGTTCTGCCACAGATCGTTGTTGTCGGCGCCATCGATCTCCCAGTTCATCTGGTTGGTGCGCGCGCCGTTCAGCGATCCGGAGCCGTTGTAGCCGGGTACGGTTTTGAGCAGTTGGGTGAAGTCGCGGCCATTCAGGGGAATATTCTGCACCGCGGCGTCGTTGACTACCGCGTTGGTGGTCGACGACTGCGTATCGAGCGCGATTGCTGCCGCATTCACCTCAACCTCTTGCGTGGCGGATGCGATCTTCAGTACGACCTTCAGCGAATAGATCTGACCGGGACGGACAGAAATGTTGTTGATCTGGTTCGCGGCGAAGCCGCCGGCCTGGACCGTCAGCGAATAGCGGCCGAGCGGCAGATCCTGAAAAGCGAAATCGCCCGAGTTCGTGGACTGGGAGCTGCGTGTAAAGCCCGTGTCGGTGCCGACGATGGTGAGTTTCGCATGGGGGACTACTGCGCCCGAACTGTCAGTTACCGTTCCCGCAATCCCACCGCGAAAGGTCTGCGCTTGGATGAGTGCGCAAAAAGTCAAAAACAAGAAGAGGTCAAGGAAACGAGAGACGACAACTCGAGTAGAGAACCTCATATACGTCCTCCAATGCTTGCGGGGAATGACACGGATTGATAGAGAAATCCGTGGGGATGGCATCGGCGACAAGGCATAAACTGCTAACCTGCCGCATAGTCTTCAACGAAGAAGGTTATGCTGCAAGGAACTCGCATTGGGGACGGGGAAAGAGGCGTGCGAAGTTTTTAGCGTTCTGACAATGAGTTCCAACAGTACCGATGGCCTTCAAATTAATATCGCCCTCGATGCGAGTCAACCGGTATTAAGAGGAATAATGTGACGAATAAGCAAAGCAAATGTTGCCATCGGGTAACCCGTCCATCGGAGGATTGATACGGAACCTCTGATCAGCCCTCTGATTTTGAGCGCAGGACAGGCAGAGGCGCTCCGGATGGCAATCTCCGCGCCGAGATGGTCTGCAGGCCAACAGGCTGCCGCCCCTTGCCCGCCCTGGGATGGTGCGGCTCGACCAGAGCTTCTAACTCCGCCCACGGAACCACAGCCTTCATGGTGCTGAGAAACCGGTCCCCGCGACCGGTCCGTCCGTACCTCTCAAGGCCTGGTCGACTGGCAAGAGTTATCTGGCGCATCGCGTTCTCGCTCCACCGGCCGCGTTAGACGGGAATGACGCGGCTTCGAGGCTTGATCAGAGGCTCCCTGAGCGATACATACAGCCTGCAGGAGACTCGCACCGATCGCGAGTCGTGCAGCCAGGCCGTCTTTCCAGTCTGGTCCATGGTGGTTTTTCAGCGCCGGACGACGACCGAAATCGTCGCCATGCGCTTAGGCCTGCTGTCTGCGCTTCTGCATTGACCGATGCTCTGAGCAGCGTGTGGAATCGCCAGGGGAGACGATGGCCAAATCATAATCTAGCGGCTTGGTTTTAACCCCTTAGCGTACTTCCATCGACATTCTGCCCTCTACATCCTTGTCAAGCACCCACCACGCGCCTTCCCGCCGCGCCATCGCGGCGTGCCCGTCAATCCATACTCCGCGCGACCCTTTTGCCGCCGGCAGGCGCACCTTCGCTTCCATTCCTGCCGGCAGCGCCAGCGACATGGTAAACCTCGGCGCCATCTTCCAGGAGACGCGAACCGTTCCTCTTGGAGTCGGCACGGTTCCGCTTGCAAAGAGAAGGCCCCCGGGATGGGGTTGTATCTCGGCTTGGCTCCAGCCCGGCTTGCCCACCTGCACTCCCAGCACAAAGCGCGGCAGCAGGTTTGCCGGAGCTGCTCCCCATGCGTGCGTCCAATCCAGGTTGGGCTTGTAGCGTGCATCCCAGGCTTCCCAAGTGATCGTGGCCCCGCTGTCGACCATATGCCTCCAACTGCGGTCGCCTGGCGCGATCATCTCCTCCACCGCCGCCTTCGCCTGTCCGTTCTCGAACAGCCCTTCCAGCAGGTACTGGGCCGCATAGGGCGAGCACTTCATGCCTTGCTGTGCAAGCCATTCCGCCACATGTGCGCGCTTATCCTCCGGGACGAGCCCAAAAGCCAGGGGAAACAGGTTTGCGTGAGTTGTAGAGTGATCGGTCCCTATGCCGTCCCGGTACAATCCCGTCTTTTGGTCGAACAGAACTCTTTGGAAAGAGGCCAGCGTCCGGCGTTCGCGCTGGGCATAATCCTCCGCGTCACGCTCCTTACCCAGAACCAGCGCAAGCTGGCGCATATCTTCCATGGCGCGCAAATGGAAGGCGTTCACGACCGTATTCACCGGGGTAAACACGTATCCATCGCGTTCGCCGGGAGGCCAGTCCACCACGTCGCTGTGACGCATCTGCTCCGGCGTGCTGCGGATCAGGCCGTCGTCTCCCGCCCGGTCTTCCAGCGTCCTGGTCTTCAGGTATTCGTAATGCTGCGCCAGCCAAGCCCTGTCGCCGGTTTGCATCCAATCCGCATAAGCGATGAACACCATGTGGGGAGCCCACTCGGTCGGCCACGTGGGATATTGCATGAGCCGCGTGAACGTATCCCGTTCCATCTGAGAATTGGGATCGCCCGCGTAATAGCTCAACTGCGTCAGGTAGGCATCTGCCTCGTAGGATCGCCGCTCGCGGTCGCCATCCACAAAGACCCCGGCAAAGGTCGTCGCTTCGATCGAGTAGTGGCACAGGTCCCATACCCGGTCCAGCATCGTGTCGGAAGAGCGAAAGCTCGCTGCACGGCCGTTCCAGGTGCTGTCGAAGAATGCTCTCCGCTTCACCTCGCCCGGGCGCAGCTTGCCGGACCAGCCTTCGATCTCCACCCACCGGAACGGCGTCACCACTCCCCACTGGGGCGGAGTCAGCACCGCGGGCGGCGTAGAGTTGCGGAGATTGCGCGGCGGCGCAACCACCTCGCTGGCCCCATCCAGCCTTGTCTTCACTTGCGAGTAGCGCACCGATCCCGGTGGGTTGCGATCTATACGGCCGTCCCGCATCGCCTCGCCAAAACGGATGGTCAGCTCGCCCTCGCTCCCCGGCTCCGGGATCAACAGAAGATTGCCGAAGGCGACCCGTCCGAAATCCAGAAGATAACCGCCGTCCGGCAACTTTACGACAGAAACCGGGTCCTGCTCAACGAGCTTCACCGGAGCAGATCCGGCTCGCACACCAACGCCCGCGACAACCGCTAGAAGAGTCACCCGGACCATCTCGACCGCGTGATCCCTGCATCGCCGGAGCACGATTCCTGCGCCGCTATCTATAGGAATATTCGGTAAGCCTTTCGCAATCGCTGCGCACAGCGATCATTTTTGCCAGAATTCATCGCGCCGGGAACGGCGGTCAAGTGAATTAGCGGTAGAGCTGAGGTGAATTCTCTGTGGTCACCACTGTGCCGGCCACTGTGGGCGGATAGCACAACTCTCGTTGCCGCATTCATTTGATCGCGTTGCGATGCGGTGCGGTGTTAATGATAGCTTCCTGCCCCCGGCCCGCATGTGATCTCAGGATTCATTTTCCGTCAAACCTTGCCTGCCGCTTGCCCACAAACGCCGCGATCCCTTCGCGGGCATCCGGCGACTCGAAACAGCGCAGATAGGCTTCGGTGTCTGCCCGGTGTGTGACCTTGGGCAGCTGCCCCTCGTCCGAATGGATCAGGCGCTTGGTTCCGCGGAGGGCGTCAGCGGGAAGCAGCAGCAGACGCTCGGCGAGTTGTTGCGCGGATTTCGGCAGGATTGCGCCGGGCACGCATTCGTTCACCAACCCCCACTCCAGCGCCCGACCGGCAGTCACTGGATCGCCGGTAAGACACATCTCCAGCGCGCGCGCCTTGCCGACCAGCGCGGTCAACTGCGCAATGCCGTACCCCGGCGGCCAACCGAGTTTAATTTCCGGCATGGCAAAACGAGCCGCGTGGGACGCAAGCCGCCAGTCGCAGGAATATGCGGCCACGCAACCGGCTCCGAAGGCTGGGCCGTTGACCGCGGCAATGATCGGCTGCGGCAATTGTTCCAGCGCGAGAAACAGACTCGCCTGCCGCAGACTCAGACTGCGCGCAGCTTCGAGCGACAGATCAGCCAACTGCTTGACATCAACTCCGGCACAGAATGCGTCGCCCGCGCCGGAGATGACGACGATCCTGACCTCATGAGGATGCCCAGCCAGCCACGCCACTATGCGCTCCAGTTCATCGGTCATCTGCTCATTCATTGCGTTAGCGGCATGTGGGCGATTCAGGGTCAGGGTCGCAATTCGATTTGAGACTTTCAGCTTGACGGTCTCTAAATCGCCGGGCTCGCCGCCTGCGGGTATGAGATTCATTACGCGCTCTTCTTCTTTTAGAAGCTGCATCACGTTGGCAACTAACCTGTTGATCTGAATCACTGCACGGTGGTGCTTACCGCGGCCTATCTCGCGGTCACCAGCATAAGCCCACAGCTCAAAGCCGACACGGCGTCCGTCCAGCCCCGTTACTTTTGCGACGCCCCGCACCGTCGAGCCCAGCACGGCCGCGCCGGTGTGCTCCACCTGGACATCTACTCCGACGGACTCCTCTCCGTCTTCCAGAAATGGCCGCAACGCTTCTCGCGCCGATTGTTCCATGAGCATGATCATGCTGGGTGTTGAAAACACCGTTGCCTGCGGGACGCCGCCCAAAGTGATCGTCATCGTCGGGTCGACGATCGAGGTCAGTTCGCCGGCAACGCCAATTTCCAAGCCTGGTCTCATTCTTAGATCAGTGGTCGAACTTGATCCGCTTTGCGAGCGGAACGGTCACGATTTTCATTTTCACGGATTACGGGAGCAGATCCTTCCGGGGGATCTGGTGCATGAAGCATCATCGCCGCCCGGAAGGAAGAACCGCCGCCGCCACAATCGGCACAGACGCTACCCCTCCGCGCCGGACTTCGGGAGTAGATGCAGGTTCATGATAATTCATCCGCATCTTCCTGATGCGTATCTCCGGAGTTGCGCCCCGCCGCGTCGAGGACAGACGGCCCTGCAGCCGCCTGTGACCTGCGGCGACGAAACGCGGCTTGCATTGCAGCCCCACCCGGGAGCTCAATCGTGTTTCCTCACCGGCATCGCTGGCCTGATGTTGAGTGGCTCCATCCTGAAAACTGCACGACTTCGTGATTGCTCTCATGGGGCCGGGCCAACGGTACGAGAGCGGTTGATTTCATAGTGCGGTGCAGGTGATACCCTCGCGTTGGCGCCTTTGTACTCCTCTCAATATTGGATATATGAGAATTCTGGCAGGAATCGGGTGGCACATGATGGGAGCGGCGTGCGCCGCATCGTTCTATGCGCCCATCGAGAAGGTGAGGAAATGGTCGTGGGAGACGACCTGGGCCGTAGCCGGAATCTTCTCGTGGATTCTTCTGCCGCTGACCATGAGCTATATCGTGCTGCCGCACTTTCGAACCTTCTATGCGTCGCTGAGCCCGGCGCTGATGTGGAAGGTGGCGCTCTTTGGTGCCGTGTGGGGCGTAGGCAACGTAAGTTACGGGCTCACGATGCGCCACCTGGGCATGTCGCTCGGCATTGGCGTGGCCATCGGCGTCACGCTGGTTGTGGGCACGCTGGGGCCTCCTGCGCTGCACGGGAGGCTTTTGGCGCTGTTGGCAAGCCGCAGCGGACTGTGGAGCATGACGGGCGTAATTGTGGCGCTCGTCGGCGTGGCCACCGTATCTTATGCGGGCCATCAGAAAGAGGTTCAGCTGGGCGCGGAAGTGAAAGAGTTCAACGTGACGCTCGGCCTGGCGCTGGCCGTCCTGTGCGGCATCTTCTCGTCAGGTTTTTCCTTCGGACTCGATGCGGCCACGCCGATTCGCGCAGCGGCGCTCGCGTTGGGCGTGAGTCCGCTCTATGCGCTGCTGCCCAGCTACGTGCTCATCATGGGCGGCGGCGCGGCCGTCAACATGGTTTACTGCTTTACCCGCCTGGCCTTCAAAAAGGAGCTTTCGCTGCGCGCCGACCTGGCGCAACCGGGTGCGACGCTCTTGAAGAATGGCGCGATGGCCGCGTCGGGCGGCATCATGTGGTACTTTCAAATGTTCTTCTATGCGTGGGGAGCGGCCAACATCCCGGCGCGGCTAAGCTACGTGAACTGGATGCTGCACATGAGCGGCTACGTACTCTTCGGCGGGCTGGTAGGGTTGGCGCTGGGGGAGTGGAAGGGCGTGGGCAGCCGGCCGATCCGACTGCTGTGGGCCGGAATTCTCATCATTATCGCCGCTGCAAATCTGGTGGGATTGGGGATGGCGACGTAGAGGCTTGGGAACCAGGCAATGGCCCAGCGCGTATTGGATCGCCTCGGCCACGGGATGCCTGGGCAGCAACTGTCCCTTCCAGTCGAAAAACCTCTCGCGCAGCATGGACACGCGCGTTCCTCTGCGCTCCGTTCCTGCATGTGCGTGGTGACGGGAAGATGCTCGAAGTCCGCGATGCGGCGCCGGCCTTTGCGCCGCTTTACACGCCGCAAATCCTCTTCTGAAGGACGCAAGAAATACCTCGCCAGTCTTGCTTGGCTTGACAATAGCGCCAGTGCGAAAGGCTCCTTTGCCTCACAGGGCCGCGGCGCAGGTTTTTCACCCTACCCGGCGCATACAGGTTTTCCCTAAGTTGAAACTTGAGGAGCGATGTTGAACGATAACGCTAAGGAGAGCCAGGTGAAGAGCGAAGCTCCGCAGCGAGAAATACCTGTCCGCAAACAAGAAGACAGCGCGTCCCTCCGCGTGGCTGACTTAAGCCGCCGACTGACCGTATGCCCGATCTCCAGGCATCCCGGCCTGGTGACGACAATGGACCGGCTGCTCGAAGCGGCTGGATTCAGAGTTCTTTCGCTGCGGCCGGAGCAGACGCGGGATGCGGGCCGATACTCGGGCCGCGGAAACGGCATCGGCGCCGAGCGTCTGCCCCACGCCTCGGTATTTGTATTGGATGCCAACTCGGCAAGTCTGGCAACCGAAGCCCTGGTCGACAGTATTCGCGCCCGGTATCCGCGCTCGCGGCTGCTCATGATCAAGGAGACCCTGCGGGACGAGAAGGTTTTTCCCTATCTGCGCCTTGGCGTGAGGGGTGTAGTGCGCTACGCCGATGCGGAAAACCAGCTGGCCAAAGCCATAAAAGCCGTGTCGGGCGGCGATTTCTGGGTCTCGCGGGAACAACTGGTGCGGTTTGTCGATTGGGTGCTTTCCACCCCTGCGTATCGCGGCACGCTGAGCGAGCCGGGCTCGTTAAGCCGGCGCGAGCGCGAGGTGTTGATGTCGATCCTGAGCGGGCTGACCAACAAGGAGATTGCATCGGCACTCAGGATCTCCGAGCGCACCGTCAAATTCCACGTTTCCCATCTCCTGCAGAAGCTGGGCGCGCACCGCCGCGCCGACCTGATCGCCAAGCAATACCAGCTGTGGCCGGCGATCTCGTAAAGGCCATCTTTCCTCGCCTGTGCGCGAATCGGAACAGACTTGCACGAAGGGCCGCACACCGGCAGCATTTGACTACGCTCCGCCGGCGGATATGCCAGTGGATTCGGGCCGCCCGTAACCTCCTGGAAAGGAAGCGGAGGCGCTGCTTTTCGCTCGGGCGCGCAGCGATCTTCCGCCTCGGCAGATAGGCTCCCACGCTTTGGAATGCCGCTTGCAACGAGGGAGAGCGAATGCAACTCCGCTCCTTTCAGGACAGAAGCCGGCCATGATGCAGCGCCCAGTCGAGTATGAGGAGTATGTCGCCCGCAACTGGAATGCGGCCGTGACCTCCGCGAATCCGGCGTGCGAAGAAGCTCTCAGCGCGGCAAACTGGTACGCGCTTTACACCCGTTATAAGCATGAAAAGGTCATCGCCCAGCATCTGGACCAGATGGGGTTTGACGTCTTTTTGCCCTTGTATCGCGAGATTCATCAGTGGAAAGATCGGCGCAAAGACGTGGTTCTGCCGCTGTTCCCCTCCTACGTCTTCTTCTCCGGCGATTTGCGCCGCCAGTTCGAGGTCTTGAATGTGCCCGGAGTCTGTTCGTTTGTCTACAGCGGGGGCAAAGTGGCGATCATCTCCGCGGCAGAGCTGGACGCGGTGCGCCGGGCGGTGAACAGCCGACTGGCAGTGGAGCCCCATCCCTTCCTGCAGTGCGGTGAGCGGGTTCGTGTCCACAGCGGACCGATGGCCGGAGTCGAGGGGATTATCACCCGTAAGAAGGGTTCGCTGCGGTTGGTGCTTCCCGTCGAGATGCTCTGCCGCAGCGTGTCGGTGGAGTTGGAAGAGGCGCACGTGGAGCGTATGCAATGCCCATGAAAGCTTGTTTTTCGAGCCGGGCGGAGAGGCGCTGTGCGATCGGGATGGTTTGGTTCCTGCTTCCGGGTATGTGCGCCTTGCTCTCTCTGCCGCCCGCACTGGCCGCGGCGCGCAGGCCGCCGCAGTTGGCGGATGCCCACATCTACACCTGGATCGGCAATACCCGGCCCTGGGACCGCAGGCTGCATGTCTCCGGCTACCGCCTGGGCTGCGATACCGGCGATCCACAGGGTTGTGTGCGCGAAGCCTCGCAGGCGGTTGCGCAGGAAGGACTCTCGCAGATCTTTCTGTCGATGTTCATGGATCCGCGGCGGACGGTCGATGATGCACGCGCCTACAGTCGTCTCAGCCTGTCGCATCCCTATCTCGTCGAGGCCGGCTTCGATGACTTTGTCGACCGGTACCAGAACCTGTTCGGGCGCCCGGGCTTCGATCCTGTGTCCTGGCTGCGCAGCGTGGTGCGCGCCGTGAAGTCGGACAACGCCAACCTGGCCTTCGGCATCACGCTCTACGAAGACGAGCTGGACTCACCCTATCTGCGCCCGCCCTACCTGCCGGCCGATGTGGCGCGAAGCGTGGGCTACGTTCACCTTTACCTGCACTATCGAACCGACGCGCCGTATTACGCGCTGTATGTGGAGCGGACGAAGCGGCTGTTTCCCCAGGCCAGAGTGATTGCCGGTCTCTACGCTTACGACCGCATCGATTACATTCCCTGCGCTCCCGCGAAGCCGCACGCAGCCTGCGCGCCCGGCGAAGAGATTCAACTTTACCAGCAGGCGTTGAGCGCGGCCGCGCAGATGATGAAGGACGGCCGCATCGCCGGAATCGAGTTTTACCCGGGCTTCTTCGGCCGCGAGGCGGAGTGGGGAGGCTGGAAGCATCCCGACTACTGCGCGCCGGCGCGCGTGGCGCAATGCATCGACGACACGCACACGATGCGTGACAAAACCGTGGCGGTTCTCAGCGCCGCGCTGGGTTGGTGAAACTCCCATGAGGTGCGCAATCGTGCAAACCACTGCACTCACCGGCTCCAAGCCGGGATTCATCCACGGCCGCGCCGCCATGGCAAGCGCCGGAGAGCGCGGCAACGTTGCGCAGCATTTGGCTGCAACCCCGTCGTTTGCCGCCCCTATCGCAGACCGGCGAACGGCGCCCCGCCCGAAAGCGAGAATGGCACACCGGGTGCAAGCAGAGAGGTCGTGGCCGGGATGCTGGCTGCATGTGCGCAGACCCCGGTTGAAGAGTGCAGCTTGCCCGGCCACAAACCGAGCCAAGGATGAGATGACAATGTGGAGGCATAAGACCGCGTGGAAGCGCACGATGTGGATCGTGGCCACCGTGTGCCCGCTGGTTGCGGCGCCCGCGCTGGCCGGGCAAGACAGCCTGCTGAAGGCGGATGCGGGCAGCATTCATGCGGGCAGCGTGGATCAACAGCAGCCAATGCCCGTTCTGGAGCAGCGTCCCCGCTATCACATCGAGCCCGGCGATGTGCTCGAGGTCGGCTTCCCCATCAGCCCTGAGTTCGACCAGACCGTTACCGTGGCGCCCGACGGCTATGTGTCGTTGCGGGGTGCGGGCGACGTTCACGTGGCCGGCAACTCGCTGCCTGAAGTGCGCCAGGCGGTGTACGTCGCCTACGCCAGGATTCTGAACAATCCCGTCGTGAACGTGGACCTCAAGGATTTCCAAAGACCCTACTTCACCGTGAGCGGCGAAGTCGGGCATCCGGGCAAATTCGACCTGCTGGGACAGAACGTGACGGTCGCCGAAGCTCTGGCCATGGCGGGAGGAACGACGATCAACGCGAAGTCATCGCAGGTGCTGCTGTTCCGGCGCTTGCCCGGCGGCTCGATGGTGGAAGTGCGCAAGCTGGACCTGAAGAAGATGCTGAAGAAGGGTGATCTGCGCGAGGATCCGCAGCTCCAGGCCGGAGACCTGGTTTACGTTCCCCGCAATGCATTCTCCACGATTGGGCGTTTTCTTCCCACGTCGTCCCTCGGGGTCTACGCGACGCCCATGCCATAACTGCTTCCGCGCTCTCCACTCGGAGAAGGAGAACCTTATGCCCTGGAATCCAACCTGGCAACTTGACCGCCGCCCCCCCGGCCCGCTGCCGGTCGTACATGAGCTTGCTGGGGCGGTTTCGCGGCAGCGGCGGCTGGCGGTCGCCGCCTTTGCGGTGGTCTTCACGGCGGTGATTCTCTTTGGGCTGTTGTTTTCCGACCGCTACGAAGCACGCATGGAGATTCTGGTGGAAGAGGCCCAGTTGCGGCGGGCCGATCCGGTGGTCACCAGCGATCCCGACGCACAGCCCATCGTGAGCCAGGAGGGGATGGCCAGCGATGAGACGCTCAACTCCGAGATCGCATTGCTGCGCAGCCAGAACGTTCTCGAGGAAGTGGTGAAGAAATGCGGGCTCGATGCCAGGCCGGGCTTGTGGGACGGGATGATGGAGGGGATTTGGAAGACGGCGGACGCCTGGCACGTCGCGGGAGCGCTGCGGCCGGTGGCCTACCTCCTGCCCTTTCTGCGCCGGCCCACGCAGCAGGAGATTACCGCCAAGGCCATGCGGCGGCTGGCCGACAAGCTGAGCATCGAAGTGGTGAAGATGAGCGACGTGATCTCGGTCGCCTATCACTCCAACGATCCGCAATTGGCGGCGCGGGTGCTGAACACGCTGGGAGACGTCTATCTGACCGAGCACGCGCTGGCGCACCATCCCCCCGGCGAGCTTCAGTTCTTCCGCAAGGAGACCGATCAGGCGCGCGCGGCCATGGACGCGGCGGAGAACAAGCTGACCGGGTTCACCGCGAGCAGTGGCGTGGCTTCGGGGCAGATTCAGCTGGACAACGCCCTGCGGAGGCTGAGCGACGAAAAGGCCAGCCTGAATGAGACCCGCGCTGCCATGGCCGGCACCGACTATCGCATCCGCTCGCTGAGGATGCAGGAGGCGCAGATTCCGCGCCGCCAGACCACGCAACTGAAGACCTCGGATAGCGACATCCTCTTGCAGAACCTCAAGTCGTCACTCCTGAGCCTGGAGATGAAACGGACCGGGCTGCTGACCGAGTACCAGCCCAATTACCCGCTGGTGACCGAGGTCGACAGGCAAATCGCGCAGGCGCGCGCGGCCCTCGCCGATGCACAAAAGTCGCAGTTGCAGGAGAAAACCACCGACCGCGATCCGGACTACGAGATGGTCCGCGAAGATCTGACCCGGTCAACTGCGCAGATGGCCACTCTGCGCGCCAGCGCAGCCGCGCTCACCGCCCAGATCGACGATGGCCAGGCCGCCGTTGACAAGCTGCAGCAGGAGTCGATGGCGCAGCAGGACCTGATGCGCAATGCCCAGGCCGCCCAGGACAACTACCTCCTGCTGTTGCATAAGCAGGAGGAGGCACGGATCTCCGAAGAGCTCGACAAACAGCGCATCTTCAACGTAAGCGTAGTGCAGCCAGCCTCGGTTCCGGTTCTGCCGGTACATTCGGCGCTGTGGTACCTCATGTACGGCGGCTTGCTGAGCCTGCTTTGCGGCTTCGCAACCGCCGTGGGCGCCGACAAGCTCGATCCCACCCTGCGCACGCGGGATGAAGCGGAGTCGCTTCTGCGCGCGCCCGTGCTTGCAGTGCTGCCGCTGCCTGTGAAAGCCCTGCCGCAGCCCACCTTAAGCGACCGCAAAAGAGAACCGCGCGTGAGCAGGCGGTCGTTTGCCGGTCGATAACCAGGACGCCTTGCCGTCCGAGCGAACACCTCCGTTTCCGCACCGGGAACACTCCGGTGCAGGCGAGAAAAACAACGCCGCTCGCTGTGCGTTTCCCAGCCTCCGTCCAGGCAGAATCGGTGGAGCAGATTTGGTCCATTCGCCAGGGAGAGTCACCATGAATTCTCAAACCATCCTCGAAGCCAGCGATGCGGAGCTCGCCGCAGAGACTGTTTGGAACGGAACGCGAGCCGGCGCGGGGCCGGGTAACGATCTCGCGCCGCAGGCTCTGCCCGTCACCACGGCCTTCCCTGAAGTGGCTTCGGTTGAGGAGCTTCAGTTGGTGCAGCGGCTCTTCGTTCTTCCTGGCGGCGAGGCGCCGCGCGTGGTCGTCGTCTGCCGAGCCGATCGGGGAGACGGCGCGGAGCTGGTGTGCGCGCGGACTGCGGAGATTCTGGCGGGCCAGGTAAAGGAGAGGGTTTGCCTCGTAGACGCCAATCTGAGCGATCCTGCGCTCCACTGCCGCTACGATCTGGATGGAGCTGCGCCTTCCGTCGATGCCCGCCAGAATGGGCAGACCGTGAACGGCGCGGCGAACCATCGGCGTCCGCGCAACCTTTGGATACTCCCGGGCCGCGTGCTGCGCCAGAGGTGCTCCAGCCTGTCCCCGGAATGGGCCCGTGCGGAGCTGCAGGGTCTGAAAGAGAAGTTCGGGTTTCTCGTCGTCTGCGCGCCGCCTCTGGAATCGGCGCCGGATGGGTTTCTTTGGGGCCGTTTCTCGGACGGAGTGCTGCTGGTTGTCGATGCGCACCTTACCTGCCGCGAGCAGGTCCTCAAGGTTCGGCGCTCCCTCGAAGCTTATGGCGTGCGGCTGCTGGGAGCTGTGATCAACGAGCAGCCAACCAACGACACGCTGGATATGGCGTGGGAAGGCGCAAGACAGGCGTTGCTGAAGGTGCAATGCCTGTGGAAGCGCTATGGGATGAAACCGGACCGCGCAGCGTAGCGCCCGGTGAGAAGCTGGGCCGGTTCCTTTTTGCGCCGGCTTATTTCCAGATTTGCCTTGGACGCGGAAGTTGCGGCGGGTTCGACGGCCGCCGCGTTGGAGGCAGGGATTTTTGCGGGGGGTCACGGGATGTGACTTAGAGGGCGAAGCTGTGGACAATTTCCGCCGCGACGATGACCCCAGGTATGCGGAGCATCCGTGCTACTCCACCGCCGCAGGGGAAGATTGCGAAGCCGTGCAGGCTCTGGCCGGGAAGCAGGCGGCGGGGGCGCATGCAGCCTGCGCACGCTCATCCAGGCATCCGGTCGCGGGCTTGAACGGCGCTTTGCTCGCCCCAGAGCCGGCGCCGGATTTCACCGCCGGCCGGGGACGGCCGGAACCGAAGCGGGCCTTCCTGCACGACCTGGCGTTGACCATGGGCGCCGAAGCCGGGACCGTGGCCACGGGGTTGCTGTTGACCTCGATCGTAAGCCGGTGGCTGGGAGACCGCGCGCTGTCGGAGTATCTGCTCCTGCGGCGGGTGCTCACCTGGATGCTGGCGGGAACCATGGTGGGGTTGGGCACCGGGCTGCCGCGCTACGTCGCCCAGGCCGCAGGTCACTGCGAAGAAGACGAGCACGGCTACTTCCTGGCCGCCTCAGTCTGCCTGCTGGCGGCCGCCGCCTTCACCGCTGGAGCCTTGATTCTGGCGCGGCGCAGTTGCGCGCAATGGCTCTTCGGCAACGGCCAGGAGACGGGGCTGGTGATGGCGCTGGGGCTTCTGCTCCTGGGCTTCGCCGTCCATCGCGCTGTCAGCGGCTATTACCGCGGCCGGCTGGAGATGATGCGGGCGAATCTCCTGGAACTGTTGAACGCCGCGCTTTTGCCCCTGTCGGTGGTTGTGGCTCTGCTTCACCGGGAGCCCATCGGGGCCATGATGTTTGTCACCGGCGGGCTGATGGCGCTGATGGGCGCGCTCTTCGCGGTTCCGCTGCTGTGCCGGCTGCGATGGCGCGCGGCCGCACGCGGGCTCAGGGCGCGCTGCCGCGAACTGCTGCACTACGGGCTGCCGCGCATCCCGGGAGAATTTGGCGCAGCCACCGGGATGGCGCTGGGACCGATGCTGGCGGTTCACTACATGAGCATCACCGCGGTGGCGCCGCTGCTGCTGGGCCTGAACATGCTGATGGTGATCGGCTACGCGGCCGGCCCGCTGGGCTCGATGCTCTTGTCGAAGGTGAGCATGATGCTGGGCCGGAACCAGCACGGCGCGGTGCAGGCGCGCATGAGGCTCCTGATCGCGGCGGTGATGGAGATCGCGGTCTTCACCTGCCTGCAATTGCTGGTCTTCGCCGACGTGGTGGTGCGCGCCTGGGTCGGGCCGGGCTTCGAGAACCAGATGGACATCATTCGCCTGGTCCTGGTGGCGATCCCCGCCTACCTGTTCTTCGTCGCCTTGCGCAACACCATCGACGCCGCGTCGGTTAAGCCCTTCAACACCGCCAATGTCATGATCAGCTTGACCGTTTACCTGGCCCTGGTCGCCGCCTGGATGGGTCTGTTTCCCGGACGCACGCTCCTGTTAGGCATTGCCGGATCGTTGTTAGCCTCGCAGATACTGCTGGCGCTGTTGACGGCGCGCACCTTCCGCAAACTCTACGGCGTAGGCGTTCCCTGGCGCCGATTGGCGCCTTCGTTCGCCACGGCCGTCGCGCTGGGAGCGGCCGCGATGGCTTTCCGCAAGTTTGCCGGTGGCCGCCTTCCGTTGCCGGCAGCCATTCTGGCCGAGACCGTCGTCACCTTGCTTTACCTGGCAGTCCTGGCCAGGCGCCGGTCGGGATGGCTGATCTACACCTGGAACGTAGGCGTGTGCCGGCGTATGAACTGGTCGGCAGAATCACTGGAGCCGTAGCCGACGGTGCTGAAAATCTGGGTCTTTTCAACGCGCAGGGGAGCCGTATGAGCAGCATTGCAATGCGAAGGATCAACCCGGCCTATCTGATCCTTTTACCGGTTACCGGTCTGGTAGCGGTGCTCGCAGCCCGGCAGCTGCTGGGCATCCAGGCCGATCCGCTGCGGGTGATCGCCGTATTTCTCGCCGCAATGCTGGCGCTCGCGCTGGCGGCGCGGCATCCCGCCGCATTCCTCGCGCCGGTGATGTTTCTGCCCCGGATCAAGGAGTATGGCGTTCTTGATGGGATGGGGCCCGCAGCAAATTGGACCGCCCTCCAGTTGGCCTGCGGCCTGCTGGGCACAGGGATTTTGATGCGTTGGCTGTGGCGGGCGCAATCCCCGGGCGACCCGCCCCAGACCCCGAACCCGGACGGCGAGGCTGCATACCGTGAAGACACGCAGCCTCGCCGGACCGGCCGCGAAGACCACGCCGCCAAAGCCTTCCTGCTGTTTGCGGCCGTGGTCGCGGTCAGTTACACCTACACGGTCTCGCCGCATTATGGAGGCACCAAACTGCTCGAGTTCCTCGGCCTGGGCGGCGGGTTGTTCTTCGCCGCCCCGCTCTTGTTCGCCGACGAACGCGACCTTCGCGATCTCACCCTGGGAACCGTGTTGTTTGGAATGGTGGTGGCGGCCAGCAGCCTGAGCTTCAGCGCCACCGGCGCCATGGCGATGGGCGCCAACGCTTCGCACATCGGCAAGGGCCAGGCGATCGGCCTGGCCACGCTGTTGCTCTTGTATGCGCCGGTAGCGGATCGCCGCCTGAAGGCTTTGATCTTGCTGGTATGCATACCCTGGCTCGCCCTGGGGCTGGTCTCCGCGGAAACCCGCGGTCCGTTGTTCTCGCTGTTGCTGGTCTTGCTGTTGAGCCTCTTTGTTCCCGCGCTGCGCTCGCCCCTGGTCTCGCGCAAACAGATGGCCCTCGCGGCTGTGGCGCTGGCGGGTGCGGTGATGCTGCTTTCGGCCTTCTGGTTTTACGGCACTGAAGCATTCAAGTTCCGCTACAAGGCCACCGAACTCATTGCCCTCCTGCAGGGCAGCGGCGAAGCGCAGGGCACCGCGGTGGAGAGACTCGAGTTCTATCGCGCCGCGTGGCGGGCGTGGCTGCAGCGTCCGCTGTTCGGCTGGGGCGTGGGCGGCTGGAGCATGGTCTATTGGAACCAGGACTTCCGCCAATATCCGCATAATCTGTTCTTCGAGGTGCTGGTCGAAGAAGGCCTGATGGGTATCGCGGCGCTTTTCCTTCTTCTCCGGTCGGTCTTCGGGCCGCTGTGCGCCAGTGTGAGAAGAGTCTCGGCCCTGTTTCCTGCTCTCCTGCCTTGCCTCATCTATCTGCTTTCCATCGCCATGTTCAGCGGCGATCTGGACGATGACCGCTTCTTGTGGTTCTGGTGCGGGCTCACAGTGGTGTGCTGCGGACTGGCCTGCCGCGCCCGCAGCCGGGGCACGCAGCCGCAGCCCGAGGTGGAGGCATCGGCCATCCCCCAGCCTTCGCCGACCCTGTCCTGAGTCTCTTTCGACCTGCGCTTGATGCGCTCCCTTCAAGTCAAAACCGCCCTGGAGTTTCCGATATGCGAGTTCACCTTGAATTGCCGGAGGATGCCGGTCCTGCGTGTCGCGCGCGACTGGACTATGCCTTCCGCCTGTTCTGTGCGATCTACGGACATCGGCCGGTAGCCGGCCCGGCGAATGCGGAACAGGCCGATGTAACCCTCCGCTACCGCGGTTCCTCTTCCTCGAATGCGTCCGGGCCCGTCGTGTGGCTAAGCCGCGGCTATCGCCCCCGCGACCCGCGGCAGCCGGCGCCTCCTCCCATGCCTTACTCCTGCGGCGGCACGAGCACGGTGCTCCACGCCGCGCCGATGGGAGAGGATGCCCCGGACTGGCTGGGCGAAATCTTCGAATGGGTCTCGTGCGCGGACGAGTACAGCGTGACCGACCGCGACTCGGTGGGGCGTCCGCTGTTCGCAGCCACCTACGCCGGGCGCCACCGGCTCGACACCACGATTCCCTACGCCGGCATTGCCATGCAGCTCTTGCAGCGGGAGATCTGCCGCGCCGTTCCGTCCACCCCTTCAGACCCGCTCCCTTGGGATGGGGTTGCCGGGCACGTAGTGGTCCCCACTCACGACGTGGACTACTTCCCCGTAGGCCGGATGCACGCCGCCAACCGGTTGGTGCGCAACGCCGTGATCTCCTGCGTGATGATGCGGCGGCCCTGGCTGGGCGTGCAGCAGGCGGTGCTGGCCGCGCGGATGGCGGCGAACGGCGGGCGCGATCCCTTGGACCGGGTCGTCGCGCTCGCCAAAGAGGAGCGGAGCCGGGGCATCGCCGCGAGCTTCAACTTTCTGGTGCGCCACAGCCACCGTCTCGACGCCCGTTACACCCTGGAACATCGCGGCGTGGTTGAGATGATGCGCTGGCTGGAATCGGAGCGCATGGAGGTCGGTCTCCACGGCTCGTACACCTGCCTGGACCAGCCCGCCGGATTGCTGCGTGAGGCCGCCAGGCTGCGCGCGCAAGGCTTCAGTCCCAACGGCGGGCGGTTGCACTGGCTGCACTTCACCCTGGACCAACTCATCCCCGCCACGGAACGCGCTGGCCTGAACTACGACACCTCCATCGGCTGGTCCGAGAGGGTAGGATTTCGCGCCGGCGCATGCTTTGCGTTCCCCCCGTACCACTTCGAGCAGGAACGAGCCGCGACCTTCCTCGAAATCCCGATGGTGGTCATGGAGCAGGCGCTGCGGCCTCACACGCGGCGCCGCGCGGCCGAGGAAATCTTCGAGGAAGCGGCGAATGTCCTGGCCCGCAGCAGGCGGCTGGGCTGGGGCGGCATCTCGCTGCTGTGGCATCCGGCCGCCTTCGGAAACGGTTGGCTGCCCCAGGAGGTGGGCGAGGTCTTCTGGCGTCTCGCCGATCGCCGCGCCAGGTGGGGCGACCACTGGATGAAGCCCGCCGATCTTCTCGGCGTGGCCCGAGAGCGGTACGTGCACGCTGGGCTTCTGCCCGCGGAGAAACCCTCGCCGCCCGAGGAGGCCGTTGAAGAGTGGAGTGACGCCGCCGCCAGAACGAAGACCAACGGCCCGCGCGGTTACCGCACCGAACCGGCGATGGTCGCACTGGCGCAGGACAGCCTCAAGAAGGCATAGAAGCACAGCCTCGCTCCGGCAAGGGATGCGAGCCAGCTCAAGTCGCAGCCGCCGGCCCGCGGTTTGCGCAGGAGACATCGACGATGAAAACAGGATTGATCGGATTGGGATATTGGGGGCCGAACCTGGCCCGTGTTCTGGCCCAGTCGCAGCGCAGCGACTTCGCGGCCTGCTGCGATCTGGACATGGGGCGGCTCGAACGGGTGGCGCGCTTGTATCCGGGCGTGCGCACGCTCACCGACGTGAACGATCTGCTCGACTCGGACGTCGAAGCCGTGTTCATCGCCACGCCCATCGGCACGCACTACGATCTGGCGCGGAGAGCTCTGCTGGCCGGCAAGCACGTGTTTGTGGAGAAGCCTCTGGCCGACAGCAGCCAGCGCGCCGCCGCGCTGAACCAGATGGCGCTCTCCCTGGGCCGCACCCTGATGGCCGGCCACACCTTTGTCTACAGCCCTCCGGTGGTCAAGATCAAGGAGCTGATCGACTCCGGCGCGCTCGGCGCCATCCACTATCTGAGCTTCTCGCGAGTGAACCTCGGCCTCTACAGCAAGGACGTGGATGTGGTCTGGGACCTGGCGGTGCACGACGTTTCCATTCTGCTGTATTGGCTGGGAGAGATGCCGGTGCGCGCCTGCTCCTTTGGCCGCAGCTGCGTGCAGCTCGCCAAGCGGGATGTGGCCAGCCTCTGGTTCCAGTTCGCCACCGGCCCCGTCGCCTGGTGCGAAGTGAGCTGGCTCTCGCCGCAAAAGATGCGCCGCACCTGCGTGGTGGGATCGGAGCGCATGGTGGTCTACGACGACATCGAGGCCAGCGAAAAGGTCAAGGTCTACGACCGCGGCGTGTGCCTGCGCCGGCCGGAAAACTTCGGCGAGTTTCAGCTCACCTACCGGCTGGGCGACATGGTGGCGCCGACTCTTCCCAACACCGAGCCCCTCCTGACAGAGGTGGAGCACTTCCTGGAATGTGCGGCGACGGGAGAGACGCCGAGGACCGATGGCAGCTTCGGCGTCGACGTGGTGCGGGCGATCGAGATGGCCATCGACATCGGCTGGCAGCCGTCAGGCGTGTGCGAGGAGATGCGCCTGGCGGCGGTGATGCCCGAGCTTGCCGTGCCGGCCGGCCATGGAGGAGTTGCATGATAAGCGCATCGATCATCTCCATCGACAAAGATGCCGCTGCCCATCCGGGCGCCGCGCACGCGCCGCGCACAGGCAGCCAGGAGGCCGGCGAGGCCCACGCCCCCCTCGTCCTGCGGCCGGAAAAAGCCGTGAATCATACCGCGTCGGGAAACAGCCCCTCTCACCCTAATCCCTCCGCCGCGGCGCGCGTTCCGTTTCTCGATCTGAAAGCTCAGTACGCCTCCATCCGCGGCCAGATTCTTGAGGCCGTGCACGGGGTGATCGAGTCCGCTCATTTCGTGGGCGGTGAGCAGGTAGAGCGATTCGAAGAGGAGTTTGCCGAATATGTAGGAGCGCGGTACGCGGTTGCGGTCGGCTCCGGCACGGCGGCCCTGGAACTGGCGCTGCGCGCTCTGGGCATTGGCCGTGGCGACGAGGTGATCGTGCCGGCATACACCTTCTTCGCCACGGCTGAAGCCGTGAACCTGGCGGGCGCGACACCGGTATTCGCCGACGTGGACGCACACACCTGCCACCTGGACGCAGCCTCGGTGGAGCAATGCATCACCCGGCGCACGCGCGCCATCCTCCCCGTTCATCTGCACGGCCGGGCCATGGATCTGTCCGGGATCGCGCGCCTGGCCGATGCGCGGGGGTTGGAGGTGATCGAGGATGCCTGCCAGGCGCATGGAGCCAGTCGGGACGGTCTGCGTGTAGGCGGTTCGGGCAGGCCGGTCTGCTTCAGCTTTTATCCGGGGAAGAACCTCGGCGCTTACGGCGATGGTGGCGCCATCACTTTGAACGATGCCGCATTGGCGCAATCGCTGCGCATCCTGCGGGATCATGGCAGTCCGGCAAAGTACCACCACGCCCAGGTGGGAACGAACTCGCGGCTGGATGCGCTGCAGGCCGCGGTGCTGCGTGTGAAGCTGCGCCGGCTCGACGAGTGGAACCGCCGCCGCGCCCGTCACGCCAGGGCCTATGGCCGCATCCTCGGGAACGCCGGCGTTCATCTGCCCGTGGATGCGCCGGACGGCGGCCACAACTATCACCTGTTTGTCATCCGCTCACCGCAGCGCGACAGGCTGCGGACGTTCCTCGCCCAGCGCGGCATCGAAACCGGGGTTCATTATCCGGCGCCCCTTCACCTCACAGAGGCCTACCAGGCGCTGAGCTATCCCGGCCCAGGCAGCCTGCCGGTCGCCGAGCGCATGGCGCGCGAGGTGCTTTCCTTGCCCATGTACCCGGAACTCACCCCCGGGCAGATTCGGGAGGTCGCGGCGGCGGTGCGGTTATTCAACGTCCGGGAACCGGTCGCCGGCGGCATACCCTCCGAGCCGGCGCGCAGCGCGATCTAGTAGGACGATTCCAAAATAACGTGGCAATGCGGCCGAATGTGGTTTGTATCAGGGCACGACTTCAGTCGTGCCGCAAACAGCCGCATATGAGCGTGGGCTTTAGCCCCTGCGGAAACCTTCCACCTCCGCTGAATCCGTTGCGATGTTATTTCGGAATCAAATTACTGGAGGCCGTTCTTCACTTTCCTGCGAGCGGCGCCGCGGCTTCCGCGCGAAAGTGAAGAGCAGCCTCCAGGCGCATCCACCGGGCACAACTTCCAAGGAGAACGCGATGGAGCAGAATATCTCCGGCCAATCGCCCGCCGCCAGACCGCTGGTCTCGGTGATTCTGGCCACCTACAACGAAGCCCGGTCGATCGACCGCTGCATGGCATCCATCCTCAACCAGCAAACCACCTGCCGCGAGTGCGGCGACTTTGCGCTGGAAGTGCTGACCATCGACGGCATGTCGGACGATGGAACACGGGCGATTCTCGAGAGCTTTGCCGCCGCCGATCCGCGCGTACGCGTGATCGACAACGCCCGGCGCCGCACCCCCTTCGCCTTCAACCTGGGCCTGCAACACGCGCGCGGCGAATTTGTGTGCATCTTCGGCGCCCACTCGTTGTATCGCCGCGACTACATCGCGGTCTGCCTGGGAGAGCTGCTGCAGCGCGGCGCAGCCGCCTGCGGCGGCCGGGTGGTGACCGTGCCCGCCGGCAAAGCGCTCGGCGCGCGTCTCTCCGCGTGGACACTGAGCCATCCCTTCGGTTCTTCGCCCAGGTCGTTTCGCACGCAGAGCGAGGGCCCCGTCGATACGGTGAACTATCCGGTGATGCGGCGCGACCTGGCGCTGGCGGCGGGAGGCTATGACGAAGAGCTTACGCGCAACCAGGACAACGATCTCAACCAGAAGCTCCGCGCCACCGGCCGCGTGCTTTGGTGCACGTGGAAGACGCACTGCCAGTACTTTCCCCAGGCCACCGTGAAGGACCTGCTGCGCTACGGATTCAGGAACGGCTACTGGAACGCGGTCTCGCTGGCCAGGAATCCGGCCTCGATGGCGCCGCGCCACTTCGTGCCCCTCGCCTTTGTTGTCTGCCTGCTGGGCGGTGGCGCAGCCGCGGCGGGCGCAGCCCTGCTCGCCGCGCCCCTGGCCGCGGCGGCCCTGATGCTGCCGGCCGCCGTCCTGGGCGCGCATCTGTGCCTGGGCGCCGCTGCGGCTGTGCAAGTCGCCGTGCGCGAGCGTTCGCCGGCCGCCTTGTCTCTGCCCGCCGTCTTCCTGGGCTTTCACTTTGCCTACGGCTGGGGCACCCTCATGGGCCTGGCCCGCCCAGGAGCCGGCGCACACCAGCCCCGCCGGCCACCGCAAGAGCGATCGATCCCTTCCGCCAATTGAAGATCGCCTTGCCGTTCCCGCCTCAATGCAATTCCGTGTGGCGCTTTCGCTGGAACCGCGAGGCTCAACGCAGATCGTTGCTCTCTCCTACGCAAACCCCACAGGAGTCGTGTGCTATGCAACAGGAAGCTGCCAGGTTTCTCCCTTTTCATGTTCCTCTGATCGAAGAAAGCGACATCCGCGCTGTCCGCGAAGTGATGGAGAGCGGCTGGATCACCACCGGCCCCAAGGCGGTGCAGTTCGAAGACGAGTTCGCGCGCCACATCGGTTCGCGCCATGCCATCGCGGTGAACTCCTGCACCGCGGCGCTGCACCTCGCCCTTGAGGCGATCGGGCTCGGCGAAGGCGACGAGGTGGTGGTGCCCACGCTCACCTTCGCCGCTACTGCCGAAGCGGTGACATACTGCAGGGCGCGCCCGGTGCTGGTCGACTCCGAGCCCGACACACTCAATCTCGATCCGGTGCAGGTGGAAAAGGCCATCACCCCGCGCACCCGCGCCATTGTGCCCGTGCACTTCGCAGGACATCCCTGCGACATGGACCGGCTGTTGAAGATTGCCCGCGATCACGGCCTGAAGGTCATCGAGGATGCGGCGCACGCGCTCTCGGCCCGTTACGGCGGAAGACTGGTGGGAACGCTCGGCGATATGACCTGCTTCTCGTTCTACGCCACCAAGAACATCACCACCGGCGAAGGCGGCATGGTGACGACTGCATGCGACGATTGGGCCGATCGCATGCGCGTGATGCGGCTGCACGGCATCAGCAGGGATGCATGGAAGCGCTACACCGCCGAGGGCTCGTGGCGCTACGAGATTCTCGCTCCCGGCTTCAAATACAACCTCACCGACTTGCAGGCGGCCCTGGGGCTTGCGCAACTGGCCAAGTGCCAGTCGATGTGGGCGCGCCGCAACCTGCTGGCGCAGCGCTACACCGAGGCCTTCGGCTCCATGGACGCCTTCGAGGTTCCCTCGCAGCGCACCGACGTTCAGCACGCCTGGCATCTCTATGTCTTGCGCGTGCTGCCCGGCGGCCTGGCGATCCACCGCGACAGGCTGATGGAAGAGCTCAGGAAGCGCGGCATCGGTGTTTCCGTGCACTTCATTCCCCTGCATCTGCACCCTTATTACCGCGACACCTGGGGATACCGGCCCGGCGACTTCCCCGTAGCCGAGGATTACTTCGACCGGTGCCTCTCCCTGCCGCTCTACCCGGCCATGAGCGATGAAGACCAGGCGAGGGTGATCGATGCGATTATCGAGATCGCCTTCGAGCATCGCCGCACCGCCCGATTCGTGCCATCTTCGGGAACCGGACTACGGAATGGTGAAGCCGGCGGCCCATGCGACGGCGGCGGCGCCAGGCCAAACGGTGCGGGTGCCTCCGGCAAAAACCTCGGCGAAGCCGCCCCAGTCCACGCCCATGGAACCGCCGCACGGCTCGCCGGCCTCGGGGGATGGTATGAACGGGTGGGCAAGCGCGCCCTCGACCTGACCTTGGCGGGCGCGGGGCTGCTCGCGGCCCTGCCGGTCATGACCGCCTGCGCAATTGCCGTGCGCCTCAGCTCGCCGGGGCCGATTCTCTTCCGCCAGACCAGGGTTGGCCGCGCACGCCGCGAGTTCGAACTGCTCAAGTTCCGCACCATGCGGGCCGCGCCCGGTGGTTCGCGCATCACCGCCGCCGGCGATCCGCGCGTCACCGCTGTCGGCAGATGGTTGCGCCGCTCGAAGCTCGATGAGCTCCCGCAGCTCGTCAACGTCCTCAGGGGAGAGATGAGCCTGGTGGGCCCGCGGCCGGAGATTCCCCACTACGTGGCCCGGTACACCCAGCGCCAGAGCGGCGTGCTTGCCCGCAAGCCCGGCATCACCAGCCCGGCCTCACTCACCTACATCGATGAAGAAAAAACTCTCGCCGGCCGCCAAGACTTCGAGGACTTTTACCTGCGCGTCGTCCTGCCGCGCAAGCTGGAACTCGATCTGGCGTACTGCCGCGATGCCAGTCTCGCCGCCGACTTGAGGATTCTGCTGGCCACCGCGCTCAAGCTGCTCCCCGGCAGAGATCGCGGCGGCGCAAGCGCGGTCGAAGGCGGCATCTCGGCTGCAAAACCGGCCCTGTGATCTGGCGGCCCTGAAGGCTCGTCTGCAACTCCAGCGCATGCAGAGGGGAAGAATCTGCTTCGACGTCGGGCCCCGCCGCGAAGCCGAACCAAGTCCCCCGCTGCGCACTTCAACCCATCACGCACGGTCCATACCAAGGAGGATAGGTGTCTCTCTCTGCTGACGAATTCACCGATCGCGGCGCCACCTTGAACGGTAAGGTGGCAGTGCAAGCGTGGAAGACTTTCCAACAGTTGCCTGACCGTCTGTTGCCATGGTTGCGCCGCGCCGGCGACGGCCATATACGCGGCGCGCAATCGGCCATCGACGGCGCCATTATCGCGTTGTCGTTCCTGGCCGCCTACCTGGTGCGCTTTGACGGCGGCCTCTCGCGCGCTCATCTGCTCCAGTTTGCGTTGTGGCTCCCTGTGCTGGTAGCCGGCCGGCTTCTGCTCCTCAGCTCGCTCGGCGTGCACCGTTTTCTCTGGCGTTTCGTTTGCCTGTCAGACGCGATCGCCATCGCGCGTTCGCTGCTGTGGGTAACCGCGGCGCTGCTGTTGCTGCGCTGGCTTTATCCCGCCGGCGCGCCCCAGGCCTACTGGCTGCGGCTCTCGGTGGGGATCGTCGTTCCCGAATACCTCTTGAGCCTGTGCGGCGTGCTGGCCATTCGCGGCGCCTGCCGGATCGCGCAGGAGCGCAGCGACCGGGCTGCCGCCCACGCGTCGCCGGGCCGGAAGCGCATTCTGCTCTACGGCGCGGGCCGCGCCGGCGTAATGCTGGCCCATGAACTGGCCTGCCACGGCGGTTTTGATTTAGTGGGCTTCGTCGACGATGATGCGCAGAAAACCGGAACCGTCATCGCCGGCCTTCGGGTGCTGGGCAGCGGTGGCGAGCTGGAGACCCTGGTGCGCGCCAGCCAGACCGACGAAGTATTCATCAGCATCGCCACCGCCAGCCCCCGCCTGCTGGCGCGGATCGTCGCCCGCTGCCGGGCCATCCCGGTCAAGACCCGCATCGTGCCATCGGTAGAGGAGATTGTCGCCGGGCGCGTGAACATCAGCCACCTCCGCGAGATTCATATCGAAGACCTGCTCGGCCGCAGCAGTGTAGTCAGCGGCGAGTTTGGCCCCTACGCGCGCGCGGCCTATGCGGGCAAGCGCGTCCTGGTCACCGGCGCGGGAGGCTCGATCGGCAGCGAGCTCTCCCGGCAGTTGTTGTTGCTGAGGCCCTCCCGCCTGGCCATCCTCGACAAAGACGAAAACTCGATCTACGAGCTCGAGAACGAATTGAAGATGCGCGCTCCCGATGCGTCAATGCAGCCGTTCATCGCAGATATGAAGGTGCGCGAGCGGATGGCGGCGGTGCTGGCCGAGTTCCGGCCCCAGGTGGTCCTGCACGCCGCCGCCCACAAACATGTGCCGCTCATGGAACAGAACCCCTGTGAAGCGGTGCTCAACAACATCATGGGCCTGAAGCACGTCCTGGAGGGCTGCCGCCAGGTGGGGGTGGAGCGTTTCGTCTTCATCTCCAGCGACAAGGCGGTGAATCCCACCAACGTCATGGGGGCCACCAAACGCGCCGGCGAGAAGCTGCTCTCTGTCTACACCAACGCCGGATCGATGCGGGCCGCGTCGGTGCGCTTCGGCAACGTGATGGGCAGCCGCGGCAGCGTAATTCCACTCTTTCAGCGCCAGATCGAGAAGGGTGGTCCGGTCACCGTCACCCATCCCGACATCCTGCGCTTCTTCATGACCATTCCCGAGGCGGTGCAGCTGGTGCTGCGCGCCGGAAGCCTGGCCCGCTACAACGAAACCTTCGTCCTCGACATGGGCAATCCGCGCCGCGTGCTCGATCTGGCGCGGCAGATGATCGAGCTCGCAGGGCTCGAGCCCGGCCGGGACATTCCCATCGTCATCACCGGCCTGCGCCCTGGCGAAAAGATGGAAGAAGAACTGGCCGGGCCCGGCGAGTCCCTGTTCGGAACACGCTTTGAGAAGGTGCTCGAGATACCTCCCGCGGCCTTCGAAGAGGCGGCGTTCCGGCGCGACGTGGAGGCCCTCATCGAGACGGCGCGGAACGGCGATCGCGACGGAGTGATCGAATCTCTGGCGGCCATGGACCTCGGCTACCAGCCGCCGCCGGCGTTCCTCTCCCAGCCTGTCGAGGCGGCGAGCCTGACCGCTTGTGCCTCGTAAAGGCAGGGTTGCAGCACTACGCCGCGGCTTTCAGTAACCGCCGACGAGGAGCCCCAATCCCCCCATCGGCCGTGGCGCGGGCGTTCGCGCCGCACTCCGCCGCAGCGATCGCCAGAACCGGCAGTCACGATACCAGGAGATCAGGAAATGGCAGAGACAGTTCACGCAGAATCGGCCGCTGTGGCCGTCGCGCAGCCCGGCGACAACACCGGAATCGACAGCCCGTCAATGCGCGCGAACCAAGCACTGGAAGCGAACGAAGCACTGGAAGCGAACGAAGCACCGGAAGCGAACGAAACAGGGGAAGAGGTTCGCCTGCCTCCCCGGGTTTCGCCGTCTCCGCAGCCGGCCTCGATACACCGGTCCGGCCTGTCGATGCTGGCCTCCGAAGACATGGCGGAGTGGGACGCGCTGGTGGACGGTTCTCCGCAGCGCTCGCTCTTTTTGAAGTCCTGGTGGCTCAAGGCGGCGTGCGGCCAGGCAACCGTGCTCGGATACTTCGAGGGAGGGCGGCTGATCGCCGGCATACCGCTCTATTACGAGCGCCGCATGGGCCTGCGCGTGTGCTGCATGCCCAGGCTTACCCAGACGCTGGGCGTAGTGATCGCGCCCTGCCCCGGCAAGCGGGCGACCGCGCAAAGCCGTGAGACGGAGATCCTGGATGTATTTGCCGCCCGCCTGGCGCAGGAGCCCATCTTTGTTCAGGCGTTCCATCCCGCCAGCGACAATTGGCTCCCTTTCCACTGGCGGGGCTTCACGCAGACGACCCACTATACCTACGTGCTCGACGACCTGACCTCGCTCGATCGGCTCTGGAACGATCTGGACCGGGACCGGCGAAACAATATTCGCAAAGCCCGCCGCTTTGGCCTCAGGGTCAGAGAGTGCGGCCCCGAGGAGGTCTCTCTCGCTTCGCAGCAAAGCTTCGGCCGGCAAAAACGCAGCAGCCCATACCGGCTCGAATATCTGCAGCGCTTGTACCAAGCCGCGCGCGCCAATGATGCCGGCATATGCCTCTGCGCCGAGGACTGGCGCGGGAGGGTCCATGCGGCTTGCTTCTTCGTCTGGGACAGCGCGCGAGGTTATTATCTGGCCGGCGGCCAGGATCCGGCCGTCAGTTCGTGCGAAGGCGGCGTGCTGCTCAGGTGGAACCTGATTGAATTCGCCGCTACCCGCACCGCCGTCTTCGATTTTGAAGGGTCGATGCACAGGCCCATCGAAGCCTCTTTCCGCTCATTCGGAGGGGCGCGCGTTGGCTACCATCGCATCGTCAGGCTTCCTCGCTGGTTGCGCATGGGCCTGTGCGCCCTCGGAAGATCCTCGGTGTAAAGAAGCGCCTTGCACAAGTCCGCGCCGCGCGCCCATTGAGGCGAGGTGCATGTCTTCCGCGCCGCCAAACAGCCGCGCGGATGGATCGCCGGCGAACGCTCCGGGTGGAAGCGGGGCGCTCGCCGGCAACCTGGAGCTCCGCGGCGTTCCCGGCGGCAGAAAAGGCTGCATGGACCCGGCGCGAAGTGCGTAGCCAGCACTCCCTGCAGCCGCTTCATGGCGGCTCGGGAACGTCAAGCTCGAATTGCACGCGGTGGGGCCCCGCTCCGAGGCGCCTCCCGGGCGGCTATTGACCCGTGCCCGAAAGCGCCAGGGTTTGCGTGCCGATGTTGTCCGTCACCGTGACCGCGCCGCTCGCGGTTCCCGCTGCACCGGGCTTGAACACCACGCTGATCGTGCAACTGGCGCCAGGAGCGACCGTGGATGCGCAGGTTCCCAGTCCGCCGAAAGCAAACGGGCCGCTGATGGCAAACTCGCCGCTGAAGCTGAGCGTAGCGCTTCCGGTATTCGTCAGTGTCGCGTATTCGACGGCGCTGGTGGCTCCCACCGGCGTTGAAGGAAGGCTCAGCGCGGAGGGCGAAAGGCTTACCCGCGCAACTGCTGTGCCCGTGCCGCTCAGCTTTACCTGCAGCGCGCTTCCACTCCGCGGCGTAATATTCAGGGTCGCCGCGAGCGCGCCCGCCGTCCCCGGATGGAATGATACGTCGACCGCGCATGTTGCGCCCGCCGCCAGCGAAGAGCCGCAGTGATTCGTCTCGGCAAAGTCTGCGCTGTCGGCTCCCGCAATCGAAACTCCGGCAAGCGGAGCAGAGGCCGATCCCTTGTTGGTCAGCGTAAGCGTCTGCTCGGCGCTGGTCGACCCGATGTCGGTGCTGGAAAAGCCCGCCAGGGTTGGCGAAACGCTCAGCGCCGCCGTCGCCGGGTCCACGTACTCGTAGGCGCCGATGTCGTAGCTGCCATTCTGCGGGCGCTTGTTGCCGTCGAAGTCGGTGGAAGGCGCTCCGCTGCCCGTAGCCGCGCCGATGGCAAGGCTGCCCGCCTGCAGGTGGTAGTCTCCGCTCGAGGTTCCGGTATCGTCCACGAACTCCGGCGCGGAGGCGACCGTCTGCAAAGCGGTCAGGTCGTTCTGGAGCGAAAGCGCGCCGCCGGAGTTCCCGTACACCAGATTATTCGTGTACACGTTGTGAATTCCGGTGCTGCTCGACGAGCCGCCCTGCTCCGCGATGCCCTCGCCCCCGTTATTGGCCACGATGTTGTTGCTGACGGTGATGTAGTCCACCGTGAAGTCATTGTCGGTGCCCAGCACGATGCCTCCGCTGGCGTTGTTGAACAGCGTGTTGTTCACCAGCGCGATGTTCGACGGATAGTGCCAGAGCTGAATCCCGAAGCCGGAGTTGTCGAAGGAGAGATTGTTGTAGGCGAATCCGCCCGCCTGCAAAAAGTAGATGCCCTGCACGTACCCGCACGCCGCTGGATAGGGTCCGATATTGTGCACGTAATTGTTGGTCACCTGCGCGTTGGTTCCGTTCAGGTTGATCCCCGATCCGCCTGTCGAGTTGCAGGTCGCGGGCAGCATGTCGTGGACGTGATTCTTGCTGATCTGCGTGGCGTTGCCCTGCGTGTAGATGCCGTTGATGCCCCCGCCGGTCACATCGAAGCCCGTGATCGCCACGTAGTTGCCGGTGTTCGTCCAGGTGGTGCTGCTGCCGCCTACCAGGCGGACGCAGCCGGTCAGGTTACCGTGATTGGCGGCCACCTGGGCGCAGTTGACTGGAGCGCTGAAGTTCGCGGTGTCGGCAATGTAAGTAATGTAGGCGGACGACGTGCCCGAGGCCGAGGTCGTGAACGATCCGTTGTAGACGCCGGCGGCCACGTGCACCACCGCGCCCGGCCCTGCTTCGGCCGAAGCGTGCCCGATGCTGGCCCAGGGACTGGACTGCGAACCGTTGCCGCTGCTGTCGCTGCCCGTGGTGGAGACGTAATAGTTCTGGGCGGTAGCCCGCTCCGCCGCGCCAACGTACAGTGCGGACGACAGAGCGAGCACCGCAAGTGAAGTCTCAAAAAAGCCCTTTCGCATGCGGAGTACTCCTCGATTTGGTTGGCCGCGACCGCATCGAGCGCCGCTTTGCCGGGGGGAGGCTGTGGGAAAAGCCTGCGGAGGACCGCAGGTCTTTCGTCACCAGGGCAGCAATCGGGCACTGCTGCCATCTTCCTCTCCGTCAGGGAAAACCTGCAAGTGGTCTGTAGGACAAAATATGTACAGGCCTGTCAGGTATCTAACGGACAGCCGTTGTGGTGTCCTTCCGTACAGGGAGCCGCGAGTCCGTGATCAGGTAAATCCTGTACCACCGCCCGCGCTTCGCATCGTGGCCCGCCGCCTCGCCGGGCAGGAATGTCCGCTGCTGTCGCCTGTAAGCTGTTGCGGGGCGGCTTCCCCGCAGGCAAACGCGCCCCGGCTGCGGATCGCAATCGCTCCCGCCCCACATCGCGGAAGACCGCTATCTGTTCATCGCCAGGATTCCGGATCGCAGTTCCGCGGAGTCGCGCGTGGCCCCTGGCCCGGCGCTCCACAAGTGAACGGGCTTGCGGGATAAATCCTGACTGCGGCATCGGGTGATCGAGGGACACGCCTGTCAGAGCATCTGTGAGTGGCTTTTTTGTACGAAGGGAGGGTTGTGCCGAATTGTGTTATTCCGCGATCAAAGTAAGCTGGTGAGCGTGGACGACGATCAACGCAGTGCCAGTCTACTTCAGGAGGTCGAAAGGCAATGGGAGATACCATCGCATTCCCCCCCACTCGAATCAAGGAAAATGCTGCTGGCGCCGCCATGGGCCAGTTTTTCTCTGCCCTTCCCGCAATGGTCGGCGCCGATGTTTCTTTCTCTCTCCCGAGCGACCGTGGTCACGATCATGTCGAGGTGCTGGACGGCCGCAGCGTCTTTGTAGCCGCCAGTCCCGCCATGCGCGAGGTGCGCCGCCAGATGGAGCAGGTGGCCGGCACCGACGCGGCGGTGCTGCTGCTCGGCGAAAGCGGCACCGGCAAGGAAGTCGTGGCGCGCATGATCCATAAGCTCTCTCACCGCGCGGCGCGAACTCTTCTCAAGGTCAACTGTGCCGCCCTGCCCGGCGAGCTGCTGGAGAGCGAGCTCTTCGGCTACGAAGCGGGCGCGTTTACCGGCGCGCGCCAGCTCCGGGCGGGCAAGTTTGAAGCCTGCAACAAGGGCACTATCCTGCTCGACGAGATCGCGGAGATGCCCATCGCGTTGCAGGCCAAGTTGCTGCATGTACTCCAGGATGGCGAGTTCCTTCGCCTGGGCAGCCCCAATCCCGTGCGCGTGGACGTGCGGGTGCTCGCCGCCACCAACGTGAATGTCCGCCAGGCGGTGCGGGCGGGAACCTTCCGCGGCGATCTCTACTACCGGCTCAATGTCTTCACCATCCAGTTGCCGCCGCTGCGCGAACGCAAGGAAGATATGCCCCATCTGCTCAACCAGTTGATGACGATCTGGTCGGCGGGCTATGGAAGGCCGCGGCTTCCCATCACGCGCCGGATGCTGGAGGCGTGCGCCGCCTATCCCTGGCCGGGTAATGTGCGGGAACTGGAGAGCTTCGTGAAGCGTTATCTGGTCCTGGGCGACGAAAGCCAGGCCTTGCGGCAGCTTGACGGCGAAGCGGCCTCCGAATACGCCATGCGCTCTGAACCGGCCGTTCCAGCGGCCGACGCCGCTGCGGAAGGACCCGCCGCGGAGATGACAGGGGTCGGCGGCCTGAAGGCGCTGGTGCGGGAGCTCAAGCAGGAGGCCGAGCGAGCCGCGATCCTCAAGGCGCTGGAACAGGCCAACGGTTGCAAGCAGGACGCCGCCTGTCTGCTGGGCGTCAGTCTGCGCGCCCTGCACAACATGATTCGCCGCTATGGCATCACCCGCCATTTCACGGCTGCCAGACCATCCTGACGGAGGGTAGAGACCGCCCGCGTCCGACCCGCGGAACACCTCTGGTTCTTCCCAAGGCGGGTAAAAGTCCCCGGTTCAAGCGCCGGATCCACGGTGGCCGTGACCGCTTCACCGGGGACCGGCGTCGCCCCGGAGGCAGCCGGCGGCTCACAGGAATTGTGTCCGGTAAAACATGACATCGGCAGTCGGTAAGCAACCGGATTGTATTTCCCGCTTCTGCAGAAGATTCTTGAACAGGCGAGTTCGGTCCATCCTGTCGGGACAAACCGTACGCATCCCCCTCCTCCGGGCCGGCTACGAGGGAGAAGACGTGGCCGGTTCCCGCCTGCGCTGACCGAAGCGGGCGCTGCCTCGCGTGTCGGGGAACCGCTCCGCGCCGCCGGCAAATTGAGGAAGATGACAAGCTCCGCGACAAGGCGAATCACCCGGCTGGGATCGCTGGGGCCGGAAGGGAATAGCATGGCTCAGCTACGAACGAGAGAGAATCTGCGGCCCGGATCCGAACCCGGGTCTCCCCAGCAGCTGTTGAGCGCCCTGGTCGATCACCTGCGGCAGAATCGCACCCCGTTGTGCGAAGAGTGGGTGCAGCGCATCACCGAGGCCCGCGTGTTGACGGCGATGACCAGGGAAGAGGTCTTCGCCGAGGCCATCGCCGTCTACAACAACTACGTCGATGCGCTGGAATCCGGTACCATGGAAACCCTGCAGGCCTATGCCCGCAATCTCTCGGAACGCATCATCCCGCGCGGCGTTGAGACCAACGAGGTCATCGGCATCGTGCTGCTGTTGCGCGACGTGCTGGCGCGCTCCCTGTTCGCCAAGTACCAGGCCGATTTCACCGTGCTGAACCGCATCCTGGACGCCTACGAGCCGGCCGCCAACCGCATCGCCAACACCGTGGCCGTGGGCTTCGTTCAGGAAAAAGAGCGTGTCATCCGCGAACAGCAGGAGGCCATCCGGGTCCTGTCCACCCCGGTTCTGCAGGTGCGCGAGCGCCTCCTGATCCTGCCCATCATCGGCGTCATCGACTCCCAGCGCGCCCGCCAGTTGACCGAGCAGTTGCTGCGCGGCATCCGTTCCAACCGGGCCAAGGTGGTCGTCATCGACATCACCGGCGTGCCCGTCATGGACGCCACCGTCGCCAACCACCTGGTGCAGACCGTGGAAGCCACCCGCCTGCTCGGCGCCATGGTCATCATTACCGGCCTGTCCCCCGAGATCGCTCAAACCCTGGTGACGCTGGGCGTCGATTTGAGTAAGATGAACACGGTGGGTGACTTGCAGGGGGGTATTGAGGAGGCCGAGCGCCTGCTGGGCTATAAGGTTCTTCCCGTCTCCGAACTGCCGCACACCGAGTGAAGACTGGTTGTAAATTGAGTGAAAGATGAGGGTGCAGCGTGGAAGTCCCTATCCTCAAACAGGGCGCCTATCTCATCGCCTCCATCCAGTCCGCTCTCGAAGACGACGATTTGGTGAGGCTGCGCGATGCCCTGACCGCCCAGGTGGGCAGGGCTCGCTCTCGCGGTGTTATTGTTGACGTCACAGCCCTGGACGTGATGGACTCGTTCGCCACCCGCACCCTCAGCGAGCTGGCTTCCATCATCCGTCTGCGTGGCGCCGAAATGGTGATAGTGGGCATTCAGCCCGAGGTAGCCGTGGCCTTGGCACGGCTCGGTTTGAACCTCGAGGGTGTCGCCACTGTGCTCGATCTGGAAGAAGGAATCGCTTACCTGAACTACAAGGCGCACGCTCCGGGCAGAGAGAAAAATCCCCGTGGCCAGATCTGAAGTTGTCAAGATCAAAAGAGGCGGTGGAGCCGCCCAGCTCGTCGACGAACAGAGCAAGGGGGCAGGAGAGCTACGTGTCGCCATCCACGCGCCCGCCGACATTCTCGAGGCTCGCAAAAGAGGCAGAGAGCTCGCCGCCAGTTTAGGTTTTTCCTCGACGGACTGTACCCTCGTTGCCACGGCCATCTCCGAGCTGGCGCGCAATATCGTGCTCTACGCCACTGAAGGCGAGATTCGTCTGGCCCCTACGGCGAATGCCAACCACGTCGGCGTGGTGATTACGGCCAGCGACTGCGGGCCCGGCATCTCCGATCTGCGCAACGCCATGCGGGACGGCTTCTCCACCTCACGGGGACTCGGCCTCGGCCTGCCGGGCGTCAGGCGCATCATGGACGACTTCGACATTGCCTCGAGTCCAAAAAGCGGGACCACGGTGACCATCAAGAAATGGCGACTTCGCTAAGTCAACACCTGCAATGGAGCGCCGCCAGCCTGCCCTTGCACGGCCAGACTGAAATCGGGGACTGCTTCGTGGTGAAGTTTTTCGATTCCCAGGCCCTGGTCGCCGTGGTGGACGGCGTGGGCCACGGCGAGGAAGCCGCCGCCGCCGCCCGCCTGGCCGTCGCCATTCTCGAAAAATACGACGGCCAGCGCCCGCTCACCGGGCTGCTCGAAGAATGTCACGAGAAGCTGCGCGGATCCCGCGGGGCCGTGATCAGCCTGGCCCTGCTCAACGGCAACAACGGCACCCTGACCTGGATGGGGGTCGGCAACATCGAGGGCCTGCTCCTCCGCGGATCGGCTGGCGGCCAGGCAGCCCCGGGAAGAGTTCAGGAATCTCTTCTATTACGCGCCGGAGTCCTGGGGCACGTCTTGCCTCGCCTCGCCGTCAGCACCATGCCCCTCGCCGGCAACGACTTGCTGGTGTTCGTCACCGACGGCATCCGCCCGGAGTTCGCCATCGGGATTCACGGTGACCTGTCCGTGCAAAGCATTGCGCACGACATCCTCGACCGTTACGCCTTGGAGACCGACGACGCCCTGGTTCTGGTGGTCCGATATGCTGATGAGCACAACTCCCCTGCCCGCCGTTGATCTCGAACACAGTTATGCCCGCGCGCTGGCCAGGTACCTGCAGCGCGGAGGGGAGGGCCCCCTCCACGAGGCCTATGAACTGGGGCGACGGGCCCTCACCGAGGGCCGGGGCGTCCTGCAGATGGTCAACCTCCACCATGAGGCCCTTACCCGGCTGCTGAGCCAGGATTCCGCCCGCCGGCCGCCGGAAGACACCGCAATGCGCGCCGGCGAGTTTTTCGCCGAGTGCATGTCGCCCTACGAGATGGCCCACCGTGCCATCAACGAGGCCAATGCGGCGCTGCGCAAGTTGAACGACACCCTCGAAGAGGAGGTCCGGCGCATCGCTCTCGCCCTGCACGACGATGCCGGGCAGTTGACGGCGGCGGCGCAGATGCAGCTCGACGACATCGCGCACCAGTTCCCGGCGGCCGCCACCGAAAAGCTGGGCGCCGTCAAATCCCTGCTGGATCGCGTCGATGACCGCCTGCGTCATCTCTCCCATGAGCTCCACCCCGCCATGCTCGATCATCTCGGCCTGGCTGCCGCGCTGGAGTTCCTGGCTGCCAGCGTCGCCGAGAGGACCGGGCTGCAAATCACCGTGGAGTCCACTCTCGTCATCCGGCTGGAGCGGCGCCTGGCCACGGCCCTTTACCGCATCGTGCAGGAGGCCCTGACCAACGTCCGCCGTCATGCACAAGCCTCCTCCGTGCATATTCGCCTCGGCAGCCATGGGGCTGCCCTGCGGTGCACGGTCTCCGACAATGGCGTGGGATTCGATCCGCACCGCGTCTCGCACTCCGGCTTGCCTTCCCTGGGCCTCATCGGCATTCAAGAACGGATCAACGCCCTCGGTGGCGCCCTGCACATCCACTCCGCCCCTGGCCGGGGCACAAGGCTCGAAATCACAGCTCCCTTCCAGGAGGACAAACATGCAGATACAGGTACTGCTGGCGGACGACCATCCTATCGTGCGCGACGGTCTGCGCGCCATCCTTGAATCTGAAGGATTCAAGGTAGCCGGTGAGGCGTCGAACGGACGTGAGGCGGTGGAGCTGTCCAAAAAAATCCGCCCCGACGTGGCCGTGCTGGACCTCGCCATGCCGCTGCTCAACGGCATCGATGCCGCGCGCGAACTCGCGCGCATCTCGCCCAACACCAAGACCATCCTGCTCACCATGCACACCGAGCGCCAGTTCATCCTCGAGGGGCTGCGCGCGGGCACACGGGGCTTTGTGATGAAGAGCCACAGCGCCCAGGAACTCGTGCACGCCATCCGCGAAATTGCCCGCGGCGGAACCTACTTCAGTCCCGAAGTCGCCCGCGCCGCCGTCGAAGCTTACCGCAGCAACGGCGACATGCCGGAAGATCCGCTCACTCCCCGCGAGCGCCAGGTGCTGCAGTTGGTCGCCGAGAGCAAAACCACCAAGGAAATAGCGGCTCTGCTCGAGATCAGCGTCAAGACCGTCGAGACCTACCGCAGCAGGATCATGGAGAAACTCGGCATTCACGAGACCGCCGGCATCGTGCGCTACGCCATTCGCCATGGCGTCGTGCAGCCCTGACCGCCCCGCCCCAGGAAGCCGGTTTCTGACCGCCTGATCTCGCCTGCACCCGCAAAAATCCCCGCTGCACCCCCGTAAGCTCCCCGGTTCGGCCTTGAGTCGGGGAAAGCGCATAGCTGCGTTCTACAGCAAAACCAGGGTCGGTGTATCCCGATGCGACTGCTGCTTCAGCGGCTCTCCATCGGCGTAGAGCGGCGCGTGGCCGCTAAGTGGCTTCTTCATCAAGAAAAAGCCGCCTTGAAAAATGCAAAACCGGACACAGTGACCCTGGTTTTGCTCCAAAACAAACCCCAAAGGAGTCGGATTCATGGATATGCAAAGCGTAATTGTGGCCGGTTTGGGCGAGGTCGGCGCCCCGCTCATGAGGATTCTCAACCGCACCTATCACTGCGTTGGCGTCGACATCCAGCCCGTGCAGGTCTCCGGGCCCTGCTCGGTGCTTCACGTCTGCTACCCCTTCCAGATTCCGGACTTCGTGGCCACTACGCGCCGTTACGCGGCCAGGTACATGCCGGAGCTGATCATCATCAACAGCACGGTTGCGCCCGGCACCACCGCCCGGGTCGCCGCCGCCGCCCAGGTTCCGGTGGCCTACAGCCCGGTCCGCGGCAAGCACGCGCAGATGGAGCGCGATATGATCGCCTACCGCAAATTTGTGGGCGCGGACGATGCCGCCACCGCGGCCGCCGCTCGCAGCCACTTTGAGCGGGCGGGCTTCCGCACCGGGGCCTTTCCCAGCTCCGCCGCCGGAGAAGCGGCCAAGCTGCTTGAAACCACCTGGCTGGGCATCCTCGTCGGCTGGGCCCAGGAAGTGGAACGGATCGCGGACCGCTATGACGCCACCTACGAAGACGTGAACGCGTTTATCGAGGAGATCGGGTATCTGCCTCACGGCATCTTCCCCGGCGTCATCGGCGGACACTGCGTCATGCCGAACATCGCGATTCTGCGCTCGGTTCTGCGCTCGGATTTCCTCGACGCCGTGGTGAAATCGAACGCGCTGAAAACGAGCGAGGTGCCGCAGCTCGCGCTGGTGGGGGAGGCCCATGGCTAGCCTTGTGCAGACCGAAATGCAGGCGCCCCCGGCGCCGGACGCCGGGGACATCGCCCGGCCGTTCTTCCTTCATCCCCTGGCGCTTGCCGAAAGCGCCAGCATCGGTGCCGGCACGCGCGTGTGGGCCTTTGCCCACGTCATGGCCGGAGCCGAAGTCGGCAGCGATTGCAACCTCGGCGAGCACGCGTTCATTGAAAGCGGCGCCTGTATTGGCAGCCGCGTCACCGTCAAGAACGGCGTCTCGGTTTGGGCAGGGGTGCACGTCGAAGACGATGCCTTCTTGGGCCCTCACTGCGTCTTCACCAACGATCCCAACCCGCGCGCCTATATCAGGAAGGGACCTGCGGCGCTGGTGGAAACTCATGTCCGCCAGGGCGCTACCATCGGCGCCGGAGCGGTGATCGTCTGCGGCCATGAGATCGGCCGCTGCGCCTTTGTCGGCGCCGGAGCAGTGGTCATCCGCGACGTGCCCGATTTCGCCCTCGTGGTAGGCAACCCCGCGCGCCAGATCGGCTGGATGTGCCTGTGCGCGGAGAAACTGCCTGCCGCGCCAGGGCTTGCGCCCGGCGCCCGCTGCCAATGCGCCGCCTGCGGCAGCGAATTTGAATTCTGCGGCTGCCGGATGACGGTGGTCTGCAATCGATCCGGGCTTCTCCCGGTGATGCATCCATCCGAGCCCCCCATTCAGTTCTGAGGCACAGAGACTCTTTCGTATCGATCGCCGGGTGAACGGCGGCGCGCCCGGATAGTCAGCCATCGTCTACGGCATTTTCGCTTCTACTGCTTACAGAACCAGTACTGCCGAGTGGCTTTTTCCTTAGAAAAGGCCACCTTGAAGAATGAAGCAATGTTGATAAGTGAAGCGAAAATGCTCTGAATCGCCCAGACGCAGCGCTCAGGCTCAATCTGTTCTTTCGGTGGGGCTGCTCATCGAGCGTGCTTGAAGCGAAGCTCGATCTCTATCTCGCCCAGAACACCATTCTCAAGCTTCTTGGAAAACAGCCGCTCTGAGTCCCGGCCTCCACGCTGCATGATCCGCGCGCTCGCCCCTGACGGTGAGCCGGCCCAAGGGCATGAAACCCAACTGGACTCCTCCGGGACGCCGAAGAGCAAGCGCCCCGCGCCGTTCCGTCAGATTTTGGTGGCAGCCATCCGGGCGAATTTTCGAGAATAGCCAGGTGGTTCCTCTCCTCTCGTTTTTGTGCTTCGCCGCCTGGGTCTATCTGATCGGGTTCCGCGGCCGTTTCTGGCGCTCGTCGCCAGAGCTGGGCGCCGGAACTCCCTGCGCAGCCGCCAGGGTTGTCGCCGTTGTGCCCGCCCGCGACGAAGCCGCGCACATCCGCCGCAGCCTCAGTTCCCTGCTCGCTCAGAACTACTCAGGCGAATTCTCGGTGGTGCTTGTGGACGACAACAGCCTGGACGGCACCGCCGCGATCGCCGCCTCCCTCGGCTCATGCCCGCGGCTGGATATAGTAGCTGGCCGGCCTCTGCCGCCGGGCTGGAGCGGCAAGCTCTGGGCCGTGCATCAAGGACTCTCTCATCCAAGAGCCCTGGCTGCCGATTACCTCCTGTTGACGGACGCCGACATTGAGCACGCGCCAGGCCACCTTTCCTCCCTGCTCGCCAAGGCCGAGTCCGCCGGTTTCGACCTCGTATCCGCGATGGTCCGGCTCCACTGCAACACCGCCGCCGAGCGCGCCTTGATCCCGGCCTTCGTCTTCTTCTTTCAGATGCTGTATCCCTTCGCCTGGGCCGCCGACCCCGCCCACGATCTTGCCGCCGCTGCGGGTGGAACCATTCTCGTGTCCCGCGCGGCGATCGAGCGCATTGAAGGTGTCACCCGGATTCGCGGCGAACTGATTGACGACTGCGCTCTGGCCCGCGCGGTCAAATCCACCGGCGGATACATCTGGCTCGGCCACTCCAGCCAAGCCCGGTCCATGCGCGTCTACTGCGATTGGAGAGAGATCTGGAACATGATTGCCCGCACCGCCTACGTGCAACTCGGCTGCTCGCCCTTTTTGCTCGTTGGCTGTCTGGCCGGCATGGGCCTGCTCTATGTTGCGCCGCCCATGCTCGCCGCTTGTGCCCACGGCGTCGCGCGCCTGGGCGGGCTCCTTGCCTGGGCCGGCATGTCCGTCGCCTTTCAGCCCACTCTGCGCCGCTACCGCCGCACGCCCCTGTGGGGGATCGCCCTGCCCTTGATCGCCTTGTTTTACCTTGGTGCTACACTTGCCTCGGCCCGTCGCCACCACGCCGGTCGCGGCGGCGGTTGGAAGAATCGCGTCTACCCCGCCCCCTGACTGCGTCGTCCCCGTGCTTGTTGCCTGCGTTGCGCATTCCGGTTTTCTCTAGGGCCTGTTCACACTACCGGGGCGGCGGCGTTGCAAGCGAAAATCGGGCCAGACGAGGCGGAGGACGACGGCTGTGGCGGGTCCACCGCCTAGTACTACAGTTGCAGATAGCGGTTCCGGAGGGAGCAGGGGCCTTCAGGCCCCTGAGAAGTGGCCAGAATGAAGGGGCCTTTAGGCCCGGACATTCAGCCCAATTGGACCTCGCCGACCTAAGTAGGAAGGTCCGATCCGGAGGGAGACCTGGTTATAGCATCGAGCGATTATCCTTCAAATGCCGTAATCCGGGTTCAAACCTTGTCGAGCACCGTGGGTTAATCCAAAAACCTGGAGCCTTGAGCCGGAAAGTTGAAGTTGAGAACCCATTAGTCGCAATCACGTGGCTCCGCAGGACGGGATCTGATTCCGGTTACGCAACCGCGCGGCCCACCTCGCGAAACCGCGCAACCAGAAAATCCACCTCTTCCATGCCGGGGTATCCTTCGGAGATGCGAGAACGGCTGCGGCAGTTAGGCTTGAGTATCACGCGATGCTGTGAAAAAACAGGTTGACAACTAAGCCGAAATGACGTAACTATCGTAACTAAGCCAAGGACGAAGCAAGGGATCGGCCAGGTTCCTGCCGGCGAATCCGTGAGTGCGCTTAAGCATTATCCCCCCGGCATGGCTTCCCCGAGTCACATCGTCAAATAGTCAAATTGGGAAGAGGGCACCGCAGTTCGCGAGGTGGGCCATGATGGTCAAAGCTTTACGTGTCGGAACCCAGGTTTCAGGGTTGCATGTAGGTCACTCCAACGTCCGTCGCTATTTCCCAAAAAATGTAAAAACAGTTGAATTGCAGCTCGATCACCTGCGTATCGAGTGTGGGCTCTCGCCGGATTTCTGGCGCGCCGAACCTGAAATCCACGATCCACGCTTGCGCCTCTGGCTTCAGTCCAAGAACCATACCCAAAGATCGTGCCGCACATCCATTCCGTTCTCTCTGGTTCCGTCCGGGGAAAACTCCTTCAAGCTGGAGCCTGTCGCACCAAGTGAAGTACAGCGCTCAAGGCACCCTGCCATTGCAGTTCCCTGACGCTCATCTTATAGCGGCCTCAACGCGCGGCGGTCCCGGTCCCTTCCGGCGCGCCGCATCCGCATCCGTCTGTGGACGCCGGCACACGCTGTCCTACGGTTGCAGCGGCATCAGCCAGGGATGGTCGGCACGCGATCGGCGACTCAGGTGGTTGCTGCGGTCAGGGCACCCGATGCCCTCCTCAACTGCGCTCAGTCGTTCTTCGCGCGACTCGATTTCGGCCTGATAACAGCTTCCGAAAGAGTCCTTGAACTGCACCGTCTCCCGCCCCGACTCCTCATGGTTGAAGCTGCTGCGATCGAGAGGAGGTGGAATCGTCTTGCCGTAGGCACGATCCCGTGCATCGAGGTTTTCTTCGAGACGGGCGCGATAGATCGCGCCCGAGGCGCTTGTTTTGCCGAGCGCAATCGCGTGTCCCTGACGCACCGCCACCACGGCTGTGAAATCCTGGCCCGTGGTCACCATGGTCTTGCGAACCGCAATTGACAAGGGATCCTGCTCTTCGAACACAACACTTTCCTGGAGCCGGCCATTGAGGTCGCGATCTACCCTCATCGCGACTGTGGCGTCCTGCTTGATCGTTTCGTCGTATTGCTTGGCGCCGGGGCGGTCAAAATCCTGGCGATTGCTGAAATGCTCCGCATAGCGCACGGTCGTGATCAGGTCTCCGCGCGACGTGTGCACCACTCCCCGGATCGTATAAGACTGCGCCACATCGGTCTGAAGCGAGCCGGCAATACGCCCCGCCGCATCGGCATGAAGCGTGCTCTTCACCGTCGGCCCAGCGAGCGGCGCTTCGCTTAATGTGTCTTGCAACAGCTCTCCTCGGAGCGATACGCCGTGATGATCCTCATAGAGCAGCAGGTTGGCCGCCGCGTTGAAGAAATGATCCGCGCCCAGGACGCGCACGCTCACCGTATGCGGTTTGCCGTCGTCAAGCACTCCGGCGAACGGTGTGAGATCTACCCGGAATGGAATGAAGTTAGTCGTCTGGATCCCCGGCGTCGGCAGCCAGAGGTGCGGGGCGATTCCGCCGGCGAAGATCCACGGATAGACGGGCGCCAGTCCGGCCGCCTTTCCATCCACCAGGATCTCCACGCCGCGGAAGCTGCCGCCATCGCACGCCTCGAATGCCTCCAGCGAATAGTCGCGTGTCTCTTCCAGATAGCGCTTGTCCACGCAGGTATACCAGCGTTCATCATGCGCCTGGCTCTGTGCGATCACGTCGAGGTACGCCCGTTCGACATTGCGGGGCAGCGTGAGCCGGCGCGCAAGAACCTCCTCCGGCGTATTGAGCGCCTGCTGTTCTCCCACGGCATCGCTGCTCAATGGGTATACGCGATCGGCCGCGCCCGGCGCGGTGTGCCCGGCCTCGCTCGGGTAGAACAGCAGGCGGGCGGTCACGTAGATGGGCTGGTTGGTCGTCGCGCTGATCCAGTTGTTGAGAACGATCTGTCCCGTCCCCGCCTCTCGGAACAGCGCGCTGTAGTCGGTCAGGTCGCGCGCCACACGCCAGTGCTGCGCCAGATCCGGCTCCGGTTCCATGGTGGTGCCGAAGTAGAGGTTCACCCCGCCCAGCCAGATCGCGGCCGTGCGGTCGAACTGCCGCCCAGCCGGAACGGAGAAATCCGCTTCCAGCACAACCTTGGCCCATTCCCCAGGGCATCCGCGGGGAGGAACAAACTGAAACAGGTGCGGGCGCGCCGCCATGGAAGAGCCTTCGCCATGATCGTCGAATGCTTCGTGTGCGAATAGCGCGACGATGCATGGCGCAGTGGACGGCCGCGACACGGGAGGCTCAACCGAGGCGACCACCCGCGACCCAGGAACAAGCGCCGTTCGCGGAACTGGCTGCCTACTCGCCGCAGCCGCAACGGCCACTGCGGACGCCCAGACAGCCGCCACTGAAATCTTGAGCCACGCGCGGGCAATGTTCATTGCCACCTGTCGACGTCATGCCCCTCGAATCTCCGCGTGCAAGCCACGCGGAAGGCACCGGTCAACGACCCAAGTCTAACATCGTGATGATTCCTGGTATGGAGCGCATCTCCGGCTGCGTGCGCCGCCGCCGGTCCGTCCGCGTCCGGCAGCGGCGGAATATCGCGCCCCGGTAAAAGCTCGGATTACAGCATTTTCGCTTCTACTGCTTACAGAACCAGTACTGCCGAGTGGCTTTTTCCTGAAGAAAAGGCCACCTTGAAGAATGCAGCAATGTCGATAAGTGAAGCGAAGTTGCTCTAGTACTACAGTTGCAGATAGCGGTTCCAGAGGGAGGAGGGGCCTTCAGGCCCCTGAGAAGTGGCCAGAATGAAGGGGCTTTTAGGCCCGGATTAAGCCCATCCGAGTGAACTACAACTGTAGTACTAGCGGGCGTGATGAAGCATCGCGTCGGGAATCGACGTAAGCGGCAGCACCCTGTCGACTCCGCCCATCCGGATCGCCTCTTTGGGCATGCCGAAGACGACCGATGTGGCCTCGTCCTGCGCCATCGTGAAGGCTCCGGCCTGTTTCATCTCCAGCATTCCCCGCGCTCCGTCGTCACCCATCCCCGTCATGATCACGCTCACCGCATTCTGTCCGGCGTAGCGCGCCGCGGATCGAAAGAGCACATCCACAGATGGCCGGTGCCGGCAGACCAGCGGCCCGTCCCTCACCTCGACGTAGTACCGGGCGCCGCTGCGCTTCACCAGCATGCGGTGATTGCCCGGCGCGATCAGCGCCCGGCCCCGGATCACGCTGTCGTTGCTCTCCGCCTCCTTCACGGTGATGGCGCACAGCGTGTCGAGCCGCTCGGCGAAGGCCCGCGTAAAGAGCTCCGGCATGTGCTGCACGATCACGATCCCGGGCGTGTCCGCCGGCAGGCTCTCCAGCACCAGGCGCAGCGCCTCCGTGCCTCCGGTTGAAGCGCCGATGGCGACGATCTTCTCCGTAGTCTCGGCCATGGCGCAGCTTCCCGCCGCCAGGATGGCGTCGGCTGTCAGCTTCGGCTCCACGGTGCGCGCCGGACGCAGGCCGCGAAGGCTGGCGCGCCCGGCGGCCTTCACTGCCTGGCAAAGCATCACCCGCGATTCCTCGAGAAACTGCCGGGTGCCCACACGCGGCTTGGCGATGATGTCGACCGCTCCGTATTCAAGAGCTTTGAGCGCGCTGCGCGTACCCTCTTCGGCCAGGCTCGAACAGATCACCACCGGAATGGGATTCTGGCTCATGACCTCCTTGAGGAAAGTCAGCCCGTCCATGCGCGGCATCTCGATGTCGAGCGTGATCACATCCGGCCTCTGAACGCGCATTCGCTCCATGGCGATCAGAGGGTCCTGGGCCGGGGTCATCACTTCGATCTCCGGATCGGATGACAGCACCTCGCGCAGCGTATGCCGCACGATTGCCGAGTCGTCGACAATCAATACGCAAATCCTCTTCGTGTCCGCCACCGCAGCTTCTCCTTTACTCCCCGCTCGCCTGCCATCTCAGCGGTTGCCTCTCCGCTGAGTCTCCACGGCGCAGGCCCGTGTGCAGCCGCCTCAGCAGCACCTCTCCCGATTCCGTGTTGAACTCGATATGCATCCCGCACCCTCCCCCCAGACACGACGCTGCGACCTCAAGCCCTTCCTCGCTGAGCACCTTCAGCGCGGTCTCGCGGTTCATCTCTCCCACCGTGGGGCGCGACCGCGCCTGCGCAGCCATCAGGACATCGGCGCCTCCAAAAAGTTTCACGACCACCTCGTCCCGCCGGGCGCCCAGCCGGTCGAACTGCCGCACCAGGTCGCGAATCGCAAAGTCCACGTAGCGCCGGCTCGCCTCAGCGCGCAGGCTCCCGGCACGATGCGGCGGACAGGCCGGCAGCATCGGATGGCAGAGAGCGCCCACCCCCAGCCGCGGCACCAGGAACGCCGCGCCGATGCAGGAGCCGAGAACCGTTCGAATCAGCGTCGGCCGCGAAACCAGGTGCGACTCTCCCGGCTGCACGTAAAGCTCCGGCAGGCTGCCCTCCCGCTCAGCCATTGAACCTCCTGTAAAGGGCCGGCGCCACCGGCGCCACCGGCGCCACCGGCAGGTCCATCGCGTGCAGCGTTTCGGAGTGCCCTACAAACAGGTATCCGCCCGGAGCCAGGTACCGCGTGAGCCTGGCGAGAATCCGCTCCTGCGTGGGCCTGTCGAAGTAGATGATCACGTTGCGGCAGAAGATCGCATCGGCCTTCTCCTGCAGCCCGTAGTCGGAGTCCATGAAGTTCAGCCGCCGGAACTCCACCAGGCTGCGCAGCTCCGGCGCCACCCGCACCCGCGTCGAGCCCGGTTCGCGGCCGCGCATGAAATACTTCTTGCGCAGCGCAGCCGGCACCGCCTGCGCCGCCTCGCTCGAGTACACGCCCAGCCGCGCCTTCTCCAGCACTGCCGTCGAGATGTCGGTAGCCAGTATCCGGAACCGGAATCCCGGGTGAACCGCAGCATACTCGCTCAACACCGCGGCCAGCGTGTACGGCTCCTCGCCCGTGGAGCACCCCGCGCTCCACACCAGCACCTCGCGCCCGCTCGTCCCTCCCGAAGTCAGATCCGGCAGCGCCTTCGCCGTTAGAAACTCAAAGTGGCGCGCCTCGCGGAAGAAATCCGTTTTATTGGTGGTAACGGCGTCGATCAGGTGAACCAGTTCGCCCTTGGCTCTGCGAGGATCAAACAGGTAGTCGCAATAGCGGCCGTAGGAGTCGATGTCGAGCTCGCGCCCGTTCAACTTCCTTTCTTCTACTGCCAATACCGTCGCCATGAATCTCTCCATCCTTCCCTCAGTGAATTCCCGAATCGCCTCAAAATTCCTGCACGGCCTCAAAGTTCCCGATCCGCCCTAAGACTCCCGAACCGCCCCAATATTCCCGAGCAGCCTCCATACGCCCGAACCGTCCAAGATTCTCGAATTGCCCACTTCCCGGCCAGGTTCATGGGTACAGTGTTCTCCCCGGCTGTCCGCGCGGCCCGCAGGTTGCGCCGCGCACAACCTCCTGCACCAGGCGCTCGGGATCGAGGATCAGGGCTACCTTCCCGTCGCCCAGAATGGTTGCGCCCGAGATCGTCTGCACGTGCCGGAACAGACGCCCCAGGTTTTTGATCACCGTCTGCAGGTTTCCCAGCACGCGATCGACCGCAAAGCCGAAGCGGCCCTCCGCCGTCTCCACCAGCATCACCTGCTCGATCTCCGGCGCATCCTCCGCGATCCGGAAGTGCTGGCGCAGCCGGACGTAGGGAACGATCTCCCCGCGCACGTTCACCAGGTGCCTGCCGTTGGCCCGCTCGATCTCCCCGCGCGTCAGCTCGATGCACTCCAGGGTCGAGCCCAGGGGCAGCACAAAATGCGCGCTCCCCACGCTCACCAGCAGGCCGTCGATGATGGCCAGCGTCAGCGGCAGGCGCAGCGTGACGGTGGTGCCCACGTCCGCCCGGCTGGCCACGTCGATGGTCCCGCGCAGGCTCTCCACTCTCTGGCGCACCACATCCATGCCCACGCCCCGTCCCGAGACGTCGGTGACCTCCCGGGCTGTCGAAAAACCGGGCTGAAAGATCAGCGCGAAGACCTCCGCCTCGCTCAGCTGGGCCTCGGCCGCCGCCAGCCCGCGCTCCACGGCGCGCTTGCGTACCGCGTGGGCGTCGATGCCGCGTCCATCGTCGCCAACGCCGATCAGCACGCTGGCGCCCGAGTACCGCGCCGAAAGATGAATCCTCGCCGTGGCCGGCTTGCCCAGCGCCGCCCGCCCCTCGGGCGGCTCGATGCCGTGATCCATGCTGTTGCGGATCAGGTGCATCAGCGGGTCGCTCAGCTGGTCGATCACCGTCTTGTCCAGCTCGGTCTCCGCGCCCTCGATGGTCAGTTCCACCTGCTTGCCCAGATCGCGCGCCAGGTCGTGCACCAGCCTCCTGAACTTCTCGAAGGTCCCGCGTATCGGCATCATGCGGATGTTCATCGAGTTTTCCCGCAGCGCCCCCGTCAGCCGCTCGACCTCTTCGGCGACGGCCCCGATCTCGGCGTCGTCGCGACGGTTGGAAAGCTCGCTCAGACGCGCCTGCACCATCACCAGTTCGCCCACCAGGTTCACGAACTGGTCGAGCTTCGCCGCCGGCACCCGGATACTCGACGCCGTATCCGGCTTGTCGTAGACCCGGCGCCCCGGCGCGCCGCCGCGCTTCTCTTCGAGCCCGCGCGCCACCATCTCGGCCGCGCCCGCCGGCGCCGCCTCCGGCGCACTCTCAGCGACGCCCGAACCGCATGATCGCCCTTCGGCCGCCGTCCGCAGTGGCCGCGCCCCGCTCGCCTCGGGACGGTTACCATAAGTATCGTGTCCACTCGGCCCACGGCTGGCGCACGGCCTCCCCGCCTCGCGGTTTTGCTCGCCTTTGCAAGCGTCTACCTGTGCTGGGGCGCCACCTATACGGCCATGAGCGTCGGCGTGCGCCTGCTGCCGCCCACCATCCTGGCCGGCGCCCGCATGGCGATCGGCGCCGCCATCATGCTTACCTTCTGCGCCCTGCGTGGAAAGCGTCTTCTCTACTCCCGCCGCGTCATGCTCAGGCTTGGCCTTCTCGGGCTGCTCATGCTCTTCGGCGGCAACATTGGCCTGGTCTGGAGCGAAAAGTATCTCGCCAGCGGGCTGGCCGCTCTCATCGTCGCCGTCGTCCCACTCTACGTCGCCGTCATCGAGTCGCTCCTCCCCTCCGGTGAACGGCTGCGTTCGCGCGGCGTTGTCGGCCTCGCCCTCGGTTTCCTCGCCCTCATCGCCCTGCTGTGGCCCAGCTTCCGCTCCGCCCTTGCCGTCCGCGGCGGAAGCAGTTTCATCCACCTCGCCGCCGCCCTCGTCGTGCTGCTCGGCGCCCTCAGCTGGGCCACCGGCTCAGTCCTCTTCCGCCGCATGCGCCTGGCCGTCGACCCCTTGGTCGCAGCCGGCTGGGAGATGCTCGCCGCCGGCCTCGCCAATCTCCTCCTGGCCACGGCGGCGTGGCAGTGGCCGCATGCCGTCTGGAACGCCGACAGCGCCGGCGCCATCGGCTACCTCGTCCTCTTCGGCTCCCTCCTGGGCTTCTCCTGCTACATCTGGCTCATTCATCATGTGGCCGTCGCCAAGGTCGCCACCTACGCTTACGTCAATCCTGTCGTCGCCGTCCTCCTCGGCGCCGCCCTCCTCGGCGAACACCTGCAGCCCAGCGAATACGCCGGCATGGCCGCGATCGTCTGCGCCGTGGCCCTGGTCACCTCCTCGCAGATGAAAAGCGGCCACTCCGCCGCCGAAATTGAAGTCGGCCCGCTCGAACGCGAGGCATAATCGCCTCGCCAACCCCGGCCGGAACCGGTAGACTCATTCCGTCAGCGGAGGCAAGCGCATGGAGCGCGTCAACCCATCCGGAGCAACGGCAGCGGACACCCCGGCCGCGCGGGAGACGACCCGCCGCGAGTTCCTGCACGGTTCCCTGGCCGCGGCCGGCACGCTGCTCACCGCCTCTGCGGTGCCCTCCATGGCGCGCGCGCAGGGCGCCGCCCAAGCTCCCAACCTCGTCTTCTTCCTCGGCGAAGGCCAGCGCGCCGAAGCGCTCTCCATCGCCGGCAACCCCATCCTGAAGACACCCAACCACGACCGCATCGCCCGCGAGGGCGCGCGCTTCCGCAACGCCTTCTGCACCAACGCTCTCTGCGCCCCGGCCCGTGCCGCGCTCCTCACCGGCATGTACTCGCGCTCCACCGGCGCGCTTTCCAACGGCAATCTCAAGGTTCCCCTCCCCGCCGACATTCCTCTCTTTACCGACCTCCTCCGCCAGGCCGGCTACGAGATCGCCATCGTCGGCAAGGTCCACATCCACAATGGCGTCGAAGAGCGCCACTGGGACTACTACTTCGGCCACAACGCCCCGGCCAACGATTACGCCAATCCCTTCTTCAAAGAAGGGCGCAACGGCGTCGTCGGTCCAGAAAAACAATATAAGAATGTCTATCCCGACGACCTGGCCGTCGACAAGGCCCTGGAGTGGCTCAGGCAGGACCGGGGCGGCAAGCCCTTCTGCCTTCTGGTCTGGTTCGTCGCGCCCCACGAGCCGTTCTTCCGCGCCCGCCGCCACTTCGACCTCTACCGCGGGACCGTCATCCCCAAACCCGCGACCTTCGACGACGACCTCAAGGGCTATCCCGGAAAGCCGCAGTGTTTCGTCCAGGCCACGAACAAAATCGGCACGTCGACCGGACATCCCGCCTGCGGCTCGCTCGAAGGCGTCGCCAAAGACTATTACTCCGGCCTGGTCGCCGTCGACGAGAACATCGGCCGCATCCTCGACTATCTCGAAGAGCAGAACATCCTCGACGACACCGCCATCGTGCACACCTCCGATCACGGTTTCTTCCTCGGCGAGTGGCGCCTCTTCGACAAGCGCCTCATGCACGAGCCCTCCATCCGCGTGCCCCTCATGGTCCGCTATCCCCGCCGCATCCCCGCCGGCGCCCTGCGCGACGAAACCATCCTCGACCTAGACCTCGCGCCCTCCATCCTCGATCTCGCCGGCATCCCCCCACCCGCGCATATGCAGGGCAAAAGCTTCATCCCTCTCGCCGCCGCGCCCGATCCCTCCTTCCGCAAGGAGTGGTACTACGAGTACTACGAGTGGCCCGATCCCGAGGGCGTGCGCCCGCACCGCGGCATTCGCACCGCGGACTACAAGCTGATCCACTACGTCATGGAGCCCCAGGAGTTCGAGATGTACCACCTCGCCGTCGATCCCGGCGAGACTCTGAATCTCTACGGAAATCCCCATTACGCCGCGGTGCAGAAGGCCTTGTGGGATCGCATGAACGAGTTGCGCGCCGCCGTTCCCGAGCGCCCCATCCTCGGCGCTCCCGGCGAAGCAGGATAACTCCCGGAGTCTCCGGCCGCTTGATTTCATGCCGATCCGGGGCGCCTCAGGTCTCGATCTTGAGACCCGAGACCCGTGCCACGGTATTCTCCACCCTCCGGGTGCCCCACCCTCGCGGGGTCTTTGTTCTTCCCGCTAGGGTGGGGTGACCGAATGCCATACTGCCTAAATCTCCTCCACTCTCCGGGTGCCCCACCCTCGCGGGGTCTTTGTTCTTCCCGCTAGGGTGGGGTGACCGAATGCCATACTGCCTCGATCTCCTCCGCTCTCCGGGTGCCCCACCCTCGCGGGGTCTTTGTTCTTCCCGCTAGGGTGGGGTGACCGAATGCCGTACCGCCTCAATCTCCTCGGCTCTCCGGGTGCCCCACCCTCGCGGGGTCTTTGTCCTTCCCGCTAGGGTGGGGTGAACTCCCCTTCAAGCCCCCTGCCCCAGGTCTCGATCTTGAAACCCGCGAACCACAGATTCCGATAGAACCAATCACCCGATCCGGGCCGCGCGAGCGGTATCGGCGCTACTTCGTCTCCGCGGACCCCATGGCCCGGCGCAGCCGCTCCTCCGCCTCCGCGCTCCAGTACCCGCAGTCGAGCTCGAAGAACACCGAGGTATAGGGGATCGTCATCGCCGTCTTGACAATGAGAATGCGAAAGACCTCCGCGGCCCGGTCCAGTTTGGCGATGATCTCCTCGTGCGGAATGTACCTTGGCCGCGCGCCCTCCAGCGCTCCCTTCAGCCCGTCGCGATACGCGCCGATCCCGGGCGCATCCGCCTCCTCCACAAACGCGATCTCTCTGTCGGCATACACATTCGCGCGCACGTGTTTGCATCCCGCAATCGCGCCCCACACCTTGATCACAGCTTCCATCTGGCCCTCGCCGGTCGCGATCGTCTCGATTCCCGGCTTCGATTGCGCCGGGTACGCCGAATCCGCCACCACCACCCAGTTGCGGTGTCCAAACACCGGCAAAAGTGCGCTCAGTTGTTGTTCCCAATCGCTCATCGCGCCTGCATTCTCCCCCGCCCAGGATCTTCCGTTCGTTGCAACCCTACACCAGCTCTTCGTCCGCGCACACAGCCACCTTCCCGCACCTGCCCGAAGCCATCAGCGCGTAAGCCTCGCCCGCCCGCTCCAGCGGGAACCGGTGCGTGATGATCTCGGCCGGATGCAGCTCCCACCGCACCAGCCGTTCCACCAGCTCTTCCATCCGCCACGTCGAAGTCACCCACGATCCGTACACCGTCTTCTGGTCGTGAATCATGTCGGGCGAGGGATTCAGGTCCACCGTCCCGCCCTCCCCGATGAAAACAACCCGGCCCCATTTGCGCGTGGCGCGGACCGCCGTAGCCCGGGCCGCGTGATGCGCCGAGCAGTCCACCGCGCGCTCCACGCCCCGTCCGCCGGTCAATTCCCTCACCTGCGCCACGTTGTCCGGCCCCGCGGCCAGCACCGCATCGCACAGTTTCAGGTCGAGCGCGATCTTCATCCGCTCCTCCACCACGTCGATGCCGATGATCGTGTCCGCGCCCATCGCCCGGCACAGCGCGGCCGTCGCCAATCCCACCGGCCCCAGCCCCGTCACCAGCACCGCGTGGTTGCCGTTGATCCCGATCTTCTCCAGGCCCTCGTAAACCGTGCCGAATCCGCACGCCACCTGCGCCCCATCGGCGTAGCTCAGCTCATCGGGCAGCGCAATCAGGTCCTTCTCCTCGGCCGCCATGTACTCGGCCATTCCCCCGTCCCGCTGCCATCCATAAGCCCGCCGGTACTTCTCGCTGGTGCATGAGATCATGTAGCCGCGACGGCAGTCGTTGCACACGCCGCATCCGGAGATGTGATACACAATCACGCGATCGCCTTCTTTGAACCGCCTGCACCCCGGCCCTACGCTCACGATGCGCCCGCACGGCTCGTGTCCCGCGATCACCCCCTGGTATCCCTCCGGCCCCTTGCCCAGGTGCTCATGATAGATGCACCGGATGTCGGAGCCGCAGATGGTCGACGCCTTCACCCGCAGCAGAACCTCGCCGTGCCCCGGCTCCGGCACTGCCACGGTTCGCAGCTCCACCGTCGAGTTGCCGGGCAGATACGCCGCCTTCATCGTCTCCTTCATCGTCTTCCTCTCTATTACCGCGCGCCTGGACCCGCACTTAGCCTCAACACCCTTCACTCCGAACTTCGCTCGAAGGCCCAACAAATTGGGTGCCCATCCTTCGCGTTCTTTGCAAGGTGTGGGCCCGGGCTACGCGCCACGGCATTCTCCGCTCTCCGGGTGCCCCACCCTCGCGGGGTCTTTGTCCTTCCCGCTAGGGTGGGGTGAACTCCCGTTCACCCCCCTACGTCTCGATGCTGAGACCCGGGATACATGGACCCAATCCATGCGGTCGGAGAACTGGTCAAGCATTGCCTCGTACCACTCCACGGCGCCGTCCCCTCACGGCGGCGTGATCTCTCCATCCAAATCCCACAGCGCCTCCCAGCTCTGCCCGTCCTTCCACAGGAACACCTGCCCCTTGATCAGCCGGCAGTTGCGGTCGATTCCGGCAATCGCGCGCATCTCGTCTGCCGTCAGCGCATCGCTGACCACGCCCTCCAGGTTCGCCCGGTAGTGATGGATCGAAAACGGAATCGGCGTCTGGCCCCGCTGCACCGCCCACTGGATGCAGACCACCGCCGGATGCACCCCGTGCCGCGCCGCAATCTCCACGATCACCGGATCCTCGGTGGGCGTTGTGTCTTCCGGCGTGCGGTCGCGCTCCGGCCGCCCCGGCGAACCGACCGGGCAATAACCCACCGGCTGGATGCCGTTGGCCAGAACGAACCGGAAGAGCTCCGGCTGCTGAAAGTGCGGGTGCAACTCCATCTCGTTCACCGCCGGCTTGATCCGCGCATCCCGGAGCAGCAGCTTCAGCTTGGGGATGGTCATGTTCGATGTGCCGATGTGGCGCACCAGCCCCTTATCGACCAGCCGTTCCATCGCCCGCCACGTCTTCATGTAGTTCTCGTGGATATAAGGCTTGGCATCGGCGCTGCGCGAGCTCACATCGCAGCCCGGCGGATGAAAGTTGGGGAAGGGCCAGTGAACCAGGTAGAGATCGAGATAGTCGAGCCGCAGGTCCGCCAGCGACTGCCGGCACGATGCCATCACGTCGTCTTCCCCGTGCTTATCGTTCCACACCTTCGAAGTGATCCATAAATCTTCGCGCCGGATTCCGCCCCGCAGAATCTCCTCGAACGAAGCGCCAATCTCCGCCTCGTTGCCATAAACCGACGCGCAGTCGAAGTGCCGGTACCCCACCGCCGCCGCGCCCCTCACGGCTTCGGCAATCTGCGCTCCCGTCACTTGATCCGATCCGAACGTTCCCAGCCCCACCGCCGGCATCGTAGCCCCGGTGTACAATCTCCTTCGTGGAACCGCCGATGGATCGATAGTGCGGGAATCACGCTCGTTGGCTGCGCTCATTCTTCTCTCCACACGGGCGAAGTTACCGATAACTGAGAACCATCGCAGAATACGCGGGCCGCCCGCGCGTGTCAACTTCGCTCCCCGTCGCAATTGCCGCGCGAGACGTTCGAAGTCGTCGACATCGGACGCGGCCCCATGCGGACTCGAGCGGCAGTTCCCGCAAACTTCAGTGGCCCGGTGCGCGAACCATGACGAAAGAGCGGGGTGGAGACGGCAGGCAGCGGAAGACCGGCAAAGATGCCCCCGTGCGCATGAAGGACATCGCCCGCGACATGGGCCTTTCCACCGTCACCATCTCCAAGGTCCTGCGCGGCCACTCCGACATCAGCGAACAGACCAGCAAACGCGTCCTCAAGCGCATGAAGGAGCTGAACTATCAGCCCAACTTCGCCGCCCGCGCCCTCATCACCGGCCGCACCTGGACCGTCGGCCTCGTCGTTCCCGATCTCCTCCACCCCTTCTTCGCGCTGATCGCCAAAGCCGTCTCGGCCGCCATCCGCGGCCAGGGCTACTCGCTCATCATCACCTCTTCGGAGGACACGCCCGAGCTCGAGCGCCAGGAGATCGAACAGCTCCTCGCCCGCCGCGTCGACGTCATGATCGTCGCCTCCGCGCAGCGCTCGCCGGAAAGCTTCCGCCGTATCGAGGAGCGCAAGACACCCTATGTCCTCATCGACCGCAGGTTCCCGGGGCTGAACGCCAACTTCATCGGCGTCGACGACGAGGCCGTAGGGATGATTGCCGCCGGGCACCTCATCGAGCAGGGCTGCAAAACCATCGCCCATCTGCGCGGCGTGCAGACCAGCACCGCGCTCGGCCGCCTCAAGGGCTACCGCCAGGCCCTGGCCGCGCACAACATGAAGCCCTTGCCCGCCCACATCGTCTCCGCCGGCATCTCCGGCGACGACCGCGGCGAGCCCGGCGGTTACAAGGGAGCACTCCGGCTGCTCGCCACAACCCCGCGTCCCGACGGCATCTTCTGCTTCAACGATCCCATCGCCCTGGGAGCCATGCGCGCCATCCTCGAAGCCGGCCTCCGCATTCCGGAAGACGTCGCCGTCATCGGCTGCGGCAACGTCCTCTACTCCGGGTTCCTGCGCGTCCCTCTCACCTCGATCGATCAGGACAGCGCCGCCATCGGCCGCCGCGCCGCCGAGCTTGCTCTCTCGCTGGTCGGCAATAAGGAGCCCGCTCCGCCGACCGTCGAGCTGGTAGCGGCGCGTCTGGTCGCCCGGGCCTCCACCCTCCGCGCCTGAAGTTGCCCGCGCTCAGTCCCTGTGCTCGTCCAGCAGCTTCTCCACGGCGTCGTGCAGGCGCTGCGTAATCGCCGCCTCGCTCTCCAGCGCCGAAAACCGGATCGGCTCGCCGATCCGCACTTCGATCTTGCCCGACCGGAACCAGCGCCGCGTCGTCCGTTTCAGTTCGCCCAGCCCCACCAGCGCCACCGGCAGCACCGGTGCTCCGCTCTGCCTGGCCAGCAACCCGATCCCCGGCCGGAAACGCGCCAGATACGTATCCTTCGACAGCGTCCCCTCCGGAAACACCAGCACGTTGTAGCCGCGGTCCAGGGCCCGGCCCGCATGGGAAAAACTCTGCTGAAAGCTCTTGAGGCGCGGCAGGGGAAAGACATTGAACAGCCACGTGGCCAGAAAATATTCAATCGGGCCCACCGGATTGAAGCGCCCATAGTGCGGCCCCGCGTGCGGATTCCGCCAGTGCCGCAAGTCCTCGAGCATCTCCCCCGACATGGCAATCGCCAGCCGCCGCCGCAGCGCCCGCGGAAGCGCATACTCCACCAGCGCCCCGTCGTAAGGCGTCACGTGGTTCGCCACGATCAGCATCGGCTCATCGGATGGAATCTCCTGCGGCCTTGTTATCCGCGGCGTCGTCAAAAACCACGCCAGCGGCCGCATCGCCGCCTCGGTAAATGCGATCCGGCCCCAGCGGAACAGCCCCCACCACGGCCAATGCGGATAGAGATAGCGGCGGCCCGCAAACTCCACCTGTTGCTCCCTTCCAGCCTCTTCCCGGTCCCAGAACGCCGCGCGCTGCCCCGGCGTTCCGGTGTCTTCCGCGTCCGTCCTTCCCCCATCGCGTGCGGATTCCGCCCCTGCAGGCGCTGCCGCGGCGCCCTTCCTGTCTTCAATCCTCGCCTTCGGCCTGGCTTCCGGCGCAGTCCGCGCATCGGCTTCGCCGTGGGTCAGCTTCCGCAGATCCCCCAGCGTCTCGATCCCCTCCAGCATGCCGTTGCCGGTCGCGCCTCCCAGCCGCTCCTCCAGCGCCGCGCCCAGTTGCACCCTGCCCAGCGAATCCAGGTGCAGGTCTTCGCTCAACCGCAGCTCGTCGCCCACGCCCGTCGGCGCCTCGCCGGTGATCTCCTCGATCAGCGCCAGCAGCCAGTCCGCCGACGCCCCCGACGCCGCGGTTCCTGCCCGGTGCGCGGCGCCGGCTCCGCCCGCGGCCGCCGACCGGATCTTCCCCAGCCACTCCGCCACCGCCTTCCGCCGCACCTTTCCGGTCGAGGTACGCGGCAGATCCGGCTCCGGCCACAGCACCCAGCGGCGAATCTGCTGGTACTCGGCCAGCCGCCGGTTCGCCGCTTCAATCGCCGCCGCCGGTTCGCCCGGACCCCGGAACGCCACCACCGCGCAGGGCTCCGGACCGTTCGCGGTCTCCATCGGCACCGCGGCGCAGCCAATCACCCCCGGCTGCGCCTCCACCGCCGCCTCCAGGTCCTCCGGATGCACATTCAGGCCCGACGCCGTCACAATCACTTCGCTCTTGCGCCCCAGGAACTTCAACTCCCCCGAGGCCTCCCGCTCGGCCAGGTCGCCGGTCGCAAGCCACTCCTCCTCGCGCGCCCGCATCTGCCCGCCCTGCCAGGTGGCGCTTGAAATCATCGCCCCCTTGACCAGCACCTCCCCATCCGGCCCCAGCTTCACCTCGCGCCCCGACATGGGCCTCCCGATCGAGCCCTCGGCCACGTGAAAAGGATGGTTGAGCGTGATCAGCGCCGTGGTCTCCGTCATCCCATAGCCCTGGATGATGACGAATCCCATCGCGTTCCAGAAGTGCTCCAGCGGCCGCGGCAGCGCGCCGCCCCCGGAGACCAGCGCCCAGAACTTCAGCCCCAGCTCGCGATGTATCGACCAGAACTTCCACCACTTGATGAACGGATTTTTCGTCTGCAGAGCCGCCGCGCGTTCACTCAGCCCCGGATGCCGCGACTCGAAGGAGTTCTTCAAAATCGCCGCCACCCGCGGCACCGCCGCCAGCACGTTGATGCGCTCGCGCTTGATCGTCTCCACCAGCCGCGGCGCCGCCAGCCGGCTCTCGAAGTGCACCTCGGCGCGCAGAACCGGTGGCACCCAAAGCCCCATCGTCTGCCCGAAGACGTGGCTCAGCGGCAGCGTGTGCAGGATCCGGATCGGGTGCACCAGGCGCTCGTAGCGCAGGTACGGCTGCGCACCGGTTTCGATCGGCCCCACGCTCGCCAGCACGTTCCCATGGGTCAGCACCACGCCCTTCGGCTCGCCCGTCGTCCCTGAGGTAAACAGGATCTCGAGCGGCGTATCGTTCGTGAGCCCGGATATCGCCCCCAGCTCCGCCTCCGGCAGCTCCCCTTCCCACTCCTCAAACGCCAGCTGCGGAAACTCCGGCGCTTCGCCTCCCGCGGGTGCTGGTCCGCGCAGTGGAGCTCCCGACTCCGGAACCTGGGTCTTCGCCCAGGCCAGTGTCCCCATCAGCCGGTTCATCAGCACCAGGTCCCCGACCGCAAGCCTGGGCCGCACATCGGCTGCCACGCGCGCCGCGAACTCCGCCGTCCCGCCCGGGTCCAGCGGCACCGCCAGCACCCCCCGCAGCATGCAGCCATAGAACGCGCCCATCCACTCGGCGCCGTTCTCTGCCCAGATCAGCACCCGCTCGCCCTGGCCGATCCCCCGCCGGTTGAGCAGCGCCGCGAAACGCCCCGCCAGCCGCGCCAGTTCGCCGTAGGTCGTCACGCGCCGCCGGTTGCCCTGGTAGCGCACCACGGCAATCTCGCTCTCATACCGCCGAAAATCATCAAGCAGGGAAGACAGGCTTTCGCGCATAGCAGGTCCGGCAAATCCCATGCTAGCAGCGCAAATCAGCTCGCCGTGCTATGGTGGCCCTCGAATGCTCTTTTATCCCCCGGAGGACTCCCCGTGCGCCTTCCTTCCATCGTTCTTCCCGCGCTGCTCGCCCTCGCCCTTCCCGCTCTCGCGCAGGACCACGCAGCCGACCTGCAAACCGCCTTCGCCCGCGCCCAGCACCTCCGCCACGGCATCAACACCTCCAACTGGTTCGCGCAGAACGGCGACAACTACTCCGCGCAGCATACCAGCACGCAGACCACCCCCGCCGACATCGCCCTCATCGCCCGCATGGGCTTCGACAACATCCGCCTCGGCGTCGATCCCGCCGCCCTCGAGCAGGGCCCGCTCGGTCCCGGCGGCCTCAACGACGATCTCCTCGCCCGCCTCGACCGCGCCATCAACGCCATCCTCTCCAACGGCCTCGCCGTTCAGCTCTGCATCTTTCCCGAGGACAGCTACAAGCAGCAGCTTCAGTCCGGTGACTACGGCGTCGACCGGCTCGTCATGCTCTGGCGCAAACTCGCCGCCCACTACGCCGACCGCAGCCCCGACCGCATCTTCTTCGAGATCCTCAACGAGCCCGAGGTCGCCGACCCCTACCGCTGGGCCGGCATCCAGGCCCGCATCGCCGCCGCCATCCGTGAGGCCGCGCCCCGCAACACCCTCATCGCCACCGGCGCCAACTACTCCAACCTCCCCGACCTCCTCGCCCTCCATCCCCTCCCCGACGGCAACGTCATCTACAACTTCCACTTCTACGAGCCCCACGAGTTCACCCACCAGGGCGCCAACTGGGGACTGCCCTGGTGGAGCTACGAGCACAGCATCCCCTATCCGCCCACCGGCAGTTCCATGCCACAGCTCATCGCCGAAGTCCCCGGCCTTGCCGACCGCTATCAGTTGGAGAACTACTGGCTCGATCACTGGGACGCCCAGCACCTCCGCGCGCTCATCGACGAAGCCGCCGCCTGGGGCAAGCAGAATCATGTGCCCGTACTTTGCAACGAATTCGGCGTCTACCGTCTCAAGTCCGACCCCGCCTCCCGCAACGCCTGGATTCACGACGTCCGCACTGCCCTCGAAGCCGACGGCATCGGCTGGGCCATGTGGGACTTTCACGGCGGCTTCGGCGTAGCCACTGAGGAAAACGGCCGCTCCATCCCCGATCCCGCCACCCTCCAGGCCCTCGGCCTCACAGGCCAATAGCCGCCACGGCATTCCCCGCTCCCCGGGTGCCCCACCCTCGCGGGGTCTTTGTTCTTCCCGCTAGGGTGGGGTGGCCGATTGCCATACTGCCAAAATCTGCCCCGCTCTCCGGGTGCCCCACCCTCGCGGGGTCGTTGTTCTTCCCGCTAGGGTGGGGTGACCGATTGCCAAACCGCCTCACTCTCCTCCGCTCTCCGGGTGCCCCACCCTCGCGGGGCCTTTGTTCTTCCCGCTAGGGTGGGGTTCACCAGCACCCGTCGCTCGCGTCTTCGCATTCACTGCGCTTGTGTCGCGCCCGCGGCCGGCGCAGCCGCCTGCGCCCCGTTCCCGCCCCGCGCCAGCGCTGCCAGGAACGAAGGCGAAAGCGTCGCCGTCACCACCACCTCGTCGTGGTGCTGCGTCACCTCCGCCGTGCTCAACAGTTCGCGCAGTCCGTTGTTCGCGGTGTTCGAAGCCAGCGGCGCCGTAAACCCGCGCGCCAGCGTCACCAGCGTGGCCAGCGCCGCCGACTGGCTCGCCGCGGCCTGCGCGCTCGGCGCAATCTCCATCACCCGCAGCCGCAGTGCGTTGGGCACCGGCAGCGCCGGCGCCAGGCTGGCCACAATCGTCGAGTTGTCCTGCAACGGAAGCTGGAAGCCAAAGATGCTGATAGCTCCGCTCTGGCTGAACGGCAGCCCGATCTGCCCCACTCCCCACGCCAGCGCGAGCAGCGGCACCTCGTGGTAGTGCCGCGCCAGCAGCGACGACCCCGCAAACGGCCACGCCGCCGTCGTATGCCGGTCGATGATCGAGTGAATCTGCTCAGCGGTCGGCGTGTTCGACACCGCGATCATGTCGTAGCCGATCTGCGTCACCCGCACCGTCCGCCCTTCCGACGGGATGTTGTAGATCGTGTGCCCGGCGTACACATCGCGCGACTCCGCGTGCGCTCCCAGCCAGGTGTTCAGCTTCGGGCCCGTTATTCGACCCACCAGCACCATCGAGTAAGCCACCGGCCCGTTCGGCCCGTTCGGGTCCTTCATCCGGTGCAGCGCGATCGCCGCCTGGTCCAGGTCCCGCTCCCAGTTGATTCCCGTCGCGTCGATGAACTCCTGGTAGCCCGGCACAGGCTGCGGCGGCTTCATGTCCTTATGCCGCAGAAACGCCCGGAACGGCTTCAGGTTGATGTAAACGATGCCGTCCGACTCCGGCAGCAGCCGCGCCGCCTCCGGCGGCGCCTTCGAGCGTAGGAAAATCGCCACACCCAGCAAAACCAGGGCCGCGGCCACGATCCAAAGCGTTCTGCGCGTGCGTCGGTGCATTCCCTCCGGTCAACAGCGAGCCGTCAGTGATAACCCTAACACCTCGGCACGCCTCGCGCCGCGGGCGCATTGTTTGTCGGCCTCGCGCTTCGGCGTGGCGGAGACGAGGAACAGAGTCCCGCTCCGCCGTGCGCCTCCACTCTGCGGCCTGCTAAGATGCGCGCAAGGAAGGTCGATGAGCGACGAACGAAGTGCGCCATCGCCGGGGGCCCGGTTTCGCGCCGCCCTGGGCGAAGAAAAGCCGCTGCAGATCGCGGGCGCCATCAACGCCTACACGGCGCGCATGGCCCAGGCCGTCGGCTTTCGCGCGCTCTATCTCTCCGGCGGCGGCGTGGCCGCCAACTCCCTCGGCCTGCCCGATCTCGGCATCAGCACCATGGAAGACGTCCTGACCGACGTGCGCCGCATTACGGACGCAACCGACCTCCCGCTCCTGGTCGACATCGACACGGGCTGGGGCGGCGCCTTCAACATCGCGCGCACCATCCGGTCGATGCGCAAAGCGGGCGCGGCAGCGGTGCACATCGAAGACCAGGTAAGCGCCAAGCGCTGCGGCCACCGCCCCGGCAAGGAGCTTGTCCCCCCCGAAGAGATGGCCGACCGCATCAAGGCCGCCGTCGACGCAAATGGCGACGATGCTCTGGTGATCATGGCGCGCACCGACGCGCTGGCGAGCGAAGGATTGGAGCGCGCCATCGAGCGCGCGCAAGCCTACGTAGCCGCGGGCGCGGAGATGCTCTTTGCCGAAGCGGTGACGGATTTAGCCCAGTACGCCGAGTTCCGCCGCGCGCTCGCCGTGCCCATCCTGGCCAACATCACGGAGTTCGGCAAAACGCCTCTCTTCACGCGCGAAGAACTGGCCGAGGCGGGCGTAGACATGATCCTCTACTGCTGCGCCGCCTACCGCGCCATGAACGCCGCCGCCCTCAAGGTCTACCAGGCCATCCGCGCCGAGGGAACGCAGCGCAGCGTAGTCCCGCTGATGCAGACCCGCGAGGACCTCTACCGCTATCTCGGCTATCACGACTACGAAGAGAAGCTGGACACGCTGTTCGTGAAGGCCAAACCCACGAAGTAACTCTTGGGCTTGGAGCTCGAACTTTCAGCATCCCATCCGCCAATGCAAGTCAAAAAATAAGGCTGTCATCCTGAGCGAAGTTTGGCGCGCCTTGTGCGCCAAACGCAGTCGAAGGATCTGCGGTTGCTTTTAGCAATCCATGCGATCGGCAGCACGCTTCAGATCGGCGGGCTCCACGTCGTACCAGTCCCTGCTCAGGTCCACCCACACCGGACTCGCCTTCTCGATCAATGCAATCTTCTTCTCGCGCCGCCATCCCTTCAGCTGCTTCTCGCGTGCGATGGCCTTCTGGACATCCTGGTAGCTTTCGAACCAGACCAGCCGATCGCAGTTGTAGCGCTCAGTGAAGCCGTCCTGCTCTTTCCATTTATGCTCGAAAACGCGCCCTCGCAGGTCCCCAGTAACGCCGATATAGAGCGTGTGGCTTCGGCTCGCCATGATGTACGTGAAGTAGGCGTCTTTGAGCATGGTGAGGATGATAAAGGGCCGTGAAGTCCGCCGCTGTGACAAAGGCAACCGCAGATCTTTCGACTCCGCTTCGCTCCGCTCAAGATGACAGTGCGTTTTGGGGCGCGATGGCCGGATAACCGCCCATGCGGAAGTCAGTTTTCAGCAGCGGCACGGCCCTTTACTTCTGCTAAAATGTAAAGAGGGGACATCCTCATGGAAGCCACACTCAGCAGCAAGGGGCAGGCCACGATTCCCAAGGCGGTTCGTGAACGATTGCGGATCAAGCCGGGGGATCGGTTCAAATTCTTCTTCCATCCGGACGGCGTGATCATTCTGCCCAAAATCCCGACGAAGCGCCTCAAGGGCAGCGTTCCCGGGCTGGCGCAACCGGTCTCTCTCAAAAAGATCGATGAAGCGATTGAGGCAGGCGCTACCGGAAGATTCCGGCGGAAGAAATGATCGGCGGAGATGATCGGCGGAGATGATCGGCGGAGATGATTGGCGGAGATGATTGGCGGAGATGATTGGCGGAAATGATTGGCGGAGATGATCGGTCTCGACACGAACGTCCTTTTGCGCTACCTGGTCGAGGACGATCCCACCCAGTCGCGCAGGGCGGCTGAGGTCATCGAACGCCGTCTGACCAGGGAGTTTCCTGGTTTTGTCAGCCTGGTGTGCATTCTCGAAATCGTCTGGGTTCTCGGAAGCCTGTACAAGCGCTCACACGGGGAGGTCGCCGACCACGTCGAGATGATTTTGGCGGCCGATACCCTCGAAGTTCAAAACGAGCAGGAAGTCTATCAGGCTGTTGTTGCGCTCAGAAAGGGATCGGGGACCTTCGAAGACGCTCTGATTGGCGCTTTAGGCGCCTGGCGGGGTTGCTCCGCGACTCTGACGTTTGACCAAAACGCCGCGAAACGCCTGAACGGATTTCAACTCTTCTAACCTCAATGCTGTTCACCTTACGGACTTGTGCGTAGTTGCAATAAAGCGGGTGCCCCACCCATTCCGCGTCTTTTGCGGAATGGGTGGGACTGGCAGATGCCGCCGTGGGACACAAGTTTTTCATAAGTGAACAGCATTGCCTCTAGCCTGCCTTTCCATTCTCTCAGGGCCTGTCACCGCCAAACTGTAAACAACCCTCGATTGGACCACGCTATCCGTAGCGCACCCACTGGACACGCCCCCGCTCAACGCATTAGTTTGAGGCTCTCAGGAGGATGCACTTGCGCACAGAGGAGCCCAAGACCGCGCAGCCCGTCTTCAAGCCCAAAAAATCCGTGGCGCTCTCCGGCACGCCGGCCGGCAATACGGCGCTCTGCACCGTGGGCCACTCCGGCAACGACCTGCACTATCGTGGCTACGACATCAAAGACCTGGCCGCGCACTGCGAGTTCGAAGAGGTCGCGCACTTGCTCGTCCACGGCCAACTGCCCCATGCGGCCGAACTCGCCGCCTGCAAGGCGCGCCTGCGCGGACTGCGCGGGCTGCCGGCCGCGGTCAGGCAGGCCCTCGAGCTCCTGCCTGCATCCTCGAACCCCATGGACGTGCTGCGCACCGGCGTCTCCGTCCTCGGCTGCGTCCAGCCGGAAGATGCTGCGCACTCGGACGAGGGCGCGCGCACCATCGCCGATACCCTCCTCGCTTCTCTCGGGTCGATGCTCCTCTACTGGCTGCACTTTGCCCGCTCCGGCCGCCGCATCGAGGTCGAGACCGACGACGATTCCATCGCCGCGCACTTTCTCCACCTGCTCCACGGCAAGCCTCCGAGCGCGGAGTGGGTCGCGGCCATGCACACTTCGCTGATCCTCTACGCCGAGCACGAGTTCAACGCCTCCACCTTCACCGCGCGCGTCATCGCCGGCACCGGCTCCGACCTCCACTCCTGCATCGTCGGCGCCGTCGGCGCGCTCAAAGGCCCCAAACACGGCGGAGCCAATGAGGTAGCTCTCGAAATTCAACAGCGCTACACCACGCCGGACGAGGCCGAGGCCGACATCCGCCGCCGCGTGGCCGCCCGCGAGGTAATCATCGGCTTCGGCCATCCCGTCTACACCATCAGCGACCCGCGCAGCGACATCGTCAAGGCCGTTGCCCGCCAACTCGCCGTCAACGCCCAGGGCGAGCGGCTCTTCGCCATCGCCGAGCGCATTGAAGCCACCATGCACGACGCCAAGCGCATGTTTCCGAATCTGGACTGGTTCAGCGCGGTGGCGTACTCGCTGATGGGCGTGCCGGTCGCGCTCTTCACGCCGCTCTTCGTCATGGCGCGCACCGCCGGCTGGAGCGCCCACGCCATCGAGCAGCGCCAGGACGGCAAGATCATCCGCCCCTCGGCGAACTACACCGGGCCGGAGGACCGTAGGTTTGTGCCGATTGACCAACGGGAGTGAACGGGAGCTTTCAGCCATCGGCTCTCAGCATCAGCTTGACTGGTGAGGATCGGGGCTTTCGGCCACTCCCACCCTTCGAGCCCAGAACGCTCGAAGGAGGGGGCACACTCAGCGGTTTCTGCCGATGCGGCCGCAGTGCTTCTGGACCCAACAGACCAAGAGGAGATTGCGTGTCATCAGGGATCAGCAATCAGCGCCCCGCGCCCGACCAGGTCATCGCCGACATCGCCGACTACGCGCTCGGCTACCAGGTCACGAGCGACCTCGCCTGCACCACCGCCCGCTACTGCCTCATCGACACCCTCGGCTGCGGCCTCGAGGCTCTCGAATACCCGGCCTGCACCAAACTCCTCGGCCCCATCGTCCCCGGCACCACCGTCCCCAACGGCGCCCGCGTCCCCGGCACCGATTACGTGCTCGATCCCGTGCAGGCCGCCTTCAACATCGGCGCCGCCATCCGCTGGCTCGACTTCAACGACACCTGGCTCGCCGCCGAGTGGGGCCACCCCTCCGACAACCTCGGCGGCATCCTCGCCGTCGCCGACTGGCTCTCCCGAACCAGCGCGGCCCAGGGTGCGTCCCCCCTGCTCATGCGCGACGTGCTCACCGCCATGATCAAGGCCCACGAGATTCAGGGCTGCCTCGCCCTCGAAAACTCATTCAACAAGGTCGGTCTCGACCACGTCGTCCTCGTCAAAGTCGCGTCCACCGCGGTCGTCTGCTCCCTCCTCGGACTCACCCGCGAGCAGACCATCAATGCCATCTCGCTGGCCTGGGTCGACGGCCAAAGCCTCCGCACCTACCGCCACGCGCCCAACACCGGCTCGCGCAAGAGCTGGGCCGCCGGCGACGCCACCAGCCGCGCCGTCCGCCTCGCCCTGATGGCCCGCGCCGGCGAGATGGGCTACCCCTCCGCGCTCACCGCGAAGACCTGGGGCTTTTACGACGTCAGCTTCCGCGGCCGTCCCTTCACCTTCCAGCGCCCTTACGGCAGCTACGTGATGGAGAACGTCCTCTTCAAGATCAGCTACCCCGCCGAGTTCCACGCGCAGACGGCCGTCGAGGCCGCCATGGCCCTCCACGCCCGCCTCGCGGCCATGGGCAAGTCGGCCGCGGCCGTTCGCCGCATCGTGCTGCATACCCACGAGGCCTGTTTGCGCATCATAGACAAAAAAGGGCCGCTTGCGAACCCCGCCGACCGCGACCACTGCGTGCAGTACATGATCGCCATCCCGCTCCTCTTCGGCCGCCTCACCGCCGCCGACTACGAAGACGCCGTTGCCGCCGGCCCTGAGACCGGCCCCCGCATCGACGCCCTCCGCGCCAAAATCGAGTGCGTCGAGGAGCCCCGTTTCACCGCCGATTATCACCACCCCGAAAAGCGGTCCATCGCCAACCGTCTGCACGTCGAGCTCGACGACGGAACCTTCCTCGAAGAGACGGTCGAGTACCCCATCGGCCACCGCCGCCGCCGCCACGAGGGCCTGCCGCTGCTGATCGAAAAGTTCCGCAGGAACCTGCGCCGCCGGTTCAGCGAAGACCGCGTCGAGCGGATCATGGCGGCCTCGCTCGACGCCCGGCAACTGCACCCAATGCCCGTCGACCAGTACGTCGGGCTCTTCACAACCCCTGGAGTCTGAGCCCGAAAGGATCGCTCCAGGGAAAAAGCGCCAAAAGCGAAAGTTGCAAGATTCTGACAGGATGTGGGACATTTTCACCGGAAGCCGGGCCCTGAGAGTTCACTCTGGAGACAAACCATGGAGCCGGACCTAGATGAGGTGCCCCTCGCAAAACCAGGCAGATCCAGGCTTGTCTTCTTCGGTGTTTGTCTCGTTTTCCTGGCTGCGGTAGCGGCGTTCTGGCAGTGGCGGGTCACAGCGGCCGCGGACGCGCGGCCGTCCCTGTCCCTCGCCAGTACCAGTTTTGCCAGCGGCGGTCCCATTCCGCGCAAGTGCACGTGCGAAGGACAGGACCTCTCGCCCGGTCTGCGATGGTCCGGCGCACCCTCCGGCACCAGGAGCTTCGTGCTCATCGTGCACGACCCCGACGCCCCGGTGGACTTCACCCACTGGCTCGCCTACCGCATTCCGCCGGCCGTGAACGGTCTCCCCGAAGGGGCATCGACCGATGGGAAAATGCCTGCCGGGACCGCCGAGGGCATCAACGGCTTCAGCCGCATCGGCTACGCGGGGCCCTGCCCGCCTCCGGGCGAGCCGCACCGCTACATGTTCCGCATCTACGCGCTCGATTTCGACCCGCATCTCGCCCCCGGAGCCACGCGCGAGCAGGTGGAGACCGCAATCAAAGACCATGTCCTCGCCGAAGGGCGCCTGATGGGAACTTACCGGCGGGCAGGATTTTGAGCGCGGGACTGCGCGAAGCGCGTAATCTAAGGACAGCGGCACGCCCCCCTCCCGGCTGGCCGGCCGCCATGGAACCTCCAGGGGTCCTGGAGCATCTCAGGAAGAAAGACATGAAGGTCACCGAGCAGGCCCGCAGGAGCACGTTTGAGCAAACGCTGACCAGCGCGCGCCAAACCATGGTCTGGCGCGAGATTCTCAAGCTCGCCCTCGACAGCTTCAGCGCCAGCAAGACCCGGTTCGCGCTCACCGCCCTGGGCATGGTGATCGGCACCGCGTCGGTCATCCTCGTCGTCACCATCGGCCTCACCGGCAAGCACTACATCCTCGAAGAGCTCCAGAAGATCGAGACCAACTCCATCGAGGTCGAGTATGCCGGCGCCGGGGCCACCGCCTCTGAGCGGGTGCGCTACAACGACTTCCTTACCTTGGATGACGAGCGCGCCGTAGAGCAGCAGTTGCCCGACGTGATGTACGCCTCGCCGGTGCTGGAGATGCACGAGCCCATCAACTTCGGCGGCGGCGTGATGAAAGATACCCTGGTCCTCGGCGTCAGCCCCCAGTACCAGAACATCCGCAACCTCCTGGTGCCCGTCGGCATGTTCTTCGACGAGACCGACGAGACCGCCCACTTCAAATGCGCGGTCGTGAGCGAGGCCTTCGCCATCGAGCGCTATGGGAGCATCGACCAGGCCGTCGGCGAGACCTTCGAGATCAGCGGACTTCCCTTCACCATCATCGGCGTCTTCAAAGAGAGCGTGGACGACTTCGGCGAGTCGGAGATCGCCGATCAGACCATCCTCATCCCCTACACCGTGGCGCGGTACTTCACCGGCACCAACAGCGTCAAGCAGATCTACTTCTCGATGCAGACGATGTCGGAAGTGCCGGACGCAGCCAAGCAGATCAAGCACATCATCAACTCGCGCCATCGTGCCGGCTCGGTTTACAAGACACAGACGATGAAGGCGATGCTGAGCACCGCGTCGACGGTCGCAGACTACCTCACCGCCGTGCTGGTGCTGGTGGCCGCGGTCACGCTCTGCGTCGGCGGCGTCGGCATCATGAACATCATGCTCGCCAACGTCCGCGCCCGCGTCCGCGAGATCGGCATCCGCAAGGCCCTCGGCGCCACGCGGCGCGAGATCAAGCTCCAGTTCCTGGCCGAGGCCGTCATCATCTCGCTCACCGGCGGAGTCGTCGGCATTCTGCTGGGCCTTGCGGTGCCGCTCTCCATCCGCTTCTTCACCAGCTACGACCTGCCCATCTCCGGCTCCTCCGTGATCATCGCTCTGGCTGCGGCCACCGTGGTCGGGGTGGTCTTCGGAACCGCCCCCGCCACCCGCGCCGCCCAGTTGGACCCGGTCGATGCGCTAAAGTATGAGTGAACTTATCTATGGATGTTTCCAGTTATGGATGTTCCCCAACCGCCACCGGAGAAACCCGCAGAAACTGACGGCGGCGAAGCCTCCCAGGGACCAAGCCTCGTCCTGATTTACAGCCTCGTGGCGCTGGCCATGCTCCTGGCCACCTTCTTTGCCGCCATGATCGTCCTGCCGTTCTACCTGCACCGGTAGCCCGGTTGCCCACCTTCGCCGGGACGCCTGTCCCCGCCGCTTTCTGACCGGCTTTCTCATCGGGGCTCATGCTTGGGTGGGTGGGCACGCATTGCCGACCCTCGATTTGAAGCTCTACGCCGCCGCCTTTCCTGGACTAATGATCATTTCGGAGTAATCTCTGAGGAGGGCGATTGCACCGCCCGCCCCGCGATCAGCACCGGAATTCCGTCGACAATCGGGTACGCGCGCGCGCAGCCGCAGCAGACCAGGTTCGTGGACTCTTCCCGCAGCGCTCCGTGACAGACCGGGCAGGCCAGCAGCTCAACCGTTGCCGGGTCAATGGTCCTGGCATGAGAAGGTGCGTCAGCCACAAACTCTCCGTCGACGAACGCCCAGATCCTCAGACCTGGGTCGCTGTTCCCTGATCCCTGACCCCTGAAATCACTGGATCGTAGCGTCGGCGGCGGGCTCGGGGTCGTCCGGGGCCTGGTGGTGCCGGCCGGCAAACTCCTGCTCGATGCGGCTGTTGGTGCCGGCGCGGGCGAACTCGTAGGCCACCCGGATGCCGTTGAAGATGGCGCGGTCGTTCGATGAGCCGTGCCCGATGATGCACACGCCGCGCACCCCGAGCAGCGGAGCTCCGCCGTATTCGGTGTAATCCAGCCGCCGGCGGAAGTCGTTGAACGCCTGCCGCGCCAGCAGCACCCCCACCTTGGCCCGCACTGTGCGCGTCAGCGTCTCGCGCAGCACCTCGCGCACAAACCTGCCCACGCCCTCGCTGGTCTTCAGCGCCACGTTGCCCACAAACCCGTCGCAGACGATCACGTCGGCGTTGCCGTTGAAGATGTCGCGGCCTTCCACGTTGCCGATAAAGTTGATGGGCAGCGCCTTAAGGAGCGCGAAGGCCTCGCGCGTCAGATCGTTACCCTTGGTTTCTTCTTCGCCGATCGAAAGCAGCCCCACGCGCGGTTTGTGAATTTTGAGGACGCTGCGGGCGTACATCTCGCCCATCACGGCGAACTGCTGAAGGTTGTGGGCCTTGCAGTCGACGTTGGCGCCGACGTCCAGCAGGACGCAGGGGTGGTCGCTGCCCTTGGCGGTGGGCATGGGGGTGGCCAGCGCGGGGCGGTCCACCCCCGGCATGGCGCCCAGGACCATCTTGGCCGTGGCCATGGCGGCGCCGGTATTGCCGGCGGTGACAAACCCCGCGGCCTTGCCCTCGCGCACCAGCTTGATGCCGACGCGCATGGAGCTGTCTTTCTTTGTACGGACGGCCAGGGCCGCTTTTTCGTCCATCCCGATGCGCTCGGAGGCGTGGTGGATGACGATGGGCAGGTCCTCGTTTTCGAGGTGCTCGTCCAGCAGGTCCCGCAGCTCCGGCTCCGGCCCCACAAGGTGGACGCGGACAGGCAGAGTGCGGCACGCCAGGATCGCTCCCCGAATCTCCGGTTCGGGGGCCTTGTCGGAACCGACGGCGTCCAGGACGATGTCAGTCAACATGCCGTCCCAGCTTACTTGCTCTCTTCCTTGACGTCGAGCACGGCGCGCCCGCGGTACGCCCCGCACTTCGGGCACGCCCGGTGCGGCAGCTTCTTCTCGTGGCAGTTCGGGCACTCGGAGAGGCCGCTGGCCGTTAAAAAGTCGTGCGAGCGGCGATTGGCTGTGCGGCGCGTCGAGTGGCGCCTCTTCGGATTCGGCATGGTCCAATTCCTTTCGTCTCATCGCGACCCCCGCCCGGCTCGCTGGTTCCGAGTCCTGTCTCGCTCTTTCTGCGCAACAAAAAGGCACGCCCTTCCCCCGCCGCACGCCCCATCGGGCCCGGGCGGCGCAAAGAATGGCACCCGCCTCGTTCGCAGGGGCCGATCGTTCAGGACTTGATCCGGCTCCGGAGTCCGGCCAGTGCTTCCCACCGCGGGTCCTGCGGACCCTCTTCGCAATGGCAGGGCTGGCTGTTGCGGTTCGCGCCGCAGCGCGGGCAAAGTCCTTTACAGTCCGGCTTGCACAGCGTCCTGACCGGCAGGGCCAAAAGCACCTGCTCCCGCAGCACATCTTCAAGCAACAGACTGTCTTTTTGATAATACCCGATTTCCGTTTCGGGCGCAGTAATCGACCGCTCCGGGGCGTCGGAGTCCGCGCCCGCCGGCCGGAACACCAGGTCGAAGCTCGCCGCCAGCGGAAGCTGCACCGGCTCGACGCACCGCGCGCACGGGACCTCGAACCTCCCCTCGAACTGGCCCCGCAGCCGGATGTCGGCCACGATCTCCTTGGGGCCGCGGTGCTCGTGGATCACCTCCGCGCGGCCGGATGCGGCCAGGGGACCGTCCTGTGCGACTTGATCTCCGAAATCCACGGCGCCGGAGGCAATTGCAAGGTCAAACTCGATAGGCTCACGCTCGAGATCGCTTACCAGGAACTCCATGCTACGAGCGTAAAACATTTGCGCCGCGGCGGTCAGCAAAAGGCAAGGCGGAGCAGCCAATGAATCCGGCGAGGCACTGCCTGCAGCCCGAACTCAGGCCCGCTCCCGCGCGCTGGCCTCGGCCTATCTCCGCCCGCGCCGTTCCCGCCGCCGGGTCTTTTCCGCCCCGTGAATCTTCATCGCCGTAAACACTCCGGCGTAGTCGCGCTGTTGGCAGGACCGGCAGCGGATCGGATACCGGAGCCAGAGCAGCCGGAAGAGATCTTCCCTGCGAAAACGGGAGGTCCGGAACTGGGACGACCCGCACTGTGCGCACTTCATCGCCGTTCACGCTCCCTGGACGAAGCACTCGACACGGCGGCCATTCACGCGGCACGCGCCGCTTCCCGCTGGCTCCGGAGATCCCGCTGTTCAGTCCTCCACCGTCGTTGCCGACCCGCGGGGATGAAACTGTGCCCCATCCATCGGACGTCTTTGTTTTTGTCCGATGGGTGGGAGTCCGTAGAATTCATCTCTTGTTTTGTTGCACTTGCATTTTTGTTTCTTATCAGAGGAATCAAGACGGAAACAGCGACCCTGTCGCGACCGGCAGAGTGGTCATCCGTCCGCGGCGCCGCGGCGGCAGCACCGCCGGCGCCGCCAGCAGTCCCGCGATCTCGCGCAGCTCGGCGCGCGCCCGCCCCACAGCCGCGGCCACGGCATCGAGCCGATGCCCCGCGTCGGCCGGCGGCAGCGGCAGAACGGTTTGCGGCTTGGCCTTGAGCGGAAACTGGCCCAGCGTCTGACGCGCCCCGGAGATCGTGTATCCCTCGGTATGCACCAGCCGCTTGATCTCGAGAACCAGCTCCACGTCCCGCCGGCGGTAGAGCCGCTGACCGGTCCCGCTCTTGTTCGGCTTGAGCTGCGGAAACTGTGTCTCCCAGAACCGCAGAACGTATGTTTCCAGCTCGCAAATCCGCGCTACGTCCCCAATCTTGAAGTAGAGACGGTCGGGGATTACAGGAGCTGCGGGAACTGCCTTGCGCGATGGTTGTGATGCCATAAATATCGGGGCCAGCAGAACGGAGCCGGACGTGCCGCCAGCACTAAAGGCAGTATAGGGCACATCTCGCTCCGCATGTGAAGCGCGAAATGGGACGACGCACCCTTTTGGTCACTGGGTGCCGCAAACAGCCGCATAGGAGCGTGGGCTTTACACGCTGCGGAAAAAGTCAAATTTGCTGTTGTTTTGAAAGGGCACGGCTTTAGCCGTGCCGTAAAAGCGCAACAGAATCAATGGGCCTTAGCCCCCGAGGGATGTTTTTCCGGGCATTTCCCCCGGACTTGGGACTTTTTTTCGTAGCCTGTTTAGCCCCTGCGGAAACCTTCCACCTCCGCCGAATCTGTCGCGATGTCATTTCGGAATCAAATTCCTAATGGCCCTCCGGCCTCTCGGCCGCCGTTCGCCTCGCCGATCCCTGCGGCGCTGCCCGCAGGTACTGCACCGGCCACGATGCATTCTCGCCCAGCGCCGCCGCGGCGTGCAGCGGCCAGTAGGGATCGCGCAGCATTTCCCGCGCCAGCAGCACCAGGTCGGCCTGCCCCTCGGCAACAATCGCGTTCGCCTGCGCCGGATCGGTGATCATGCCCACAGAAGCGGTCGGAACGCCGGTCTCGCGCCGGATGCGCGCCGCAAACGGCGCCTGGTAGCCCGGCCCCAGGGGGATCTTCGCTCCCGGAACCAGTCCGCCCGAGGAGACGTCGATCAGGTCCACGCCATGCTCGCGCAACAGCGGGGCCAGCCGCACCGAATCGTCCGCCGTCCATCCGCCCTCCATCCAGTCCGTCGCCGAGATGCGGACAAAGAGCGGCAGGTGCGCCGGCCACGCCCCGCGCACCGCGTCCACTACCGCGAGAGGCATCCGCACCCGGTTCTCGAAGCTTCCCCCGTAGCCGTCGGAGCGCCGATTTGCAAGCGGCGATAGAAACTCGTTCAGCAGGTAGCCGTGCGCCCCGTGAATCTCCACAAAGTCGAACCCCGCCGCCAGCGCCCGCTTCGCAGCCCGCCCAAAAGCCTCCACGATGCGGTCGATTCCCGCCTGGTCCAGCGCCTGCGGCGCCGCGTACGCCGGCCCAAACGCCACCGCACTCGGCGCCACCGGTTGCCAGCCGCCTTCCTCCGGCGGCACCAGCCGCTCCGGCCCCGGCGGCGGCGCCATGCTGGCCTTGCGGCCCGCGTGGGCCAGTTGAATCCCCGCTCGCGCCCCCTGCGCGTGGATAAACTGGACGATCCGCGCCAGCGCCGCAATGTGCTCGTCCTTCCAGATACCCAGGTCGGCCGGCGAAATCCGCCCCTCGGGCAGCACCGCCGAAGCCTCCGCAATCACCAGCGCCGCGCCGCCCTGCGCACGGCTGCCCAGGTGAACCAGGTGCCAGTCCGTGGCGAATCCGTCCTGGCACGAGTACTGGCACATGGGCGAAACCCCGATGCGGCTGGCAAACTCCACCGACCGCAGCTTGAATGGAGAAAAAAGCGGATGAGTCATGGTTGAATGGATGTCCACCGCGGCCCCAGGATTCACCGCTACCGCTTCTTGAGCACCGCCATCCCCTTTTCGTCCTCGAGGATCATGTCTTCGAGCCTGCGAAACCCATCGGCCTGGCTCGCCGGAATCTCCACCTGCCGGACCATGTACTCGCGCTCGTAGTGCAGCACATTGCCCTTCACCGAGCTTGACGCGCTGTAGCTCGCAAACGGCAGTTCGATTGCCACCGGATCGGGCGTCTCGTCCACCGTGTACCCCGCTGGCAGCGCAATGTCGAAGCTGTCATGCCAGCGTCCCGGATGTCCCAGCTCGATCGGATACCGGCGCGCCTTGCCGTCCATCACGTCGGGCACGCTGCGCGCGTAGCTCCCCATCACCCGCGGCCGCACCAGCAGCAGCGTCCCCGCCCCGTGCGCATAATCCGGCACGCTCAGTTGAATCTCGAGCGCCAGCGGTCTGTCGATGCTGCTTCGGTCGCGATACTCGAACCCCGCCAGCGTCAGCCCCGGCAGCGAATCCCCCAGGCTCCGTTCCAGTCCTTCCCGAACCTCTTTGGCGTCTGCCTCTTTCAGCGTCCCTCGCCGGCTGGCCGCATCGCCGCCGGAGTAGGTCGCCGCCACCGTCCCGGTCAGCGATCCATCCGCCCCCAGAACAAACGTCCCCTTGCGCTCCAGCCCCGCCGAGGCCGGCGCCAGCACCGGCATCTGTAAGGCCTGGCTTGCGGCTCCGTCGGCCAGGTTGCCCCACGCCCCCTGCAGCTCGCCCCGGATCAGCCCCACCGGCGTCTCTTCATCCGTGGGATCGAAGAAGAGTAGGTTCTTGCCCTCCGCCGTCGTCACGCGCGCCATCAGCCGCGGATCGGTCGTCCCCGGCGGCAGCTCGATGGCCGTGATCATGTGGTTGCCCACGATCGACGGCGCCGCCGGATCGATTACGCCCCGCTCGCTGTCCACATGGAAGTAGTACGCCTTGACGCCGGCGGCCTGAAGCATCGAGATCAGCAGCGTGGTCTTGTCCTTGCAGTCGCCGTAGCGGTTGCGATAGACCTCGCCCGCGTAGTGCGCCTGGAATCCCCCGATCCCGTGAATCACGATAAAGTAGCGGACGTTGTTCTGGATGTACTCGGTGATGCGTGCAAGTTTGGTATAGAGATCGGGCGCTCCGGCCGTGAGCTGCCCGGCCTCGGCCGCAATCTCCGGCGTGGGATCGGTGCGATGCGCTTCGAGCCCGTCCATCCACTCGCCGATCTCGCGCCACTGGCTGTCGGCGCCCTTCACCGCCGAGTCGCCCCACTTCACCGACATCCGCGCCGCCAGCGCCTCCCACGGCGGCGTGGCGTACAGGTTTTCCAGATCGAGCGCCGGCATGTCCTTGATCTCCCACCGAAGCTGCCCCGCGCCCGTCTCCATCGGCTTCACCGCCGCATACCGGCTCCACGAGTCCGCATAGTGCCCGCCCGGCGGCAGATCGAGTTCCAGCGACTCATCCACCACGGGAATCGGAAGCTGGATCTGCCACTCCTCCGAGCTCATGTAGGGCCGCAGTTCGCCCTCCGTCTCGCAGACCACCACCGACCCCGGATCGCCCCCCGGCGGGTTCAGGATGCGGATCTTCTCCGAGGACTGCATGTCCTGGTCGCCCCACTCCCCTTCATCGGTAAAGTCCGTCTCCATGGCCTGGAACTGCCGCCCGTCCGCCGCGATGGTCCATGAACGGAAGTAGTGGAGCTTCTCGTCGGTGTCGTACTCGGCCAGGCAGTGCCCGTACTTGCGCCCCTCGGGCTCCAGGATGCGCACCGCGTACTGCTCCCGCTCCACCGCGTGGTTCTGGTCGTCCACGGTGATCACGTACTGATCCAGCAGCACCACCGCCGCCGCGTCCTTCGCCGATGCCGGCGTGGGCGTTTTGCTCGCGTCCAGCGCCCATTGCGGCGCCGGCTGCGCCTTCCCCCGCGCCCCGGCCGGCAGCGCCCCGGCCACGGCGCAGCACGCCAAAACCAGCAGGAAGCTCTCCCGCGCCCCCAGGCCCATCAGTTGCCCCCGGCGGCGCGCGGCTCGGCCAGCACCACCTCCTGCTGGTCCGAGGCCGCCGCCTTCTGGTAGAAGCCGCGCAGGTCCGCGTACTCGCCGGCCTTCACTAAAGTGAAGGCGCGCGCCATCGTGCGCGTCACCGTGATCGCGCCGGCGCCGTTCTTGATCTTGACGTCGTAGATCGCGCGTCCCTTCCACAGATTGTCGGTGTTCTGCGGCGCGGCCTCCACGTTCATCCCCTGCGGCAACTGGTAGGTCACCTCGTCGACCAGCGTATCGCCGTAGTGCATGTCCACCGGCTCCAGCCGCTTCTCCTGCTTGACGAAAGGCGTGTTCCCCCGCGTCTCGAAGAAGAACGCCGGCAGCATAAGCCGTCTCGCCGTGGACGTTCCCAGCTCTCCCTTCACGTTGACGATCGCCATCAGATTCACGTCCCTGTCGCTCATGCCCAGGAAGTGGTCCACGTGCGCTTCCACGCCCTCCGGCACCTCCGACTGGATCTCCCGGTCGAACCGCTTCTTCACCTCGTCCATGTCGTTCTCGATCGCGATCTGCCGCCAGCGCATCGCCGCCTGCCCGCCCATGATGATGCGGATCTGCCCGGTGACGCTGCCGTTGCCGGAGATCGTAACCTCTCCCACCCGGTCGGTGACGTTCTGCGTATACTCCTGCTCCGGAGTCCGCGTCAGCTCCATGCCCTGCGCGCTCTCGCGAATCCCGGCGCTGTCGGAGTGCCTCCAGCTCAGCACGCCGAACGGGCACATCTTCTCCCCCGGGTCGAGGTCGATCTCCTTGCCGCCGCTATCGAGAATCACCACCGTGTCGTCGAGCTGTTCGATGTTCATGTAGCTGGGGTCGAACAGCCGGTAGGCGCGGTCGGCCACCCTGGCCGCGTAGGCCTTCAGCCCCGCCGCCCGCAGCATCGCCAGGTACAGCAGGGCGATGTCGTCGCTCGATCCCGCCTTCTGCGTCCAGGTATCGGCGGCGCGCTTGGCCGCCTTCAGCTTCAGCTGCTTCAGCTCCGAGGCCGTCCGCCTCCGCGTGTAATCGGTGTTGTCCAGCCCCTGCACGGCGTCATAGAGCTTCTGCGCCTTCACCAGGTCGCTGTCGCCCGGCGCCACCAGGCTCGCCACCGCCTCCTGGATCGGCTTCGACGCTTCCGCAAAGTGGTCCACCTCCTTGCCCCACTCCTTCGCCGCGTCCTCCCAGAACGCCTGCGCGCTGGTCGTGGCCTCGTAATAGAAGAGCACCTTGTACAAAACGCTGTCGATGGGCGGCATCCAGTCCTCGTCCGGGATCGGCGGAATGTCCGTCACATCCACCGAGTAGCTGCCCGAAATGTTCGTGTTCACATCCACGCCCGACGGCAGATTCTTCCACCAGATCAGGCTGTTGATCGCCCGCCCCTTCGCGTCGGTGAGGTACCGGCTGCTGGAGCCCTGGTTCACGTTGTGCGCCCGGAACTGCTCGAAGGGCATGAACTCGTAGTGCGCCTTGTACACGTAGTACCTCTTCTGGATCTGCCAGAGCGGCGACGAGAAGTAGTTGTCGCCGTAGTCGATCTGGTACTGGTACTCGAGCACGCTCCCCACCTCGACGCTGGGCAGCGTAAACACCTTCCGCCCGATCTCCGCGGTGCCGGACTTCGCCGTCATCAGGTCCTCCGGCTTGCCCTCGAGCGGGACGATGGTGCCGTCGGGATGGATGGTCCGGCCCTCGATGGCGTGGATCTTGAAGCCGCCCACCAGGTAGGGAAGACTCACCGTGGCCAGCTCCTTGCCCTTGTCGGTGAGCACCTTGATGCGCTCGTAGATGAGCTGATAGTGCTCCGGATCGTTGTCGATCTCCTTGATCTCCAGGTACACCGCATCGGCGCCCGGCGCCTTGGGGTCGGAGGTCATCTTGAGCTCGTCGGGGTTGGGCGGCTGGAACTGCGCGCGCACCAGGAGCGGCGAAACCGAGGCAAGAAACAGGACAGTACTGCCCAGACACACAGAAATCCGCATCACTTTGGCCCTTATTGCAGGAGTGGGATGATTCTAGCGCGGAAGCGGCGGGATGGGAATTGAATTTTCGGGTGAGACCCGCAACTTCCGTGGCAAGGGCCAGCGCCGGCCAGCGCCGCCGTTCGCAGCCTTGTTTCGAAGAGGCACGGCTCTGGGAGCGGGATTCTCAGAACCTGTTGAAGAACTCACGGGCGGAGTATCTTGCTTTGAAAGGGCACGGCTTCCGCCGTGCCGAAAGTGCCCGCAAATGATTTGGGCTTCA
>DATJMU010000099.1:0-17736 GCA_035508555.1 Occallatibacter sp. | reverse complement strand
CGACGCCTCGACCACGCGCGAGTACGGAGGGACGGGACTGGGTTTGTCGATCTCGCGGCGGCTGGTGGAGATGATGGGCGGGCGGATCTGGGTGGAGAGCGAGCCGGGCAAGGGGTCTTCGTTCCACTTTACGACGGAACTAGAACTGGGGGAGATGGCGGCGGCCAAGAGCGCGGGGCCCATCGCGGCGCGGGCGGATGCGTTGACCGGGGCGCGGGTGCTGGTTGTGGACGATAATCCCACGAACCGGCGCATCCTGAAGGGCTTGCTGACGAACTGGGGCATGGAGGCGGAGCTGGCTTCGGACGGCGAGTCGGCGCTGGCCGCGCTGGAGGAGTCGGCGGCGACGGGGCGGGGTTTTCAACTGGTGCTGACGGATATGCACATGCCGAGGATGGATGGATTTGAGCTGATCGAGCGTATCCGCGGCGAAGAGGGAGTGGCGATGCCGACGATCGTGATGCTGACGTCGGGAGGGCACCGGGGGGATGCGGCGCGCTGCGAGGAGCTGGGAGTGGCGGCGTACCTGCTGAAGCCGATACGGCAGGCGGAGCTGCGGGAGGCGATCGGGCGGGTGCTGGGAGCGGCGGCCGAAGATCGCCATGGGCAACTGATTACCAATGGGTCGATCGCACAGAAGGAGGGAAAGGCGTCGCTGAGCGTGCTGCTGGCCGAAGACAACGAGGTGAACCGGAAGCTGGCACGGCGGCTCCTGGAGAAACGCGGGCACCGGGTAGCTGACGCGAAGAACGGGCACGAGGCACTGGCGGCGATCGAGGCCGAGGCGTTCGACCTGGTGCTGATGGACGTACACATGCCCGGGATGGACGGGCTGGAGGCGACCCGGCAGTTGCGAGCGCGGGAAAAGGAGAGCGGGCGGCATCAGCCCGTGGTGGCGATGACGGCGCTGGTGATGAAGGGCGACAAAGAGCGCTGCCTGGCGGCGGGGATGGACGGCTACCTGCCCAAACCGATCCGCTCGCAGGAACTGGATCAACTGCTGGAGCAGTATGCGGCGCGCGCGCAGAGCAACGGCTCGGCGCAAAGCGGAGCAACCGAGGCGCCGGGGACAGAGCAGAACGCCGTGGATACCCAGGAGTTGCTGGAAAGGATCGGCGACGATCGTGAGTTCCTGACGGAGCTGGTGGACACCTTTCGCGACGACTACCGGAATCACGTGGAGAGCATGAGGGCCGCGGCGGAGGCAGGGGATGGAGCCGGAGCGACACGGGCAGCGCATTCGCTGAGAGGCGCGTTGTCAAATCTTGCGGCGAAGAAGGCCGCGTCGCTGGCGGCGGAGATCGAGACAGCGGGGAGGGCCGAGGACTTGGCCAAAGTGAATTCGGTCATTGGGGATCTGGAGATGGAATTGGGCCGCGTGCTGGACGCGCTGAGCGTTCTTTGCCAGGAGGCAATCCCATGAAGATCCTGATCGCGGAGGACGACGCGGTCTCACGAAAGATCATGGAAAGGATGCTGCAGCAGATCGGCTACGAGGTGTGGGTGGCCGCGAACGGGCTGGACGCGATCGAGAAGCTGCTGGACGACGAGGGTCCACGGCTGGCGCTGCTGGACTGGATGATGCCGGAGCTGGACGGGCCGCAGGTGTGCGGGCGGCTGCGGGCGGCGCACGGGCGGCGGTACGTGTACGTGATCCTGCTGACCTCGCGGGACTCGAGCGAGGACCTGGTGGCCGGACTGGAGGCCGGCGCCGATGACTACCTGGTGAAGCCGTGCAAGCCGGCGGAGCTGAAGGCGCGGCTGCGGACGGGGCAGCGAATCCTGCAACTGGAAGATACGCTGGTGGCGGCGCGGGAGGCGATGCGGTTTCGCGCTACGCATGACGCGCTCACATCGGTGTGGAACCGGGGAAGCATCCTCGAATTTCTGAGGGAATCGCTGGAATTTGCACGGCCGGCGGGAATTCTGCTGTGCGATATCGACCACTTCAAGAGCATCAACGACGTGCATGGGCACCTGATCGGGGACGCGGTGCTCCAGGAGGTGGCGGGCCGGCTGCGCGGGGCGGTGCGCGCCGAGGACGGGATCGGACGTTACGGCGGAGAGGAGTTCCTGATCGTGTTGCGGGGGTGCAGCGCGGGGAATCTGCTCGAGCGGGCCGAGCAACTGCGCCAGGCCATCGCGGCGGAGAGATTCGCGGGGAACGGGCTGGCGCTGCCGGTGAGCATCAGTATCGGCGCGGTGGGCTGGCACGAGGGGAGCTGTGGCCGCTCGATGGAGTCGATGCTGCGCAGCGCCGATGAGGCGCTTTACCTGGCGAAGAGGGCGGGACGCAATCGCGCGGTGATTGCGGATTCGACCCTGGCGGGCGGGCTGGCCTAGTCGATTCTCCCGCAGCCAGGCGGGCTGAAGCAGGCTCGGGAAGCGCCGGAACGGAAGGAGGAGCAGTGGAGATCAGGAGAGTGGGGACGCAGGCCTCGGGCAAGGGGCCGGAGGAGTGGTTTACGGGGACGGTGCGGATCGATCCGCTGTTTCAGGCGCCGGAGCCGGCGCTGGTGCAGGGAGCGAGTGTGACCTTCGAGCCGGGGGCGCGGACGGCATGGCATACGCATCCGCTGGGGCAGACGCTGATTGTAACGGCAGGCTGCGGGCGGGCGCAGCGATGGGGCGGGCCGATGGAGGAGATCCGGCCGGGAGACGTGGTGTGGTTTGCGCCAGGGGAGAAACACTGGCACGGCGCGGGACCGGAGACGGCGATGACGCATATCGCGATCCAGGAGCGGCTGGCCGGCAGGGTGGTGGAGTGGCTTGAAAAGGTGAGCGACGAGCAGTACGGAGGATGATGAGCAGCCGGCGGGCGGGCGCGGGTTGACTGGGTTCGGGGGGGTCTGTGAGACTCGGCGCATGGGATACAGCGGGAAGCTGGAGTATGCGGGCGAACGGAAGATCCGGGAGCGGAACAAGCCGTGGTACCGGATGGCGCACTGGCCGATCTGGATATGGGTGTTCTTTCTGGCGCCGGGGCCGCTGACGTTCAGTTTGTTCGACCGGGGGTTCCACTGGGGGAACTGGGCGTGGATGGCGGTGGTGCTGCTGGGGACGGGGATTGCGGGGCTGCGGGGGCAGATGCCGGGCGTGGAGCCGCGGCCGTATATTCTGCGCTTCGACGAGGACAGGCCGAATCCGCTCTACCGCCGGGTGTGCTACACGTTTGCGTGGAACGCGGTGGTGAGCTTTGCGCTGCTCAACATGGCGGGGCTGGCCGCGGCGGTGGTGACGGGCGTGTGGTACCTGAAGCAGATATACGAGTATGGATACTGGCCGCTGTGTGCGCTGATGCTGCTGCTGGGGACGATGGGCAAGTTGCCGCGGGTGGGGCGTTCGACCAAGGGCGAAGGGACGGAGCGGCGGTATTTTTACGGCTCGGTGTGGGCTGTGACGGTGGCGCAGACGTTGCTGCTGGTGCTGTGGAAGGTGGTGCCGGAGACGCGGATGGGAAGCCTGATGAAGCTGAGCGCCTTTGTGGCGGCGCTGGCGATCATGGGGATGGCCGCGGGCAATGGGCTGCTGCCGCGGACTCGGCCGATTGTGCCGGGGGAGCTGATGGTTTCCGACTGAAGGATTGAGCATCGCGCATTCCGACCGGTGGTAGAGTTCAGCGCGTGAAAGACTTCAGCACGATCAAAAAAGCCAAGAATTATCTCGCAGACAGAATCGCGGCCGAGGCAATGCGCGAAGGGGTTTCGCTCTCAGAGGTTGAGCGCAAGATGCTCTATTTCTCCGAGACTGGTTGGACGCTGCCCGATATGGCTGCAGTAGGCGCGGACTTCGACCGAGACTACGACCAGGACGAATACGAGCAGAAGATTGCCAGCTTGTTTCGAAATATTGAGAGGCACGATCAGGCTCATCCCGACGAGCGGGAAGCGTGGGACGATGCCGTTCTTAAGCTAAGCGAAGGCGACCATTATCTGCTGGTTCTGCTCAATCCATCACTTTCGGCGTCAAGCCCGACAGTCAGGCCGCCCCATGATCGTTTGAAGCTCTGGCTCACCGCCTTCGGCATCGTATTCGGCTTCTTCGCTCTTGTTGCTCTCGGCGATTGGCTGTGCGGCCCTGGGTTCCCCGACTGGATATTCGACAAGAACAGGGGCGGGCTACTCGTGCTCGCCGCCGCACTCGTTTGGCTCTTTCGATCCCAATTGAAAGCAATGTTGAACGTTCTGGTGAACCGGAAATAGAGTCAGACTGTTCTTCCGAAGAGTGACCTGAATCACATTTCTGCCGATATGCGCGGGGCGTATAACTGTATCGTTATGTGTCTCGCGATTCCAGGAAGAGTAGAAGAGATCACGACCGATGGGATCATTCGCGTGGGGCGGGTGAACTTTGGCGGGGTGGTCAAGCGGGTGTGCCTCGACTACGTGCCGGAGGTGGAGGTGGGCGACTACACCCTGGTGCACGTGGGGTTCGCCCTCTCTAAGATTGACGCCGAGACGGCCGAGCAGACGCTTGAGGACTTTCGCGCGCTGGGGGTGCTCGAAGAGGAGCTGGCGAGCGAAGAGGAGCAGTTGGCGCGGGCAGCCGAGAGGCCGCAGTCGAATTGTCCGGATGGGAGCTGCGAGATTGAGCGGAGCTAGCGGAGTTAGCGGGGCTGGCGGAGCTAGAACTAGCACCGCTAACTCCGCTGACACCGCTTGCCCCGCTTGCACACTATGAAGTATCTGACCGAGTTTCGGGATGGAGAGATCGCGCAACGGCTGGCGCGGGAGATCCGTGCCGTGACGACGCGCCCGTGGAAGATCATGGAGGTCTGCGGCGGGCAGACGCACTCGATCATCAGGAACGGGATCGACCAGATGCTGCCCGCGGGTGTGGAGATGGTACACGGGCCGGGGTGCCCGGTGTGCGTGACCCCTCTTGAGTTGATCGACAAGGCGCTGGCGATTGCCGCCCAGCCGGGCGTGATCTTCTGCTCGTTTGGAGACATGCTGCGGGTGCCGGGGACGGAGGGCGATCTCTTCCAGGTGAAGGGGCGCGGCGGGGACGTGCGGGTAGTCTACTCGCCGCTCGACGCCGTGGAGCTGGCCGCCAAGAATCCGGACAAACAGGTTGTGTTCTTCGGGGTGGGGTTCGAGACCACGGCGCCGGCGAACGCGATGAGCGTGCATGTGGCGAAGCGGCGCGGCTTGAAGAACTTCTCGCTGCTGGTGTCGCACGTGCTGGTGCCGCCGGCGATCGAGGCGATTCTGCAGGCGCCGGGGAACCAAGTACAGGCGTTTCTGCTGGCGGGGCACGTGTGCAGCGTGATGGGGTACTGGGAGTATCCGCCGCTGGCGGAAAAGTATGGGATACCGCTGGTGGTGACGGGGTTTGAGCCGCTGGACCTGCTGGACGGGATTCGGCGGGCGGTGGTGCAACTAGAGGCGGGACGGCACGAGGTGGAGAACGCCTACGCACGGGTGGTGAGCTACGAGGGCAACCGGGGGGCGCAGAAGCAGCTGGGCGAGGTCTTCGAGGTGACGGACCGGGCATGGCGGGGGATTGGCGTGATTCCGAAGAGCGGGTGGCGGCTGAGCGCGGGGTATCGCGAGTTCGACGCAGAAGAACGGTTCAGGATTGCGGGTATTCGTACGCAGGAGTCGCCGCTTTGCCACGCGGGGGATGTGCTGCGGGGGGCGATCAAGCCGGCCGAGTGCCCGGCCTTCGGGAAAGAGTGCACGCCGCGGCATCCGCTGGGGGCGACGATGGTTTCGAGCGAGGGGGCGTGCGCGGCGTATTACAACTATGGGCGGTTTATCTCGGCGGAAGAGCTGGCGAGGGCAGCCAGTTAGCAAGTTAGCGGGTTGGCGCGGGAGTCGAGGGTGGCGGTGGAATCGAAGAGCGATGCAGTGGATTTTTCGCGGTGGAGCTGCCCGCTGCCGCTGGCCGATTACCCGGCGATTGTGATGGGGCATGGAGGCGGCGGGAAGCTGGGCAATGAGCTGGTGGAACACCTTTTTCTGCCGGCGTTCCGGAATCGGGCGCTCGACGATCTGGGCGATGCGGCGGTGCTGGAACTGAGTGGCGGACGCGTCGCGATGAGCACCGACTCGTTCGTGGTGCAGCCGCTGTTTTTTCCGGGAGGGTCGATTGGGGAGTTGGCGGTGAACGGGACGGTGAACGATCTGGCCGTTTCGGGAGCGGTTCCGCGGTGGCTGAGCGCGAGCTTCATCCTGGAAGAGGGGTTTGCGCTGGCGCAGCTGGCGGCGATTGTGGAGGAGATGGCAAAGGCCGCGGCCACGGCCGGCGTGCAGATTGTTACCGGAGACACGAAGGTGGTGGAACGGGGGCACGGCGACGGCTGCTACATCAATACGGCGGGCGTGGGCGTGCTGCGGGAAGGAATTCAAGTGGGGCCGGCGCGGGCGCAGGCGGGGGACGCGGTGCTGGTTTCGGGGACGATCGGGGACCATGGCATGGCGATCATGAGCGTGCGGGAGGGGCTGGAGTTCGAGAGCCCGATCCGGTCGGATTGCGCGGCGCTGAATGGGATGATCGCGGCGGTGCTGGACGCGGCGGGCGGGGCGGTGCGCGCGATGCGGGACCCGACGCGCGGGGGCTTGGCTTCAACGCTGAACGAGATTGCGCGGGCTTCGGGAGTGGGGGTCGCGATCGACGAGGCGCGGCTGCCGGTGCGGCCGGAGGTGCAGTCGGCGTGCGAGCTGCTGGGGCTGGACCCGGTTTACGTAGCCAACGAGGGAAAGGCGGTGTTTTTTGTCGCGCCGGAGTCGGCCGATGTGGTGCTGGAGGTGCTGCGGGGGCATCCGCTGGGACAGGAGGCGGCGCGGATCGGGCAGGCGACGGCGGAACACAAGGGGATGCTGGTGGCGCGGACGGCGCTGGGGGCGAACCGGGTGATTCCGCTGCAGATTGGGGAGCAACTGCCGCGGATTTGTTGATTTGGCGGGAGATACAAAGGCATAAATACATAAATATGCAAATATGTCTGTATGCGCACTACGCTGGACATCCCCGACGAGACCTATCGCAGGTTGAAGGTGAAGGCTGCCACCGAGGGTGCAACCGTTCGGGAGATCGCGGTGCGCGGGATTCGGCGCGAGCTTGACGAGCCGGTGCCGCGGGCGACGCGCAAGCTCACTGATAAGAAACAAAAGTGCAAGTGCAACAAAACAAGAGATGAATTCTACGGACTCCCACCCATCGGACAAAAACAAAGACGTCCGATGGATGGGGCACAGTTTCATCCCCCGCGGGTCGGCAACGACGGTGGAGGACTAAACCCATTCTCAAGTCATACGCCCCGGGCTCGATTCAAGTCGATAATGAGCAAATTTACGACCTCATCGGTTTTCCCTGATGTGAATGTGTGGTTGGCCTTGAGTTCGCCGGACCACCAGCATTTCCGGGCCGCATGGAGCTGGTGTACGGCTCTTCCCCGGCAGACGGCGCTGGTTTTCTGCCGCATCACGCAGTTAGGCTTGCTGCGGCTCCTGACCGCGCAGAGCGTCATGGGCAAGGGGACGCTGACGCAAGCCGGGCCTGGAAGGCGTACGACCGATGGCGGAACGAAGCGGGCGCGGAATACGCCTCGGAGCCCGGAGGACTCGATTCGATTTTCAGGCCGCTCACCGGGGCTCGGCAGGCATCGCCGAAAGAATGGGCGGACGCGTATCTGACGGCGTTCAGTGTTGGCGCCGGGATTCCCCTTGTCACTTTCGACCGTGCGCTGGCGGGCAAGGCGAAGGGGCGGTGCTGCTGACGGGATGACGGCTGCGGCCCAGACTGCGCGTCAGGCGGCGCCGCGGGTGTGGACAAGGATTTCGATGGTGCGTTTGCGCAGGGCGGAGAGCTGGGCGGCTCTGCGGGAATCCTCGCCAGGTAGCCCGAGGGCTTCGCGCCAGCCGGCGTAGAGGCGGACAGCCTCATCATTGATGGCCGGGTCGAGATTGGGCATTTTGCCTTCGGCAATGGCGCGGCACTCCGCCGCGAGCTGTGTGGACGTCAGCGACCACGGATTCAAAGGGGCGGGTGAGCGGGCCATCGCAATCCTCTCCCTGTGCGCGGAACGGCGGCAGCGGGGAATGGCTGACAAACAGCGGTCCGGTCGATCTGTTTGCATGATAGCGGAGGTCGAGAGGAAGTGTCGACGGCGCAGATCTGGTGGAGAGGCGAAGTTCATACTACAGGGCCAAAGCCCGGCACTGATTTTTGGCCACTTGCGGCACGACTGAAGTCGCGCACTGATACAGAACGCGCATTGCGGAGAGTTTCCCAGCAGCCTGTAAGGTCGTGCCCTTTCAAAACGGGACTGTTGCTAAACGCTTCTAAGGCCGGGATCCGCGGGTAAGGGCGAAGCCGCCGGCGCCGAGGAGGGCGATGGCGAGGAGGCCGAAGAACATGCAGAGGTCGGTGCGGGCCTCGTGCATGGCGGGCCAGAAGCCCTGCTTGAGGAGGATGGGGACCTTGGTGGTGGCGATGGCGACGCCGATGTCGATGAGGAGGGCGGCGAGGGCGTAGCCGGTGGCGAGGCCGAGGATGAGCAGGGCGCCGCAGAGGATTTCGACGATGCCGACGAAGGGACCGGTGAAGTGAGGGATGGGGATGCCGATTTTGTGGAAGCGGCCGGCGCCGAGGGCGGCGGGGTAGAGGAACTTTTGAATGCCCTCGGAGAGGAAGACCCAGCCGACGACGAGGCGGAGCAGGAAGAGCCCGAGAGAGGCGCGAAATCCGGAAGCCGAGCCGTTGGACATAGTTGTTTCCTCCTCAGCAGACTCACTTATAGCACGATGAAGTGGCGACCTGCAGGGTGGTCGGAGAGCTTTGCGGGCGCGGCGAAGCGGAAAACGGGCGAGGGAAACGCCGCAGTTATCCACAACCGTTACACCGACTTGAGAGCCAATTCACAGTTCGTTAACAGGGCTCTTACGGATAGGTAACGAGGGGCGGTTAGGCTCGCGGTATGCGAATACCAAAGAGGAAGTTCACTCTCCCAATTTTGATGAGCATCTTGCTGCTCATCTTTGGCCAGAATGCAGTGCAGGGGCAGTACGACACCGGGACGGTAGTGGGTGCGATTCACGACGCGAGCGGGGCGGTGGTGCCCGGGGCGACGGTGACGGTGGAGAACAAGGCGACGGGGGCGGCGTTTACGACGACCTCGGGCAGTGCGGGCGAGTACGAGGCGCCCTCGCTGCGGACGGGCGTGTACAAGATCTCGGCGGAGGCCAAGGGGTTCCAGACGGCGGTCGCGGATGACGTGACGGTGTCGGTAGGGGCGCGGCAGCGGATCGACCTGACGCTGCAGGTGGGGCAGGCGGCGGCGACGACGGTGGAAGTAAGCGACGTGGCGCTGGAGCTGCAGACGGAGACGAGCGAGAACGGGGAGAACGTGACGGGCTACCAGACGGCGGCGTTCCCGCTGGTGAGCCGGAACTACTCGGACCTGCTGGCGCTGGTGCCGGGATCGCGTCAGGCGCCGACGTCGGCGACCACGACCTCGGTGAACAGCCTGGTGCGGGCGGGCTCGTACAACGTGAACGGGCAGCGGAGCATGTTTAACAACTTCCTGCTGGACGGGCTGGACAACAACGCCTACGGCGAGAGCAACCAGGGGTTCGATAACCAGATCATCGCGATTCCGCCGGACTCGGTGGCGCAGTGGCAGGTGGTGACGAACAACGAGAACGCGGAGTACGGGCGCGGGTCGGGAGCCACGGTGAACGTGTCGTCGGCGAGCGGATCGAACCGGTACCACGCGACGCTGTACGAGTTTATCCGCAACACGGATTTGAACGCGGCGGGATTCTTCAAGCCGACGCTGGTGGGCAATTCGGGAAGCACGGTGCCGTTCGTGAAGCCGGCGTTCAACCGCAACCAGTTCGGCATGGATTTCGGCGGGCCGATCGTTCACGACAAGTTGTTCTTCTTCCTGGATTACGAGGGGTTCCGGCAGACACTGAAGCCGCTGACGGTGTATTCGCTGCCGACGCAGAATGAGCTGAACGGGATCCTGGTGGTGCCGGTGAAGAACCCGGTGACGGGGGTGACGTACGCGGCGAACACGGCGATTCCGTCGGGGGCGATCAATCCGCTGTCGGCGCAGATCATCACCTACTTCAAGCAGATCACGGCGCTGCCCATCAGCGGGCTGGCGTCGACGGGCCTGAACACCGACGACTACGCGTACGAGGCGCCGTTTACGGATAACTCGGACAAGGGCGACCTGCGGCTGGATTATCACCAGAGCGAGAACACGTCGTGGTTTCTGCGCATCAGCGACCGCAAGGAGACGGGCGTGAACTACCCGACGATCCTGGAGCCGCTGGATGGAACGCAGAACGGCACGCAGCGCATCCTGGACCAGCAGGTGGCGCTGGGGTATACGCACCTGATGGGATCAAACAAGGTGCTGGACGCGCGGCTGGGGATGTCGCGGACGAAGGCGGGCAAGTGGACGCTTTCGATCGGGCAGAACGACTTCAACATCCCCGGGCTCGAGGACGTGCCGACCTCGATTGAGGGCGGACTGCCGCAGGTGACGGTGACCAACTTCAGCATCTTCGGTCGGCAGACGACCAACCCGCAGTGGCAGGATCCGGCGCTGCTGGACCCCAAGGTGAATTTCACGTGGGTGAAGGGCAAGCACTCGCTGAAGTTCGGCTACGAGTTCGAGCGCATCTGGATGGCGGTGAACGACAACAACCCGCTGTACGGCGCGTATTACTACCAGGGCGGCTACAGCACGGTGAGCGGGGCGGCGGTAGCGGACAACTACTGGGCGGACTTCCTGTTCGGGGACACGAGCTCGTACTCGCTGGCAAACTACTTTGTGGCGCACCTGCTGCAGCAGACGCACGGCGTGTACGCGCAGGACGACTGGACGGTGACGCCGAAGCTGACGCTGAACCTGGGGCTGCGGTGGGAGTACGGATCGCCGTACTCGGAGCTGCACAACAACATTTCAAACTTCGACCCGACGACGCAGACGGTGCTGACGATTACGCCGGGAGCGACGGCGGGGAACGGGATTACGCCGGTGACGCCGGGAGGCGTGTACGGCAAGACGCTGATCGATCCCGACCTGACGGACTTTGCGCCGCGGATCGGATTTGCGTTCGGGGCCACGCCGAGGACTTCGATCCGGGGCGGGTTCGGGATCGGGTACGCGCATTACACGCGGGCGGGGTCGGGCGACATCCTGGGGATCAACGCGCCGCAGGCGCAGTTCGCCAACGTGACGCAGATTTCGCCGACGACCGCGAACCACTGCAGCACGCCGCTGCCGGCGGAGATTATTGCAGTGGGGACGACGACGCCGAGCTGCTACGCGACGGCGGAGCAGGGCTTCCCGTCGGGGCTGGTGAGCACGTTCAATCCGGCAACCGACAACATCACGTACATCCCGAAGAACCGGCGGGACAGCTACGTGGAGAACTACTACTTCGACGTGCAGCAGCAGCTGGCGAAGAACATTCTCTTCGACGTGGCGTATGTGGGCAGCCACGGCGTGCACCTGGAGGGATTCGACAACGCCAACCAGAAGAACCCGGCGAACGGGTTTGCGCGGCCGTACGCGAACTGGCCGAGCGACATTACGCAGGCGCTGAACGAGTTCTTCTCGAACTTCAACGCGCTGCAGGCGCGCTACCAGCAGCAGCTGGTGGGCGGGCTGACGCTGCTGAACTCGTTTACGTGGGAGCACTCGCTGGACAACGCGTCGGCCTCACTCGAGGGCAACACGCCGTCGCCGCAGGACGCCAACAACATCACGGCGGACTACGGGCAGTCGGACTACAACCTGCCGCTGGCGAACATCACGAGCCTGGTGTACGAGCTGCCGTTCGGGCGGGGGAAGCAGTTCCTGAACGGGATCAACCCGGCGGAGAACGCGGTGCTGGGCGGCTGGCAGGTGAGCGCGATTAACACGATGCAGGCGGGGACGCCGTTCAACCTGGTGTACTCGCCGAAGTCGTCGACGGCGGTTTCGCCGCAGATCGCGGCGACGTATCGCGGGGCGAACGAGTACCGGCCGAACGTGGTGGCGGGCGTGGCGCCGACGCAAGGGCGGTCGGTGCGGCTGGCGAACACGGGCTACGTGCAGTATGTGAACCTGGCGGCTTACACGCTGCCGGCGACGTCGAGCGGGACGACGCTGCTGAGCCCGTTTGGCAACGCATCGCGGAACCCGGGGCGGACGCCAGCGTTCTACGAGACCGACATGAGCCTGAACAAGACCTTCAGCACTCCGGTGGAGAGCATGAAGGTCGAGTTCCGGAGCGAGTTCTACAACCTGTTCAACCATACCAACCTGTATCTGCCTTCGAGCGGACTGGGCGGCACGCTGGGCCAGGCGCCGACGAGCGGCGGCGTGATCTCGAGCACGTTCGAGCCGCGTATCGTGCAGTTCGGGCTGAAGGTGATTTACTAAGGCGCCGTTTACGCTACCAGGTAGTGGTGTTCCGCTGCGGCACGCAAATGCTGCGTGCCGCAGCGGAAGGTTGAGGGCTGGGGACAATCTCTCCGGATTTCGTCGTCGCTCCTACTACAGTCTCGAAAGGCGTCCGCACCGCACACTGGCGAGTCAAGGGAGGCTCAATAGGCGCTTAATTTGGAGGAACCCGTCCCTTGGAGGCTGGAGTCCCATTCATCTTGCGGGAGTCGCGACGCGGCTATTGATTCGTGCAAGAGGGGTGTCCTGGCGCAGTCCCTGCGGGACTCCGTACAAATTCACTGATACCGTTTCCCCACGCTAAAGCGCGGGGCTAAATAACCCTGCGCCTCCGGCGCGCTTACCAGGACGTTATGTATGCAGTAGTCAATCAAGCCGTGCGCTTTCAAAACGCAGACTTAACCAGAGCTTTCATAAGCCATTCCACAGCGGGATCGAAGGGCGCTGCAGAGGGCGGAGATGCTCATGAAGGGCAGGAAATCAGCGGGCCCGGTAGTTCTGCGCGTAGGTATCCCGGGGCAGGCCGAGGCTGCGCGCCTTGCGTGCGAGCGCGTACGCCGCATCACGCTGGAGCATGCCGCCGATGGTGACCAGCCAGGGCGCTCTGCCGGTGGGCGAGAAGATCGCCGGCTGAAGCCCTGGATGCCGGCGCGCCAGCGAGGAGGCTTTGTTCTGTGCCTGGTCCCGGCGATTGTATGTGAAGACCACCACGCGCCAGTCGAGGCTGGACTGCGGACCGGCATGTGGTGCGGGTGCGGCCGGCGAGAGGGTTATGCTGGGCGGCGCGGGTGCCGGCTGGGCGTTGACGGCGCCGGCCTGGGCGGAGACCGGCGGCACGGCGGCGCCGGCACGATGGTTGAACAAGCGGTGCAGGGCGAACCAGCCGACAAGAACCACGCCAAGCAAGAGAGCAACCGCAGCCAGCCAGCGGCGTAGGTCGTGCTCCGAGATTCCGAAGATCACCGGCAATTCCATTGGCCCCGGCCGGTTCGGCGGCAGCCCGGCGCGTGCTGCGCGGACCGGACCAGGCGATGCGGACCGGTCGAGCTCCGGCTCGGGCGGGGCGGGCTTATCGGACGGGGGCACGGGGGAGACGCGGCGGGTGCTGCCGGACGCGGACACAGAACTGGCTTGCGCTGCTGGCGCGGAGCTCCGGATGCTTGCAGCATCCGGTGGGGTGGCCTTTTGCGGCTGCGGCTGATGAGGATCGCGCTGGCCAAGCGCGGCTTTGATCCCGGCGAGGCCCCAGCTTCCGCTCATGCTGTTGCGCCAGATCTCGTCGAACGGCGCCGGCAGCGAAGGCTCGCCCTGCGCGAGGGAGCCCCCGGAGACACCGAGCAGGACCTGCGTGAGCACGACGGCGAGCCCCTGGGCATCGCGGCGGCGTGCCTCGACGCCGGCTTCCCCTTCAGGAGCCTCGCGAATGCAGTCGCTGCGCAGCCTGACTTGATCGCCGACGGCGTAGATGTTCCGCACCTCAACGTGTTCATGGACGAAGCCGTTCGCGTGCAGAGTCTCGAGAGCTGAGGCGACGCTGAAGCCGATCTGGGAGGCGTCGGCGGGGGAAAGATGTCCCTGCTGCAGCACCTCGCCCAGGTTGGCGTCAACCCGCTCGAAGACGGCATAGACGGCGGTGACATCGTCGATCTGGGTGTGAAACTGGCCGAAACGATCGATGCGCAGGAAGTTGGGATGGCCGAGCGCCTGAACGCCGCGCCAGCGCGCCAGGATCTCGTCCTCGTCAAAGTGGCATTCGATGATGCGGATAAGAACGGATTCGCCGTTTTCGTTGCTGGTGGAAAAGAACGCGCTGCGCCCTTCAGGCTGCAGCAATTTTCTCAGGGGAAAGGAGCTGTCGATGGTGACGCCTTCATACTCCGTCCACAGACTCATGGGGATGACTCCGAAGCTCAAGATTTCATTCCCAAGGCAATGCAAGGCGGGCAGGAAACCAGATAGATATTGCCGGGTGAGACGCGGGTGCGTACGAAGCGGCCCTATAGTGTGAGTCTACTACCGGATGCGTTCACGCTGACGGTGTGGTCCTGTGAACAAGCCGTCCTTAAAGAGCGACACGCGGGGCGCATCCGCCGGGAACGGGAGGGGCAACGCGCGATTTTTGACGGACTACTCCTGGTTGGAGGGCTCGAGGATGGGGCCGAGGGAGCCGGGGTTGTCGCCGAGCTCGGGATCGACGCGGAAGGGCCAGACGAGGGGATTCATCTCGGTGGGCGAGAGGACTTCGACGAGGGCGTACTCGCCGATGAGGAGGTTGCTCTGGGGCGTGACGCGGAGCCATCGGCCGCCGGGCATGACGGTAACTTTGGCGGGGATGACGTTGGGATCGCCGACGATGGCGTCATTGGAGGCGACTTCGACAGGGCCGAGGAAGCGCATGGCGATCCGCTCGTCGAGATGGACGAGGGCGAAGCGGGACTGTGCGGAGTGGGCGCCGTATTTGCGGTCCTTGATGGACTGCTCGCTGACGGTCTTGACGGTGATGGGATTGGAGAGGACAGGCTCGACGGCGTCGGCGGCGTGGGGCACATCGAGGGAGAGGAAAAAGGCTGGGTCGTTGACGTGGAGGTGCACCTTGGCGTGAGCGCCGTTGAGCTCGAGGCGGAAGCGGCCGCCAGCCATGGGATTGAGAGTGGGCTGTCCGTGGCGAACCTTGGCGTCGAGGTCGACGTCGGTGGGGCTGAGCTCGACGAGCTCGGGAGCGCCGTTGTAGGTGTCGAGGACGAAGACGCCGTCCTGGTCGGGGAGCTCAAGGCCTTTGGCGACCTGGGGCATGCGGGCCAACTGGTCGGCGCGCTCGGCGCGCTCCTCATTGTCGAGGGTCTCGGCCTCCTTCATGGCGGGCGAGGTCTCGTTGGCGGGGGCGGGGGAGTGGTCGCGCTCCCATTTGCGGGTGGCGTCCCAGTCGACGAGGCTGGCGGGGATCTCCTCCCAGTCGTCGCGCTCGGAGGAGTAGAAGCGGACGCGGTCGCCGAGGATCTGGTACTGGGTGACCATCTGGTAGCTGCCGTCTTTGAGGATGAGGCGGTGGTTGCGGGTGAGGCCGGGCAGATCGGGCTTGAGGGTCATGGGGGTCTGGCTGGCGCGGCTCTGGTCGGTCATGCCGTCCTGGGGCTGGCTCTGGTTTTGACCCTGGGCCTGGGAGCTGGTTTGGGAGTGGCCTGGGGTTTGAGCGCTCGCGCAGAGTGCAGCGGCGGCCAAGACCGCGCCGGCCGCCAGAGGCCGAAGAAGACGAAAGCGGCTCATGGCAACACAGTTTAGACGAAACGGAGCCGGCAGGGTGGGTGCGAGTTGCTGCAGCGGTGGGAGGTTTGCGTAACCCGGGACCGGGGCCGGGCGTCAAATCTTGTGTATTCTTTAATGAAGGACTGGTGTATTGAACCGCGGGCGAAGACATTTTCGGTGGATGCGGAGCGGCGAGGCGGGTTTTTTGCCTGTGGCCGGGATCATCTGCGTTCTGCAGATTGCGCTGCTCGGGTTCATCCAGGTAGCGCACGTCCACGAGGTGGGCGCCGACGCCAGTCACTGCCCGCTGTGCGTCCTGCTGCACTCGGCGGCGCCGATGACGGCGACGGCCGCGGTGGTGGTGCTGGTCCGGATGGAGTTTGCGGCGCGCGTTTTCAAAGAGCGCGCGCTGGTTCGCTACTGGCATCCCAAGCTCTTCACGCGCCCGCCTCCTGTCGGCTGCTGAGCACTCTTTCCGGGCATTCGTACAGCACGGTTGCAGCGAGCCATCGTCTTCACTCTCATTGGGGTCTTGAATCGAGGCCTTGAAACGAGACGTTGAGACGAGATGCTCCCGCATACCCGCACACCGGCAACCCAATTCGGAAAGAGACGCTCCCGCACTGAAGATGCCGTGGCATGGGCCGCGGTTCGCGTTCTCGCATCTTTCAGCCATTTTTCAGGAGCCTGTCATGACGTTCTATCGACGCGCTATCGCGCGGGTACTTCCCCTGGCCGTAGCTGCTCTCGCGGCCCTTCCCGTCTTCGCGCAGACCGGCAATGCCGGAACCGTGCACGGTACCGTCACCGATCCCTCGGGAGCCGTCGTTCCCAACGCCACCGTTCACATTTCAAACGCCATCAGCGGCTACGAGCGCACCACCACCACGGACTCCACCGGCGGGTACAGCTTTCCCAACGTTCCCTTCAACCCCTACCGCATCGGAGTGACCGCGCACGGCTTTGCACCGTTGACGGAGAACACCGGTGTCGATTCGGCGGTGGGAACCAAGCTCGACCTCAAGCTGCAGATTGCCGGCAGCAGCCAGACAGTCACCGTGGAGTCGCGGGGCCCGATGGTCGAGGACGATCCCACCTTTCATGTCGATGTGGACCGCGACCTGTTCCAAAAGGTACCGCTCGAAAGTGCATCTTCGACACTGAGTTCGCTGGTTACGCTCACTACCCCCGGCGTGGCGGCTGACTCCAACGGCCTGTTTCACGGCCTCGGCGACCACGCGTCGAACTCTTTCAGCATCGACGGACAATCGATTACCGACCAGCAGAGCAAGGTCTTCTCCAACCAGCTCCCCGCCAATGCCGTACAATCCCTTGAAGTTATCTCCGGCGCGCCTCCGGCCGAGTACGGTGACAAGACCAGTCTTGTCATTGTGGCCACCACTCGCTCAGGGCAAGGCGTTACGAAGCCTACTGGCGATATCTACGCCTCGTATGGGTCGTTTGGCTCGGCCAACGGCGGATTCGATCTCTCTTACGGCAACAAAAGCTGGGGCAATTTCATTGAGGGCGACGGATTGAACACGGGACGCTTCCTCGATCCGCCGGAGTTTACCGTCTTTCACGACAAGGGCAACGAGGAGAATTTCTTCGATCGAATCGACCGCACCTTCACCTCGACCGATTCGATCCATGTGGACCTGAACTACAGCCGCTCCTGGTTCCAGACGCCGAACAGCTATGACAACCTGAATGTGCAGAACGTAACTGCCGGTGGGGCAACTGCCAATCCGACTTTTGGCAACGTTGGCAACGCCGACCAGCGCTCCAAGATCAACACCTTTAACATTTCACCCACGTACACGCGCGTGACCAGCCCCAACTCTGTGCTCAACTTCGGCGCCTGGGTCAGAAAAGACCTGTATTCCTACTATCCGAGCGGCAACCCGCTGGCCGATGAAGGCGCGCCCAACGAGCAGACTTCTTCGATCTCCCAGAACCGCACGCTCATGAATGTCGCAGTGCACTCCGACTGGTCGTATGTGAAGGGCGTCAACAATGTCAAGATCGGCGTTGAATACGAGCAAACGTTCCTTCGGGAACATGACAGCCTGGGGATCGTC
>DATJMU010000098.1:0-34561 GCA_035508555.1 Occallatibacter sp. | reverse complement strand
GCGCGCACCCATCGCCTCGTCTTCATCGACGAGCGCGGCTCCGGCCAGTCCGAGCGCCTGCAGGACCTGACCCAATACACCGTCGAGAACATGGTCGAAGACGTGGAGGCCGTGCGCCAGGCCCTCGGCCTCGGCAAGATGTCGCTGCTTGGACACAGCTACGGCGGCGTCCTGGCGCAGGCCTACGCGCTCAAGTACCAGCAGCACCTGAGCCACCTGATCCTCAACAGCACTTTTCCCTCCACGCGCCAGATGAACGAGGTCCTTGCCCACGAAAAGGCCCAGATGCCGCCCGACAAACTTAAGCGCCTTGACGAGCTCGAACAGGCCGGTCTCTTCGGCAAGGGCGCGCCCTGGGAGCACGGCAGCTACTCCTCCGAGTACGAAACCCTCGCCTGGGGCTGGGGTTACTTCCCGTTTCTCTACGGCGCGCGGCCTGACGCGAGCTACACCCCTGCCAGCGGCGCTCCCACCGACTGGGCCCTCTACCGCGAGATGTGGGGCTCCGACGGCGAGTTCGTCATCGACGGCAACCTCAGGTCCGTCGAGTACGTTGACCGACTGCACACCATCCACGTGCCCACGCTGGTCCTCGTCGGCGACCACGACGAGTGCGCTCCCTTGCTCAGCCGCGAGATGCACGAGAAGATCGCCGGCTCCCAGCTCGTCATCCTGCCCAACGCCGGCCACATGAACTTCGTCGACCAGCCCGAGCTATGGCTCAAGGCAGTGGATGGCTTTCTGAACTCTGGAAGTGCGGAATAGGCGATTTTGATGCCTCTGTACTCGCGATTTCGGCAATTTCACGTCGAATTCGCGAGTAAAGGCAAAATCTGAGCAGTTTTGCGGAGTGATCAGGCCGGGATAGCCAAACGCATGACCTGCGTAATTGGCTCAGGGATGGGCAGGCCGTCTTCGCGCATTCCTTCGATGTGCAGCTCGATTCCTTCGCGAAGCAGTTGCTCGGTCTCCTCAATTGTGGCGGCAGCCACGCCCAGCCCCGGGAGATCCGGAAGATAAGCGCTCCAGCCATTCGACGTCTTTTCGAAGACTGGGGCGTACTCCATCACTTCAAACCCGCCTGTTTGAAAATACTGTTGAGTGTTCCTTTGTCCATCTCCTGCGACGGATGCCCCGCAACTGTTACGCGGCCCGCTTTTGTCGGGTGCTTGTATTGACGATAACTTCCCTTTGGGGTTACCTGATACCAACCATCGCTTTCAATCAGCTTCAACACGTCGCTAACTTTCCTACGCCCGTCAGCAGTTCGGTTGATTCTGCTGCCGAGCTAAACTTCCTTGCAGACTGCCCCAAACGCACAACGGCCCGGAGTCCTCTCGAACTCCGGGCCGCATTCGTCCGCCAGTCGTATTACATCCCGTTTGAACCAGCAAGCCAACCTGCTAACCCGCCAACTTGCTGACTCGCTGCTGCTACGCCGCCAGCGCCGTCCTGGCCTGCTCCACCAGCTTGGTGAACCCGGCCGCGTCGTGCACGGCAATATCGGCCAGAATCTTCCGGTCCAGCTCGATGCCGGCCTTTTTCAAACCGTTGATGAACTGCGAGTAGCTTGTCCCGTTCAGCTTGGCCGCGGCGGCAATGCGCACAATCCACAGCGAGCGGAACTGGCGCTTCTTCTCCCGCCGGCCGCGGTAGGCAAACTTCAGGCCGCGTTCCACGGCCTCCTGCGCTGCCTGGTAGAGCTTCGATTTGGTCAGAAAGTAACCGCTTGCGCGGTCAAGGATCTTCTTGCGGCGGTCACTCCGCTTGGTGCTGCGTTTTACGCGGGGCATGGTCTTGTTCCTTTGTTGAACTCCGCCGGCTCCGCTATCCGCGGACCAAATGCCGGAGCTCGGTTCAAGCACCGCAGCCCGAAAGCTCTCAAGCTTCCGGTGGGTGCTGTTACGCGGCTGGAGGCAGGATGGCCGCATCCCCTGCGGCCGGTAAACCTCTTCACTCGCTCGTTACGCTCAGCATCCTCGTACTTCACGCGGAACCCGGCCAAGACCAGGCCCGCACGGAGTGCCGGAGGGCTCAGGCGTAAGGAATCATGCGCGCTACCTTCGCGTAGTCGCCGTCGGAAACCATCAGGGTCTTCCCCAGCTTCCGCTTGGTCTTTGGCGCCTTCGACGTAAGGATGTGCCGCGTCTTCGTCTGGCGCCGCTTGATCTTGCCGGTGCCGGTCTTGCTGAAGCGCTTGGCCGCGCCCTTATGGGTCTTCAACTTGGGCATGGTTCTTCTCGTAATCGCGCGTAGCGGGTGGACCGCGCCGCGAGCCCGCAAGACAGGGATTTCCCCGTGCATTGAGGGCTTTACCAGTATACCCTAACCTCGATCCCCGGCCAAATCCGCTCGCGCCTCGGAGGTGGTGCAGTTTCCGGTTTGCCCGTTTTACGGCCAAGTGGACTGGATTTGTAAGCACTCCCCGACTTATGAGGAGTGACGCTTTCGAATGAACTGCGTTTGTTGCGCAACGAGCCAAAATCATATACATCTAAGGAACTTGTTGTATAGTGCTCTATGCCGACATTAACCCATACCGGTGATTTTAGCCCGCTAGACCTCAATGACGTCGTGTGCCAGTTCCCCTTCACCACCATGGACGGTGAGGCTGCCTATGGTTTCATCGGCTACGAAAAATTCCATAAGCATGTCTTGGCGGTGGATTTAGATTCTGCCAAGAGTGCAACGGCGAGATATTGGTGGGCACCTTGCGGATTCGCACATGCAGGAAAAGGAAAGCAGACAGCGCTGGCTCCTGCTTTTTTTGGGACGATCCGTCCTCTCTACGAATTATTCGCGAAAGATTTTATGCGCGAATTCCAAAAGAAGAGAGAAGAGGTCCGAACGAACCATAATGGCGCGGAACCTATTGGCATGTACCTACAGCTTGAATATAAGCGAGAAGAGTTACCCGCGCTTGGCGCTATGCCACCGCCCGAACCCAACCAGACTCGCAGCAGTGTGACGCGCGGTTTCGATGTCAAAGGCACCATCCCTAATTTCAGCTTCAATGTCCTTGAGGTTGGCGCCATTGTCAGGCTTTTGGCTCCAGAGAAGATAAAGCAGAGCCTGGTGGCCGGTCCAGTTCAAACCGGAGGTATTCCTATCGTTTACTTTAATCACGGTCCATATCCGAAATAGTGGCCGTGTGAGTTGCTGGGTGGTTAGTCGTTAGGCGTATCAAAATGAAGCTGGAAAGTCACGTCTTGCAGATCGATTCTCAAATCAAAAACCTGAAACGGATCAGAGCGATAGTTGTTGATCGTCTCAATCATTGCTCTCGATAAACACCCGTCGCTCGTTTGTGCAGCTCGCATAGCTCCTGATAAACGTTAGGTCCCTATCGGGACTGCCCGCGAGGAGAGCACACGCGGGAGAAGCCCTGTTCGGGCAGTTTCGATAGGGTCGTTTGAAGTGAGCCGCTGGCGTTTGCGGGGGACGCGGTCAGGCTATGGGAATTGAATCGACCCTCACCCGTAACCGATTGGATGTTATAGAGTTATTAGAAGAGACCGGTTTCTGGTCCGGGATGCTCTGGAATCCCATGATTTTGGCAGTATCGCACGCGCAGCGTCCGCCGCGCCAGCGGCTTAGTTCAAACGGGGCAGTGTCCCGCGATCCACCCTGACGTATCGTCGCCAATCCGGAAACTGCACCACTACTCGCGCCTCCAGTCCCGGCCGGAATTCACTTCCACTTGTCCTGCGGCGTGGGATCACTGGCCGTAAACTCCGAGCAGCACGGCTTTTCAGTCGCGTGGAGGTTCATCAGTTCCACGCGAATCCCATCCGGATCGTACAGGTTGAACTGGTACTTGCCGTCGAGGCCGACCTTGGGGCCCTGGTCGTGCCGGCCGGTGAGCCGGTTGCCGGCCTCCAGCTCCTTGTACGCGGCGGGAACCGAAACCTCGCCGATGGAGAAATGGTCGAGAACGCCGAGCGCCCGCTGCGTCATCTCGGCGGGGATGCCTGAACCCGATGGGCCGCTCGTCAGCATGTATTCGATCCAGTCGTGGCCGTCGGGAACCTGTTGGCTCACCCAGTCGAGCCTGCCGGGCTTCATGCCTCCGAACCAATAAGGCCGAAAACCGAGAAGGTCGCGATAGAACGCATCCTCGGCGGCGCGGCTGTGCACCATAAACCCGAAGTGAATGATGCGGTTGCCGATCTCTGTGGGCGCCTCGACTGGCCTCGGATGGCGCGGCGGCTCGACAAACTGCACCTTATTGCCTTCGGGATCGAGCACCGTGAACCAGCGGCTGCCGTCGGCGCCCGTTTCCACGCCCGCCGGAACCTTCCATCCCTTTTCGCCAAGATACCGGCGCATCCCCTCGGCGTTGGTGGTGTTCCAGGCAGTGTGGTCGAGCCGGACGATACCCGCACCCGCCGGCAGCGGCAGCACCTCAATGAACTGCGTCGGGTTGAACGCGTAGCGCGTGCCTTGCGCATCCTCGGGATCGGGCAGCCTGGCTGCGCCCAGGTCCACGCGATAGAAATGGTCTGCGGCGGCCGGATCCGATGTATAGACGGCAATGTGGGAGATCCCCGTGATCAAGGGCCGAATCTGGGACCGGGTGGAGGCGTCGGCTGCGGGAGCGGAGGATGGATGTGCCGGCGCGGGCCGGGCAGTTCCGGTGAGCACAAAAGGAAGAAGAAACCCGGCGGCGAGGATCCTCATCCGCATCGCGAACCTCATTTCTCATGCGAGGCAACGATAAATCGATTCCGCGGAGTGCGCAATGTGGAGCCGGGAGTCCCTGGCAAGAGTCTCCGGGTGCGCCGCCGGAGGTGCGGAACAGCATACCACCCCGGCGGCGGTAAGATGGAGGGTCGGAATCGCAATCAAGACCTCAGGAGGCGCCTCGATTGGCCGGCAAGCTCGAACTGCTGATGGGCCCCATGCGCAGCAACAAGACCGCCGAGCTGTTGCGCCGCGCTGAGATGCGGCGGCAGTACGCCAAGCAGGACGTCCTTGTCCTGAAGCCCAGCGACGACATCAAGGGCGGCCCCGGCGTGGTGGAAAGCCGCAATCCCAACGGCCACGCCAAGATGCCCGCCCTCGAACTCCCTTCGAGCGACCCCTGGCAGGTTCTGCAGCAGATCGCGGAACGCGAGCGGCAGGCCGGCAAGCGCATCGAATGCATCGCCATTGACGAGGGTCAGTTTGTCGACGGCCTCTTCCTTTTTGTGAAGAACCTGCTCGACGCCAACCACGACGTCCTTGTCGCCGGCCTCGACCTCGATTTCCGTGCCATGCCCTTCGGCGAGATGCTCAACCTTGGCTGGCTGGTCAATGCCTACGGCGGCAGCATTACTGAATGCATGGCCTACTGTTCCTGCGGTGCCCGGGCGCTTTATTCGCAGCGTCTGATTGAAGGCAAGCCCGCCCCCTATGACAGCCCTGTCAAAATGCCGGGCGACTCCTACGAACCCCGCTGCGCCGAGCATTTCGTGCTTCCGGGAAGGCCGCATTAATCTTCCGTTACAAAGACTGATTCCGCGCCCTCCGCCCGCAATCAAGCAGCCCAGTTGGAACAAATCCCGCCAGCGAGTCGTATCCTCCAGTAGGGTGCGAATCTGCGCGGCCATTCCCTGTCGGCAATCTCGCCATCGATATCACGCCAGAAAGACGGGAGTGCAATGCCAGAACGTGTTTGCCCATGGTGGGTCGGCTACCTGCTGGCCAGCCCTCTTCGTAAATGGACCATGCAGGATCCGGAGAAGCTGCTGGCCCCGTTGGTCCGCGAAGGGATGATTGTTGTTGAGCCCGGCCCGGGAATGGGCTTCTTCACCCTCCCGCTGGCCCGCATGGTCGGTCCCTCCGGCAAGGTAGTCGCCATCGACATCCAGCCTCAGATGCTTGAGAGCCTTCGCCGCCGTGCCGGCAAAGCCGGCCTGCTCGAGCGTATCGACACCCGCCTCGCCCAGCCGCAATCCATGGCTCTCGACGATCTGCGCGGCAAGGCCGGCTTCGTTCTCGCCTTCGCCGTCGTCCACGAGATGCCCTCGCCCGGCGTCTTCTTCGCCGAGGCCGCGGCCGTGCTCAAGCCCGGCGGCCAACTGTTGCTTGCTGAACCGGCCGGCCACGTCAAACCGTCCACCTTTCAGATCGAGCTCGACGTCGCCCAGGCCGCCGGATTTGCAGAGCTCAGCCGCCCCTTCATCCGTCGCAGCTTCGCCGCGCTCTTCAGAAAGGTCTGATCGCCCGGTCCCTCCTTTCCGTCGACGGACCGCCCGCGGCGCCCCGCCGCAGCGCGCATTCCCCCGCTGCTAAACTGAATCCAGATGATCCTCCCGTTTGTCCGCGAAATCTTCGCGGAGCTGGAGCATTCCCCGGGGTTCGAGCGCGTTCGCAGGCACCTTGGCCTTGCCGCGGGGAGGAGGCGTGTGTCCGGACTTACCGCCTCGGCCCGTGCTCTCTACATCCCTCTCATGGCGCGCGCCGCCAGGCAGCCCGTCGTAGTTGTCGTGGCCGACAACAAAGCCGCCGAAAACCTCGAGATCACCCTCCGCGCCGGCTGCGAGCTCACCGGAGCCGTCGATCCCAGCCATGTAGTCCGCTTTCCCGCTCACGACGTCCTGCCCTTCGAAAATCTCTCGCCCCACCCCGACGTTCAGGAGCAGCGCGCCGCCGCTCTCTGGAAGCTCGCCACCGGAGCCGTCTCCATCCTCATCGCCCCCGTTGAAGCCGCTGCCATGAAGCTCTTCGGCCGCGACTACTACGCCGGCCTGGCCGTCACCCTCCGTCGGGGCGAAGAGCTCGACATCGAAATCCTCACCGCCCATCTCGCCAGCGTGGGCTACACGCAGATGGACCTCGTCGAGATGCCCGGCCAGTTCACCCGGCGCGGCGGCATCCTCGACATCTACTCCCCCGAGGCCGACCGCCCCATCCGCATCGAGTTCTTCGGCGACGAGATCGAGACCATCCGCAAATTCGACCCCGAGACCCAGCGCTCCCAGTCCGGCCTCGACGAAGCCCAGATCCTTCCCCTCACGGAAACACCCGTCACCGAACGCCTCCTCGCCGCCGTCCAGGCCCGCCTCGCCCGCGCCCGCGTGGAAACGGAAGCCCAGGACCAGGAGATGGCCGACGAAGCCGCGGCTGCGGGCGGCGTCAGCGTCTTCCCGGGCTGGGAGTTCTTTTCGACCGTTGCCGGCGCCGATCGCTCCCTCCTCACCCTCCTGCCTCGCTGTGTCCTCTTCGTCGACGAGCCCGCCATGGTCCGCAATCAGCTCGACCGCTGGTGGAACAAGGTCGAGCAGCGCCACGAGCGCTCCGGCATCGGCTCCCTCATCCGCCCCGAAGACATCTACCTGCGCCCCGAGATCCTCCAGGGCATGCTCGATTCGCACACGGGCCTCGATCTCGACCAGCTAGGCGCCGTCGACGTCCTCGAAGACGACGCCACCCTCGGTGAGATCGAGCTCAACTCCCGCCCCACGCTGCGCTTTCACGGCTCCATCCCCGCGCTTACCGAGCAGTTGCGCAACCTTATGGTTGCCGAAACCCACATCGTGCTCGCCGCTCCCAACCAGGGCGACGTCGAACGCCTCGCCACCGTTCTGCGCGACTACCAGATTCCCTATCGCCTCGGCAGCCGCGTAACGCACGCCGGCAGCGAGACCTTGCTCGATGAGTCGAGTCACATGGCCGGCGACCTCCGCGTCCCCGTCATCGTCAGAACCCAGTTAGCCACCGGAGTTAGTTTTGCCGATGCCAACTTAATCGTCTTCGGCGCCAACGACCTGTCTGACGATGCCGACGTAACCGCCCGTCCAGCACCCAAGCGCTCCAAAACCTCCGCCTTCGTCTCCGACTTCCGTGACCTCGGTATAGGCGACTACGTCGTTCACGTAGATCACGGCATCGCCCAATACCTGGGCCTCAAAGAAATCTCTCAGGACGGCATCTCGGTCGAGTTCATGATCCTCGAGTTTGCCGAACAGGCCAAGTTATATGTCCCGCTAACTCGCCTCGACCTGATCCAGAAATACCGCTCCACCGAGACCGGTCCCGCGCCGGTCCTGAATAAGCTGGGCTCGCAGCAATGGTCCAAGACCAAGGCCCGCGTCCGCAAGGCCATGCAGGACATGACCGGGGAGTTACTCAAGCTCTATGCCGAGCGCCACACCGCGCAGGGCACGGCGTTCACTGCCGACAACGAGTTCCAGCATGAGTTTGAAGACGCATTCGACTACAACGAGACCGACGATCAGTTATCCGCCATCAAAGCCATCAAACAGGACATGGAGTCGCCCACACCCATGGATCGGCTTCTCTGCGGCGACGTAGGCTACGGCAAAACCGAGGTCGCCATGCGCGCCGCATTCAAAGCCGTGCAGGACGGCAAGCAGGTGGCCGTCCTTACGCCCACCACCGTCCTCAGCTTCCAGCATTTCGAGACCTTCAAGCGCCGCTTCTCCCAGTTCCCCATCAACGTCGAGATGATCTCGCGCTTCCGCACCGCCAAGGAGCAGAAAGACATCGTCGATCGCGTCGAGAACGGAAAAGTCGACATCCTCATCGGCACCCATCGCCTGCTCTCCAAAGACATCAAGTTTCAGGACCTCGGACTGCTCGTTGTTGACGAGGAACAGCGCTTCGGCGTTCGCCACAAGGAGCGCCTCAAGCAGATGCGCAAGGAGATCGACGTCCTCGCCATGAGCGCCACGCCCATTCCGCGCACTCTCCACATGTCCCTCGTCGGCCTGCGCGACATGAGCGTGATCGAGACCCCGCCCAAAGACCGCATGGCCATCCAGACTGTCGTCGCCAAGTACGACGAAAAGATCGTGCGCTCCGCGATCGAGGTGGAGCTCGAGCGCGGCGGGCAGGTTTACTTCGTCCACAACCGCGTCGAATCCATCTACGAGACCGCCGCGCGCATCCAGGAACTGGTGCCCGCTGCCCGCGTCGCTGTCGGCCACGGCCAGATGAGCGAGGGCGATCTCGAAAAGGTGATGCTCGCCTTCATGCACCACGAGTTCGACGTCCTCGTCGCCACCACTATTATTGAGAACGGCCTCGACATTCCTCTCGCCAACACCATCCTCATCAACCGCGCCGACCGGCACGGCCTGAGCGAGCTTTACCAGTTGCGCGGCCGCGTGGGCCGCTCCAACCGCCGCGCCTACGCCTATCTGCTCATCCCCCGGGACAGCGAGCTCACCGATATTGCCCGCCGCCGCCTTGCCGCTCTCAAGGAGTTCAGCGACCTCGGCGCCGGCTTCAAGATTGCCGCCCTCGACCTCGAGCTGCGCGGCGCCGGCAACATGCTCGGCGGCGAACAGAGCGGCCACATCGAGGCCGTCGGCTTCGAGATGTACACCTCCATGCTCGAAGCCGCCGTGAAAGAGATGAAGGGTGAGAGCAGCGAGGAACGGCCCACCGCGCAGCTCAATCTCGGCATCGCCCTCCGCATCGACGAGAGCTACGTGCCCGAAGAGAACCAGCGCCTCCGCCTCTACAAAAAGATCGCCGGCGCCGCCACCGAGGCCGCTGTCAGCGAGGTCCGCGCGGAGTTGGAAGACCGCTATGGCCCACCTCCCGACGCCACTGTCTATCTGCTTGAAGCCGCCAAGCTCCGCCTCGAGTGCGAGCGCATGGGCGTCGCACAAATCGACCGCAGGCGCGGCGAACTCCAGATGCGCTTCACTGAGAACGCCGCCGTCGATCCTAAACAACTTATGCAGTTGGTGGCACGCCACTCCAAGCGCGGCGCCCAGTTCACCCCGCAGGGGCTGTTAAAGTATCCTTTGTCTGCCGCGCGCCCCGACGATGTGCTGCTCGAAATCCGCGAGCTGCTTGAAACACTTGCCCCCGCGGCCGTCAACGCCTGAATGGTCGCAGCCTGGATACCCGCGTTGCATCAAGAGAGATTCGATGAGACGAATATCTTTATTCCTCGCCATAGGAGCCTTCATGCTTTCGGCAACCGCTGCTCTCGCGCACGAAACCTGGCAGCAGCAGCTTCAAGAAGTTACCGACGAATACTTCGATCAGGTCTACTTTCACTACGGGCCCACCAACGGAACCTCCATCGGCTACCACCAATATGACGCGCAGTTAGAAGACTTCTCGCAGAAGACCATCCACGCCCAGATCGTCGCGCTCAAATCCTTCGAGCAACGTCTCCAGGTTATCCAGCCGGATAACTCACCGGATAACTTCGTTCCGCGCACTGACCGCGAGATCGTTCTCTCGAACATTCGATCGCAATTACTCACCCTTGAAACCATCCGCCCCTGGGCCAAAGACGCCGATAACTACTCGAGCACATGCGCCAACGCCGCCTTCGTTCTGATGGAACGCAACTTCGCACCGCCCGACGATCGTCTCCGCTCCCTCATCGCACGCGAACGGCAGATGCCGGCGCTCCTCGGCGAAGCGCGTGTGAACCTCCAAAATCCCCCGCGCATCTTCACGCAGATCGCCATCGAGCAGTTGCCCGGGATCGTCAACTTCTTCGAGCACGACGTACCCCAAGCCTTCGCCGCTGCCCACGACCCCGCGCTCAAAGCTGAGTTTGGCCAAACCAACTCCGCCGTCGTCGCTGCGCTCAACGACTATCTCGCCTGGCTCAAGACCGACCTGCTTCCGCGCTCCAACGGCGACTTCCGCATCGGCGCCGACGCCTTCCGCAAGAAACTCGAGTACGACGAGATGGTCGATCTTCCCCTCGACAGACTCCGCGAGATCGGCTGGGCCGACCTGCGCAAAAACCAGGCCCATTTCAAGCAGGTCGCCGCCGAGATCGATCCCAATAAGACGCCACGCCAGGTCCTCCAGGAGTTAGGCGAGGATCACCCCGCGCCCGATCAACTTCTCAGTTCCTTCCGCGCCACGTTCAACGGCCTCGTCGCGTTCATCCGCTCTCACCACATCGTGACCATCCCCTCTAACGTGCAGCCCATCGTCGAAGAGACGCCGCCTTTCATGCGCGCCACCACCTTCGCCAGCATGGACACGCCCGGCCCGTTCGAGACCCACGCCACTGAGGCTTACTTCAACGTCACCCTCCCCGATCCGTCGATGACGCCGGCCCAGGTCGACGACTACATGCACTCCTTCAATATCGGCACCGTCATCTCCACCGCCGTGCATGAAGCCTACCCCGGCCACTACATTCAATTCCTTTGGCTCCCGCAGGCCCCCAGCAAGGTCCGCAAGATTCTCGCCGCCAACACTGACGTCGAGGGCTGGGCCCACTACTGCGAGCAGATGATGCTCGACGAAGGTTACGGTCAGCCTGGCGAGGGCGCGAAAGATAAACGCGAATCCGAGTTTCTGCGCCTCGGCCAGTTGCAGGACGCCCTCCTGCGCGATGCCCGCTTCATCGTTGGCATCGAGATGCATACCGGCGACATGACCATCGAGCAGGCCGTAGACTTCTTCCAGCAGCAAGGCTACCAATCCAGGGAAACCGCCATCGTAGAGACCAGGCGCGGCGCCGGCGACCCGACTTATCTCTATTACACGCTCGGCAAGCTCGAAATCATGAAGCTCCGCGCTGATATGGAAAAGAAAGAAGGTGCGACCTTCTCGCTGGAAAAGTTCCACGACGACTTTCTTCGCCAGGGTTTTCCGCCGATTAAAATCGTTCGTGAGGCTATGCTTGGCAATAACTCGCCCACACTTTAGTCAGGACTGCACTGACAGATCGTACTTATTGGCAGCCGCTTCCAGATACGAATACCAGGATCAAGGAGAACGAATGAGCAAACGAGTTAGAAAAGCAGTCTTCCCCGCCGGAGGCCTGGGCACGCGCTTCCTGCCCGCCACCAAGGTCGTCCCTAAGGAGATGCTGGCTCTGGTCGACAAGCCCATCATCCAGTACGGCGTCGAAGAAGCTCTCGCCTCCGGCATCGAGCACATCATCTTCATCACCGGCCGCGGCAAGGGCGCCATGGAAGACCACTTCGACTTCAGCTTCGAGCTCGACGCAACTCTCGAACGCCGCGGCAAGAAGGAGTTACTCGGCGTCTCTCGCAGCGTAGCCACGATGGCCCGCATCAGCTACGTCCGCCAGAAGGAACCCCTCGGCCTCGGCCACGCGGTTCTCTGCGCCAAAGACCTCGTCGGCGACGAGCCCTTCGCCGTCATCCTCCCTGACGACGTCATCGACGCCGAGCCGCCCTGCCTCAAGCAGATGATCGATGTCTTTGACGAAAAGGGCGGCTCCATCCTCGCCACCATGACCATCGACGGCCCCGGCATCAGCGCCTACGGCGTCCTCGCCGGCTCACAGGACGCGGCCAATCCCCGCATCTATAACTGCACCGGAATGGTCGAGAAGCCGAAATTTGAAGAAGCCCCCTCCACGCTGGCGATCATCGGCCGCTACGTGCTTACGCCCCGTGTCTTCGCTTTGCTTGAAGAGACCAAGCCCGGTGCCGGCAACGAGATCCAGCTAACCGACGGAATTAAAGCTCTGCTTCAGGAAGAGAAGGTTTATGGTTACACCTTCGAGGGCAAGCGCTTCGATGCGGGTGATAAGTTCGGCATGTTACAGGCGACGGTTGAGTTTGCCCTCAAGCGCCCTGAGTTTTCCGATAAGTTCCGCGCTTACCTGAAGGATCTTCTGTCCTAGGGCCTGTACGGTTCGCCATGGATCGGAGCGCCGGAGATTCTCCGGGGGCCAATTGGGCACCTTAGTCCGGTCAGATTCCCGATGGTGATGATCTGCGGGCGGCGAAGGCGCGGCTTACTCCCGACGGAAACGGTTTGCCCGCTCGAACTCAGAGCGCAGCCCAGGTGTGCGAAGATTCTCACGGAGATGGGCGATGCGTTGTTCAAGGGCCAACAGCGCGCGTTCGATGGCTTCGGTGTTGGTATGTGCAATATCACGCCACATCGAGTAGGGGCTCGCGCCCAGGCGGGTCATCTCGCGCAGAGCGCGGCCGCCGACATCTTTGAGCTCCGGGGCATCGCCGACTTCGTCTTCGAGCAGCGCGCTCAGGGCTGTGGCCGCAAACTGCGGCAGGTGACTGACCCAGGCGACGAGCTCGTCGTGGCGGACGGGGTCGAGATCGAGAGTGCGGGCGCCCATGGCCACCACACAATCTCGCCAGTCTTTGACCAGCCCGGCTGCGTGGGGCGAGCGGTCCGCGGATGGATCGTCGGTGAAGAGCCAGACAGCGCCGCGAAAAAGATGGGCGTCGGCGAGATCGGCGCCGCCGCGCTCCTTGCCGGCCATGGGGTGGCCGGGAAGAAAGGCCGGAAGGTTCGGCTTGTTATAAAGCTGCGCAGCCGACTCGGCGATGAGCCGCTTGGTGCTGCCCACGTCGGTGACGAGGTGGTCTGGACCGAGTACTCCTGCGAGTTGCGCCATCAAGTCGAGCGTGGCGTAGATGGGCATGGCCAGCACGGCGACCTGGCTGGAGCGCGCGGCTGCAAGTGCGTCATGGGCGATCGAATCCATCGCGCCCATGCGCAGTGCGAGCCGGGCCTGTTCGGAGCCGCGGTTCCAGCCCGCGATGTGGCCCTTGAAGCCGGAGGCGCGCAGAGCCAGCCCCACCGATGTGCCCAGCAGGCCCGTGCCCAGGATAGAGATGCGTTCGAGCGTCATGATTCGTGTCGGAAGCGGAGCTGGCGGAGTTAGCGGCGCTAAGACGGTTCTCCAATTACTATGCGGCGTTTCCGGCGGCCTTCAAGGCGGCTCTTTCTTGAGGAAAGAGCCACTTGGCAATTGCGTTTCGCTCCACACCCATTGAAGAACCGCTCTACACGAAAAGACTAACCCGCCAGCACGCGCAATGCGCGGCTAACATCGCTAGCTCCGCTCCCTGCTTCGCTTCATCCTACAACGTTCTCCCCACGGCAGCGGCGATCACGCGCAGCTCGCTCATCAACTGTTCGAATTGCTCGAGGTACAGGGTCTGCGCCGCGTCGGAGGCGGCCTTGTCGGCGTTGGGGTGAATCTCCATCAACAGAGCATCCGCACCCGCAGCTACGGCGGCTTTGGCCATCGGCGGGACCATGTCGCGGCGGCCGGTCCCGTGCGAGGGGTCGCCGACGACGGGCAGGTGCGAGAGCTTTTTAAGCACCGGGATCGCCGCGATGTCCATGGTGTTGCGCGTCGCCGTCTCGTAGGTGCGAATGCCGCGCTCGCACAGGATCACGTTGTAGTTGCCGCCCGACATAATGTACTCGCTCGAGAGCAGCAGCTCCTCCACGGTTGCGGCAATGCCGCGTTTGAGCAGCACCGGCTTGCGCACCTGGCCGAGCTCGCGCAGCAGGTTGAAGTTCTGCATGTTGCGCGCGCCCACCTGAAAGCAATCCACGTAAGGCAGCATAACCTCGATCTGCGCGATCTCCATCACCTCGGAAACGGTGAGCAGGCCATGGGCGTCGGCGGCCTCGCGCATGAGCTCGAGGCCGGGAATACCGAGGCCCTGAAAGGAGTATGGCGAGCTGCGCGGCTTGAAGGCGCCGCCGCGCAGCAACCTCGCGCCCGCGGCGTGAACGCACCTGGCGATGGCGAAGATCTGGTCGCGGTCCTCGACAGCGCAGGGGCCGGCGATAACTTGCACTCGCGGGCCGCCGATTTTTTCCCCATTTGCGAACTCGATGATCGTTCCTTCCGGGCGGAAGGCGCGTCCGGCGAGCTTGTAAGGCGAGCTGATGCGGTGGACGTGCATCACGCCCGGCAGGACTTCAAATTTGCTCAAGTCGAGGCCTGCCGTGGGGCCCACGGCAGCCAGTATGGTTTGCATCTTACCTGTGGTGCGGTGCACATCGACACCGGCCTCCATCATGGCATCGATAACTGCGTCGATCTGTTCTTCGGTGGCGGTCTCCAACATTGCGACAATCATTTTTCTTTTCCTGTATCGGGCGTCGGCGCGCCCACGGCATGGCCCGGCTGGGTTTGCTGGGCGTGTCTTTGCATGATCAACTCGTCCCGCTGGATGGTCCGCATCACGTCGATGATGCGCTCGTAGATGTGCGTAAGCTCGCGATCGGGCAGCGGCCCCTTGTTGGCGGCGCAGATATTCTGGTAGATCACCTTCTCGCGATTGGGCTCGTAGACCGGGAGCGAGGTCGACGCCTTGAGGTGCCCGATTGTGAGCGCGGCGCGGGCCCGCTCACTGAGCAGTTCGACGAGTTGGCGGTCCAGAACGTCGATACGCTTACGCAGTTCTTCGATTGTCATCCCATCCTCGATTAAGCTCTCAGCTCTCAGCCTTCAGCTCTCCGCATCGAATGTGTCGATGCGGGCCTGACGGCCAAACCTTCACCGAACGAGCCAACGGTTGGGAGTTGAGAGTTGACGGCTGATTTCTCTTACCGGGCCAGCGCCTCGTGAGGGAGGCACAGGCCCTTGATAAATCGGGCCACAGCGGCAGGTGCGGTGTCCGGGCCCCCTTCGGAGGTCGCCCGTTCGATCAGCTCGACGATGGCGCTGCCGACCACCGCGGCATCCGCAAACTCGCCCACCTGCGCGAAGTGCGCGGCGTTGGAGATCCCGAAGCCGACGGCCACCGGCAGCGAGGTCCATCGCCGGATGCGCGCGACGAGCGCGGCGGCGTCGGCGGCCAGGCTCTGCTGCGTTCCGGTGATGCCCACACGCGAGATGGCGTACACAAAAGCCCTGGAGTGGGTGGCGACGGCCTGCAGCCGCTCGTCCGGACTGGTGGGCGCGGCGAGAAAGATGGGGGCCAGGCCCACGCGGCTCAGCTCGGCGATGTACTCGCCGGCCTCTTCCACGATAAGGTCGGTGCCGAGCACGGCATCCGCGCCGGCAGCCGCGGCGGCGTCGGCAAAGCGGCCCAGGCCGTAGCGGAGGATCGGATTCATGTAGCTGAAGAGAACCAGGCCGGCCTGTGGACGCGCGGCGCGAATCTCGCCGGTCAGCGCCAGTACGTCACGCAGGCGCGTGCCGCGGGCGAGGGCGCGCTCGCTGGCGCGCTGGATGATGGGACCGTCGGCGAGGGGGTCGCTGAAGGGAACGCCGAGCTCGATCACCGCCGCACCCGCGTCGATGGCCGCCAGCGCGATAGCGCGCGAGGCTTCGAGCGAGGGATCGCCAGCCGTGAGGTAGACGACCAAAGCCGGTTTGTGATCGAAACGAATCGGCATGGCGCTAGACGCCCTCAAGCTTCAGTTCGCGGACCAGGATACCCATATCCTTGTCGCCACGGCCGGAGAGGTTCACCACCAGTATGTCACGCGGCGTGCAGGAAGGCGCGATGCGGATAGCCTCGGCGACGGCGTGGGCACTTTCGAGGGCGGGCAGGATGCCTTCGGTACGAGCAAGCTTCTGCACGGCGTCGAGAGCGGCGGCGTCGTCCTGGGAGACGTACTCGGCACGGCCGGAGTCGTGGAGGGCGGCGTGCTCGGGGCCGATGGAGGCATAGTCGAGGCCTGCGGAGACGGAGTGGGTGAGGGCGATCTGGCCGTCCTCGTCCTGGAGGACATAGGAGTATGTGCCTTGCAGAACTCCGGGCGCGCCGCCACGAAAGCGGGCCGCGTGCTCGCCGAGCGCTGTGCCGCGACCGCCGGCCTCGACGCCAATAAGGCGCACCTGGCGGTCCGGGATGAACTCGTAGAAGGCGCCGATGGCGTTGGAACCGCCGCCCACGCAGGCGACCACTGCCGTGGGCAGCCTTCCTTCTTTCTCCAGGATTTGCTGTTTGATCTCGCGGCCGATACAGCGATGGAAGTCGCGCACCATGGTGGGATAAGGATGCGCGCCGAGGGCGCTGCCGAGCAGGTAGTACGTGGAGCGGACGTTGGTGACCCAGTCGCGCATGGCCTCGCTGATCGCGTCCTTGAGCGTCTTCGATCCCGACGAAACCCCGCGCACCTCCGCGCCCAGCAGCCTCATGCGCTGCACGTTGAGCTCCTGGCGGACCATGTCCACTTCGCCCATGTAGATGACGCACTCGAGGCCGAGCAGAGCACAGGCGCTGGCCGTGGCCACGCCGTGCTGGCCGGCGCCGGTCTCAGCAATGATGCGCTTTTTGCCCATGCGGCGGGCCAGCAGTCCCTGGCCAAGAGCGTTGTTGATCTTGTGCGCGCCGGTGTGGAGCAGGTCTTCGCGCTTGAGATATATTTTGGCGCCGCCCAGGGATTCGGTGAAGCGCCTGGCGAAGTAGAGCGGCGTCGGACGGCCGGCGTAGTCGGCGAGCAGCGTGCCGAGCTCGGCCTGGAAGGCGGCGTCCACCTTGGCGGCCTCGTATTCGTGCTCGAGTTCGAGCAGAGCCGCCATCAGCGTCTCCGGCACGTAGCGGCCCCCGTAGACGCCGAAGCGGCCGGGGCGGGACTCGGATGGAACTGCCGGATGAATGACCGATGCCATAAGGGCCTCCTGCACGCGTACCCGCGGGTGGGGAACTCTTCAGTGTACTAGCGCGGTTGGTTCGCGTCAGTTCGCGGGCTACGATGGCCGCCATGTTCTGCCAAGGGGTCTTCCAGGGAACGACGGCAGTCTTTATCCGATATGGGCTGAAATCGCGCCTATCGTACCCGGCTTAATCGTTTTTAGATCCGAAATAGACGAACTTTTAATCCGGATTGGACGAGCCTGCAATCCGAACTGGAAGCAAGCTCACTCGGGACTGGATGATCCTGCCCATCGTCGACAGCATCACCTTCTCTTGCGGCTGATGTCACAGAGCATATCCGAATGAATGTTCAGCCCGATGTTGCTTATGTTGTAGACGTGCTCGCTGGCCACCAGCCAGACGATCTCGCAGATGGCGCGCTCCGAGTAATGCTTACGAAGCCGGTCGAAGGTTTCCGGCCGTACTTGCTTGTCTCGCGTCAGCTCGGTCACGTAGTTCAGGGCAGCGCGCTCCGCCTCGCTGAACAGCGGGCTCGTGGCGTAATCGGCAAGGGCATTGAACTTGGCCTCATTCATCCGCGCCTTGATCGCGTACCAGCGCCCAATATCGATGCAGAACTCGCAGACGTTGATTTGCGCCACGCGCGCGCGGACCAGCATCAGGGTTTCCGGCGGCAGCGTGAGCTTCTTATCCAGCTTGCTGATTTTGCCGATGAACATCCCGAACGCCAGCGGCATCCGCGCCACAAAGACCTTGAACGGCGTCATGACCTTGCCGAACTGGCGGCGCGACATGGCGTAGACCAACCTCAACATCGGGCTCGCGGGGTTTTCAATGGGAGCCAGAAAAGTGTCCATTTCGAAACCTCCCGGGCGCGAGATAAAGCCCTCATCAGGCACTGGGCCATGTCCAGAGGGGAAGCCGGCACCTCTGCATGCATGACGAATGCGCGGCACATAATGTGACGCGGCACTCTTTCTACAATGCGTCTCGCCGGGCGGAATAGTTACATTTGTGCAGCATCGGCCGGCAGCAGGATCTTCCTGATCGCCGCCGCTCGTTCCCAAACGCTTCCCGGTTCGACAAAGACAAGATCGAAGCCGAAGCTGCGATAAACCCCTTCATGCATTCGCTCAAAGCGCAGCGTATCTTCAAAGCTGATACGGCGCGCCTCGGTGTTGCGGATGAATCCGAGGTTGCAGACGAAGAATACTTGTCTTTCGTAGATGGACTCCGCCTGAATCCGGTCGAGCTCCCGCGCCAGGCCGGCGGTGACGGGGCGGTCGAGATAATCGGCCAAAGCGGCGGTGCACACGGCGGACCGGTCGTGGAACTGGATTGCAACCGGCTCGCAGGCCGCTCGCAGTTGCCGCCGTCTTTGCAGCTCCGCGACCGCATCGAGGAAGAAGTCTTCGCGCCAGGGTTCGGCGACGCCGCGCGCCTGCCACAAGCCGATGAGATCGGTGGCCGCCTCCTCGACGGCGCCAAAACCCTCCAACTCAAGCTGGCGCAGGATGAGGGTCTTTCCGGCGCCGGGCGCCCCGGTAAGAATGTATCGTTTCATACTCGGTCTGCTGCACGGGCGTTGGCGATAAAAGCGCGGAGTTTTTCCGGATCTTTGCGGCCGGGAGCGGCTTCGACGCCGGAGACGACGTCGACGCCCCAGGGGCGCAGGGTGGCGATCGCTTCGGCAACGTTCAAAGGCGTAAGGCCGCCGGCGGCGATGCGCTTCCGCGCTCCTGCGTCCTGGGAGAGAGTTGCGGAGGCCTTAGCCCAGTCGAAGGCCTTGCCAGTGCCGCCGGCGGCCTGGGCAGAGAAAGAGTCGATGAGGACGGCGTCCACGTTGGGGTCCTGGTCAAACTCAGCGAGATTCTCTGCCGGGCCGCCGAAGTGCACAACCCGCAGGATGCGCAGCCGTGGGCCGAAGCGGGCGCGAAGTTGGCCAGGCAGGCCGGGCGGGGCGTTGAAGTGAAGCTGCACCCCGGTGAGTCCGGATGCAGAGACCGCGGCTTCGATCTCTTCGAAGGAGGCGTCGACGAAGACGCCGATCTTTTCGACGCATGCAGGCAGATGCGGCACGATCTCCGCGACCTGGGCCGCAGTCACCCGGCGGGGGCTGGGCGCGAAGACAAAGCTCACCGCATCTGCGCCGGCCTCGGCCGCAAGTTGAGCGTCGGCCAGCGAGGTATTGCCGCAGATTTTGATCCAGAGGCTCATGGTGCCACAGCGGCTCCGGACAGCAGATCGGCAAGCGCCGCACCCGGGTCGGGCTGGCGCATCAGGCTTTCGCCAATGAGAAAGGCGTCAAAGCCGGCTCCGCGAAGACGCGCGATCTGGTCGGGCGTGGAGATGCCGCTCTCGGCGACGCGGACGACGGCTGCAGGGATGCGCTCCACCAGCGCGAGCGAGGTCTCCGGATTCACTTCGAAGGTGCGCAGGTCGCGGTTGTTGACGCCGATGGCGAGGGTCCCGGTATCGCCGCGCGCGGCGATTCCCGTATCCAGCACACGGTCGAGTTCGCCGGCAGTGTGGACCTCAACGAGCACGTCGAGCGAAAAGCCGCCGGCGACCTCGGCCAGGTGCTTGAGGTCGGCGTTGGTGAGCGCGGCGGCGATGAGCAGGATGGCGTCGGCGCGGTGGGCGCGGGCTTCGACGATCTGGTACTCGTCGATGGTGAAGTCCTTGCGCAGGCAGGGAAGGGGCACGGCGGCCGAGGCGAGTTCGAGGTTGCGCAGGCTGCCCTGGAAGTACGGTTCGTCGGTGAGGACCGAAAGCGCCGTGGCTCCGCCGAACCGGTAGCGGCGCGCGATCCACTCGACGTCAAAATCGGCCCGAATAAGACCCTTCGAAGGGGAAGCCTTCTTGATCTCGGCAATGATGGCAGGCCCTGCCGCATGACGGCCTTCCATCCCATCGACGAAGACCTGGCGCTGGGAGCCCCGGCGCAGCGCCGCGGCCCATCCGCGGGGGTGGTGCAATGCGGCGCGGCGCTCCAGCTCGGCCAGAGAAACGCGTGTTTTGCTGGCGGCCACGGTGGCGCGGGTCGAGGCCAGAATGGTGTCGAGACGGCTGGTCATGCTCTGGGACTGAGTATACGGGGATCCGCGTAGCCGCGCCTCCGTTCGTTGCGGCGCGGCCCCGTATAATCGAGGCGGCCCGCCACATCCAGAGAGCCCGGCCCCGCGGGAACGGAAGACGCCGCGAAGAAGGAATCCCCCACAATGCTGCATTCGACGCTGCAATCGATGCCGAAACATCCCTTCTGTCTTCTTGCTCTCTTCGCCGCGTTCGTGTCGATCCCCTTCGCCCAAGCTCAGAGCGCCGCAGGCGTGACCGTCGAGCGCAACGTGCCCATGAAGACCCGGGACGGTGTCACGCTCTACGCCGACATTTATATGCCTCCCGGCAAGGGGCCGTTTCCCGTGCTGCTGACGCGCACGCCGTACAACAAGGAATCGAAGTACACGGTGATCATGGGCGACATGGCCGCGGCGGCCGGATTCATCGTGGTCGCGCAGGATGTGCGGGGACGCTATACGTCCGAAGGCGAGTGGTACCCGTTCCGGCACGAGATCGACGACGGCTACGACACGGTGGAGTGGGCGGCGCGGCTGCCACATGCCGACGGGCGCGTGGGCATGTTCGGCGCGTCGTATGTGGGCGCCACGCAACTGCTGGCGGCCATCGGGCGGCCGCCGCACCTGAAGGGCATCTGCCCCGTGGTGACCGCGAGCAACTACTTTGAGAACTGGACCTACCAGGGCGGCGCCTTCGAGCAGTGGTTCGACGAATCCTGGACCGCGGAACTGGCGCAGGATACGGCCAGCCGCCTGATCGGGAGCGACACCGATGCCCGGTTCGGCGCCGATGTCTTACCGCTGAGCGGCTTCCCGGTTTTCAACGTCCCGGGGAACTTCAGCGGCGCGGCCTTGACGCACGCGGTTGCGCCTTACTTCCTCGATTGGCTCAGGCACCCTGCCTACGACGGCTACTGGAAGCAGTGGTCGATCGAAGAACAGTACTCTAAAATCGACGTGCCGGCCCTGACGGTGGCAGCCTGGTATGACCCGTTCCTCGGCGGCTCACTGCGCAACTACCTCGGGCTCAAGGCGCACGCTGCCACCGAGGAGGCGCGCCGCGGCCAACGGCTTGTGATCGCCGTGGGCGGCCACTCGGGATGGGCGCGCAAGGTAGGCGACGTGGACTTCGGCCCCGACGCCGACTTTGACGACAGCGCCATCGCGCTGGACTGGTACGAGTACCTCTTCAAAGGCGCGCACAACGAGTTCGCCAACCCGGACCCGGTGCGGGTTTTCACCATGGGCGCCGACAAGTGGCAGTGGCTGAAGAGCTGGCCTCCCGAGGACGCGCACCACGCGCGCTACTATCTGCACTCCGGCGGCACGGCGAACAGCGCGGCGGGCGGCGGCATGCTTTCGACCGAGGCTCCTGCGGCAGAGAAGCCGGACCGGTTCGTTTATGACCCGGCCCATCCGGTTCCGACGACGGGAGGGCCGCTCTGCTGCGATCCGGCGCACCTGGAGCCGGGTGCGCGGGACCAGCGTCCGGTGGAGGCGCGCCGCGATGTGCTGGTGTACTCCACGCCGCCGCTCGGGGAGGACGTGGAAGTCACGGGGCCCATCACGCTTGACCTTTATGCGAAATCTTCCGCCGTGGACACGGACTTTACGGGCAAACTGGTGGACGTAAGCCCGGACGGCTTTGCGCGCAATGTGACGGAAGGAATCCTGCGCGTCAGCTTTCGCAACTCGATGTCTCTCCCGACGCCGATTGTGCCGGGCCGGATCTACCGCTACACCATCGATCTCTGGGCCACGAGCAACGTGTTCCTGAAGGGACACCGCATCCGGCTGGAGGTCTCGAGCAGCAACTTTCCGCGGTTCGCGCGCAACCTGAACACGGGCAAGAATGCCGGCTTCAGCGCACGGTATGTGAAAGCGGCGAACACCATCTATCACGATGCGGCGCATCCCAGCGCTGTGATTCTGCCGATCGTGGCGCAGTAAGGATCAGTGGACGGCGGCCGCAGCCTTTGCGGATTGCCCCACCAGCTCGCGCGCAGCCTGGCGGCCGAGGCGGATGCAGTCGGGAATGCCGATGCCGTCGTAGGCGTTGCCGGTGAGGCGCAGCCCGGGCAGCAAGGCGACGCGCTCGGCGACGCGCTCCATACGCTGCTTGTGGCCCACGGCGTACTGAGCCATGGCGCGGCGCCAGCGCGTGACCTGCGTGTGCTGAGGCTCGGCGTCCGCGGGCATGACGGTCTCGCCCAGGATCGCACGCATCTCGCGGCGGACGATGGCGATGAGCGTCTCGTCGGATTCACCGAGCAGGGCCTCGTTCCTCATGCCGCCCAGGAAGGCGCGGAAGACGGCTTTGCCGGGCGGGGTGCGGCCCAGGAACTTGCGGTGCACGAAGGTGCAGGCGAGCATCGATCGGCCCTCGCTGGGAGGAACCAGGTAGCCGAAGCCCTCGGGCAGGCGGCCGAGCCTAGCTTCGTCGTAGACCAGGTTGACCGTGATCGACGAAGAGTAGGGAATCGAGCTCAGCTCCTCGCCCAGGGCGGCATCGACGGGCGCCAGCAGCGCGCCGGCAGCCCATGCCGGCGAGGCCAGAATGACCGCGTCGTAGGCCGAATCGGAACCGCCGGCATTGAGCCGCCAGCCTTCCGGGTGTTTTTCGATCGAATGAACGGGCGTCGAGAGGCGAATGGCGGCCGGATCGAGCCGGGCTGCAAGGGCGTCGACGAGCTGCTGCATGCCGCCGCGCAGCGCGGTGAAGATGGACCGCGGCGCGGGGCGTGCGCCCTTGGTTGAGGCTTTGCCGTTTTGAGCGGCGCGCATCTTGCCGTGGGCGGCCAACATGCCGCGCGTCAGCGAGCCGTACTGGGTCTCCATCTCGACCAGGCGGGGCAGAACGGTGCGGGCGCTGAGCTGCGCGGCATCGCCGCCGTAGATGCCGGCGAGCAGCGGATCGGCAAGCCGGTCCACCGCTTCGGCGCCAAAATGCCGCTCCACGAGCGCCGCGACCGGTTCGTCCCGGCCGGCGTTCGGACGCGGCGGGTGCAGCAGTTCGAGGGCCATGCGCGCCTTGGTGCCGAGGCTGAACAGCGGCGTGAGCGCGGTCGGTAGCAGCTTGGTCGGCACCAGGAACATCAGGCCGTCAGGCAGCGCGACCAGGCGATTGCGGACGACGATATAGGTCTTGCGGGCAGCGTCATTCGAAGGCAGCAGTTCGCCGCCCAGCCCCAGCTCCCGGCAGAGCTCGGCTGCAGCCGGCTTTTCGGTAAGAAAGGAGTCCGGACCGAGCTCGAGCACGGCGCCATCGACGATCTCCGAGGCAAGGGAACCGCCCAGCCGGTCGCGCGACTCAAAGAGCGTGTAGCCGGCGACAGCTCCGGCCGCGCGCGCCTTCTCGAGTTCATACGCCGCCGCCAGTCCGGCGATGCCGCCACCCACGATTGCGATTCTCACGGGATCCTCTCTCCGTGCCTGCGTAGGATACCGCGCCATCCCGCTTACCTGCGATACGATCATGCTGTTTTGCGAGGGCACAGTCCCCATGCCCTTAGAATCGAGGCTGTTGTATCCAGTTGCATGTGATTTAAATCACGTGCAAAATAGCGGCGAAGACTCCACGCTATCGTTGAATGGCTGCAATCGGTTCGGGATCGCGCTCTCCCCTTCCTGCCTGATTGCAGAAACGGCTGCGCGCATGATTTTTGCCCTTACCAGGACGGTTACAAATTCCGTCAAACACAGAGGGAATGAAGTTCGGTCGGTCCTGTATACTGCGATGTCCCCGGTTCGTATATAGCATCGATAGGTTCTCACGGCAGCATTGCAAGGGATCTGCGAGAGGTATTCACTTGTTTGAAGATCAAGCCGACGCGCCTTCGACCCTGGCGCTGGACATTGCGATCGACCGGGTCAATTTTCAACAACGCGTCTCTGCCCACGCAAGGATTGCCCGCCTCGACCACAGCGTCAAACAGATATTCATTCTGCCGGGCATCGTCCTGGGCTTCTCCATCGCCGGGGTCCATTTTGACCGGGCGTTTGCCGGGCGGGTGGTTCTCGGCCTGATGGCTGCCACCTTGATCGCCTGCAGCAATTACGTGCTCAACGAGCTGCTGGACGCGCCCTTTGACCGGCTGCACCCCACCAAGAAAAACCGCCCGGCTGCCTGCGGACTGGTTCATCCGGGCTGGGGTTATGTGCAGTGGATCGCCATGATGCTGGCGGGTATGACCCTGGCGTATTTCGTCTCTACGGGCTTCATGGTCAGCGCCGCCTGGCTCTGGCTGATGGGCTGCATCTACAACATCCCGCCGGTGCGCAGCAAAGACCTGCCCTATGTGGACGTGCTGAGCGAGTCGATCAATAACCCCATCCGTTTTTGCCTGGGATGGTTTATTGCGACCGCCGCGCTTATGCCCCCCATCTCTCTGCTGGTCTCCTACTGGATGCTGGGCGCCTACTTCATGGCTTTGAAGCGCTTCAGTGAGTTTCGCCAGATCGGCGACGCCGACCTGGCGTCGAGCTATCGAAGATCGTTCCGGTTCTACGGCGAGGAGTCGCTGCTGAACTCGGTCGTGTTTTATGCGGCGGCGTCCATGCTCTTCTTCGGCGCCTTCATCATGCGCTACCGGCTGGAGCTGATTCTTTCGTTCCCGCTGATCGCCTGGACCATGGCGGTCTACTTCGGCCTGGCGTTCGAGCCGGAGAGCGCGGTCCAGAATCCCGAGAAGCTCTACCGCGAACCGAGGTTGATGGCGCCGCTGCTTGCGTGCGCAGCGGTTTTTACCTTCCTGCTCTTTGTGCGGCTGCCGTGGCTGGCGCAGATGTTTCCCAAGTCTCTGCCCTGATCCTCCGCAACAGGCGCTTGTGTTCCATTTGGGAACACAGTCTCGCCTGCATCGGCGTTTGCGCGCTTAGAATAGGGGCAGCCGCCTGAGCGACGGACGGAGGGCCCCGTATGACCAGCGAGCTGATCCATCGGCTGCAATTTGCCTTTACCGTTACCTACCACTATCTCTTTCCACAACTCACCATGGGACTGGCGCTGCTGATCGTAGTGCTCAAGTCCGTCGCCCTGAAGACGAACAGCGAGACGTGGGACCGGGCCGCCCGTTTCTGGGGAAAGATCTTTGCCGTCAACTTTGTCTTCGGCGTGGTCACCGGAATTCCCATGGAGTTCGAGTTCGGGACCAACTGGGCGCGCTTCTCGCAGGTCTCGGGCGGCGTGATCGGCCAGCCGCTGGCGATGGAGGGCGTGTTCAGCTTCTTTCTCGAATCGGCGTTCCTGGGGCTGTTTCTCTATGGCGAAAAGCGGCTGACCCGCACGCTGCACTGGTTCTCTTCGGTCATGATCTTTCTGGGCTCCTGGATCTCGGGATTCTTCATCATCGTGACCGACGCCTGGATGCAGCACCCGGTGGCTTACGACCGGCTGCCCAGCGGCCAGTATGGGGTCACGAGCTTCTGGGGCCTGCTGATGAATCCCTGGGGGCTGCGGCAGTATGCGCACAACATGATGGGCGCAGTGGTAACCGCGGCGTTCGTGATGGCCGCCGTGGGCGCGTTTTACCAGCTCGAGGGCCGCTTCGAACAGTACGCGCGCATCTTCCTGAAGGTGGGCGTAGCCGCCGGCATCCTATCGACGATCGCCGTCATCTTCCCCACCGGCGACCTGGCCGGCAAGTACGTGGCGCGCAATCAGCCGGTGGCCATTGCGGCCATGGAAGGCCTTTTCAAGTCGGCTGCCGGCGCGCCCATCGTGATTCTGGGCCAGCCCAATGAGGAGACCGGCCAGATCGATAATCCCCTGGCGGTGAACGATGTGCTCAGCTACCTGATCTACGGCACCACCAAGGCCGAGGTGAAGGGGCTGGACCAGTTTCCCAGGGAGGACTGGCCGCAGGCGCTGCCGCTCTTGTTCTACTCCTACCACATCATGGCGGGGCTGGGGACGTGGTTTGTGCTGCTGATGGCGGTGGCGGCGCTCCTGCTGTGGCGGGGCAGACTCTACAAGACACGATGGCTGCTGTGGGCGCTGCTTCTGAGCTTCCCGCTGCCCTACATTGCCAATACGGCCGGCTGGCTGACCGCCGAGCTGGGCCGCCAGCCGTGGCTCATCTACGGGCTGATGCGCACGAATGCGGGCTACTCCGACATGGTTTCGGCGGGCAACGGACTGTTTACGCTGCTGGGCTTCATGGGGCTCTACGCCCTGCTGAGCATTCTGTTCACGGTGCTCGTTTACCGCGAGATCAGCCACGGACCCGAGGCGAACGCCGCCGCCGGGCACGGCGATTGAGGAGAGTGCCCTGCATCTCCGGAGAGGAGTTTGGCCATGATGGGATTTGTCTGGTTCTGGCTTGTGGCTGTGATGATCGTGGGCTACGTGGTGCTCGACGGCTTCGATCTGGGCGTGGGCGTGCTGCACCTGTTCCTGGCGCGCAACGAAACCGAACGCCGCGCCACGCTCGGGAGCATCGGGCCGGTCTGGGACGGCAACGAGGTTTGGCTGCTCGCCGGCGGCGGCACGCTCTACTTCGCCTTTCCCCTGCTCTACGCTTCGGCTTTCAGCGGCTTCTATCTGCCGCTCATGATGGTGCTCTGGCTTCTGGTCCTGCGCGGGGTCAGCCTTGAGCTGCGCAACCATCTCGAGTTGGGGGTATGGCGCTCCCTCCTCGATGGGGTCTTCGGGTTTGCGAGCACGCTGCTTTGCATCTTCTATGGAGCGGCGCTGGCCAATGTGCTGCGCGGCGTTCCGCTGCAGCCCGACGGCTACTTCTTCCTGCCGCTCTGGACCAACTGGCAGCCCGGCGTCTCGCCGGGGATCCTGGACTGGTACACCGTGATCGGGGGCCTGGTGGCGCTGACGGCGCTCACGCTGCACGGCGCCCTGTGGTTGACCATCAAGACCGGAGGCGAGCTGGAACGGCGCGCACGCGCCATCGTTAACCCGCTCTGGATAGTGCTGATCGTTCTGACCCTCGTGAGCCTGTTCGCGACCATGGCGGTGCGGCCGTCGAGCCTGGATAACTACGTCCACTATCCGGTGACTTTCATTGTGCCGGCAGGCGTGGTGGCGTCGCTGGCGGGCATTTGGATCTGGAACCGCGGACAGCAGCCGGTGAAGGCCTTCCTGGCTTCGTGCTTCTATCTCTTCTTCATGCTTGCGGGCGCGTGCTGGGCGCTGTATCCCACGCTGCTGCCGGCCACCACCGGCACGGCCAACGATATTACGCTGACCCGCGCCCTCTCGGGTCCCCATACGCTGGCGGTGGGGCTGGTGTGGTGGACCTTCGGCATGGCGCTCGCAGTCTGTTATGTGGTGTTTGTGTACAGCCGGTTCCGGGGCAAGGCGCACACCGGCCACGAGGGTGCGGCGACGGCGAAGTAACGGCGCCGGATTCGGGGGTCCGGGCCGGAGACACTGGAGTTGGCGGCAACGCGCGGGCCGCTCTTGAACAGCGCGAAGCTGGGGAACTCTTGAACAACGCGAAGCTGAAGACAATGCGAAGAATAATACTGACTCTTTTTGGGGTGGGCACATGCGGCCTGGCCGCTGTCTATGCGCAAAACGGCATCGATCCGGCGTTGCTGGCCAAAGCCAGCGCGGGCGACACCGCGGCCGAGGTTCAGGTCGGCGAGAGCTACGAAACGGGTAAGGGCGTGGACCGGGACTACAGCCAGGCGGCTGCGTGGTACCTGAAAGCGGCCGACCAGGGTACTGTTGCGGGCGAGTTGCATCTGGCCGAACTCTACCGCGATGGCGGCGGCAAGGCGTTTCCGCGCGATCCCGTGAAGTCTGCGCAGTGGTACCTAAAAGCGGCCGACCAGGGCGATGTGAGCGCGCAGGGAACCATGGGGATGCTGTATATGCTGGGCGTGGGTGTGCCGCGCAGCGATGCAGACGCCTACTTCTGGCTCGACCTGGCCTCGTCAGCCCAGGGACCGGACCAGGAGCGCTACGAGATCAACCGCCAGAACGTGGGCACGCGCATCACCGCCGATCAGCTTGACGAGATCGGGCAGCGCGTGGCGGCCTGGAAGGCAAAGCACCCGCACCGCGAGTGAGGCCGCACGATCAACGCGCGGACGATTGCATGGGCGCGGGGCCCGGCGATCCGGCCGACGGCGGCGCCAACATCTCTTCGGCAACTGCCTCCACGTGGCCGCTCTTGCGGTTGGTCAGGAAGACCACCAGCCGGATGGGGTCCCCAGGCGCCGTTCCCTCCGTGTGAAAGCCCGCCGGCAGTTCCAGCGGACGGCCATCCGCGGCCTTCGCGCCAAAGTCTTTGAGCACGCGCACCACGGCCACATGATGGAGCGTGCGGCCGGCGTTCTCTCCGCGCTTTACCTCGGAGTGCGTCGCATTCTCGGCCAGCACGGCGAAGAGATCTCCGTTCGAATCCGCCGGCGCGTGCACGGAAAACTGGACGGTGCGGCCGGCCCAGTGCGCGTCGCTGACCGTCATCTGCAGCTTGGGGGTCTCGGCGGCGTGCGCAATGGCCTGAGCGACGGCGCGAGTGTCGTTGCCCACCACCTGCGCGGCTCCGTCGATCACCATCTGCGGCGTATAGGACGAGTTAAGCCCGAAGCGCTGGACGTACTCCTGCTGGCGAAAGGTCATCTCGTCAAGCGAGAACGGGTCGCGCCAGCCATCGTGATTCCAGTAGGTCACATGCTCGCTCAAGACGATCGCCTCGGCGCCGGGAACGAACTGCGTCGCGTCGAGCTGGCCGAGCAGGGCATCCGCCGGCGGGCAGTCGGAGCAGCCTTCGGAGGTAAAGAGCTCGACGAGCACGGGCGTGCGCGCGCCGGCGGGTTGCGGGGTTCCGGCCGGTCCCGCGGTTTGCGCCGCAGCCAGGACCGCGAGCAGCGCGATCGCGCCAGCCGTCATCCACGCCCAACCCGCCGGATTACGTTGAGGGGAAGCCATCACTTATTAGAGTCCGCAGCGCGGCCCGGGTTACGCGCCGCGGGGGAGCATTCATCATAGCGGGGCTTTCGGGAAGTTTCACCCAAAATCGGCGTCCACCCGATTCGAACCAAGGCCGTCCCGACAAATGCGCCTCCGGTAACCGGTTCGCACGGGGATAATTTCGAGCGGCGGACAACTTCCCGGCGCGGGTTGGGTCCGGAATGGCGTGGGCCCAGGACGTATTCCGGTCCCTGGAGGACGATGCGATGCGCAAGACTTATTTGACTCTCGCCGCTGCCGCGCTGCTTGCGGCCGCAACGGCATTTGCCCAGCAAAGCCAGCCTTCGACCCAGACGGGAAGCAATGCGCAGCACGAGGGCGCGGTGAATAACCGGCGCCAGGACCAGCAGGGCCGCATCGCCAACGGCGTGCAATCGGGCCAGCTCACGGCCGGAGAAACCAAGCGGCTGGAGACGCGTGAGGCCAATGTGAACCGCGAGGTCCACGCCGACCGCTCGGCCAATGGCGGCAAGCTCACGGCGCCGGAGCGCCGGCAGGTGAACCACCAGCAAAACAATCTGAGCCGGTCGATCTACTCGGATAAGCACAACGCCGCGCAGGCGCACTACGGCAACAACGAAGTGGGCCAGCGGCGCGAGAACCAGCAGGACCGCATCGCCAACGGCATTCGCAACGGCTCGATGACCGCCGGCGAGACGGCGCGCACCGAGAATCGCGAGCAGGGCATCAACCGCCAGACTCGCAACGACCGTGCTGCCAACGGCGGACGGCTGACCGGACAGGAACACCGCCAGATCAATCGTGAACAGAATGGCGCCAGCCGCCAGATCTACCGCCAGAAGCACAACGGCAGAAACGCGCCGAAATAATCACGGCAGCGCGCTCTCGCGCAATGCCCGGCCCGGTATCCTGAATGCATGACGGCGATTCGCGGCCTGGGGGTCGGGCTTCTCTTCACTCTTTCAGCTTTGGTGGTCCGGGCTGAGCCTGCGCCCCAGGGCGTCGTCCTCACGCCGGCCGTAGTGGTCGCGGGTTCTCCCGAACTGATCCGCGTGCAGGCGCCGGCTGCGGATCAAGTGGAAGGCGAGTGGCTGGGCCACAAGGTGGAGTTTTTCCACGATGCGGGCCGTGGCTGGTTTGCCCTCGCGGGCGTGGATCTCGAAGCGCCCACTGGCCCCTCGACGCTGACGATTCGCGAGCGGCTCTCCGGCAGCGTCCACAACCTGACCGCAACCGTCCAGGTACGCCCGGCGCATTACCGCACTGCCGCCCTCACGGTGGCTCCGGAGTTCGTTGAGCCTTCGCCCGCGGAGGCAAAACGCATCGAGGCTGAGATTCAGCTCAAGAACCGGATCTTCAGCGAGAGCGCCCCGCGGCCCTTGTGGAGCGGCAACTTCCGCGCGCCGGTGAGCTCCTCACCGACCGACAGTTTTGGCACGCAGAGGACCTTCAACGGCAAGCTGGCCAGCGTCCACAGGGGTATGGATTTTCACGCCCCGATGCTTACGCCCGTTCACGCGAGCAACAGCGGCGAGGTATTACTGGCGCAGGGGCTCTACTTCGAAGGCAACTGCGTGGTCATCGATCACGGCCTCGGCCTCTACACCATCGTCATGCACCTGAGCCGCATCGATGTCCACGAGGGCGAGCACGTGACCAAGGGCCAGTTGCTGGGCCTGAGCGGCGCCACCGGCCGCGTGACCGGGCCGCACCTGCACTGGGCCGTGCGCTGGGAAAATGCCTACTTGGATCCGGCGAAGCTGATGCGGATGAACCTGGCCCGGCTGCCTTAGCGCGAAACAGTCTCTTCTTCGAGATCATGGTCGGGCTCGTGGGAAACGAGCAAGCCAGCGGCCTTTTCCCGCCGCAGCTCTTTGAAGGCGCGATAGACGAACCAGCCCAGGTGCCAGCCATCGAGAAACTTATAAGGCGTTTCGCCCGTGGTGTAGTGGCCGCAGGGTAGTACATGCCGCTCAAAGCGGACGCGGTGGCGGCGAAAGGCCTCGACTACCTGCACCGAATATTCGCGCGGAAACGTGAGATCGTAGTTGGCGTAGACGAGCAGGCAGCGCTTGGCGGGCCCGCCGGCTTCGGGGCCCGCAAAACGCGCGTAGTAGTTGACCGGACTGATGGCCGCCCACAGCGCGCGCAGGCGCTCCTGGGTAAGGCCGGCCTGCTCCACGGCCTGGCGGATGTGGCGCGTGCTCTGGCCGGCCCACACCACGTCGCCAAACGCCGTGGACGCGTGGTTGAACGCGTTCACGCGGATGCGCGGGTCGTGGGCGCTGGCGAGGAAGGCGTAGCAGGAGCCGAGGCTGGTGCCCAGGACGCCGAAGTGCTCATAGCCCTGCTCTTCGAGCCAGTCGATGCAGCAGCGGATATCGACGACCGCCTGCCGGCAGGCCGAGAGCGTGCGGCCGATGTTGGCGCTCACCGAGTAGTCGGAGCGCTCCAGCTCGTCGGGCCGGCGAATGTCGTGGTAGGGCATCGAGAGCCGCAGCGCCGAGATGCCCATGCGGTTGAAGACGGCGCAGAGCGCGTTATGGCTGAAGCCGTCCGCGTTCCACTGCGGCAGAACAACGATGGCTTGTTTGGGCCGCGCGGGATCTTTGTGCGCGGGCGCCGGATACCAGCGGGCGTTGACCAGGTCGTTGTCCGCGAAGGGCGTGCGCTCCGGCGAAGTGAAGCGCAGAAAGGCTGCCGGCTCGAGGGTGCCGTCGGCCGCCTGCTGGCGCAACGCTGCGTCCTGCGCAAGCGTCCCCGGCCGTACGTTGGTGGGAAAGAGCTGGGGATGCCGCTCTTCGAGGCGGAAGTCCGTAGGACGGCTGTAGCCGAAGAACTCCGCGCTGCGTTCGATGAGCAGCCGGTTAATGCGGGCCATGGCGGCTTCGGCCCGGCCATCGTCGTTCAGGGTTATGAGCTCCGGCAGCGCCGTAGCCAGCCCGTGCGACTCAAGAAACGGAGCGATCCAATCAAAGCCCCACTCGAGAGGACGCACCACGCGGTTCTCGTCGCGCGTGGTCAACCGCGTCTCCCACCTGTACATCCAGCGCGCGTACCAGTCTCCGAACATGAATCCTGGTTCAAGTTTAGCAGTGCAGGATGAAAGCTAGGGCCTGTTAACACTACAAGGGTGGATGGCCCTGGTAGTGTTAGCAGGCCCTAATTGAATGCAGGAACCGGAGATCGGCTAGGCGGTCATGCGGGCGCGGCTCTTCGTGCGCATGGCAATCACCAGCCAGACGATGCTCAGCAGCGTAATCAGCGCGATGATGCCCTGCGAGATCACGCAGTACAGGCACCAGATCTGCAGAACATTCTTCTCGATGAAGGTTAGATGCAGCGCGAAGGCCATGCCCAGGACAGACGCAACGATGAGAAAGCCCCGGCGCCGAAAGAATGCCAGGCCCGCCATCGCCAGGTAGCCCAGGATGCCGATCAGGGCCACGGGAACGTGGTCAATCACCGCATAGGAGCTGTGGTTCACGATGCCGCAGTCCCAGCGCGTGTTGATGGAACAGGGCTCCGTCCCGGTGGAGTAATGAACCTGGAGGGCCAGGGAAGCGACGGCCACGCCGGCCAATGCTAGAGCTGCAATCAGGTAACGCATCGTCCCCAGAATACAAGGTGAGGCTGCACTATCGCTCGGCGGGTTACGATGGACGAATGAACGAAGGAACGCCGGCAGGCCGGCGGACTGCGCGGGTCGGGGGCGGGCGGGTCGCCTATTTTGGGGGGAGTTTTGACCCGCCGCACATGGGCCACATCGCCGTGGCGCGGGCCGCACGCGAGGCGCTCGGGCTGGATCGGGTGCTGTTTGCGCCGGTCGGTGCGCAGCCACTGAAGCCGCAAGGAGCGTCGGCCGGTTTTGACGATCGCGTGGCCATGACGCGGCTGGCGATTGAGAGCGAGCCGGGCTTTGAGCTCTCGCTGGCCGATGCGCCCAGCACCTCCGGCGCGCCCAACTTCACGTTCGAAACACTGCATGGGCTGCGCACCCGGCTTCCCGGCTCGTGCACGCTGTATCTTCTGGTGGGCGCGGATGCGTTTCTGGGCCTGCGCCAGTGGCACCGGGCAGCCGAGATCCCCTTTGTGGCGCCGTTGATCGTGGCATCGCGCCCGGGGCAGCCCCTGGATAACCTGCGCGCCGCGCTGCCGGCGGGATTGACGATGGACCCGGCGCCGGAGGCGGGCCGCGCCGGGATGGGACTGGAGGTCTATTCGCTCCGGAACGCTGCAGGAGCCGCGGCGCCCTTCTATCTGCTGCCGGAGCTGGATGTGGAGATCAGCGCCTCGGAGATTCGCGCGCAGTTGCGTGCCGCCGAAGCCAAGAGAGCGCCGCAGCGCGGCCTGCTGCCGGCCGCGGTGGCCGCCTACATCCGCGCGCATGGGCTCTATCGCTGATTTGCCGCGGCTTTGGCGAAGCGATACGATGGGGACTGGAGAATTTGGCCAGCGCATGACACTGACGCAAGCCGATCGACACATACATCAGGAGACGCGCATCCTCGTGCAAGCCGCGGCCGCGGCCTGCGAAGACAAAAAGGGACAGGACACACGGATCCTCGAGCTCGACCCGGTCGATTCGGGGCTGTCGGACTTCTTCCTCGTCACGTCCGCGACCAACGACCGCCAGGCGGTGGCCATTGCCGACGAGATCGAGCTGAGGCTGAAGCGCGAGTTCGGCGTCTATGCCAACTCGGTGGAAGGCCGCAAGCACGCGGAATGGATTTTGCTCGACTACGTGGACTTTGTGGTGCACGTGTTTCTGGCCGAGCGGCGCGCTTTTTACGACATTGAGCGTCTGCGCAAGTCGGCGCGGCCCCTGACGCCGGCCGAGTTCGACGCGGAGCTGAAAGCGGCATTGGCCGCGAAGACCCGCGCGGCGCGGAAGAAGGCCTCCGCGAAGGCCGCTCCAGCGAAGGCAGCCAAGAAGGCCGCGGCGCGGTCCAAGCCGGCGCCGGCGAAAAAGACCGCCGCAAAGGGCGCGGGACGTCGGGTGAAGACTACCCGGTAAGGAGCTTATTCCAAGGGGCTTCGCTCCCGGGGCCCCACAGCCTCACAGTTTCACGTGAAATAAGGGGGGTATAGGGGGGGGTGCGCCATTCATCGTGACGCTGTCCGCCTTGCGTTCCATTTGCCGGGTGTGGCGATCATCTGCGCGGCCCTCCGAGCATAAGTATGCACCGGCGAGAGGAATTGTCCGGCAAAGGCGGAGGATCTTTTCCTGCATCGACCGAAGGCTGCCTGGAGGAGCGACGGGACGGACAGAAGCAAAGAGGGGACCCGCCGCG
>DATJMU010000097.1:0-17936 GCA_035508555.1 Occallatibacter sp. | reverse complement strand
GTTCCTTGCGCAAATCGGAGGGAGCAGCAGCCTTCAGGCTGCTGAATTGGGCGCGGAACGGAGGATCGGCTTTAGCCGCGGGCATTTGGTCGCCAACCCGCCAGAAGAATTTGAGTTCTCACGCAGACACTTTAGCCCCTGAGGAATGTATTTTAGCTTCCCGCAAAACCATGCCTCGGGGTCTAAAGCCCAAGTCTTTCTATTCCGCCCTTTTTCGGCACGGCCCAGGCCGTGCCCTTTCAAGACAAAATCTTCCCCTATCTTGAAATGCGATTGCCCTGTCTTCCAGGTGGCCCCTACGGACGGGTCTTGATCCGTAGGGCGGGGTCTGGTGAGGGTGAGCCAAGGATCCGCAGTTGCCTTTCCGCTCCTTTACAGGAACCTCCGGCTCACCTCGCCAGCAGCCAACCGGAAACTGCGAACTGTGAACTGCAAGCTGTGAACCACCCCTACACCGCCACCTTCTTCTTCGCCTCCGCCACCTTCCCCTCCAGTTGCGGCGCGTGCTTCCCCTTCCCGTCCTTGAACGACTTGATCGCGCGCAGCACCCGGTCCCGCGCATACGCCGCGTCGTGCCAGCCCTTGATCTCCACCCGCTTGCCTTCCAGGTCCTTGTAAATCGAGAAGAAGTGCGTGATCTCCTTCAGCATGTGCGGGTAAATATCCGTGTAGTTCCAGATGTTGGCGAACCGCGGGTTATTCTTGCCCACCGCCAGCACCTTCTCGTCCAGTACGCCCTGGTCCAGCATCTCCAGCAGGCCGATCGGCCGCACCTCCTGCACGCATCCCGGGAAACTCGCGTCCGCCACCAGCACCAGAACGTCCAGCGGGTCCCCGTCGTCGCTCAAAGACGACGGAATAAACCCGTAATCGCCCGGATAGTGCACCGGCGAGTGCAGGTTCCGGTCCAGTTTGAACACGTGCAGTTGCTTGTCGTACTCGAACTTCTGCGTCCCGTCCTTCGGGATCTCGACCACCACCCGAAATACCTCAGGTGCGCGATCGCCCACCGGTAGCTCCAGATAATTCACCATTGCGATGCTTCTCTCCTTCGTAAATCCTGATAGATTTTGATAAAAACTGTCGATCGATCCCGCCCGTCAATCCCGCTCTCTGGTCTGGCTGATCGGCCGGTTCGATGGATAGGGTTGGCCCGCTCCCTTCAAGCAGCGCTCTCGAGCCGCGGCCAAGCGTCCCCGGCCGCCGTCTCGGTTCCGTCTCGATTCAATCCAGAGGAAGACCGCTCCGCTCTCTGTCCCTTCCCGGCGGCGCGGCAATCTTGCCCTTCATCGTCCTCGCCGGCCGGTCTCGCCAACCATCTCTTCCACTCAAAACTCTGCGTTGCGGGCGACTGTAACTCCATTCTCTCCTGAATCCGCAGGCATCCGCAGCCGCACGTCCCACCCTGCGCCATGCCCTTAACCTTCGGCCACGGCCGGCAATTCTGATCCCTGACCCCTGCCCGGGCGCGGCGGGGCCGCGCCCGAGCTACTATAATCGCCAATGATGAAGGCCCATGTCTATGTCACTTTAAAGTCAAGCGTCCTGGACCCCCAGGGCCAGACCATCCACAACGCCCTCCGCAAGATCGGCTTTGCCGGCATCGACTCCGTACGTCAGGGCAAATACTTTGTCCTCGCCCTCGACCCGTCTCTCACCTCAGATGCCGCCCGCGCCGAAGTGGACCGCATCGCCCGCGAAGTCCTCACCAACCCCGTCATCGAGGAATACACCTACGACATCGAGGAGTAGTCTCTTCTTCCTCGCGCCCCGCCAACCCGCTAACTCGCCAGCCCGCCAGCCTGCCGTCCACCCTCCTATCCCCCAACCCCCACATCCGCCGGCACTTGCATTTGCATGGAATTTCCCCTCTCTGGTGCAGACTGAGTATGGGACAAGCCCGGCTTCCCCGCGGCTCGTGGCAGCTCCGAAACGCCTCCAGGGCGCTTCGGAGCTGCCGGGGGGGGGACCCCTCTTCACAGTTTGCCCCGCTTCTGGTGCAATCGCATCTGTAACTTGTTGAATCCAAAAGAAAGCGAGAGAGGAATTCGGTAACCGATCAGTTACCTGATTAACATGCCTTTAACACAATTCGCCCCATTTTCCGAGCTAAACCGCTGCTGATTCGCCGTTTTGCGCCCCGGTTCAGCTTGTGGAAATCTTCTGGCTGCGCTCCTGCTTTCCCGGATTGCAGGACGCTGTTGAGCCGCCCAAACCCGTTTTCCAACCCATCGATCGAACGCTCCGGACTTTCCGCACCGTTCCGCCCCGATCCTGCATCCCTCGTTCAAGGCGGCGCAGCCACTCGGTCGGATTCCCGGCCTCCGCCGCCGCGGCTCTTGTCCTTCGCGCATCTTACCCTTCGCACGAGCGCGAACCCGCACGCAGTACAATCCAAGCTGAGGAGACTTCCCTATGACTACTGCTACCGCAACGGCATACGAACTCGCTCCCCTCCCGTACGACTACGCCGCCCTCGAGCCCTTCATCGACGCCGAGACCATGCATCTGCACCACGACAAGCACCACCAGGCCTATGTCAACAACGTCAACGCCGCCCTGGCCAAGTATCCCGAGTGGGTCGGCAAGCCCGTCGAGGACGTGCTCCGCCAGATCGACAAGGTCCCCGAGGACATCCGCACCACCGTCCGCAACAACGCCGGCGGCCACTCCAACCACACCATGTTCTGGAACATCATGGGCCCCGCCAACTCCTCCGGCATCGGTGGCCACCCCACCGGCGACATCGCCAAACAGATCACCGCCGACTTCGGCGATTTCGAGGCGTTCAAGAAGACCTTCAACGAGACCACCGCCAAGCAGTTCGGCTCCGGCTGGGGCTGGCTCGTCTTCACCGGCGGCAAGCTCAAGGTCATCACCACCGCCAATCAGGATTCGCCGTTCATGCAGGGCCTGTACCCCGTCCTCGGCAACGACGTCTGGGAGCACGCCTACTACCTCAAGTACCAGAACCGCCGCCCCGACTACCTCGCCGCCTGGTGGAACGTCGTCAACTGGGCCGAGGTCAACAAGCGCTTCGAACACGCTAAAAAGTAAGGAGACAAGCTCAACAGGCTCCTTGGACCGAGGCTCGGCGCAATGGCCGCTGAGCCTCGGTCGTTATATTTCCGTCTAAATGTACGGGGAACTCGGAAACCTGTGCGCCGTCCTATCGCTCTCCCTTTCGCGGGGATTCTTGCCTTGACCGCGGCCGTGCCGTTGGCCGCCTCAGCGCAATCCGGCCAATTCGTCGTCGCACTCAACGGCCACAATGTCGGCTCCGCGAGCACCAACTTCGTCTCCACGCCGCAGGGCTACCAGTCGAGCTCCGTCGTCCACGTAGCCATGCAGGGACTGGATTATGAACTTTCGAAGAATGAACGACTGACGCCGGCCAATGAACTGCGCCACGTGATGCTCAGCGCAGTCATCAATAAAGAGGCCGTCACCGTTGTGGGCGCGTCCGACTCGGCTCAAATGCTGCTCAACTTCTCGGCCAACGGCCGTAGCACCACAACCCGCCTGCCCGCGCACGCCGTCTCAGTCTTTATGCCCGACTTCGATCCCGGCGCCCTTGAGACTCTGCTCGCCCTCGCCGCCGAGCACAACAACCGCGGCCTCTGGGCCATCATTCCCAAGAAGTCCGGCTCCCAGATGGGCTCTGTCGAACCCATCCAGCTGGCCACCTACGCCGACCAGCAGGGCACCTTAAACGGCAAACCAATCACGGTACACCACCTGGTGGCGACGATCTCGGGGACAAACACAGATCTCTTTACCGGCCCTGAGAACCGCCTCTTGCAGGCAGAGCTTCCCGAGGAGGGATTTGCCCTGGTGCGCAAGGGCTTCGTGCTCAAGCCGCCAGCCAAGCCCGCGGCTCCGCCGGCCTCCGAGTGACGGCTCGCAGGGCTATTGCAGGTCGCCGCCCTTGCCAATGTCCATCGATGCCGGAATCGGATTCCGCTCGTCGATGTAGGCGTCGATGCACTGGTCCAGCACCCCCTTGGCCTCCAGGATGAACTCCACCGCATCACGCGCCGCCCCATGGCCGCCCGCGTTCGGCGTCACGTAGTGCGCCTCGGCCTTCACCCGCGCCCGTGCGTTGGCCACGGCCACGGCAAAACCCACCTCCCGCATAGGCGGGAGGTCGATCACGTCGTCGCCCACGTAGGCAATCTCGTCAAGGGCCACACCCTCTTTGGCCATGATCTCGCGGATCGGCCTCATCTTGTACGCCTGGCCCATGTAAACGAACTCGAGCTTAAGGTCGCGCGCCCGCAGAGCCACGGTCTCGCTGATCCGCTTGGTGATGATTCCGCACTTCATCCCCCCCAGCCGCGCCAGCGAGATCCCAGTACCGTCGTGCGCGTTGTAGCCCTTGGCCTCGACCATCGTGGTCGACTGAAATCCGAACCCCCCGTCGGCGAGTGCGGCCTTTTGAGAAAGCTCGTCCAATACTTTGCCCCCCGCAGGGGCAGGGAAGAGCCAGATGCCGCCATCCGTTAGAACGCCGTCGACGTCGAAGAGAATGATCTTGATCTTGCGGGCGCGGTCCTGCGCGGAAAGAGTCATAGCTCGATTTTATCGACTGATTCCCCGAATGTCCGAAGCCAGCAACGCGCTCTTCCACGAGAGAATACAAAGCATGAACGACAAGCCGGCCAATCCTGCGCCACCACCCGCACTATCGCACGAAGACTATTACTATGAGGGCCCGTACATGGTCTTCACTGCGGCCTATCATCTCAAACGCGGATACTGCTGTGGATCGGGTTGCCGCCACTGCCCGTATCGCGCGGAGAAGAAATGCGAGCAGAGTCCAGAATAGGCCTGCCCGCTTTCCCGTGCTTTTCTTGTATGTCTGTGCCTACTTCGCCGCCAACTGCCTTAGCACGTACTGCAATATCCCCCCGTGCTCGAAGTAGAGGATCTCCTGCGGCGTGTCGATGCGGATGCGCGCTTCGAAGGTCTTCCTCGACCCATCGGCCGCCGTCGCCACCACGGTCAGCGTCCGTCCGGTTTCGAACTTTGACGCCAGCAGATCCCGGAATCCAGGAAAGTCGTAGGTCTCCTCGCCGGTCAGCCCCAGCGATTCGGCATTCTGTCCTGCCTCGAACTGCAGCGCCAGAATTCCCATCCCCACGAGGTTCGAGCGGTGGATCCGCTCGTAGCTTTCGGCGATCACCGCGCGCACACCCAGCAGCTTCGGGCCCTTGGCCGCCCAGTCGCGCGAACTGCCTGAGCCGTACTCCTTGCCGGCCAGGATGATCAGCGGCACGCCGCGTTCGGCGTACTTCACGCTGGCATCGAAGATCGACATCTGCTCACCCTCAGGCAAGAGGCGCGTAACACCGCCCTCGGTGCCCGGCGCGAGCTTGTTGCGCAGCCGCACGTTGGCGAACGTCCCTCGCACCATCACTTCATGATTCCCGCGCCGGGACCCGTAGGAGTTGAAGTCGGCGGGCTTGACGCCATGATTGGCGAGATACTTGCCGGCCGGTCCGTCCTTCTTGATGTTTCCTGCCGGCGAAATATGGTCCGTCGTCACCGAGTCCCCCAGCACCGCCAGCACCCGTGCGCCCAGAATGTCCTCGACCGGTGCGGGTGTCATCGTCATGCCGTCGAAGTACGGCGCCTGGCGAATGTAGGTCGAATCCGGCTCCCATTCGTACACGCTGCCCGTTGGGAACTTCAGCCCCTGCCAGTTCGCATCGCCGTTCGAGATCGTCGCATACTCCTTGCGGAAGCCGTCGCTGCTCACCGCCTTCTCGATCGCCTCGGCCACCTCGCCTTGCGTCGGCCAGATATCTTTTAGAAACACTGGATTCCCGTCCAGATCGTCGCCCAACGCAGTCGTTTCGAAGTCGTGTCCAATCCTCCCCGCCAGTGCATACGCTACCACCAGCGGCGGGCTCATCAGATAATTCGCCCGCACGTCCACGTTCACCCGACCCTCAAAGTTGCGATTGCCGCTGAGCACGCTGACTGCCACCAGCCCATGCTCGTCGATGCTCTTTGAAACATCTGCCGGCAGCGGTCCGGAGTTGCCGATGCATGTCGTGCATCCGTAGCCCACCACATTGAAGCGCAGCTTCTCGAGATACGGCAGCAGCCCCGACTTCTGGTAGTAGTCCGTCACCACCCGCGAGCCCGGCGCAAGCGATGTCTTCACCCACGGAGGCACCGTCAGCCCTTTCTCCACGGCCTTCTTTGCCAGCAGCCCCGCGGCAACCATCACCGAGGGGTTCGACGTATTGGTGCAGCTTGTGATCGCGGCTATCACCACAGATCCATGGTCCAGGTACTGGTCCGGATCCACGTTGAAACGTTCCTTCACCGTCGTCGTGACGTGCAGCGGAGCGGCCTCGGCGATGGCCGCATCGGTCACTGTCTGCCGTTGCCACACGGCCGCCGCGCGCGTTCCCAGCGGCTTGGCCGTCGGCGCCAGCAATCCCGGTAGTTGCTGCGCAAAGCTCGCCGCCGCGTCCTTCAGCAGCACGCGGTCCTGCGGCCGCTTCGGCCCGGCCACGCTTGGCTCCACGCTGGCCAAGTCCAACTCCTGCGTCTGGCTGTATTCGGCCTCTGGCGCGCCCGCCGAGTGGAACAGTCCCTGCTCCTTGTAATATGCCTCGGCCAGCGCGATCTGCTCCTCCGGCCGTCCGGTCAGCCGAAGATAGCGCAGCGTCTCGGCGTCCACGGGGAAGATGCCGCATGTCGCGCCGTACTCCGGAGCCATATTGCTGATCGTCGCGCGGTCCGCGAGCGGTAGCTCCGCAATCCCCGGTCCGTAGAACTCCACAAACTTGCCGACAACGCCCAGCTTGCGCAGCGCTTGCGTCACGGTCAGCACCAGGTCGGTGGCCGTTGCGCCCTCGCGCAGCTTGCCGGTGAGCTTGTAACCGACCACCTGCGGCACGAGCATGGAGATCGGCTGGCCGAGCATCGCCGCCTCGGCCTCGATGCCGCCCACACCCCAGCCCAGCACGCCCAGGCCGTTGATCATGGTCGTGTGCGAATCCGTGCCCACCAAAGTGTCTGGGTACGCGACCATCTCTCCGTCGATCTCTGCCGTGAACACCACGCGGGCCAGGTACTCCAGGTTCACCTGGTGGCAGATGCCCATCCCCGGCGGTACCGCCGAAAAGTTTCGGAACGCCGACTGTCCCCACTTCAAAAACGCGTACCGTTCGCGGTTCCGCTGGAACTCGAGCAGCGAGTTTGCATCGTAGGCCTGCGACGTGCCGAACTCGTCCACCTGCACCGAGTGGTCGATCACCAGCTCAGCCGGCACCAGCGGGTTCACCCGCTCCGGATCGCCGCCGAGAATCTTGATCGCATCGCGCATGGCGGCCAAATCGACCACCGCGGGGACGCCAGTAAAGTCCTGCATCAGCACCCGCGCCGGCATGTAGGCAATCTCGCGGCTCGGCTCTGCCTTCGGGGCCCACTTGCCCAGGAATTCAATGTCGTCTGAGGTGACATTCACTCCGTCCTCCCGGCGCAGCAGGTTCTCAAGGAGAATCTTGAGGCTGAAGGGCAGGCGCGCGAGGTCGATGCCCCGCTCGGCCAAAGTGGGCAGACGGAAGATGGTGTAATGGCGGCCGCCGGAAGTGAGCACGGCGCGGCTGGCAAAGCTATTGATCGGGCTGTACATCGGAGGAATCCCTTTCTATCCGCTCTACGGGCGGATGCACGGTGGAGTTGAATCGCGGGGACGCGTCCGGCGGGCGCGAAGACGCAGCGCGCCGGACGGGAAAATCTCTAACGGGATAGATTACTCAGCGCGAGAGCGGCCGTCCACGGTCGTGGCGGCCACGCCGGAAGCGCTTCAGGAAGGGCCGTGCGGGGATGGAGACCTGTCCGCTCATCGAATACGCGAACATTTTATCGTGGGAGCCGGAACTGCGGGAAAGTGTTAAGCGCGCCGCGCCGCTATGCGCTTCCACACCGGCAACAGGTCGCTGCCGGTTAGATGCAGGGCCACCCATAACGTAAAACACCCAATGCCGAACACCGAATCGAGCATCCTTTGGACAGCGGGCCAAGGCCAGTCCGATGCGACCATCGGGCCCATATAGATTAGAGAGAGGTTTACGACAATAATCGGCGTGAACCCAAGCCAGCGGTCTCCGGTCCTCTCCCGCCCATACGCATAACTGCCCAGGTAATGGAAGAAGCTCGCGCCCGCCACATGAAACACGTACACACCTACTCGAAAGGCTGGCGTCATATATGACGCCATACGTTCTCCACACAAGCGACTCGCCCGGGAAAAACCGCGCCACGGCTGGCAGCCTGTGCGTCTCTCCCGAGAGCGTGCGCCAGCCTCCGGCCGCAAGCATCGTGACGCCAAGCAACAGGCAAACGCCGAACAAAAGCCATCGGTGCTGCTGGATGGGTCCCACGTTGAACAGAACCACCGAGAGCCAGGCAAACGCAAACACCGGCTGATACGAGCGGCGCCAACTGCCTGCCACGGCCGCGGCGCGCCCGGCAAAAACTACTTGCGCTTTTACAAAGTGGCCGATGAACCGGATCCATACCAGTGCGCTGAAAAGCACCGCTCCCAGCAGCGCCCGCATTCCGGCTAGCATCCCGAGCGCCGCGGCGACAAGCGCCCAGTAACCCGCTTGCGAACGCCCGGGGAGGCTGCTTGTAGCCATCCACTGTCCCCGCCATGCAAAGACAAAGTATCCCCATCCGGCGAATGCCGTCCACGCGTGGGGTTCAGTATCTACGGCGCCACCGCGCCCTGCCACAGGTTCGCGGGCGGCGTTCGCGCCAAGGGGAAGGGAAGCGCGTAGCTCAACCCCAGCAGCAAAAACGTCAGCCCAAGAGCCAGCCAAGGGTGGCTGGAAGGCGGCGCCAGAGTCGGGGGTGCATTTGTCTGCATGAGGTGAGGGGAGCGTTTTGCCGGAACGCCGCCTAGTCCTCATCTCCCGTCTGCGGCATACTCGCGGGCTGCCGCTCGGGGTTCACCGGCGGCCGGTGAGCCTTCAGCAGGATCTTGTCTACCTCCGGCAGCTTGTTTTTCTCGAATGCTTGCCACACCGGAACAACCTCGGTTACTTCGTGCTCCACGTGTTGTGAAGCTGCGAGAAGCGCCTGTGTGGGCGGTTGATCCGACTGGTCCAGCTCGCCGTAAAGCTGGGTCGCTTCCCCGTTCACTTCGTCCAGCCCGGGCAGCCGGTGAACCGGTAGCGTGCCTTTTGGAGCGGTGGTCTCCTCGTGCCCCGCTCCGTCCGCCAGTGTGACCAGTTCTTTCAGGTATGGAGCAAGCTCCGCGGCGGCCGATGCGTTCAGCGGCGACGAAAGCTGCTCCCGCACGGAGTGTGCCTCCAGGTCGGCCTTCGCCACCGCGCTCAGCGCCAAGGCCATATCGTCTTCGGCGGTATGCAGCGCCGTGAGTTCAGCAGTGGATACGTGGACCCGCGGATCTATCTTCACAGTCAGCGACTCCGTTTCACTGTGGCCGTCCACCGTAAGCCGCACGCGGTAGACGCCGGGCAGCACCGGCGGTCCCTGCGGGGTGAACGGCGTGCGGTGGGGCACGGCCGAGATTGGATAATCGTAGTTGGTGGCCACGGGCGTGGTCTCGCGCAGGTCCCATACCCAGCGGTGCATTCCCGCCGAGGTTGGCATAGGACCCACGATCAGCGGCCAGTAGGGAGGAATGAGTTCCGTACGCATCTTCTCCGGGGTCGGCGCCACCGGATCGGCGCTCGAATACGTACGGATCGCTTTGCCCGCCGAATCGAGAATCTCCAGCGTCACTTGTTGCGCGGTGTGCGGCAGTTTGTAGTCGAGGATCGCTCCATCGGGCGGATTCTCACCGGCCGGCATTCCGGGCGGATAGGGCGTGTCGGTGTAGTTGTCGCGCCGCACGCGCACGGTCGGCGCCGGTGGAAAGAGCATGGGCAGAGGGCGCCCTTTGGCCTGGTCCTCAGCAATCGTGTGCAGCGGCGCCAGACCGTCAAGAATCCAGAATGAGCGACCGTGCGTCGCCACAATCAAATCGCCGTCGTGAACCAGCAGATCACGCATCGACGTATGCGGCAGGTTGTACTCAAGCGGCTGCCACGCATCGCCGTCGTTGAAGGACACATACACGCCGCGCTCCGTGGCCGCATACAACAGTCCCGACGCCACGGGATCGGCGCGAACGGCATTCACTGGCCCGTCCTCCGGCAGGCCATTTACGATCGCCGTCCACGTCTTTCCTCCGTCGTGGGTGCGATAGGCGTACGGCCGCATGTCGTCGACCCTCATGCGATTCACAGCTAGGTAAGCCGTGTTGTCGTCAAAGCGCGAAGCATCGATCTGCGCGATCTTGCTCCACGGCGTGACTCCGGGCGGCGTGATGTTGGTCCAGTGCGCGCCGCCGTCGCGCGTAATCCAGACAAGACCGTCGTCGGTGCCGGCCCAGATGGTCTGCGTCGTCTTATACGAAGAGGCGACGGAGTAGATCACCCCGCGCCGCTCCGCAAGCTGCTTGGCCGTCAGCGTGGGAAGGCTGGAGAGCTGTACTGTCGCCACTTGGCTCAAATCGGGACTGATCGTCTCCCACGTCTGCCCGCCATCGGTTGTCTTGAAGAGATGGTTGGCCGCGTAATACATGATGTGCGGATCCACCGGCGAAAACAGAATCGGTTCGGTGCGGCCGGCGCGGAATCCCTTCTTGTGCATGGGCAGCGGCGTTACGTCCTGCGTGTCGCCGGTGGTCAAGTTGTAGCGCGTCACCTGCGTCCGGCCCGCGCCGTAGATGATGTTCGGGTCGAGCGGATCGGGCGCGGCATAGCCATATTCGATGATGCCCACCGGATGCCAGTCCTTGAACGTAATCTCGCCGTCGTTACCGCGCGACGAGATGCATACCGAGCCGCTCTCCTGCTGGCCCGCGCACACCTGGTAGGGGAACGTGTTTGTCGCCGCCACGTGGTAGAGCTGCGCCGTCGGCTGGTTGTACCACGAGCTCCAAGTCTCGCCGCCGTTCACGCTGACTACCGCGCCCTGATCGCTCACCAGCAGCAGAATCTTCGGATTCAGCGGATTGACCCACATGTTCTGGTAGTCGTCTCCGCCGGGCGCGCCGCGCAGACTGATCCAGGTTTTGCCGCCGTCTTCCGACCTGCATGTGACGATGCTGGTGCTGTAAACAATATCGGGATTCCTCGGGTCCACAACCGGCACGGGCAGATCGCCGCCGCCGATCTTCATTGCCGGACGCGGATCGTCAGTGATCCTCCGCCAGTGCTCGCCTGCATCGTCCGAGCGGTATACGCCCAATCCCTTGTCCGTGGCGTAGCCGCCTTCCACCGTTGTCGAGACCGTTGCATACAGCCGCTGTGGATCGCTCGCAGCAATGGCCACATTGATCTGGACAAGGTTCGCCGGCAGCCCATCGGTCAACTGCGTCCACGTGTCGCCTCCATCAGTCGACTTAAAGAGGCCTCCATGCTCCCCGTCGTAGCTGTTGTCATCTTCCCACGGACCCAGCGTCTCCTCCCAAAGGCACGCATACACAATCTGAGAATTCTTTGGGTCGATTGCCACATCCGAGCCGCCGATGCGTTCGCCCTTGTACAGAACCTTCTTCCAAGTCTTGCCGCCGTCCTCCGAGCGGAAGATGCCCCGCTCTTCATTCGGCCCGTAAGGGTGTCCGAGCACCGCCGCAAACATGCGACTCGGGTTCGTCGGGTCCACGGCGATGGCGGGTATCTGTTCGCCGTCCCGCAGGCCCAGATGCGTCCAGGTCTTTCCCGCATCGTCCGAGCGGTAGATCCCGTCGCCCACTGAAAGATCGGGCCGGTGCAGCCCCTCGCCGCTGGCCACGTAAACAATGTTATCGTCGGAAGGCGCCACGGCAATCGCTCCAATCGACTGCGTGTCCTCCTTATCGAAGATCGGCTTCCACGTCCGTCCGTAGTCGATGGACTTCCAGACGCCGCCATCCACCTGGCCCACGTAAAACAAGTTGGGCTCATCCGGCACACCGGTTGCGGCGCGGGTCCGCCCTCCGCGAAACGGCCCAATCAACCGCCAGTGCATGTCGGGCATCGGCCCACTGTAGCTCGCGGCCAGGCACGAGAGAACAGGCAGAAGCGCCGCGCAGGTCGCGGCCATAACGGCCTTCGCGCGCAAGGCAATGTGTATCTTCATCGAGTGAATTCCCTTCTCGGCCAACGCCGGATGCATGTTGATGTGCGCGCCGCGGGGTCTTCTGGCGTCGCTTAGAATTCTATCCTTACCGAGAACTGCATCTCCCGCGCCGGCAGTTGATTCGTTACCCCAGCCAGAGGTTCTCCAAATCCTGCTCCCGGCGTCGCGCCGTTCCCGTATGTGCCGCTGAAGCCGACGACGTTGCGATGGTTCAATACGTTGAACGCCTCGGCCCGGACGCTCAGCTCCATCGGCCGGTCTCCGCTTCTGCTCGCCAGCTTCAGGCTCTTCGCAACAAACGGGTCCAGACTGTAAATGGCCGTGCCCCGTCCTGTGTTGCGGCCTACGACCACGCCGTCGATCACCGGCCTGTCGGTAGTAGCGCCCGTGTCGCCGCTATTGTTCGTGCCCGTCACCACGTTGTACGGCAGCCCGCTTGCCAGCGTGGCAATTCCGCCCGTGGTGACCCCGAACGGCGCCGCGTAAACTCCGCTCAACACCAACCGGTGACGCTGGTCGAAGATCGCATTGCCCAGTTCGGTTTCGCCAGTCATCCGAGGATCGTTCGGGTTCTGGCTCGGAACGTCAGGGTCAACCGTATCGAGCGTGTGCGACCATGTATAGCTCACCAGCAGCGCCGATCCGTTCCTCGCGTGATGGCTCAGGTTGACGTCCATGGCATTGTAATATGCAAGGCCGTCGTTCACATCGCTCTGGATGACGCTGTAAGGCGGCTCGAGGCCCACGCTGCTCGCTGGATTGCACGCCGTTCCCTCCGCTGCGAACCATGCAATCCAGTAAGGCCGCGTGCAATTGGCCGCCTGCGCGCTGCGGGTCTGGCCCTGCGCCGTGCGCACAAACGAAGTTGGCGGGTTCACATCGAGCGGCCGCACGATCATCACCATATGCGACCCCACATAGTCCGTGTTTAGTACCCAGCCGGGCGCAAGCTGCCGCTCTACGCTCAATATCCACTGCTCGTTGTAAGGGTTCCGCAGCGCATTAGGGTAGCCGATGAGCGTGCTTGTCGGGAAGAACTGATTGTAATACGCCGCGCGCCCCGGACGTAGATAAAGGCTGCGCAGCGGCTCCGTGGCGCCTGCGGGGAACGCCGGCAGTGGCACCTCGGCCACGCTCACCGGGAAACCCGCCTGACCCGGTGTCGCCGTGTAGTTGAACACTCCTGTTGGTCCCGTGAGCGCGTAGTTCGCCTCCGAGTTGTCCATCACCTGCGAGTAGTAGATGCCGAAACCACCGCGGATCACCGTTCTGCCACGCTCCGCGACGTTGTAAGCAAATCCCACTCGGGGCGCAAAGTCCGCGCGCGCGTCGGTGAACGTTTGCACTTCGTAACGGAGGCCCAGGTTCAGCGTCAAGGCGTTTGTCAAGTGCGCGTCGTCCTGCGCAAACGCCGCGGCCATCGTGTCGTTGACCGTGTAGTTTGCGTTCCCATAGCTCTGCGTGTAGCTCTGCACGTTCGCAATTTTCTCGAGATATGCCGAGCTCTCGCAATATGCGGCCGTGCCAGTGCAGGTTTTGTACACCAGTTCGCCGTCGTAGATCGGCCCGCCAAACTCCTTGCTGTTCCCACCGTTATGCGCGTGGATCAGATCCACGCCCACGCGCAGCTCGTTGCGGCTCCACATCCTCATCAGCGTATCCGCCGCCTCGAACTGCCGGTTTTCGAGCAACGCCGCCTGCGAGGTGCCTGACGTGAACGTCCCCCCCGACGAGATCGGCACCGAATACTCTGTGCCGTAGATCACCGGCGAAAACCGCGTAATCGGCGAGGCAAGCTGGTACTCGATCCGCGCGTCGTTGGCGACCGAGTCGCCAATCGTGATCGCATCGTCAAGCTCGGCCGTGTAAGTGCGCCGCCGGAAGACCCGCGCCACATTAGGCAGTGTGTTGCCCCCGACAATTCCATTCGGATTGGTATCGAAGAATCCGTCTGCCCCGCCGTGGAAGAAAATATGGTGTCTCTCGCTCAACGTATGATCAAGGCGCAGCAAGCCAAGCCAGTCGCGATAGTGCCCAATGTAGTTGCCTGGATCGAGCGGGGAAATCACCGGCGACGCACGGTCCTGGTAGCTGTACTCCGCCGAAGCTAGGAATGCCGTCCTGCCCTCGCGCTCGAGCGGCCCTGAAGCAGTCGCCGCTCCCTGCGCCAACGTGTCCCGCGTAATGTCGTTGCCGCTCGTCGCCGTCTGCGTTGAGAAGCCTGCCAGTTCGGCCTCGGGGCCTGAAGGCCGCCACACTCCGGCCACATCGCCGTGCAGCCGTGTGCCGCCACGCCGCGTCACGAGGTTCACCACCGCCCCTTCCCCAAATCCGTAGTCCGCCGCAAAGGCGTTGTCCAACACCGTCATCTCCGCCACCGCGTCCAGCGGCACATTAGTGAAGATGGTCTGCCGGCCCCAGGTGTCCACTGCATTAGCTCCATCCACCTCGAACCATGTCTGCCTTCGCCCCGTGCCATTGGCCGTAAACAGAAACTGATTCATAAAAACGTCACCCTGGTTTATGGCCGGCCGATTGGCAGCCAGCAGCATGGGTAGTCCGGTGATACGTCGGTTCAACAAGGGCATGTCGTCCATTTGTTCCGCCGTCAGTTCCACCCCCAGTTGAGGCTCATCCGAGCGCACGGTCCCTTGTACGCCGGTTACGCGGACCTCGGAATGGGCGCCCGGTATCTCCATGCGTAACTCCACGGTTGCCGTTGTTCCGGCCGTCAGCGTCATTTCGCCCGTCGTTGCTTCGGCAAGGCCCGGATACCCGGCCGTCACCGCAAGCGCGCGCCCCACCGGCAGTTCCGCCGCCGTAAAGGTTCCCTTTGTTCCGGTCTCTATCGAGCGCAGCACATGCCGCATCGAGTCCCGAATCGTCACCTGTGCACCCGCGAGTGGCGCGTCCGACGGTCCCAGCACTACCCCGCGAAGTGCTGCGGTGTCAGGCGTCTGCGCTGATACGTCGGCGTAGACCAATGAAAGCCACGTGCAGCACACCAGCGCAATAATGCCCCAACGTTGAAAAAAATCTCCCATCACCTCAGCATCGCCGATTCTCGTGCGCTGCGCCAGAGATTACTCGCATTTCCAATGCGTAATTCTCTTGCTCAATTGGCTTTGGGGCCTGACAATCGAATCTACAATGCGCCATCGCAGCCGCTTCCTATTTACCTCTTTGCAGTTCTTGTTTGGTATCGCGGTCCTTGCCATCGCCGCGCTTGCGCCACGGTTACGTGCACAGGAGTTGTCACCCCAACTCTTCAGCGGACTGCGCTGGCGTCTCGTCGGTCCTTTTCGCGCGGGCCACGTCGTGGCCGTCAGCGGAGTGCCCGACAGCGATCGCATGTACTACTTCGGCGGCGTCGATGGTGGCGTTTGGAAGACCACCGACGCCGGCACCGTCTGGCGGCCGATCTTCGGCCATGAGCCAGTGAGCTCCATCGGCGCCATCGCCGTGGCGCCCTCCGCCTCCAAACCAACTACGTCAGAACGGGCGAGTCCGACATTCGTTCAGATCTCGCCTCGGGCGAAGGTGTCTACAAGTCCACCGACGGCGGCTAGACCTGGACCCAAATTGGCCTCGATGATACCCTCCAGATCAGGCGCATCCTCGTCGATCCTCATGACGCGAACACGGTCAATGTCGGCGCTCTCGGCCACGCCTACGGGCCCAATTTCGAGCGCGGCGTCTATAAATCCACCGACGGCGGCGCGCACTGGACCCACGTCCTCGACAAAGGCCCTGATGTGGGTATCGCCGACATCGCCATGGCGAACAATCAGCGGCAAATCCTCTTCGCCACCACTTGGGACGCCCATCGTCCGCCCTGGAGCACCTACGCGCCACTCGAAGGCTCCGGCAACAGTATTTATCGCTCCACCGACGCTGGCGGCCACTGGGCCGAGATCACTGGGCACGGACTTCCGGACAGCGCGTGGGGCCGCACCGGCGTTGCCGTGGGCGCTCAAGGAATGCGTGTCTATGTGACCATCGATTGCAATGACCGCTCCGGCCTGTACCGTTCCGACGATGGCGGCGACACTTGGCATCTCGTGAACAGTGGCCGTCGTCTCACCAGTCTTGCCTGGTACTTCATGGCCCTCGCCATCGATCCGCAGAACCCAGACATTCTTTACATCCCCAATGTTGCTCTCTACCGCACCGAGGATGGCGGCAAGACCATTCAGATTGTCCACGGCGCGCCCGGCGGCGACGACTATCACGAGATATGGATCGATCCCAAAGACTCGAATCACCTCGTCCTCGGCGTCGATCAGGGTGCCACCGTTAGCCTCGACAAGGGCAAGACGTGGACCACGTGGTACAACCAGCCCACCGCGCAGCTCTATCACGTCACCACCGACGATCGCTTCCCCTACAGCATCTACGGTACACAGCAGGACTCCGGCGCCATTGCCGTCTACAGCCGCGCCGACCACGGTCGCATCGATGCGCGCGACTGGTTCCTGCCCGCTGGTAGCGAGAGCGGCTACATTGCCATCGATCCCAAGGACAACAACATCCTCTACTACACAGACACTTATGGGGGCGTCGACCGGCAAGACATGCGCACGCGCTTCAGCCAGGACGTTTCGCCGTGGCCTCTGGGCAGCTTCGAAACGCCGATCAATCACCGCAAGTATCGCGATCCGTGGACCCCGGTCCTGGTCTTTTCCCCTGCGGACAAAACCTCGCTTTATCTCGGCACTCAGTATGTCCTGAAGACCGTGGATGGCGGTCTTCGCTGGACCCGCATCAGCCCCGACCTCACCGGCGCTGTGAAAGGCGTGAGCGAGACCGTCCCCCTGACCGTAGAGAACGCCGAACAGCGCAGCTACGGCGCCGTCTATACCATCGCTCCTTCGCCTTTGAAGGCCGACGAGCTCTGGGCGGGCAGCGACACCGGCCTCATCCACCTCACCCGGGACGGTGGCAAGACCTGGGCAAACGTAACGCCTCCCGGACTCGCGCCCTGGAGCAAGTTATCGCTCATCGAAGCCTCGCACTTCGATCCGGCGATCGCCTACGCGGCCGTCGACCGCCACCGCCTCGGCGACCGCAAGCCTTACCTCTACATCGCCCATGACTTCGGCAAAACCTGGACTCTTGCCGCCGACAGCATCGGACCGCACGACTTCCTCCGCGCAGTCCGCGAGGATCCGGTCGACAGGAATCTGCTCTCCTCGGGCACCGCGTTCGGCGTCTACGTCTCCTTCAACGGCGGAGACCACCGGCTGCCGCTCCAGCTGAACCTGCCCGTCAGCTCCGTGTGCGACCTCGCCATCCACGGCAGCGACCTGATCGTTGCCACCCACGGCCGCTCTTTCTGGGTACTCGACGATATTGCGGCATTGCGCCAGGCCGCAAAGGTAGGCGCCGCGCAAGCATATCTCTACGCGCCTCCACCCGCCTTACGGGTCGGCAACGACGCTTTCCTGGGTACGTCCCTGCCGCCCGAGGAGCCCCAGGCCGACAATCCGCTCAACGACGCGATCGTCGAATACTATCTGAAAGCCGGCGCACAGAAGGTAACCTTGCAACTTCTCGATGCGCAGGGCCGCGTGGTGCGCCACTTCTCCAGCGCAGACAAGCATCCTGTAAAGCGCCCGCCGCTGCCTATCGCCGAGCGCTGGTTCCCCAAGCCGCGGGAGCTCGAAACCGAGCCCGGCGAGCACCGGTTCGTTTGGGATCTTACCGCCGGGGGACCCGGTTCGGCTGCTGGGGACGAAGACGATGCACTCGGATTTCCCTCCGGCCCCAAGGTCCCG
>DATJMU010000096.1:0-6224 GCA_035508555.1 Occallatibacter sp. | reverse complement strand
GGTCTGCGGATCACTGTTCCGCTGCCATCCTGCCCTATCCAGGTACTCGTGGAAGTCATGGGAATCCAGTGGGCTGCTGATGTTGTCCATCATCTTTGAATAAGTATACGCAGCAATAAAAGTCAGGTTCGCCCCCGCTGCCCGGCTCCAGCGCCGCCACCCCGGTAGTGTGAACAGGCCCTAAATCCCGGAGCTGTCACCGTCACGGTGTAGTCGCCCGGGTTGAGAATGGGAAACGTGTAGAAGCCCTGCCGGCCGGTCGTGGTGTGGTTCGTAACGATTGTCGCTTCGCCACCAGCATCATGAGCCCCAATTTGGGGGCTCCGCCCGCGTCACCGCCTGCGGTGGCATTACACTCAAGTAAATAAAAGCCAGCCCCGCACCGGAGTCTCCGCCTCCCCAGGCGCCCTGTTCTGGAAAGGTGCAAAGGCGGCGATTGCATGTTAGTGTTTTAGCGCTCCTTAAACTCCCTTATGGGCAGGTGGAAACGCGGTCGTGCGGCTCTGGTTCTCTCCGGCAAGTGAAGTCCCGATCTACCGGCAGCTCGCAACTCAGGTCCAGCTCGCCATTTTGAGCGGCGACCTGAAGCCTGGTGAGCGGCTGCCGAGCACGCGCGAACTCGCGCGCCGGTTCAGCATTCACCCGAATACGGTGAGCGCGGGATACCGGCAGCTGGTTCGCGACGGTTGGGTAGAGTACCGGCATGGGAGCGGCGTTTACATCCAGAGTGAAGTAGCCCCGGCGCAGACGCCCGAGCAGATTCTCGACCAGCACATTGTGGCGTTCTTCAAGGCAGTCCGCGACCTGCGGCTGCCGGCTGTGGCTGTCCGGCAGCGCGTGGCCGAGTGGATTGCGGCGCCGCCGCCGGATCACTTTGTGCTGATCGATCCGGATCTGGATGCGCGGGAGATTTTGCTGACGGAAATCCGCAAGCTGACGACGTGGCCCGCGGAGGCGATGACGATCCAGGAAGCAGCGAAGCCCGACGCACTGCTGGCCGCCATTCCGCTGTCCAGGCCGAGCAAGATAAAAATGGTGCGCGCCGTGCTTCCGGCGGGGCTGGAGCTGATACCTCTCCAGATTCGCTCCGCAAACAAGTGGCTCGACCCCGAATTGCCGTCGCTCAAGGGAAAACTGATTGGCGTGGTGTCGGCCTGGGTGGACTTTCGCGAGATTGCGCGCACGATGCTGGCGGCTGCCGGCGTGAATCCTGACCTGCTGGTAGTCCGCAATCCAAAGCGTCCCCGCTGGCAGCGGGGCCTCGATCAAACGGGAGCGATCATTTGCGATGCGCACACGGCGGCCACTCGCGCGTTACCAAAAGGGCCTCGGGTGTTTTTATTCTCGCTGCTGGCCGACGCCTTCCAGTTAGAATTGAGCAAATTCTCTGATAGTTCGCAATTTTTGTGACACTCGCGAAACTGTCTGGAACCCCCTTTTTCGGGATTTGAAGATGGCTAATCTTGGACCATCTCCGCTCCCCGGAGGAGGCAGGGCCGATGACCAACGTTTCGAGCGATCCCGTAGCACTGAACCAAACGGCTTCTCACGACCGCGCCGCCCGCAGTGCCCGGCGCGGTTTCTGGGCACTGATCGCCACGCAATTCCAGGGCGCCTTCAGCGACAACATTCTGCGCAACCTGCTGCTCTCGATGATCGTCGGGATGAACCTGGCGAAATCCGAGCGCGAGACGTTCGTCTCCGTCGTCACGTTCCTCTTCTCGGTGCCCTTTCTGATCCTCAGCATGCCGGGTGGCTGGCTCGCGGACCGCTTCAGCAAACGGCAGATCACGATCTGGACCAAGGTGATGGAGCTCGGGTCCATGCTTCTCGCGACCGCCGGACTGGCGACGCACACGCTTGGACTTTCGCTGGCTGCATTGACTCTGGTGGCAAGCCAGGCGGCTCTGTTCGGGCCTTCGAAATACGGTCTTCTCCCCGAACTGCTCCCGGAGAAGAACCTGTCCTGGGGTAACGGCGTCATCGAACTGGGCACGTTTCTCGCAATCATCACCGGAACGGTCGCCGGCGCGTGGATGGGCGAGCATTTCAGCGGCCGCGAAGCATACGCCGGGTACGCGCTGCTGGGCCTGTCTGGGATCGGCTTCCTCACCAGCCTTGGTATCGACAAGGTGCCTGCTGCGGCGCCCGAAAAGCCCTTCAGGCTGAATGTCGTCGGCGATCTATGGGCGCAGATCGGGAAGATGCACAAGGATCGGGCCCTTTGGCTGGCCGTCCTCGGCAACACCTACTTCTGGTTTCTCGGTTCGCTGCTCTTTTCGACCATCGTCATCTACGGGCCCGACGTGCTGCATATCGGGCAGACCAGGACCGGCTATCTGAACGCCATGCTCGCGGTCGGAATCGGCATCGGCAGCATGGCCGCCGGATGGGTGAGCGAGAACAAGATCGAGTACGGGCTGATTCCGCTGGGTTCGATCGGCATGACCTGCACGGGCTTTGCGCTGGGGATCACCCCGCACGGGATGGCAGGATCGGCTGCGCTGCTCGGACTGCTGGGCTTCTGGGCAGGATTCTTTGCCGTGCCGGTCAACGCGCTCATCCAGCACAAGCCGGCGGAGCAGGACAAGGGCGGAATCATCGCGGCGGCCAATCTGCTCTCGTTTGTCGGCATCGCCATCTCTTCGGGCGTGTACTTCGTCTTCACCGCCTACATTCACCTCGATCCGCGCGGCGTGATTGTAGCGGCATCCTGCATCACGGCGTTCAGCACGGCTTATGTTCTCTACCTGCTGCCCGAGTGGTTTGGGCGGCTCATCCTCTTCTTTGCCACGCGGACGGTTTACCGCGTTCGCGTGATCGGGCGCGACAACTTCCCCGAAAAGACGGGCGCGCTTCTGGTATGCAACCACATGTCATTCGTGGACGTGGCCCTGCTCGTAGCTGCGACCGACCGGCCCATACGCTTCATCATGTACCAGGGAATCTATGACCACCCGGTGGTGAAGCCGTTCGCCAGGATGGTCAAGGCAATTCCAATCTCCAGCGAGCAGCATCCGCGCGAGATGCTGCACTCGCTCAAGACGGCAACCGATGCGCTGCGGAACGATGAGATCGTCTGCATCTTCGCCGAAGGCCAGATCACCCGCACTGGACAACTGCTGCCCTTCCGCCGCGGGCTCGAGCGCATCATGAAAGGCGTCGAGGTCCCCATCATTCCCGTCAACCTCGACGGCGTGTGGGGCAGCATCTTCAGCTTTGAGCGCGGCCGTTTCCTGTGGAAGATGCCGAGGCGGATTCCCTATCGCGTCACGGTGAGCTTCGGCAAGCCAATGGCGCCCACATCGACTGCAGTCGAGGTACGAGCCGCCGTCCAGGAACTCCATGCCACCGCCTTTGAGTCCCGCAAGTCCTCCATGAAGACGCTGGACCGCGCGTTTGTGCGCACAGCGCGGCAGCGGGCGTGGCGGTTTTTCATGGCAGATGGAAAGACGCCGCGTGTTTCCTTCGGATCTGCGCTTAACAGGACCATCTATATTGCGTGCAGGTTGCGACCGCATCTCGGAGAGCAGCCGATGGTGGGAGTACTGCTTCCGCCGTCTGTTGGCGGAGCCCTGACGAACTATGCCCTGATGCTGATCGGCCGTGTGCCGGTCAATCTGAACTACACGTCGTCGAATGAGACGATTGCCAGTTGCGCCGGGCAATGCGGGCTCGATCTGGTCATCACGTCAAAAGCATTCATGGAGCGCCTTCCAAATAGGACGATTCCGGGGCGGGCTTTGCTGCTGGAAGACGCGCTGAGCCGTCCGCGATTCGTCGAGAAGCTGAGCGCGCTGGCGCTGGCTTGGCTGGTGCCCGCATTCCTTCTCAAACGCGTACTCGCAGCGGGCCGCGTAAAGCCGGTAAGCGAGGCGATTTGCACGCCGGGAACAGCCAGGTCTTCGCGGATGGACGATCTGGCGACGGTGATCTTCTCGAGCGGAAGCACTGGCGACCCCAAAGGCGTGATGCTGTCACACTTCAACATCATGTCGAACATCAGCCAGGTCACCCAGGTGTTCATGTTGGATGGACACGACAAGATTCTCGGCATTCTGCCGTTCTTCCACTCCTTCGGATTCACAGCCGGACTTTGGCTTCCGGCAGTGCAGGGTGTGGGCGTGGTCTTTCATCCCAACCCGCTCGATGCGCAGGTGATCGGCGGGCTGGTCGAGAAGTATAAAGTCACTTTCCTGGTTGCGACGCCGACTTTCCTGCAGGCATACATGCGGCGTTGCACGCCCGAGAGCTTCGGCTCGCTGCAATACGTTCTGGTTGGAGCCGAGAAGCTGCCCGAGCGCGCGGCGGCGGCATTTGAAGATCAGTTCGGCATTCGGCCACTGGAGGGCTACGGCTGCACCGAGTGCTCGCCGATTGTGACCGTGAATGGCAAGGACTATCGCGCTCCGGGCTTTCGGCAGGTTGGGTCGAAGCGCGGAAAGATCGGCCACCCGCTTCCCGGAGTCTCTGTAAAGGTGGTCGACCTCGACACCGGGTTGCCAGTGGCGCCGGGAAACTCCGGAATGCTGCTGGTGAAGGGTCCCAACGTCATGCGCGGTTATCTGGGCAGACCGGAAAAGACTGCGGAAGTGCTGCACGACGGGTGGTATACGACCGGCGACGTGGGAATGATCGAGGAAGACGGCTTCGTCACCATAACCGACCGGCTCTCGCGCTTCAGCAAAATCGGAGGCGAGATGGTGCCGCACATTCGCATCGAGGAAAAACTGCACGAACTCGCCGACGCGACGGAACAGGTGTTCGCTGTCACCGCGGTGCCCGACGAGAAGAAGGGCGAACGCATCATCGTCATTCACACACTGACGGAACCAAAGTTGACGGAAGTACTGGAGAAGCTGTCGCAGTGCGATCTCCCTGCACTGTGGAAGCCGAAAGCCAATCAGTTTCTTCACGTCGATTCGATTCCCGCGTTAGGTACGGGAAAGATGGACCTCCGTGCCATAAAAACACTCGCAACTTCGTTGACTGCCGAGGTCGAGGCAGAGGCTCAAGCCTGAGGTGAGGTGCCATGGAATTGATTGGTCTGCTGGCTATCGGAATTGTCATCGGGATCCCGGCGATCGCGATCATTGCCCTGGTTCGGAGCGGAGCTGCCGAAAGGCGGATTGAAGAGAGCGGGTACAGGATCTCGGACCTTCAGAACGAGATTGCTGGCTTGCGGCGCCAAGTCGCAGGACTTTCGGACCGAGTCAACAAGTTGGAGGCCGCCGCGGTTGCGCCCCGCGCCGAGGATCGGGAGGAAAGCCGCGCTCCGCAGTCCGTTGCCGCGCCTGCGCTTGGCGATCAAGTCAAAGTCACTCCCGCCCAATCGTCACAACCTGCCGCGGCATCATCGTGGGCTGATGATGCCGCCTCTATTCCCCTGAGTAGTGCATCCAAACCCGCGACCGGTCTTGAGGCCGCCGCGCATCGCGCTCCTGCTGCATTCCCTCCTCTTCAACCGGTCATCCTGCGAGAGACTGTGGGAAAAGAAGAGGCCGCGCCCATTCGCTCCGCCGAGCGCCCCGCGACTCCGCCGCTACCAGCCGCATTGCCGCCAGCATCGATCCCGTCGTTCGCCGCATACCAAAGGCCGGCGCCCAAGGAAAGCGTCTTTCATCGCTTGAGAACCAACCTGCCCCTCGAGCAGTTTCTGGGCATGAACCTGTTCGCCAAGATCGGCATTGTCCTGCTCGTTCTGGGCCTGGCCCTGCTGGGCCGGATGGCTCTGCTCGCTATGGGACCAGGACTGCGCGTGGCGCTCACCTATGGAATTGCCGGCATGATGTTGGGCGGCGGCATCTGGCTCGAACGCCGCGAGCGATATCGGCTCCTGGGCCGCACCGGCATTGGCGGCGGCTGGGCGCTGCTCTTCTTTACCACCTATGCCATGCATTACGTCGCGCCTATGGCGGTGATGCGCTCCAACACGCTCGACTGCATTCTGATGTTCATCGTCGCGATTGCGATGGTGATGCACACACTACGCTATCGCTCGCAAGTGGTCACGGGTCTTGCCTTCCTGCTCGCATTTTCCACGGTCGCGCTCAGCCAGGATACGGTGTACTCTCTTGTCGCCGGCATAATTCTCGCACTAGGCATCGCCGCCATTGCGCTGCGCATGCGCTGGTTTGAGCTTGAGATTTTCGGCATCGTGGCAAGCTACGGAAATCACTTCTACTGGCTCTACAAACTATATCCCAACGATACTGCGGGCCACT
>DATJMU010000095.1:0-46781 GCA_035508555.1 Occallatibacter sp. | reverse complement strand
CTTCCATCCCAGCCCGCAAAGACCGTGTGCCGGGAGCCCTGGGTGCGGCGAAGATCGGGCCATACTTTGTTCTCGCTTTCGACCTTGGAGCCACCAAAGCCTTCGGGCTCGGCTTCTCACCCCAGCGACGAAGACCTGTCGCTGGGGACCCCGGCCTTGTCTGGCCCGATTTTCGACCGCAACGCCATCCACTCTGGTAGTGTTAACAGGCTTTAGAGCGATTTGAGGGATTTGCGGCTGCGCAGGGTGTGCCTGCGCGGCTCGCTGAAGGATGTGTGAATTGGAGAGAATCGGCGACTCAATGGACGCGTCGGGCGGTCCGGGCCGCATTGAGCATGGTTTCGAAGGGCCACTAAAGGGAATGGGCTCCTGATCCGATACGGGGATTAGAGCGATTCCGGGGCGCGCCCGCCAGGTTTTAAGCCATTCGGTGACCGCCTCCTGTGGCGGCGACTTGAGTGCGGTTTTCGGCGCGATGACCCCGGAAGCGCAACAGGTGTTTCCATGGCGCTGCTCAGTTTCGATTCAGATGACACCAGGCCGGCCCGCTTCGCTGCCCGGATGCCGATTCTTTCGAGGGACGAGACGGTGTTTGGTTACAAGCTGCTGTTTCGCACCGATTTCAATAACTATTTTCCCTCCGTGGAGGGCGATGTTGCGAGCCGGGGGGTGATCGACATGTCGAGCCTGATCGGTCTCGATACCCTTTCAAATAACCTGCCGGCGTTCATCGTGACGACCCGCGATACCCTGGTAGGGGAGTACTTGTCGCTGCTGCCTCCGGATAAAGTGATCGCGGAGATTCCGGATTCGGTTTCGGCGGACAGCGAAACCGTGCAATCTTGCAAGCGGTTGAAAGGGGCCGGTTACAGGATAGCGCTCGGCAACTACCGCGCGCAGGATCCCCGGAAGGAGCTTGAGGGGAGCGCGGATTATCTGAAGGTCGATATCCAGATGTCGTCGCTGGCGGATGTTTCGAGATTGGCAGGGCAGTACCGCGGCGGCGGGCCGCGGCTGATCGCCGAGAAGATTGAGACGAGGGAGGATTTTGAGTTCACGAAGAGCGAGGGATTCAGCTTCTTCGAGGGGTATTTCTTCCGCAAGCCGGAGATGATGCGGGCGAGGGGCGTGCAATCGAATCGTACGGTATACCTGCGCCTGCTGGGGGCGGTCTCGAAGCCGGTTCTGGACTGGAAGGAACTCGAGGAGATCGTCAAGTCGGATCCGATGCTGTACTTCCGGCTGCTGCGCTACCTGAACTCGGCGATCTTCGGATTGCGGTGCGAGGTAAAGACGGTAGGCCAGGCGCTGACGATCCTGGGCGACAACGAGATACGGAGGTGGTGCCGGCTGAGCGGGATGCTGGAGCTCTCGAAGAACAAGCCGTCGGACCTGGCGCTGGCGGCGCTGGTCCGGGCGCGGTTCGCGGAGCTGATTGGCGCCCGCGTAGACCGAGGGGACTCGGACCTGTTTCAGGTGGGGCTGTTGTCGTTGATGGATGCGATCCTGGAGATCCCGATGCGCGAAGTGCTGGACGGACTGCCGCTGGATGAAGGCGCGAGGACGGTTCTGCTGGATAACGCGGGCCCGCTTTCTACGGTTTACGAACTGATCCTGGCGGTGGAGGCAGGGGTGTGGCGCAAGGTGGCGGCGCTGTCGTACCAGCTGGGATTGGACCTGGATTTCATCGCGCGCTCGCAGTGGGACGCAATGGAGTGGGCGCAGTCGATTGTGACCGCAGTCTGATGGAGGCGAACCATGGCGGGGCGGGGCGCCACCTTTCCTGCCACGGCGCGCATTGTTTAGCCCTCTTCTCATCGTGATGGTGATCACTGAAAGAACTTCGGCACGGGGCGCAGACTTCGGCGAAGTAAGGTGGTGGGCCATGGACTTCCTCATCTGGCTCGTGCTTTTCCTCGTCGTTTTTTCCTTTCTCCTGCTGCTTCCGGCATTCTGGCACCGTGCGATGTCCGAGCGGTATTCGGGCGGCCGGCCCGTTGCATGCCCCGCAGACGAGCAACCGGCCGTCGTCAGCATCGATGTCCGTCATGCCGCGGCGACCGTGATGGATGGACGTCCCGATCTGCGTGTATCTGAGTGTACGCGCTGGCCCGAGTACTCGAAGTGCAAGCAAGCGTGCTTGCCTCAGGCTGTGGAAGCTGAGCCTTACAAACCAGGCGAAGCAAAGGCGGGGAGCAAACAGATCTACCACCTCCCCGTGCTTCTGGCGGCGTTTGCCGCGTGGTACCTGGGACTCATCTGGCATTCGCACTATCTGTTCCGTGAACGGTGGACGCAAGCCGTGGGGCTCACTCATGCGCAGGTCAAAGAGATGGTGTCCTGGTTATCGCCACACCTGCTTTCCGTGGCGGCATGTCTCCTCTTCGCCTACGGAGTTGCGGGACTCCTCGCGGTATCTCACCGCAAGGGAGTGCTCCAGGGAGTGCTGATGTCGCTACTGCTTGGCGGGGCCGTAATCGCAACGAGCTGGTATGGGATCGCAAGGCTGCCGCACGACCTGTTTGTGCTTGAAGCAGGTTACATCGCTCTGGCTGCACTCATCGTGGGAGCGATCGTGGGCGGCCTGTATGACAAGCTGGTTCTGCGGCAGCATTGACCGGAGGCCGGGGACTTCCGCTTTAGGCAGTAGCCGATATGCGTTGGCGGGCTCGTCTTTCAAGATGCGAACCGGCATGAAGGTGGGTGACCGGGACAAAAGGGCCATGTGCGCGGACGCGCCGTCGGTTCATACGATCCGTTTCTCCATCCTGACAATCGGCAGGGTTTCGCCGTTGACCAGCGGCAGCTCAACTCGTTCGCCTTCTACATAGCCATGTTCGAGGTACAGCGGCACGCCGGGCAAAGTCGCGCCCATCTCGCAACGCGTAAAGCCCTCGGCGCGCGCGGCGGCTTCGCAGATTTCCAGCAGCCGGCTTCCAATGTGGCGCCGCGCCCAGTCCGGATGCACGAAGAAGGCTCGAATCTTTGCGGCCTCCGTGGCTGGATCGAGGAGCGCGTCGTCACGCCCGGGGCGATGGTCGCTGCCGTAGGGGGTTCTGCGGCGCGACCAGCCGCCGCAGGCCGCCAGCAGGCCGGAAAGACCGGCCGGCTCGACAACAAAGTAGGTGGCGTCGGCGATGAGTTGGGTGTCGAGGCCGAGCCAGGTGCCGAGCGAATGATCGATCTGAGAGGGGGAATAGTCGTGCGTCGACAGGCCGCGGACCGATGCTTCGATGAGTGGGCCGATGCGCGGGATGTCGTCCATCGCCGCCAGCCGGAAGTGAAGTTGGCTCTCGATCGCCGGCATCACAACATTGTATCGTTGGAGGAATGGGCGGGCGCGGGCTCCGCACCCCGCCGCGTGTTTTATTCTGTGAGCTGTACCGTTCGCGATTGTTTGTATCCCTGGCGTCTTTCCCCGGCGTTGGACAGAGGAGTTGCGGCTTGACCGCATTCCCTTCTGCTCGCCGCAGCGCCTGAATCGCAACGGGCGGAATATTCATCAGTAGATTCATCAGGGAGTGCGCATGGCGCAGTCGACCGCGGCCTCTTCTGCGAAACCGCGGGACGCCGACAGCGAATTTCACTTTGACGAGACGTGGAAGCCGCGGTTCAATCCGTGGGTGATCGCGTTCACGGTGACGCTTGCCACCTTTATGGAGGCGCTGGATTCGTCGATCGCCAACGTGGCGCTGCCGCACATTGCGGGGTCGCTGGGGGCCAGCTACGAAGAGGCCACGTGGGTTCTGACTTCGTATCTGGTCTCGAACGCGATCATTCTGCCCATCAGCGGTTGGATCGCGAACCGGATCGGCCGCAAGCGGTTCTACATGAGCTGCGTGGTGGCTTTCACGGTACTTTCTTTCTGTTGCGGCCTGGCTAACTCTCTGGCGCTGCTGGTCCTCTTCCGCGTGCTTCAGGGCGCGGCCGGCGGGGGGCTGCAGCCGAGCGAGCGCGCTATCCTGGCCGATACTTTCGCTCCGGAAAAACGCAGCGTGGCTTTCGCGCTGTACGGAATGGCGGTGGTGGTGGCGCCGGCGATCGGACCGACCATCGGGGGCTGGATCACGGACAACTACACCTGGCGCTGGATCTTCTTTCTCAATATTCCAGTAGGTATTCTCTCGATCCTACTGACGAGCAGGATCGTGGAAGATCCGCCGTACCTGAAGCGTGTGCGCCAGAAGGTGGGCGGCATCGACGGGATCGGCCTTGGATTGCTGGCTTTGACGATCGGGGCGCTGCAGATCATGCTCGACAAGGGGCAGGAGAAGGACTGGTTCGGGTCGCACCTGATCGTCGCCTGCGCGTTGATGGCGGGAATTGGTTTGATCGCCTTTCTTTGGCGCGAGCTCACGACAGCGCATCCCGTTGTCGACCTATCTCTCTATCGCAGCCGGAACTTCAGCATGACGCAGCTGGTGATGATGGTCATTGGGGCGGCGCTTTACGCGACGACAGTGATGATTCCGCAGTTTCTGCAGGAGATCATGGGCTACACGGCGACACAGGCGGGAATGGTGCTGTCGCTGGGCGGGCTGGTGCTGATCGTTCTTTTGCCGATTGTCGGGTTTATTGGGCAAAAGGTCGATCCGCGGGCGATGATCTGCTTCGGATTCGCGTGGGTCAGCTTCGGGATCTGGCGGATTTCGAGCCTGGACCTGAGCATCAGCTTCTGGGACGCGGCGAGCTGGCGCGTGATCATGGTGCTGGGGATGCCATTCCTGTTTGTGCCGATCAGCGTGATGTCATATGTGGGTGTGCCGCAGGAGAAGAATAACGAGGTGTCGGGACTGACCGCGCTTGCACGGAATATCGGCGGCAGCCTCGGGATCAGCTTTATCAGCACCATGCTGGTGCGCCGGGCGCAGGTGCACCAGAATTACCTGGCCGCGCAGGTCTATCCTGGTTCGGCCAACTATCGCCTGCTCGATCATGGATTGAACGGGACGATGCAGAGGCAGAGCGCGTCGCTGGCTGGGGCCGCGAGCAAGTCGATGGGGCACATCTACAGCATGATGGTGCAGCAGGCGAATATGCTTGCGTACATCGACACCATCCATGCGTTGGTGATCCTCACGGTGTGCCTGATCCCGATCGGGTACCTGATGAAGAAGCCGCGCTATCGCCCCAGACAGGCTGCCCCGGTTGAATAGGGCAATTCATCATTTGAACGCGGTGAGACTGCGAAGATCGGAATTCTCTGCCGGTTCTTCAAATGATGGCGATGATTGGAGAGTGGGGTGTCCGGAGGCGCACACGGATGTCCGCAAGCGAACACGCCCCGGCTAGGGTGCGGCAATCTGACTGATTCAAGCGAAACGAAACGCTAGGTTTACGGTATGCCGTTTTTTGGCTCCCGAGGTGCAGGAGCAAGGGCTGGCGTCTCTGGCATTTGGGCAACGCTGCGCCCTCATTATGCTACCGTGGCCCGCGTGCGCTGATCTCGAACGGAGGAAGGAGCTTCGATGGGGACACTCGGTCAGAATCTGAAGTTTGCCGTGCGGCAGTTGCGGCGGAATCCGGGGTTTACCGCGGCGGTTGTCGTCACCCTGGCGCTGGCCATCGGGGCGAATACCGCTATCTTCTCGATCGTCAACGCGCTGATGCTGACCAGCCTGCCTTATCCGCATCCCGACCGGCTGGGAACCATCTTCCGGAACATGCAGGGCAAGGAGCCGTACAACGGGCCGCATCACATCGACGGGACGCAGTGGTTCGATCTGCACGACAACGTGCCGGCGCTGATTTCCGCGGTTTCAGGCTCCGTTTCCGGCGTGAATCTCGACGCGGCGGGACGGATTGCCTATGTACATGACGGGCGTGTGTCGCAGCATTACTTCGATGTGCTGGGGATTCGCCTGGCGGCTGGCCGGAACTTCACCCCGGCGGAAGATCGGCCGAACGGCCCGAACGCCGTTATCCTCAGCTATGGTCTCTGGCATAACGTTTTCGGTGGCGACCGGTCGATTGTGGGGCAGGGGATTCATCTGAAGGGCGCGCTGTACACGGTCATCGGCGTTCTGCCCCAGAGCGCGGCGACACCCCTGAACGCCGACGTCTATACGCCGTTGCAGCCGAGCAGGAGCGGGGAGGGCGGCGGTTCCAACTACGACGTGATCGTGCGGCTGCGGCGGGGCGCGACCTGGCAGGAGGCCGATGCGCAGATTGGCCGCGCCTGGGCCATCCCAGCCAAGTACCTGGCAGCGGAAGACGAGGCGTCGCGGGTCTCGTTCTACTGTGTGCCACTGCAGGCGGGAGAGACCGCGACGCTGCGGCCCAGGGCGCTGGCTCTGATGCTTGCGGCGGGGCTGATTCTGCTGATCGCGTGCGCAAACCTGGCGGGACTGACGCTGGTGCAGTTGGCGCGGCGGACGCCGGAGATCGCCACGCGGCTGGCGCTGGGGGCCTCGCGCTGGCAGGTGGAGCGGCAACTGTGGGTAGAGAACCTGGTGCTGGCCGTGGTGGGCGGCACGGCGGGCGTCGGCATCGGCTATCTGGCGCTACGAGGACTGCTGGCGCTGCTGCCGGCGAGGTATCTGCCGGTGGCCGGCGCGCCGCTCGACGGACGCGTGATGGCCTTCACGCTGGTCGTCTCCCTGCTCACCAGCGTCCTGTTTGGAATGCTGCCGGCGCTGGCGGCGCGGCGGGTGGATCTGCGTGCAGCGATGGGCAGCCGGGGCGCTGGGAGCACGACGCGGCTGCGGCTGCGGCAGACCTTGATTACGGGCGAAGTGGCGCTGACGGTGCTGCTGCTGGCGGGGGCGGGACTGCTGGTGCGGACACTGGTGCACCTGGAGACGCTGCCACCGGGGTTCAATCCGCAAGGCGTGATGGCGGCCAAGGCCTCACTGGATGATGTGCGTTATAGCGATCCCGCAGCCTTCCGCACACTGCTCGACGAGAGCACGGCGGCCATGCGGAGAATTCCCGGCGTTGAGAGTGCGGCCGTCGGGCTCACTCTGCCTTTCGAGCGCATTACCAATGGCCAGTTCACCCTGGCCGACGGCAAAGAGGCGGGCGAGCAGGTTGGTTCCGATTTTACTTACGTTACGCCGGGCTACTTTGAGACGCTCGAGATCCCGCTGCTTGCGGGGCGCAGGTTTGCGAGTTCCGACGGTCCGAACTCCCAGCCAGTGGCCATTGTGAATCAGGCCTTCGCGCGGAGGTTCTATGGCGGCGCCGACCCCGTAGGCCGCACGCTCAACAAAGGGTTGGTGATCGTGGGGATGGTGGGCGACGTGCAGCTTGCCTCGGGGCTCGATCCCGTGGCGCCGCTCCAGACCGAGGAGACTGTGTATGTTCCGGCGGCGCAGATGACGCAGCCGGGGATGTTGGCGATGCTTCATATCTGGCACCAGCCAGACTGGATTGTGCGGACGGCCGGGCCGGTCGCGGGATTGACGGAAGAGATGCAGAAGGCGCTGGCCAGCGCGGCCCCGGGACTGCCGTTCTCGGGGTTTTACCGGATGAGCGACCTGGAGGCACAGACGCTGGCGATGCAGCGGATCGAAGTGGCGCTGCTGGGAGTGATGGCAGGGCTGGCGTTGCTGCTGAGCGCCGTGGGAATCTTTGCGCTGGTGGCGAGCCTAGTGGCGCAGAAGACCCGGGAGATCGGCATCCGGCTGGCGCTGGGGTCTACGGTACGCAGGGCGATGGTGCAGATCGGGGCGCCGGGTGTCCGTGCAGCGGTGCTGGGGCTGCTTCTAGGCCTGGCGCTGTGCGCAGGGACGCTGCACGTGCTGCGGAGTGTTCTTTACGGGGTGGGAGTGTTCGACGTCCCGACGCTGCTCAGCGTGGTGGTTGTGCTGGGGACTGTGGCCCTGTTTGCCACGGCGATTCCGGCCTTGCGCGTCGCATCGATTGCGCCGGCGGAGACGCTGCGGGACGAATGATGTGACCTGGGAAGACGATTCGGATGCGTGCGCCTGGCGGTGGGGGCCGATGCAGCTGGGCAAAGGTTCACCCCACTCTGGCCGCAAAACAAAGGCGCGCCGAGAGTGGGGCCCGGAGCGGGTTAACGCATGAGAGAACCAGCGTGAGCGCCGATGAAGTACGGCCACACCACGATGGCGAAAACGCCTCGCCAGAAGCTTAGATGAAGGTATCCGATGGTGAAGAGCCAGGCTGCGAACCAAAGGCAACCCGCAATGCCGCTCGGGTCGACGCGTATCCTGGGTGAGCACTTTGAGGGAGCTTCTTTGTCCATGGGCGCCTCCGTGGATGTCGCTTGAAAGTCTGGGCCGACCGGCCCGCAATCGCTGTGAGCCTCGGCACAGGTGTCGGATTGCCAGATCGCGGCAGGTCAACCGCTGACTTCGACGCGCTGACCCAAATGAATCTCAAGAGGTTGCACAGGGGAAACTTGCCAAGCGAGGAAGCAGTGGAGTATTTTACTAACCAGTTAGTTAATTCGATCGGAGACAGGAAAACTAACTGTTCTCAGCCAAAATGTGCAGCGCGTCAGGGATGAGGATCGATGCATTGGCGCGAAGCTCAGGCGGGAGAAGCGTTGCAGGCCGGGAACAGGGTGAGCGGGGCACGCGTAACAGTGGAAGAGGTAGTGCTTTCGCAGGATCGGAGTTGGGATGGGACGGTGGAAAATTGCATCCGAAACCGTGGGGCGACCGTCTTGAGGAAGGATGATCTGAAATACCATAAGAGATTTGTGGAGAGGACTCATGGATTTCCTTCGTAGTGAGGCGCCGGGCGCGTGTGCGCCGGGCCGTAAGGACAAGGCCGCGGGCGGCATGAGCGGCGGGGGGCCGGTGCAGAGAAGGGCGGGGCGGCTGCAGGCCGTGGCCGGAGTGCTGCTGACGCTGATGGCGACCATGCCGCAGGGGTTCGGGCAGCAGTTGGGGGCGGGGCAGAGGTCGCCGGAGAGAGCGGCATCGAAGCTGCCGCCGGCACCGACGCCGGAGCCGACCCAGCCGCTGGCGCTGCGGAGTCTGAATCGGGACTACTCAAAACCGTTTGTGCCATGGGATGGGAATCCGATCGACCGGTACAGGCCGATCTCGATACCGAAGGCGAACTTTGAGAACGCGGTGCGGCTGAGCGACCTGGTCAGGGACGGAAAGATCTACCTGAGCCTGTCGGACGCGCTGGCCCTGGCGATCCAGGACAACTACGACATAGCGATCGCGCGCTACGACCTTGACATTGCGGACACGGACATTCTGCGGACCAAGTCAGGCGCGTTGCCGCTGGGCGCGCCGTCGGGACTGGTGACCGGGACGCTGGGCGGCTCCACCTCGACGCTCACCACCGGTGGCGGGCCGGGCGGCACGACCGTCGGTTCGGGGGGCGCGGGTTCGGGCGTGAACGGATTGACGCTGACGACGGCCGGGGCGGGACCGACACCGGAGGCTCTGGACCCGTCGGTGACAGCGAATGTGCAACTGGAGCGGGCGACGGCGCCGCAGGCGAACACGCTTTTTTCCGGCGGCAAATCGACGCTGACGACCAACACCGACCAGTACAACTTTACATTCAACAAGGGGTTCGAAACGGGCGCGAACCTGGCGGTATCACTGACCAACGAGCGGATCACGACGGATAACCCGTTCCAGGACTACAGTCCGCTGCTGGAATCGGTGTTCAAGGCGACACTGACGCAGCACCTGCTGCAAGGGGCGGGGTTCTGGGTGAACAAGCGGTTCATCTACCAGGCGATTAACGACCGGCGGATCACGAACGCCTCGTTCCGGCAGCAGATCCTGTACACGGTGAACCAGGTGGAGAACATCTACTGGGGGCTGGTGCAAGCGTACGAGGACGTGCAAGCCAAGCAGCGTGCTCTGGACCAGAGCACGCAACTTTTGAAGGACGATCAGAAGCAGTTGCAGATCGGAACGATGGCGCCTTTGGACGTGGTGAATGCCGAGTCAGGGGTGGCGAGCGACAAAGAGGCGCTGATCAGCGCCGAGAACTCCCTCAACTACCAGCAGCAGATCATGAAGCAGGCGATCGCGCGGAACCTGAACGACCCGGTGCTTTCAGCGGCGCCTGTGATTCCGACGGACCGGGTGAATCTGGCGCCGATACCGGAGGAGAGCGAGCCGGTGGAGGCGCTGGTACAGGAGGCGTTCAAGCGGCGGCCGGAGCTGGAAGAGGCGGTGCTGACGCTGCGCAACGACGAGATCACGCTGCGGGGCGCGCGGAATGCGCTGTTGCCGACGCTGGACGCGTACGGTTTCTACGGGTCGAGCGCGCTGGGCGGCTCGCAGAGCAGTGATGCGTTGGACTTCGAAACGGGCGGGCTATATGCGCCGGGGACGTTTCCGACGCGGGGCTACGGAAGCGTGGTACAGAACCTCTTCAACAGCTCGGCGCCGGACAAGGGCGTTGGGTTCAACCTGACGATTCCACTGAGCAACCGGGAGGCGCAGGCGACGCAGGCCCGTTCGCTGATGGAGTACCGGCAAGCTGAGCTGAGGCTGGAGCAGCTTTACACCGAGATCCGGATGCAGGTGGCGAACGCGAAGTACGGTCTGAGCAACGACCGGGCTGCGGTGGAGGCTGCGGTAGCCGCACAGAATTACGACCAGCAGAGCCTGGATGCCGAAGAGAAGAAGCTGCACCTGGGGGCGTCGACGACGGCCAACGTGCTGTTGCAGGAGCGCAACCTGGCGACCGCAGAGGACAACCTGATCAATGCGCACGCACAGTACGCGAAGGACCGGGCGAGCCTGTACCAGATTCTGGCAACGACGTTGCAGCACTACGGCATCAACCTCAACGACGCGGCGACCGGGAACGTGCAGACGGCGCCGCTGGTCCCGGGTGTGGATCCGGCCAAGCCGGGCAACGAGCCGCACATGACCCCGCCCGCGGAATGACAACGTCTTTCGGACGGACGAGGAAGGGGCCCGGCGGTGCGTCGGGCCCCTTCTTACTTGAGGGGATGTCTCATGCTCGGTCAGCGCTCGGCAACGAGGTCGAGGAGGTCGAAGAACTCGGGGAAGCTGATGGCGGCGGATTCGGCGCCATGAATGACGGTTTCGCCCTGGGCGCGGAGGGCGGCGACGCTGAAGGCCATGGCGATGCGGTGGTCGCCGCCGGAGTCGATCGCGGCGCCGTGAAGCGATTGCCCGCCGGGGATGTCGAGGCCGTCTTCGAACTCTTGGACTTCGGCGCCCATGGCGCGGAGATTGCTCGCCACGAGGGCGATGCGGTCGGACTCCTTGACGCGAAGCTCGCGGGCGTCGCGGATACGGATGCCACCGCGGGTGTAAGGGCCGATGGCGGCGAGGACCGGTAACTCGTCGATGAGCTGGGCGGCGAGAGGGCCGCTGATGGTGGTTGAGCTGAGCCCCTGGGGTGGTGCCGTGACCTGGACGGTTCCGGTCAGCTCCGCGTGCTTTTCCTCAAGGTTGAGGACGGCGATGTGAACACCGAGCGCGGTAAGCACGTCGAGCAGGCTGGAGCGGGTGGGATTGAGGCCAAGGGCGTCGAAGACGAGGTTGGAACCGGGGAAGAGGGCTGCGGCGCAGAGGAAGAATGCGGCCGAGGAGAGGTCGCCGGGAATGGTGGCATCGATGGCGGTGAGGGTTTGGGGGCCGGCGATGCTGACCGAATCGATGGTGCGGTTGATGGTGGCGCCGAAGGCGCGGAGGGCCAGCTCACTGTGGTCGCGGGTGCGGACCGATTCGCGAACGGCGGTGGTTCCGGCTGTCTGCAGGCCGGCGAGGAGGACGCTGGTCTTGACCTGGGCACTGGGAACGGGCGCGGTGTAGTCGATGGGATGGAGCGGAGTCCCTTCGATCTCGATGGGGGCGTGACCTTCGGTGAGCACGATCCTCGCGCCCATCTCTTCGAGGGGCTTGCGGATGCGTTCCATGGGGCGTCGGGAAAGCGAGGCATCGCCGGTGAGGGTGAAGCGGCCCTGCTGCGGGGCAAGAAGGCCGGAGATCATGCGCATCGTGGAGCCCGAGTTGCCGCATTCGAGGGCGTGGGCTGCGGGCGTGACGCGGCCGGCGACGCCGGTGACCTCGACGGCAGCGTCACCGATTTTGTGGACTTTTGCGCCGAGGGCCTCCATGCAGGCGAGGGTGGAGGCGCAGTCGGCGCCGGTAGAGAAGTTGGTAAAGCGGGAAGTGCCCTCGGCAAAGGCGCCGAGCATGGCATAGCGGTGGCTGATGGACTTGTCGCCGGGCAGGCGCAGGCTGCCGTAGACGTTGCGCGCGGGGCGGATGAGGCGTTCCTGGGTGGCAATGGACAAGAGAGCTCCGGAGAATTGCGGTTTACTAGAGTTTATCGGACAGGACGGACAAGCTCAGGTGCGGCTCACCAGACATCGGTGGCGAGGAGGACGGGCGGGCCGGGTTTGCTGTCGATGACGTCGGAGCGGAGCACCATCTCGATGTTCCGGTTCTGCCATCCGGGCGGCAACCTGCGCAGGACCTGATCGAAGTACCTGGGCAGCTCGACGAATTCACTGGCTGCTTCGGTTCCATAGGGGCCGATGCCGGCGACTACGATGACCGGTCCCTCTGTGGTGGGATCGTGGAAACGGGCGACGATGGCGTAGTCGCTGGGCACCGATGAAAAGGGCTTGGAGACGTCAATGAGCCAGTTGCGGTTCCCGGGGTCCCGGGAGTCCCGAATCTGGACGAGAGTGCCGTCGATGACGAAGCGGTAGCGGAGGCTGCCGACTAGGCGCATGGTCCAGTCGTTATTGGTGGCGCCGATGAGGATGAGAGGGCGGGAGCGGATGTCGGGGAGGCTGGTCTCGATGGCATCTTTGATCTCGTAGCCGCGTCCGTGCTCCTGGAGAATGCCGGCCAGGTGGGCCATGGCGATGGCGGTGGACATGGTTACGTGGTGGTAGGGCACCTTGATGTTGTCGAGGAAACTGGCGTCGGGCGGCTCGGGCGCAAGGGACCGGGGATGACTGAGGCCAACGGATATGAGGACCTCTCCCGGCTGGCGGAGAAACGGAGCCCAGAAGCCATCGAGAGCGCGGACGGGCGGCGGCGACGGACGGAGAAAGACCGCCGCTATTGCGACGATCGCGCCGAGGGCCCCCGTGCCGAGAAGGATGGCCAAGAGACCGCGGCGGCGTGAACGCGCCTGGCTTGCGGGCAGCGCCGGATCGCGGGGCGCAGCAGGGGACTCGGCAGCGGCAGCCGGCTGCAGGATGAATTCGGGCACATAGGAGCCCAGGGGAAGCTCGATGCGGACGACCGATGTGTGTCCGTTTTCGTGATAGAACTGTGCGATGCGCTTGCGGACCTCGCCAGCGCTGAACCGCACTACGGGATCGGCGTTGGTGTCGTAGTCGGGATGGCGGCCGAAGACCTCCACGCCGAGGGTGCGCTCTTTGAGGCTGGCAGGCCGTCCGTCGAGGGTGGCCTCGACGACATGTTTGAGCAGGGCGGGGTATCGCTTGCTGCCGCGGAAGGGGTGGCTGGCCAGCATGGCATCGAGTTCTCTGCGGACGAGCTGCTTCTCCTCTTCGGAGGTTGGAGTCCAGCAGGGGCCCGCATGCGTCGTCTCGGCCATCAGAAAAACTCTCTCCGTTGAACGGCCCGTATCATACCTCACGGAATCGAGAGTTGTCATCGCCCGGATGGAAGCGGCCAGGGGGGACGTACGCTATGATGCGGCTGGGTGAATGCATAGATAACTATATTTATAGTCAATAAGATAATACGACGTTGCAAACGTATCATACGGTAACAACCTTGCGAGAATCGGCGCGATGGAGGGACATTCGCACGGTTTGGCTTCCACATGTTCCCGCGATCTGAAGTTGCGCCCGGCAGCGGCTTGCCGCGCGCTGGCACGCGGGTGCGGGAGGCCAGGAAGCCGTTCCAGAGCGAGTCCGTTTTGCCCGCTTCACGACTTGTACAGCGTGCTTGCGGGCGGGTACTCGCGAAGGCGGCGCACTCCCAGGGTACCTCTGTCGGCCCCGCGGTAAAAGCGAAGGCGGAGTCGCCTCGGGAGTTCTTCGGCATCGGGCAGAAAACGGTCCGATGCCATCGCAGGATGCTTTACTACGGAGGCACTGAATGGTTGCATACGGAAAAACAGGAATGGTTCTTCGAGGCGTTTTGGCGCTTTGCGCCCTTGGCATGGCGCAACTGTTGGCGGCGCAGGCAGTGAATGGAACGCTGCTGGGCACGGTGTCGGATCAGACGGGCGCGGCGATTCCTGGCGCCACGGTGACGGCGACACTCACTTCGACCGGCTCCGCGCACCAAACGATGACCAACGGGAGCGGCAACTACACCTTTCCCGACATGCAGCCCGGCAACTACACGATCACCGTGGATGCAAAGGGATTCAAGAAGTCAGAACAACAAAACATCGAATTGCTCAGTAACACATCGCCGCGTGTTGACGTAACGCTGTCGCCCGGCAATGTCTCTGAGACGGTGGTGGTGACGACGGCCCCGCCGCTGCTGCAGACCGACCGCGCCGACATCAGCACCAAGATCCAGGCGTCGCAGGTTATGGAACTGCCACTCACAACCAACCGCAACTATCAGTCGCTGCTCAACGTGGTGCCCGGCGTGGCGCCCGCGGTCTTCCAGCACTCGCAGTTCTTCAACGCGGCTGACTCCCTGCAGACCGAAGCCAACGGCATGCCGCGCGTAACCAACCTCTACCAGATCGAAGGCATCGACGACGACGAGCGCACCGGCCTGCTGCAAATCCTCATTCCACCCGCCGAAGCTATTCAATCCGTCGACATCTCCACCAATAACTACGAAGCCGAGCTCGGCCGCTCGGTCGGCGCCATCACCAATGTCACTCTCAAGTCGGGGACCAACTACTTCCATGGTTCGGCTTACGAGTACATCCAGAACAACGCCGTCAACGCCCGATCTTACTTCGCTGGGCCGCTCGGCCATCTCTCTTATAACTACTTCGGCGGCAGCGCCGGCGGCCCGATCATCAAGGACAAGCTGTTCTTCTTCGGGGATTATCTGCGCACCATCGACCACGAGGCCATCGGCAGCACCTTCACCATTCCCGATGCTCGCTACTACACCGCAAACAGCAGCGGAAACATCGACCTGAGCGCCGCCCTGAACACAACTACCGGCCAGGGACAAATCTACGACCCGGCGACCGGCACCGGAACCACTTCCAGCCCGCGCCAGAAGTTCGTAAACAACCAGATTCCGATCGGCCGCGTCAATCCGGTCTCGCTCGCCATCCTTCAGGATCTCGTTGCCGCGGCTGGAAAGTACGGGACCCTGAACGGCACCAAACCGCTGTCAGCTCCAACAAACAACTACACCACCAATCTTCCCTTCACCAAGGGGGCCAACAGCTACGACGTGAAGATCGATTTCACGCCCTCGGAAAAAAATCACATCAGCTACCGCTATAGCTATCAAAACACCTCCACCTATCAGGCACCTGCCTTTGGAGCCTTCCTCGGAGGTCCCGCCGGCGGTGGCTTTGAAGCCAACGGCAAGCAGGCTACGTACAGCACCGGCGGGAACATCGATCATGTCTTCTCGCCCACCTTCTTTACCGAGATCCGCGTTGGCGTCGCCCACCTCCGCAACTCCGCGAATCCCATCGACTATGGAACCAGTGACGCAACCACCCTCGGCATTCCGGGCGTCAACATCTCCGGGCAGCCGTTCACCACCGGGCAGGTTGGCCTGACCCTCAGCGACACCTTCTCCTCGCCGCTGATTGGTTACTCTGCTTCCTTGCCCTGGATCAGGGCCGAGTCCAACATCGACGTTGTGAACAACTGGACCAAAGTCATAGGCAACCACACCATTAAGTGGGGCGTCGATCTCCGGCGTGTGCGCGATGATCTGCTGCAGGACCAGACCTTCAGCCCCCGCGGCGCCTTCACCTTCTCGGCCAACCAGACCTCAGAGGCGGGAGCCAGCACCAACGCTATCAACGACATCGCCAGCTTCCTGCTCGATCAGCCCAGCCAGACGGGCCGGGACCTCAACACTTTCTTCCCCTGCTACCGGCAGTGGTGGTTCTTTGCCTACGCTGCCGACAAATGGCAGGCGACACCCAAGATGACAATCGACTACGGTCTGCGCTGGGAGTTCTATCCCCCCGCAACGCCGAGGATTGCCGGAGGCTTCTCCAATTACGACCCCAGCAACAACACTCTGGTTCTGGCCGGCTTGGCCAGCAACCCCTCCAACCTCGGCCTGGTCACCAAGTACGACTACTTCGCTCCCCGCACCGGATTCTCCTACCGCGTCTCGAACGATACGGTGGTCCGCGGCGGCTTTGGTATCAGCTATACGCCGTTCACCGATAACACCTATGCGTACAACTACCCCATCCGCGCCAACAACAGCTATCAGCCCGCGGGCGGTTCGGCATACACTCCGGCCGTGCTTGCGGATGGAGTCACCACGGCTACCTTCCAGGCCGGCTTCCCGGCGCCGGTCCCGGTTGCCATTCCCACCAACGGAATCATTCCCGCCAATACCCCCCAGTTGATCTCGCAGGTGTACACGTACATTCCTAAGAACTTCAGGAACTCCTACGCGACCGCCTGGAATGTGGCCGTGCAACAGGCCTTCAAAGGCAATTATTCGCTCCAGATCGCCTATGTGGCCAACCACGGCACGCGCATGAATCTGTCGCAGAACATCAACCTGCCCAGCACCTATGGCGGCGGCAACGCCTCGGATCCGGAGGATTCGACCGCCTTCACAGGCGGCGCCACCGGCCGCACGGCTGCTACCAATGAATACTTCCTGGGCTTCTCTTCGAACTACGAGTCGCTGCAGGCCCAGCTTACGAAGCGCTTCTCGAACGGCCTCTCCTTTACCTCCGGATTCACCTGGGGCAAGGCGCTCGACTACGCCACCGGCGGCGACGATAACGGCAGCCTGGTGTTCTTCATCAACCTCCGCAGAAACTATGCTCCGGCGGACTTTGACCGCGCCAAAAACTTCGAGCAGACCTTTATCTACCAGCTGCCCTTCGGCCGCGGCCATGCACTCTTCAACTCCGGCATTGGAGACGCCGTCCTCGGCGGATGGCGCCTTTCTGGAATCATCTCCGCCGTTTCGGGTTTGCCGTTTACGGTCACTGCAAACGGCGGAACGCTGAATACGCCCGGAACCACGCAAACTGGAAGCATCAGCGGCAACCTGAACGTCCTTCACCGCATCGGGCCCGGAAACCAGTGGTTCAGCACGTCGAACTTCTCGCAGCCCGCAGGCTGCCCAGGGTCCACAACGCCATGCCCGAATCCGGGGCTGGGCAACACCGGCAGAAACCAGTTTCGCGGCCCCGGCTACGTGCAGGACAACTTTTCTCTGGCAAAGACATTCAGGCTCTATCGTGAGATGGCCCTCGAGGCGCGTATCGATGCTGTCCAGCTCAGCAATTCGCCTCAGTTTGGCCTTCCCAACGGAAGCATGACGTCCTCAAACTTCGGTCAGGTCACCGGCACGCTGGGCAGCGGACAGGGCACCGTGAACGGTATCGGTGGCGGCCGCTCGCTGCAAGGATCGATGAGGATCTCGTTCTGACGCCTCAAATTCAAATGCAGCATCACGGGCCGGCCGTCGCCTACCGCGACGGCCGGCCGTAGTTTTTTGTGAAAATGGCCGCTTAGACGTGGGTAAGATACGGCAGATGGGCATCATTTGCAGGTGAACCGTACCGCCTTGATGAATCCGGATTGCCTGCCCAGATGGTTCTCGATGTCGCCGAGGAAGAACGTGCCGGAGGGGCTCAGCGTCGCCTTCACAGCGATCAGGGGTTCGGGCGCATACTCGGGGTTGGCGCGGTCGAGCGAGTTCATCCATGTGAGCCGCTTGTTGCCGCTGCCGTCCAGGCGCATGGCGTACCATTCGGTCCCCAGCATCAAATGCAGCGGCCGGCGGATGACGCCCAGCGTACTCATGTAGATGATCCATTCCCCGCTTGGAGTGGCCACAGCCACGGGATGCTCGTTGTACTGCCTTCCCTGGGTCAGGCGGGTGTTCTTTCCCGTGGCCAGATTCAACCGGTAGATCTGGCTGAACCAGAAACTGTGAGTGTCCTGGTCGCTCTGGTAGAGGAGAAACCTGCCGTTGGTTGTAAAGGAGCCGGGTTCGTAGTAGGCCAATCCGCCGGGTTCGTAGGTCCGGGTATTGGCCAGGTGCGGTTGGGGTGAGGTGACGAAGTCGGCGACCTTGATTGTGTACTTTCCTTTATCCTGGCGCTGGGACCAGGCGATGTGCCTACCATCCGCCGAGAAGACGGGGACCAGAATGCCCTCGTACCTGGTGTCCGGAAGGTCGGTCAGCTGCCAGGCGCGGCTGCCGTCAGCCGCAACCACCCACAGATCGTCGTGCGTGCCGAAGCCGGGCAGCGCGCCGTAGTCGAGATTCCCGAACATCGTCGCGCCATGCCAGCTCTGCTTTTCCGCGACCAACAAAAGATAGCGGCCGGAGGGATCCCAGTAGGGCGCGCCCTGGTGCTTGGTGGGCATGTTATGAATGGCGGCGGTGAGATCGCGTGTGCCGGATCCGTCGGGCTTGACAATATAAACGCGGAAGTAACCGGCTGCATTTTTCGCCATATAGGCGATGCGGTTGGTGGCCGCGTTCCACTGCGGTCCCAGGGCGTTGTTGAGGAAGGGGCTGGGGTCGATGGTGGTGCCGGTGGCACGATCGACGGTGCAGGCTTGGGCGGCGGCGCCCGCGGGGAGGGCCGCAATCCAGAGAGCCGAGGCCGCAATCACAGCCCAGATGAGTCTGCCTTCCGTTTTCATCGTCCGAATAACCTCCTTTGATGCTGCCATTGTTGATGGAGACGACTCGCCCAAGCATTGGAAGACTCATCCTTCCACACAGGGGCGGAAAGGATAGGCACTCCAGGTCGTGAGGGGAGCCCAGAACATCCGGGATTCATGCGCTTTCTGAGAGTGCGCCCTTTGATAGGCATCAGTCTTCGCCGAACCGTGAAGGTACGCTCTTTGAGTGGCCCGCGTTCCATCGCAGGATGCTAGCGAACGCGGAGGACGATGATGGTTTCGTCGTCGAAGCGGTCGTGCGTGCCCTGGAAGCGGGTGACGTCGGCGAGGATGGCGTCGGCGATCTCCTGGGCGGATCGGTCACGGTGGGAACAGAGCAGATCGGAGAGGCGATCCTGGCCGTACATCTCCTCCTTTTCGTTTTCGGCGTCGAGGATGCCGTCGGAGACGAAGACGACGACGTCACCGGGCTGCGTGGCCATACTCAACTCCTCGTAGGTGACGTCGGGGAAGAGGCCGAGGGGGAAGCCTTCGGCTTTTACGGTGAGCGATGAGCCGGCGCGGCAGAAGATGGGCTGCACGGCGCCGGAGTTGGCCACGTGGAGGGTGCGGTTGTCGTCGTTCCAGACAGTGAAGAGCATGGTGACGTACTGGGACTCGAGCTTGCGTTCCTGGAGGGCGTCGTTGAGGAGGGCGAGCATATCGGCGGGCCCGGGCTCCTGAGCCGCGGCGGAGCGCATGATGCCGCTGGCCAATGCCGCGAACAGAGCACCGGGGGCGGCCTTGCCACTGACGTCGCCGAGGACGATGGCGGTGCGGCCGGGACCGTAGTCGAGGAAGTCGTAGAGGTCGCCACCGATGGTGCGAGCGGGCAAGAAGCGGACGGCGAGTTCGGCGTTGGCGTGCTGGGGCGGCGCGGGCGGCAGCAGACGAAGTTGCACTTCACGGGCCATGGCCAGGTCTTTCTCGAGCTGGCGCTCCTGGCGGCGAACAGCCTGGTAGAGCCGGGCGTTTTCAATGGCGATGGCGACCTGCGCGGCGAGGGTGGTCAGGGTGCGCTCGTGTTCGTCATTGAAGAAGGCAGGGCGGGTGTGTTCGAGGTCGAGGACGCCGATGACGCGGCCTTTGTAGAAGAGCGGAATCACCAGCTCCGAACGCGTCTCCGGATTCATGGCCAGGTAGCGCGTGTCTTTGTTGACATCGGGGACGTTGATGGGCCGCCACTCGCGCACGGCCGCGCCTACCAGTCCGCTGGTGATGGCGATGCGGCGCATGGGGGCGTTTGACGAGCCGAAGCGCCAGGCATAGCGGGTGATGAGCGTATCGCCCTTCTCGTCGAGCAGCATGATGGAGAACATCTGGTAGTCGATCAGTCGCCGCAGCAGTTGGCCGACGCGCTCGAGGAGCGGGTCGAGGTCGAGGATGGAGGCCAGCTCGACGGAGATCTCGTTGAGGACTTCGAGGGTCTGGGCCTGACGGGAGACACGGGCGTAGAGGCGGGCGTTCTCGATGGCCTGGGCGATGCGCGAGGCGGTGACGGTGAGGGTGCGCAGGTGCTCGGGGCGGAAGAAGTCGGTCTGCTCGCTCTCGATGTCGAGGACGCCGATGAGCCGGTTCTTGGCGATGAGCGGGACGGCGAGCTCGGCGCGCACGTCGGGGTGGGCCGCGATGTAGTTGGGATCCTGAGAGACGTCGTTGATCAGGACGGGCTGGCGAGTGAGGGCAACCTGGCCCACGACCCCCTTGCCGAGCGGAAACCTCATGCGGGCCGCCTGGGGGGTGTGGCCGATCTGGAATCTCATGCGCAGCTCCTGGGTGCGCTCGTTCAGCAGAAAGATGGCGAAGATGCGGTAGTGAATAACGGCGCGGACCAGTTCGGAGGTGCGGTTGAGGAGGGTATCGAGGTCGAGCGTGGTGTTGAGCGCGTCGGTGAGCTTCATCAGGTAGGCCGCGTCGACTGGCTCGATGCGCGGGTTGACGGGGTCGAGGTGCGCGGGGGCGGCAGGGCGGTAATCGCCCTCGAAGTCATGGGCCGCGGGCGGGGTTGTCGGCGTCTCATCGGGCATAGGCGTCGAAGGGAATGATAGCGTAAGCCGGGGCGCAGGGATCGGGGACAGCAGATGTCAATGATGGCAGGTGGTTTGTGGAGAGGAGATTAAGACGGACAGGGAGACAGCAACAGAAGATCACCGGCAGGCTTCGACAGTTCGCCTGGAATCAGGGCTTTCGGTTTCTGGTGGGGCGGCGGCGCGCTGCGGGCGCCGCCGGTTTGTGGGGGGCGGGTGGAGCTGGGGATGAGGTCAGCGGCGCCAGTGGCCTTCGACGAGGACCCAGCCGCCGTGACGGTGAACCCAGTGGTGCGGAGCCCAGACCCAGCCGGGATGGGGTGGGCGGCCCCAGTAGCCATGCACCCAGACGTAGCGCGCGCCGTCCCAGCGGTGGTAGCCGGCGATCCAGACGTAGCCGGGATGCGGGGGAGGGCCGTAGTGCTCGACGATGGGAGCGGGCGGGGCGACACGGACATAGACTCCAACCTGGGCCATGGCGGCCGCAGGCAGCATAAGCAGGGAAAGCAGGACAGCCAGTGCAGTTTTTTTCATGACGATCAGTTCCTTTTCGATCTTTGGTTTTCCGGAACCGCCACCGGTCCCGGGCTGTTGAAGGATACAACGCGGGCCGGGGGGAATAGTTGCGTGGTGGAAAAGCTCGACTGCTCATGTGAGGGAGCTTTATCTCGTGGCGCGCGCTTCTGACCTCGATCGGTGAGGGGCTTGAGATTCGGATCGCGGGTGAGGGGGCAACCTTGCTCGCTACTCACCCACATTGAACCCTGGGCTAGAACTCCAATTTGGCGCCGAATTGAATCTGACGCGAGGTGGTCGAGGTGGCAGTGACGACGCCTGCGGTGGGCGAGATGCCGGAGTTCGCCGAGGAGTAGACGACTTCATTGGGCGTCAGGAAGTTGGTGTGGTTGAGGATGTTGAAGAATTCAGCGCGGAACGCTAGGGTGACACCTTCCGCGAGGCGCGTCTTCTTCGCGGTCGAGATGTCCAGTTGCGAGAGACCCGGGCCGGCGAGGGCATCGCGGGAGACGTTGCCGTAGGTGCCTGTTGCCGGGGGCAGAAACGCGGCCGGGTTGAAGTACTCGCTGGCTGTGCGGGGATAGAGATTGCCGTGAAAATCAGGATTCCAGTCAGGGCGGACGGGGTTGCGCGTGTCTCCGTTGCCGGTAGGGTTGTAGCCGAGCTGGGGCGAAAACGGGAAGCCAGTTTGCAGTGCCGCGATGGCGCTCAGGGTCCAGCCCGCGGAGAGGAGTTTGGCAGCGCCGGTGGCGTGGCTGAATAAAGCGTGGCCAGGGCCAAAGGGGAGATCATAGCTGCCGTTGATCGAGGCGGAGTTGCGCACGTCGGTGGCGGACGGGCCCCAGTCGAGCTTGGGGTCGAGGGGGAACTCGACGTAGGCGGGCGTGTTGCCGCTGACGCTGGTGTTCCATGCCGAGCCGTCGTCGAGGTTCTTCGACCAGGTGTAATTGCCACGGAACTGGAGGCCGTTCGCGTAGCTTCGGCGCACATCGACTTCGAGTGCGTTATAGAGGCCGACTCCCTGCGACACCCACGAGGTGGAATTGGCGAGGTCGGGGTTGGCGTTGGCCGCGCCCGGCGCATAGTAGGGCGTTCCGTTGGAGAGATAAGCGGGCACGGGTTCGTTCATGTCTTCAGAGAGGATCTGGTGATAGCTGTGCGACCCGATATAGCCGATGGTGAGGGCCGTTTGCGGCGCGACCTTCTGTTCGACGCGCAGGCTCCACTTGAGCACGGCGGGGGTGGCGATGTCAGGCTGCACATTGCTGGGAGAAACCAGGGTGCCGTCCGGCAACGGCGCGCCCGGCGCGATATTCAGATCCGAGACGGGAATGTTCTTGATTGATTCGGCGGTGTTGAAGGGAGCGGTCTGATCGAGCCGGTAATCGAGGGCGTCGAGCAGACCGTGGTAGAGGCCGAAGCCGCCCCGGACGGCGGTGGTGCCGTTGCCCCGCACGTCCCACGCGAAGCCCAAACGCGGCTCGGGCAGGAACTTGGCGCGGTTGGTGGTGAGCGCGGAGCCGCCAATGAGGGGCTGTGTCTGCAGCACGCCGTCGACGATGGCATAGTTGGCGGCGCGGCTGTGGGCTTCATTCCAGCCATTGGTTGACTCAGAGCGGAAGCCGGCGCGCACTTCGAGCCTGGGCGTCAGGTGGATTGTGTCTTCCACAAAGGCGGCAGCTTCAAACGAGCGCCAACCCATCGCGGTGGGCGATGGCACCACGGTGAAGGTCTTCACCGTTCCCTGCAGGAAGGACTGGAGGGTGCTGAAGGAGGCCTGGCCGTACTGGTCCTGGGCGAGCATGTCGTTCGATTGAATGCGCTGAAGCCACGCGCCTGCCTCAACTTCATGCCGGTGGTGCTGCCAGTAGATATGGTCGGCCCAGGTAAACAGGTTGCGCGCCGTGGCATTGTTGCTGCCCACGTTGGTGCCGGCCTGTGTGATTTGCGAGGCCCCGTTCGACGCCGTGCTGCCGCTGATGACGATGGCTCCGATCGGCTCGCCCGCGACCCATCCCGGCAGACTCGCGGGCGTGTAGCCGGTGAAGAAGTAGCTGGCGCGCGAGTAGCCGAATCGCGCCGTGTTGAGAAGCGAGGGCGAGAAGACATGCTGCTCCTCTAGGCTCACCACCTGTTCGCGCAGGCTTTCGTTAATGAGGCTGAGGGGGTTGGCCGAAGGGGTGTTGGCGGTGCTGTCGTCCACGGTGTAAACGGCGAAGAAGAGGTCCTTGCCGGTCAGGTTCGAGTCGAAGCGGGTGGTGCCGAAGTCCTCACGAATTTGCTGCCTGGGATGGCTGAAACTTTCGGCGATGCCGCTGCCCAGTTCCGGCCCATTCTGCACCGGCCAGAGCGTGAGCAAGGGCGCGACGGAAGGAGCAACGCCTACGTATTGCTCGCCGTCGGAGGAGCTGGGCAGATAGCCGGCGCGGGCCTCGTCGTCAGGCACGAGCGCGACTTCACTCAGGTCCCAGTTCTGGCGGAATCCCTCGTAGTTGCCGAAGAGAAACATCTTGTCGCGCTTGAGGGGACCTCCCAGAGAGCCGCCGAACTGGTTGCGCTGGAACTCGGGGATCGATCCCGGGTCGAAGTAGTTGCGTGCGTCGAGAGCGCTGTTGCGGAGAAACTCAAAGGCGTTGCCGTGCACATGGTTGGTGCCGGAATCGGTGACGATGCTGATCTGGGCGCCGTCGCGTTTGCCGTAGGCGGCGCCGTAGGTATCGGTGACCACGTTGAACTCGCGCACCGCGTCGACGCCGAGCAACTCGCCGCTGGTTCCCCCGGGCGTAACGTTGATGAGCGATGCGCCCGTGTACTCGATTCCGTTGAGCAGGAAGAGATTGTCCTGCGGGCGATCTCCGCTGATCGAGAACATGTTGCCCACCGATGAATTCGACGTTCCCACGCCACCAGAGCGCTGATTGGTGTAGTTCACCGTGGCGGGATTGAGCGTGAGTAACTCGTCATAGCTGCGGCCGTTGAGGGGCAGCTGTTTTACTTCGCGCTCATTCACCAATCCGGAAGTGGATTCCGTGGTAGTGTTCACTGCGGGTTCTTCCGCATTCACAACGATTTCCTGATGAACCTTTCTGAGGCTCAGCGTGAGGCTCAGCTGCAGGCTCTGGCCGATGGCGAGGGTAATGCCGGTCTGCTCGGCAGATTCGAATCCATCGTGCGAAACGGTCACGGTGTAGTTGCCGACGGGCACGGAGGGTGCGGAGAAACGGCCGTCGGGACCGGTGGTGAGAGTCCGCGTAGCGCCGGTTTCAAGCTGGCGCACGGTAACCGTGGCGCCGCTTACCAAGTTGTCCGCAGGATCGTGGACGGTGCCGCCGATTGTACCGCCGACGACCTGGGCAGACGCGATCAGCGATCCCAAGAGAATGATCGGGGCGAAGAGACGAAATAGTTTTGCTGCAAATATCACGATGCCTCCTGAGGAAGGGTGGGATTCGGATGAGCGGCCTGGATATTGAGCGCGCCGGTCTTCAGTTGGTATGCGTGTGCCGGTCCAGGTGCACGAGATGAGATTTGCGGAGTGGAACTCAGCGGGGACAACAACAACCGCTCCGCCGAAGGGCGGAGACAGGAAGCCGGAAAGTAGGACAAGAGAGGTTCATCTCACCCCAATACGCGACCGAGACGCGTGCAGTTTATGTCCCCGAAAATAGAAAAGCCGCGTCAGCATCTGCTGAAACGCGGCCGTGGGAGATATGTGGACCTGCTTAGGCGTCATCCACACGGCCGGAATGCTGCCCAACAACACGCAACGATTCCGTCCGGGATGATCCGTATCTCCATGGCGCGACTATAGCGAATGCGGAGCGCTGTGTCAATTTTTGTGGGGGCAGATCGCGGCTCTCAGAACGAGGAATTGGAAAACCGCTCCGAGCAACGGCGTGAGGGGTCCTCGTCCGTTGTCCTGGGTTTTACGCCTGACTGTCAAAGGCGGCCTGCACTCGAGATGACAGGTGGTGGAATGTCTTCGAGCTATACCGACGCGCACCTATACATCGGCAGCGGCAGCGCAGTTGGTGGCACGATCTGCCGCAGCGCGTCGTGCAAATGGAAAGGGTCCCGCGCACCCCGACGGTTGAGCGCCAATGAGGAGGGCGGCGGCGGGCCAGCCTCGCGAAGGTTGCCGGAACGGCTCGATGGAATGGCACAATGGGCAGTGGGGAGGATGGGACCAGGCGATGGAACAGGTGAGCTATGTTCTGGTGCTGCTGATGGGGCTGCTGTGCGCGGTGGCGGCGGTGGCGGGAGTGGCGCGCCGGCTGGGGGTTTCCTATCCGATTATCCTGGTGATCTTTGGACTGCTTTGCTCGCTGCTGCCGGGCGTGCCGCGCATTCCGCTTCCGCCCTCGCTGGTGTTTCTGGTGATTCTGCCGCCGCTCTTGTATGTGGCGGCGTGGCAGACATCCTGGCAGGAGTTCAAGTACAACCTGCTGTCGATCTCGAGCCTGGCGGTTTTTCTGGTGTTCTTCACCGCCTTCGGGGTGGCGTATGCGGCCAGGTGGTGGCTGCCGGGATTTAACTGGCGGCTGGGATTTTTGCTGGGAGCGGTGGTATCGCCGACCGATGCCGTGGCGGCGACGTCGATTGCGCGCAAGGTGGGCATGCCGCAACGCATCGTGGATCTGCTGGAGGGAGAGAGCCTGCTCAACGATGCGACGGGCCTGCTGGCGATGGAGTTGGGCATCGCGATGGTGGTGGATGGGGCGACGCCTACGGTGAGCGGGGGGGTGCTGGAGTTTCTGTGGCTGGCGGCCGGCGGCGTGCTGGTGGGGCTGATTGTGGGATGGCTGGTGGCATGGCTGGAGCGGTGGGTGGATGACGGACCGGTGGAGATCGCGCTGTCGCTGATTGTGCCGTATGCCGCGTACCTGATGGGCGAGGCGGTAAAGAGCTCGGGCGTGATTGCGGTGGTGACCTGCGGGTTGTTTGTGAGCAGGCGCAGCTCGATCTTCTTCTCGCCCGGGGTACGGCTGCAGGCGCTGGCGGTGTGGGATGCGCTGGAGTTTTTGCTGAACGGCCTGGTGTTTGTGCTGATCGGGCTGCAACTGCCGTATGTGCTGGATGGGATCCGCGGACAGAGTAAGCTGAGCCTGCTGGTAGTTGCGCTAGTATTTTCAGGTTTCCTGGTGCTGCTGCGGATGGCGTGGATGTTTCCGGCGGCGCGTGCGGCGTGGTGGGTGAGAACGCATCTTGCCAAACAAACGTACGAGAGACCACGGGCGAATCAGGTGTTTGTGCTGGGGTGGACGGGTATGCGGGGCGTGGTGGCGCTGGCGGCGGCCAACTCACTGCCTTTGACGCTCGGCAATGGGCGGCCGTTTCCGGAGCGGAGCTTCATCATCTTCCTGACGTTTTCGGTGATTCTGGTGACGCTGGTGGCGCAGGGGTTGTCGCTGCCGTGGCTGGTGAGAGTGCTGCGGCTGCCGGCGCCGGATACGCGATTCTGCGAGGAAGGCGAAGCGCGGCGGCTGCTGCTACAGGCGGCGGTAGAGTTTTTGAGCGAGCGGAAAAACAGCGCACACGAGGAAGATGACATTCATCTGTACGACGATCTCCTGCACCAGTTCGAGCACAAGATGGCGGAAATTGAGGATTGCGGGCCGCCGGTGAATGGCGATGGGAAGAACGAGCGGCGGGGGATCACGATGCACCAGGTGGTTCTGGATACGATTCGGCGGGAACGCGAGGAACTGAACCTGCTGCACGGAAACGGGAGAATTGGCGATAACGTGCACAGAACCCTGCAACACGAGTTAGACCTGAGCGAAAGCAGGCTGACTTAGGTGGTATCTGAGCGTGTTGACGGCAGATAATCAAAGCGTCGTGAAAGACCGTAGGGCTTCAGAATGTCGGCGTCGCGCCAGGTATGCGGGAGATATGGGCAGCCGAAGGGGTTTTATGGCCGGCGAGAGGATTGCCGTGGCGACCTATTGTCCAATTTGGTAAGCTTCAAGGCATCTTGCAGCGTCAGCCGGCGGACAGGTTACCACGGAAAGACGGGGAGATCTGGGGAAAGGGCGGGCAGGCCAGCGTGCTCGCCCGCAAGGAGAAGCGATGCCGAGTTTTGCGCCAGCATCGAAATCGGTGCGACCTGCCCAATCAGCCAGGCCGGCAACGCCGGGCCTGGAGCACGGGGCGGAGCGGCGGACGCAGGAGGCGAGTTGGGAAAGGGTGAGGACGAACGGGTCCGGATTCGCTTCGTCCGGTGACGCTCTCAGCCGGATTCCGGTTCACGCCAGCACCTCGGTGCGATTGCAGCCAAAGCTGGAGATGAGCAGCCCGGGAGACGCCTTCGAGCGCGAAGCGGACTCGGTGGCGAGCCAGGTGATGCGCATGCCGGAACCGCGGGTGCAGCGGTCGTGCGCTTGCGGGGGCACGTGCCCGAAGTGCAGTGCGGAAGGGAAGAAGCACGAAGAGGTGCAGCGACAGGCCATCGGGGCGGATGCAGCGGCGCCGTCTGTGCCTGTATCGTCTCACGTCCGTGACGCAGTTAGGGGATCGGGGCAGCCGCTGGACGCGGGGACGCGCAGCTACATGGAACCGCGATTTGGCCGCGACTTGAGCAAGGTGCGAGTGCATACCGGGGCTCAGGCGGAGGCGTCGGCCGCGGCGCTGAGCGCGCGGGCCTATACGCTGGCGAATCGCATCGTGTTTGGTGCAGGTCATTATGCGCCGTTCACGGCCGCGGGCCGGCATCTTATCGCTCACGAGTTGACGCACGTGATCCAACAGGGCGGGACGGAGCGGCGGCTGATGCGCCAGGCCGCGCCTTCCGCACCGGTAGCGGGGCAACAGGAGCGCGAGGAAAGGAAGGACGAGGGACGGGAGGTTGGGGGCGGCGCCGGCGCGGCCCCGGTGGCCGTCCTGGAGCAGAGCAGCGTGCGCGTGGCGCGTGATCTTGCGGTTGCGCCTACAGTGGCAAATCCTGCGGAGCCGGTCCTGACACCAAAGCAGATTCAGGCAGCGATCCGGTACAACGGATTTCGCTTCAAAGATCCGTACTCGCTGGCGGTCGTGCGGGATATCGTGGGCGTGCCGCGCTTCCCGGCTGTATCGGACGAAGATCTGGCCCGCGGCGTGGCTCGCTACCAGGCATCCTACGGATTGACGCCGGATGGGCAAGCCGGTCCGGCGACCACGGCGCGGCTGGTTCGGGAGGCCGGCGCCGAACATCTGCCGAAAGACGCTGCGCAACTGCGCGCGGACAACTACGTGACCTGGACCCCCGCAACGGGCACGCACAATGGCTGCGCAGCCGGGGTGGACGCGGGCGGGATGGCGACATTCTTCCAGTGGGACGTGAACTTCAATACGTCGCTGCGCAACGGCTGGCTGGTACAGGAGATCGTGAACACGCGAAACAGGACGAACTGCACGGGTGGGGCGATAGCCGAGACTTTGACTCCGCGTTACTGGGAAGCCTGGTTTGTAGACGGAGCGGGCCATGCATTGGTTCCGACGGCGATTAACGCAGCCCGTACGCGGGCGACGGCCACAGCTGCTCCGGCGGGAGCGGACGATATGTGGCGGCGCGCCTCGGCGGCGCCGAGCCGGGGCAACTGGGGGATGAGCGCCCGGCTTCACACATGTTTACGGCTGCCAGCCGGGTTTGCCGCGCACAATGTGCGTGACGCGTTGGATCTTTTCTCGACCGCTACCGCGCCGAATGCAGACGAACTCGGCCCTGCGGTGGCATCGCGCCGTGCCGGTGGGCGCTGGAACTGTTGCGGCGCTCCGGCTACGCAGTTCCATAACCCAGCATGAGGCCGCCGTTCCGTCCTGCCGCAGGGCTGGTGATGGATCCGTGGCGATTTGATCCGGGCGCTGCGGTCGCAGCGGCGAACCGCGTGATTCAGGCGGGCCACGATGCGCCCGGTCTCGTTGGCCGATGGGTTAGCGAGGCAGCCCGGCTTGAAGCGGCGATGGCGGCGGTGATGGCCACCCGAATCGCTGTGATGCCCGTTCCGGCCTACGGCCGTGCCAGTAACTTTCGGGCTGACGCCCCTCTGCTTCCCCACCATCCGTTCGTGGTGTGCGGCGATGTACCCTTCCTGCCGGCCGAGAGCCTGGAGGTTGGCGGGGCGATGATGGCTCCCGCCGATCAGATCAAGGCGTGCTTCCGTCACGGCGTGCTGCGGAAGTCGCCGCTGGCGCCAGAGGACCCTGTCCGCGCCGTATTCGCCCTGCTCTCTTCGGAGGAGTGGTTTGCGACGATCATGCCGGAGATGGCTGCGCGGGCCTCGTGGATGGTACGCCTGCAAGCGGCGCGCGCAACGGGCCGGGCACCCGATTTTGAGCCTTCCACGGCCGAGGACGATCGGCTGGAAGAGTGGTGGGAGCGCTACATTCAGCCGCAGGCGGATACGTGGAACTGATGGGAATACCCGGCGGCCGAAGGCGCGATGAGCGCATGATCGCCGGCGCGCGGGGGTGGGTGTAACGGCCTGCGGGAGAGACTTCGTCAGAAACTTCGACCGGTGAGGAAGATTACCGGGCGCGAGGAGAGAATGACGAAGAGATTTCGAGCGATTCCCCGGATTGAGTCTGGAAAGAACCTGAAGACAGCGGAAGAGGATGACGGGCACGAGTGGTGTCCGCGGCTGGACCGGCGGGCGGCGCTGCGGCTGCTGGGGCTGGGCACGCTGGCGGCGGCGGCCGGGTGCAGCAGCACCGTGACTGCAAGCAGCTCGACGAGCAGTGCGTCGAGCGGAACGACCTCGACAACGACGACATTGACAGCATCATCGACGACGGTGGAGGAGCGGGCGACGGTGACACTGACGGCGGCGGTGAGTCCGACGGCGGCGACGGGGACGGTGACGTTCTACGAAGGGACGACGAGTTTGGGAACAGGTACGCTGAGCTCGGGAACAGCGACGCTCGGGACGACGTTCAGCACGGCGGGGACGCAGTCGCTGACGGCGGCGTATGGGGGATCGTCGAAGTATGCGTCGAGCACTTCATCGGCGGTGAGCGTGACGGTGACGTCGTCTACGGCGGCGTGCACGGAGACGCTGGAGGGCGAGGAGGGTCCGTACTTTGTTGACGACAGCGACATGGGGTATGACCGGAGCAATATTCTCTCGAACCTGGACGGGACCGAGACGCAGGCGGGCGTGGGGCTGACGCTGACGCTGTACGTCTTCGACAGCGAGAAGGAGTGCGCCGCGATGGAGGGGGTGCAGGTGGACATCTGGCACTGCAACGCCTCGGGAATTTACTCGGCGGAGAGCTCGGAGTCGACGTCGGCGGAGAGCTGGCTGCGGGGCTACCAGATTACGGACGCGAACGGGATGGTGAAGTTCAAGACGATTATTCCGGGGTGGTACTCGGGGCGGACGACGCATATTCACCTGCGGCTACGGTCGACGTACGACGATACGGATACGAGCGGGAGCAACACGATGCAGTTGTTCTTCGACCAGACGCTGGTGGATACGCTGGCGACGTCGGTTTCGCCGTATTCGAGCGAAGGGACGAACCTGACGACGAACGCTTCGGACCGGGTGTACTCGGAGGAGGAGGACGGGACGACGCTGATGACGCTCTCAGGGAGCACGAGCGCGGGGTACACGGCGTCATTCAATATCTACCTGCCGATTAACGGCAGCAACGATTAGTCTTCCGGCAGCGGGCGGCCTCAGGAGGGAGAGTCAACGGCCGGGTCGAGGATGGAATCGAGGATGTGGCCCATCTTTTCCTGCTTGGTGCGGAGGTAGCGCTCGAAGGATTCCTGGGGCTCGACTTCGGCGGAGACGCGCTCGACGACGGCGATGCCGGCGGACTCGAGAGCGGCGACTTTTTCGGGGTTGTTGGTGATGAGGCGGACCTGGGAGACGCCGAGGAGCTTGAGGACCTGGGCGGGGAGCTCGTAGGCGCGGCAATCGGCGGCGAAGCCGAGCTCCTCGTTGGCTTCGACGGTGTCGAGGCCCTGGTCCTGGAGCTGGTAGGCCTTGAGCTTGGCCATGAGGCCGATGCCGCGGCCCTCCTGCTGCTCGTAGAGGAGGATGCCGGCGCCGGCCTGGGCGATCTTGGCGAGGGCGAGCTCAAGCTGGAGGCGGCAGTCGCAGCGGAGGGAGCCGAAGACATCGCCGGTGAGGCACTGGGAGTGGATGCGGACGAGGGGAGGGGCGGTGTGGACGTCGCCCATGACGAGGGCGACGAGGCCCTCGGGCGCGCCGGGCTGGACGGGAGCGCAGCCGTTGGCGGCGGAAGCGGGATGGCCCTCGAAACCGAAGATGCGAAACGAGCCCCAGCGAGTCGGGAAGTCCGCCTCGGCTACCTGGGTGACTTGGGCGAAGCTCATGATTCTATTTTAGGCGGAGATCTAACTCTGGTGAAATACTGGGCGGAGATGGGCGCTTCAGTGGCAATCGGGGTTGTGGCTGTGAATGGGCCGGCGGCGGTGGCGGCGGCACAGGAGCTCTTTCAGGAGTATTGGGACTCGTTTGGGTTTACGCCCTGCTTTCAGAACTTTGGAGAAGAGCTTGCCGCGCTGCCGGGTAGATATGCACCGCCGGATGGGCGGTTGGCGGTGGCGTGGGCAGGCGAGCGGGCGGCGGGCTGCGTGGCACTGCGGCGGTTTGACGAGCGGCGCTGCGAGGTGAAGCGTCTGTACGTGCGGCCGGAGTACCGGGGATACGGGCTGGGGCGCCGGTTGATCGAGTGGGTGATGTGCGAGGCGCGAGCGGCCGGATACGGCGAGATGCTGGGAGATACAATGCCGGTGATGACGGATGCGCTGGCGCTCTACGATCGGATGGGGTTCGAGCGGATTGCGGCGTACGCGGGACAGGACGAGGTTGGCGCCGTAGCGATACGGATACGGCTGTGACGGCGGCAGGCGGCGGGCCTACCAGGCACGATAGAGTGATGCCGTGAGCAACACACTGGTCATCATCACCGTCCTGATCAAGTGGGGCGTGGCTGCGGCAGCGGCCAGCGCACTGGCCCGGTCGCGGGCGTTCCAGAGGCTGCTGTTTGCAGAGAGGCGACAAGCGCGGCAGACGCTGGGGCTCCTGGCGTTCTTTGTGGTGCCGCTGACGCTGGGAGTGTGGGTCCGAACGCGGGTCCCGAATTTTCAGGCGGCGGATATCTCCCTTGAGACAACGATTCTGTTGGGGCTGCTGCTGGGGCCGGGCTGGGCGATGCTGGGCGGGCTGGTGTTGTCGATACCGGCGGTGCTGCACGGGGAGTTTCTGACGCCGGAGTTCAACACAGTAGTGGGGCTGGCGGCGGGGATACTGGGGCTGTTTGTCGAAAAGGAAGAGGTGTGGTCGTTTACGCCCTTCGTCGACCTGAGCCTGTACCGGTGGGTGCGGCGGAATCTGCGCAAGCCGGGGATTGACCGGCAGATCCTGATGCTGTTTTTGATTGTGGCGATGGAGATCTGCCGAGAATGGGTGGCGCGAACGTATCCGGCGGCGCCACGCGCGCGGTGGCTATTTGCGGTGCAGGCGAGCAGCACGGGCTTGCAGGTGCTGGTTTGGCTGAGCGCGCCGATTACGGTGGGGATTGCGCTGAAGGTGTGGAACGCACTCCGCGTCGAGCTCTCACTGGAAGAGCAGAAGCGGCTGCTGCTCGAGGCGCGGCTGGATGCGCTGCAAAGGCAGATCAATCCGCACTTCCTGTTCAACACGCTGAACTCGATCGCGTCGCTGGTGCGGAGCCAACCGGAGCTGGCCCGGGAGATGACTGTGAAGCTCGCGAATATCCTGCGGGCGCTTTTGAAGGATCACGATACCTACGTGCCGCTGAGCGAAGAGCTAAAGTTCACCGACGATTATCTTGACATCGAGGTGGTGCGCTTCGGGGCTGAGAAGCTGCGGGTGGAAAAAGAGATCGACCCGCGGACGCTCGAGGTACTGGTGCCGAGCATTCTGCTGCAGCCGCTGATCGAGAACTCGATCAAGCATGGGTTGGAGCCGCGGATACACGGGGGTACGGTGACGGTGCGAAGCCGGATGGAGGGCGACCGGGTGCTGATCGAGATCGCGGACGATGGCGTGGGGATGGGCGGCCGGCCGGCGTCGGCGTTGCGGAGGGCTGGATCGGGGATCGGCCTGAAGAACGTTCGCGAACGGCTAGAGGTGCTCTATGGAAATCAGGCGCGGTTCGACCTGGTGAGCAACCCGGGGCGGGGGACCCTGGTTTCGATCGAGATTCCAGCGGTGACGGCGGGTACCGGATGAAGAGGGCTCCGAGTGGTTACTGCGCATCCTGCGCGATGCATAGGCGGTCGCGGTATCCTCAAGAGATGGTGCGGTTCACGGTGCTGGCTTCGGGGTCTCGGGGGAACAGTACGGTTGTGTCGGGGGGGCGGACGCGGATTCTGGTGGACGCGGGGCTGAGCTGTCGGGAATTGTTCCGGCGGATGCGGCTGGCGGGCGAGGAGCCGGAGACGCTGGACGCGATTGTGATTACCCACGAACACCAGGACCACGTGAACGGGCTGGCGGTGACGGCGCGGAAGCTGGGGATACCGGTGTATTTTACCGAGGGGACGCACCGGGCATGGATGCGGTGGCTGACGCCGCGGCGGCAGATGACCTACGCGCAGTGGCTGGAGCAGTGCCGGAAACAGGCGGCGGAACGGCAGGCCGAGCCGGAGGGGGCGGCCGGATGCGAGCCGGAAGATGCGGAGGCCGATGAGCCGGCGGAGGGGGTTGAGGTTGCGCCGCAGGCCGGGGACGGGAAGGGTACTGGCGCGGAGAAGCGGCCGCCGGTGAAGGAGGATCCCACGTGGCTGCCGTCGGTGGAGTACTTTGAAGCGGGGCAGGCGTTCGAGATCGGAGATATTCAACTGAGCCCGTTTACGATTCCGCACGATGCGGCCGACCCGGTGGGTTTTGTGTTCAAGGCGGACGGGGTGCGGATGGGGTTTGCGACGGACCTAGGGTATATTCCGCCGAACGTGAAGGCGCAACTGGCGGGTGTGGACCTGCTGCTGCTCGAGTCAAACCACGATTTGGACATGCTGCGGGACGGACCGTACCCGTGGTCGGTGAAGCAGAGGGTACTTTCCCGGGTGGGGCACCTTTCGAACGAGGCGGCGGCGGAGTATTTAGAAAAAGAGTACGACGGGCAGGCGGCTTACGTGATCCTGGCGCATCTCTCTGAAAACAATAACCTGCCTGAGCTGGCGCGGGTGGCGGCGGAGCGGGCGCTGAACGGAAGGGCGAGCCTGTTGGCAAACCGGTTACTGCTGGCGGCCCAAAATGAACCACTTACGTCTATCTATTTTTGAGGAAGATACGTTACAATAGTAAGACACGGGCATGTATCTGTAGCGGTATGGGCCATGGCATTTTCGGAAGGTGAGTGGCCCATCTGAGGAATTGCCGAGGTCGCCGCCGGTTGAGAGTCGCACCGACGAAACGAATGTGAGTGCGGACATGCTATTTCCGAAAAGCGGCAGCAGAACGTACCGGACGCGGCGTTCGAGCAGATGAAATATATAAGGCGCGCCAGGGAATCAGGTGCAGGTTGCGGCGCATCTTTGTGATAGAGAAGTTACGCGGCGGTTCCGGTTCGGAGAGCCGCGATTGCTTCCAACTTTTTGGAGAAAGCAGGGCTTCATGTCAAGGGAAAAAGCTGGATGCACGGATCGAGTGGTAGGCGCCATACTGGCAAGCTGGCGGTACGACATTTCGGGCATCTATCCTGAGATGCGTAAGGACTACGAACAGCACCTGGCCGAGTGCGCGTATTGCAGCGCGCGGCAGAAGTTTCACCGTAGCCTGGACGGAGCGCTGGCGGTGCTGACTTCGCTCTCCGCTCTGTTTTTCCTCTTCGCGCTCGCCGTCCTCAAGCACGTGCGGCCGTTTGAGCATGTGGCGTTCAACGTGCTGGGGCTGGACATTCCTTCGATGTACGAGATGCTGGTGTCGGCGGGGATTGCGGGGCTTTGCTTTTCGCTGATTGCGCTGGCGCTGGTGCTGACGGCCACGCCTGCGCCGTCGTACCTGGGCGGAATCGCGGCCGAGCGCGCCAAGCTGATCGAGGAGCGTCTGCCGGCGGCGATCAAGTCGTTCCGGCTGCGGTAGAGCGTCACAGGAAAAGTTGCTGAACACGAGAAGGGCGAAGCCTGTGGCTTCGCCCTTCTCGTGTTGATTCGACTGAAGGTCAGCTTGCGAGCGGGATGCGGAGGTCGCCGCCGGTCATCTGCTTGGGCAGGCCCAGCTTCAACAGGTTGAGCAACGTGGGCGAGATGTCGCGCAGCGAGCCGTCGGTGCGCAGGCGGTAATGGCTGGCCTCTTCGCTTACGTAGATCATGGGCACGGGGTTGGTGGTGTGCGCGGTGTGCGGGCCCCCGGTGACGGGGTCGACCATGAGCTCAGCGTTGCCGTGGTCGGCGGTGATAAGCCAGCTTCCGTTCTTTTCCTTGACGGCTTTGTAGATGCGGCCTAATTGCGCGTCTACGGCTTCACAGGCCTTGATGGTGGGCTCGAGCTTGCCGGAGTGGCCGACCATGTCGGCGTTGGCGAAGTTGGCGACGACGAGATCGAATGCGGTGTCCTTGACGGCCTTGACGATGGTGTCGCCGATGGCTTCGGCGCGCATCTCGGGAGCGAGGTCGTAGGTGGCCACCTTGAGCGATGGGATGAGGGTGCGGTCCTCGCCGGGAAACGGGGTCTCAATGCCGCCGTTGAAGAAATAGGTGACGTGGGCAAACTTTTCCGTCTCCGCCACGCGCAGGTTGCGAAGCTGGTGCGCGGCGAGCACGTTGGCCAGAATGTTGTCGAGCGACTCGGGCGGGATGATGAGCGGCAGCTCGTAGAGCTTGTCGTACTGGGTCATGCAGAGGTAGTGCAATCCTTTGGGAATTTCGCTGCGAGGGATGGTCTGGTCGAGCGATTCCCAGCCGTCGAGGTCGCGGCCGCCCTGCTTGTTGAGGCCGCTTTCGCGGGCGAGGACGCGGGTGATCTGGCGGGCGCGGTCGGCGCGGAAGTTGAAGTTGATGCAGACATCCTCGTCGCGAATCTGGCCGACGGGCTTGCTGGCGGCGTCCACGACGACAAACGGGACCAGGAATTCGTCGGTGACGCCGCTGTTATAGCTCTCCTTGATGCGGGCCACGGCGTTGGGATAGGCGCCGCCCTCGGTCTTACCGTTGACCATGCCATCGAAGGCCTTGCGCTCGCGCTCCCAGCGTTTGTCGCGGTCCATGGCGTAGTAGCGGCCGTTGACGGTGGCGAGGCGGCCGACGCCGTACTCACGCATTTTTTGCTCGAGTTGCGCGACGTAGCCGGCGCCGGAGGTGGGACCTGTGTCGCGGCCGTCCATGAAGGCGTGGACGAAGACGCGGCCGACGCCGTACTCGCGCGCGATGCGCAGGAGAGCGTAGAGGTGTTCCTGGTGCGAGTGGACGCCGCCGTCTGAGAGCAGGCCGAAGAGATGCAATTGCCGCCCGCCCTCGCGCGCGCGCTGCATGGCCTTCACGATGTTGGGGACCTTGCCGAACTCGCCCGCAGCGATGAGGGCGTCGATGCGGGTGATGTCCATCTGCACGATGCGGCCGGCGCCGATGTTCAAGTGGCCGACCTCGCTGTTGCCCATCTGGCCGTCAGGCAGGCCGACGTAGTGCTCGCTGGCGCGGATGAGAGTGTTGGGGAACTCGCGGAGGAGCTTGTCGTAGGCGGGCTTGCGGGCCAGAGCGATAGCGTTGTTGGCGGTTTCGGCGCGATAACCCCATCCGTCGAGGATGGTGAGAACTAGAGGGTGCTTGGGCACGGGCGATTCCTTCGGATGGGACCAGCGGAGCTGGCGGAGTTAGCGGGGTTGGCGGAGTTCTCGGGGTTCTTGCGAGGGCGGTGCGATCCCAGGCCTCAAAATCGAGACCTGGGGCACCCGTCTTTGTCGTCGAATGAGCTTCCCTTAGTCGTTGTAGTTGAGGCTTTCGAGGCCGAGGTAGACGGCGCCGGAGCCCAGCTCTTCTTCGATGCGGAGCAGCTGGTTGTACTTGGCGATGCGGTCGGTGCGGCTGCAGGAACCGGTCTTGATCTGGCCGGCGCCGGTGGCTACGGCGAGATCGGCGATGAAGGTGTCTTCGGTTTCGCCGGAGCGGTGGGAGATGACCGAGGTGTAGCCGTAACGGGCGCCTAGGGAGATGGCTTCGAGAGTCTCGGTGATCGTGCCGATCTGGTTGACCTTGATCAGAATCGAGTTGGCTACGCCTTCCTCGATGCCGCGCTGCAGGCGCTTGACGTTGGTGACGAAGATGTCGTCGCCGACCAGCTGGATGCGGGAGCCGAGCTTGTCGGAGAGGATGCGCCAGCCTTCCCAGTCGTCCTCGGCCAGGCCGTCTTCGAGCGAGACGATGGGGTACTGGCGGGTCCAGTTGTCGTAGAAGGCGACCATTTCTTCGCTGGAGAATTCGCGCTTGTCGCTCTTCTTGAAGACGTACTTGTTCTTTTCCTTGTCGTAGAACTCGCTTGAGGCGGGATCGAGGGCGATGGCGATCTGCTCGCCGGGCTTGTAGCCGGCGGTCTCGATGGCTTCGAGGATGAGCTCGATGGCTTCGGAGTTGGACTTGAGGGAGGGAGCGAAGCCGCCCTCGTCGCCGACGGCGGTGTTGTAACCCTTCTTTTTGAGCACGCTTTTCAGGGTGTGGAAGGTTTCGGCGGCCCAGCGGAGGGCGTCCGAGAAGCGTTCGGCGCCGACGGGCATGATCATGAACTCCTGAAAGTCGACGTTCGAGTCGGCGTGCGCCCCGCCGTTGAGGACGTTGAGCATGGGGGTGGGCAGGACGCTGGCGTTGATGCCGCCGAGGTAGCGGTAGAGGGGAATTTCGAGGGTTTGGGCGACGGCGCGCGCGGCGGCCATGGAGACGGCGAGGATGGCGTTGGCGCCGAGCTTGCCTTTGTTGGGCGTGCCGTCGAGGGCGCACATGGTCTGGTCGATGAGGCGCTGGTTGGCGGCATCCATGCCTTCGAGTTCGGGGGCGATGACGGTCTCGACGTTTTCGACGGCCTGGAGGACGCCCTTGCCGAGGTAGTGGGATTTGTCGCCGTCGCGGAGCTCCACGGCCTCATGCTCGCCGGTGGAAGCACCCGAGGGCACGATGGCGCGGCCGAGAGCGCCGCTTTCGAGAATAACATCGGCTTCCACGGTGGGATTGCCGCGCGAATCGAGAACCTCGCGGGCACGGATGGCAACAATCTCAGTCATATCGGTCCTCATGATGCGGTGCTGCAGGCGGTCGTTTAGTTTGGGACGGCGATCGACGGCAAGGTGCTCACCGGCAGCGCTTTGAATGGTGTTCAAAAGCCCTTGCACGTGCTCAACAACTCCTCTCCGTCCCGCGAAAAATACGCGAATTATCCGTTCGGATTCTAACAAATGAGGCCTGTGCGGGCGGTGTGGCGCGGGTCACAGGGATGTAAAACGTTGATGCAGACGGGGCGCCCTCGCGGAGGTACCTATTTTGATTCGTAGCGCCGAAGGCACATGGGGCGGAGCGGTCCGGGCAGGCCGTGGGAGCGCGCGTTAGGCTTAACTTGGGTGGGTTGTCTGTGGGATTGCATGCTGACTTACCCGGCGCGCAACTCTCCGGGGCAGGATCGGGTTCAAAAGGGTGGGGGAGAAAACTGCTCGCGATAAGGAGTGGTGAATGAACCGGACGGTAATGGTTTGTGCTCTTGTGACGGCGTTCGCTGGTGCAGCGGGCGCGCAACAGACGGGTGGGACGAATCCGTACGAGGGCGTATCGACGCCTCCGCCGAACAGCACGATCGTGAATGAGCAACCGGCACCGCCGCCGAAGCCGCCGGCGGCCAAGTATGCGGCGCCCACGCAGACGCCGGCCCAGCCACAGCAGGGGAGCGCGGGTACGTCAAGCCCCGCCGAGCCTGGCCAGGACACGCCGCATGTTCAGAGCGCGCCCGGCGAGCAGTGGACCGCCGCGCCGGCGGTGGAGCCACAGCCATTGGCGAATGCACAGCCTGCGGCGAGTGCGAATTCCTGGGCACCGCACGGGGACGGAACGGCGGATGGGGTTGTGATTGTGGCGCCGCCTTCGGGAGCGGGCGGGCAGGCGAATGGCCCGTGGAACGGACAGAGCCAGACGAGTGGACAGGCTGCGAGCTACCCTCAGCTTTGGGCGCGGCGGTATGCGGAAGACCCGGACGGGGACATCGTGCATCCGCAACCCATGCCGCCAGGTGAGGTGGCCGATGGAACGGTGATCCGGGTGCGGCTGCTCGACTATCTATCGACGGCGACGAGTCAGAGCGGGGACCGGTTCCGGGGTCAAGTGGCGACCGATGTTCTGCAGGACGGATCGGTGCTGATTCCGGCGGGATCGGAGATCGAGGGACGTGTGGTGGAGGCATCGAGCGGGCATTTTGCCGGCAGGGGATCGATGGACCTGCGGCCGGAAACGGTCACGTTGCCAGACGGGAAGCGGTACCAGATGTTTGCGATGTTGAGCGGCACACCCGGGTCGAGGGCGCAGGTGGGCGCGGAAGGGACGGTTACTCCGGGTTCGCGGCTGGGACGGGACGGCATCGAGTACGGCGGCGCGGTGGGCGCGGGCGCGGTGACGGGAGCGATCCTGGGCGGACCGGCGGGCGCGCTGGCGGGAACGCTGATTGGCGCGGGGGTGATTACCGCGCACCTCACGATCAGCCATCCGCAGGCGACACTGGAGCCGGGGACGGTGCTCATGTTTACGCTTACGCGGCCGCTGGACTTGGTGCCGGCCGGCTCGCAAGGGCAGTAACGGGAGCCGGCGAAGATCATCTGCCCCACATAGATTGACGGCCTTAAGCCGGTGGAGGCGCGTCCACGATCGGGATGCCGGGCGGTACCATGAAGCGGAATGCGTGCGCCGAGATGGGGACATCGGGCTGCTCATGGCTGAAGGTAAGGCGGGTGATGGCACCGTCAGTCTCTTTGATCTCGATGGAGGTGATGACACCCTCGCGGGTCACCGTGATCGCGAGGCGTGAGACGCGACTCTCCATTCCTTTGGGGATGCCAGTGAGCGTGAACTGCCCGTTGGGCGCGGGCGACGCGACCAGATGATTGAGCTCGCGGTCGAGCTCCGCGTGGCCGAGAAGGTAGCGCAGGGGCGAGCGAAGATCGTCGAAGCTCCTGGCTGGAATACGCTGCACGTGGGAGTCGCCCGGAGCGTAAAGCCAGGCGTATTTGCCATCGATGAGAAAGACCTTGCCCGGGGGCGAGGTGTAGAGCCACTTCATGCGGCCGGGCTTGAGGAGGAAGAGCGTGCCGCTCTCCGTTCGACTGATGCCCATTCCCTGATAGCTTTCAACGAAGCCGGCCTGGAGCGAGTGCAGGCTGTTGTAGTGGCTGTCAATTTGCTGCGCCAGAGCCTTGGCGCTGAACGGTGCTTGCGCGACTGAGATGGATGCGACACCGGGCGCGGCGATCGCGATCAGGAGAGCGGCGCGCCGAAGAAGTGTGCCGCGGTTCATTGGAGGGACTGAGTGCAGTTAGTACCACCGGTGGGATCGTATTTGATGGTGCCGTTCTGGTCGCTGCAGAAGCTGCGGTCACCGGTTTTGCCGACGGTTTGCGGAACGGCTGTGACGTTGTAACCGGTGATGCGATCCGTGCCGCTGGTGGTGGTGATCTTGGTGCAGTTGCCGATGGTGAAGACGTAGCCGGATTTGTAGCCGGAGGTGATGTCGCCCTGGAGAATCTGCGCGGATGTGGGCGAGGGCGGTCCTGAGCTCGGGTCGCCGCCGAGGGCCGAGAGAGTGCAGGTATAGCCGTTGGCCGGATAGGTGGATTCGTACTGAATCTCGGCTTGATTGATCTTCTGGATGGAGTTGATGGCCGACAGGTCGTTGGCGCGCTTCTTGAGGGTTCCGAAGGTGGGGATCGCCATGAGCATGAGGATGAGGATGATGGCGATGACGATCAGCAGTTCCATCAGCGTGAAGCCGTTCGGCCGCGGGCGGTCGCGGTGCGAGCGGCGGCAGGCGGGAAGCGGAAGCGTGCAATTCATGGGACTTCAGAGCCTCGTGGAGCGGCGCGCGGCGGGCGATCGCTCTCAAACAGAATGCTACATCTAACCGACGCGGGAGGGGAAGGGGACGCTCGGAGAGGCGGCCGCCAGCCTGCAGCTCTCAGTCTTCAGCTTTAGGCTTTTCCGGCTTGCGCCGCCTCACTCGGGTGGCTGCGGCTGAGTTGCGCTGGCGGGTACGGGAACTGCATTTGTCATTGCCAACGAAGTGGGTTCGGAAGTTGATCCGGGGACTATCGGTGAGATGGGTGATACGGGGTTGCGAACGAGCGGAGGATGCCCCATTTCCTTCGGCTCTGCCCCGGCGCATCCGATTGCATCGATCGGGCGGAGGCTAACTTGGCGCGTGCGCGAGGCTGTGGTAGCTACGCGACAGCATGAGCGAGTCCGCCTACGATTTGCCAAAGACGATGGCGCAGCAGCGATGAGTAGAAGGCTGAAAGCTGTCCTTCAGCACTCCAGCCGGGTGCGGTTGAGCTTGACGCCATCGAGGCGGCCGAGGAGGGTGACAGCGATGCGGGCGGGGTCGAAGAGGCGGTAGGCCATGGCCTGGACCTGGGCCGCGTCGACCTGATCGATGCGGGCGATCACTTCGTCGACGGTAAAGAACTGGCGGAAGTACATCTCCTGCCGCGCGAGGTTGGCCATGCGGGAGTTGGAGCTCTCGAGTCCGAGGAGGATGTTGCCCTTGAGCTGGTCCTTGGCGCGGGTGAGCTCATCTTCAGGGAGCTCGACCTCTTTGAGGTTGCGGAACTCGGCGAGGATGAGGTCGACTACTTCGAGGGCCTTGGAGGCGGCGGTGCCGGCGTAGACGCAGAGGGTACCGGTGTCGCGGTAGGGGCTCAGGTCAGAGTAGATCGAGTAAGCCATGCCGCGCTCCTCGCGGATGGTCTGGAAGAGACGGGAGCTCATGCCGCCGCCGAGCACGGTGTTGAGGACGAGGGCAACGTAGCGATTTTCGTCGGTGATGGGAGGCGCGGGGACCCCAAGGCAGATCTGAACTTGCTCGAGGGCCTTCTTGTTGCGCAGGATGATACGGGCGCTGGCGGCAGGAGCTGGGAGCTCGGCGGGGGCCTCGCCGCCAGCGAGTGCGGAGAACTTGCCGGATACGGCGTCTACGAAGTGATCGTGGTCGAGATTGCCGGCCGCCGAGAAGATCATGTTACCGGCGTGGAAGCGCCCCGCATGGTAGTCGAAGAGATGGTTCTGGGCAAGTCGGCCGACAGTTTCCGTAGTGCCGAGGATGGGCTTGCCGAGGGGGTGGCCTTTCCAGAAGCTTTGCGTGAAGAGTTCGTGGACCAGGACGTCAGGATTGTCTTCGTCGATCTTGATCTCCTCGAGTATGACGCCGCGCTCGCGCTCGATGTCGGGCGAGGCGAAGACGGGGTTGAGGACGAGGTCGGAGAGAATGTCGAGGGCGATGGGGACGTGGTCGGCGAGGGACTTGACGTTGAAACAGATGGTCTCTTTGCCGGTGAAGGCGTCGAGGTTGCCGCCGATCGAATCCATCTCGCGGGCGATGAGCTGAGCGGAGCGGGAACGGGTGCCCTTGAATAGCATGTGTTCGACGAAGTGGGAGATGCCGTTGGTTTCGGCGGGCTCGCAGCGGGAGCCGGACTTGATCCAGACGCCCATGGCAACGGAGCGGAGGTGGTCCATGCGTTCGGTGAGTACGATGAGGCCGTTGCGAAGTACGGTGCGGCGAAGATTGCGTTCGGTGTTCACTCGTTTTCCAGTCAATCCTAATTTTAGGCCAGTGGGGATTTTCGGTGTACCGGGCCCGGAGAAACGGCACTCGAAGTCAGAAAATGCAGCAACACTCTTTTGGCTGCGCCGGCGCGGATAATCGTCTATTCTGGGCGCAGCCGTGACTGCAAAGTTGACCTCTGACTCAACCAGACTCGTCCAATTCGAGTCAGGGAGGGCTGCGAGCGGGAGCCTGCGACCTCTGTTTGGATTAGATGCAGCGGGGCTCGCTGGGGTTCTGGGGCCGATGGGGGAGCCGGGGTGGCGCGGGCGACAAATTGCAAAGGCCATATATATACAACGAGTTGCAATGCTTTCTGGAATTACAACTTTAACAAAAGCATTGCGGCGGAGGTTGGCGGTCGATGGCTGGGAAGTGGGGCGGCCTGGGATTGCGCAGGCATTCCGGTCGACGGATGGGACGGAACGGTACCTGATCGCGGTGGGCGGCGCGCAGACGGTTGAGACTGTCTGGATGCCCGAGGGAGACGGTGGCGAAGACGGGGATGGTAGCGAAGACGACGCGAAGGCATGGAGCCGGGCAACGATCTGCGTCTCGAGCCAGGTGGGCTGCGCGGTGAACTGCCAGTTTTGCCTGACAGCGAAGCTGGGCCTGGAGCGGAATCTGACGGCGGGCGAGATTGCGGGGCAGGTGGTGACGGTGCTGGAGCGGCACGGCGTAGAGCTGGGCCGCGACCGCGTGAACCTGGTCTTTATGGGGATGGGCGAACCTCTGCTCAACTATGACAACTTTATGGGAGCGGTGCGGCTTCTGGTGCAGGAGGTTGGCCTGAGCCCGCAGCGGATGACGGTGTCGAGCTCGGGGATTGTGCCGGGGATCGAGCGGTTTGCCGAGGAGCCGGCGGAGGTGCGGCCGAAGCTGGCGATCAGCCTGAACGCGCCGAATGACAGGATTCGCGAAGAGGTGATGCCGATCAACCGGAAGTGGCCGATTGAAGCAGTGATGGAAGCGGTGCGCAAGGTGAAGCTGCGGCCGCGGGAACGGATGACCTTCGAGTATGTGCTGTTGGGAGGGGTCACCGACCGGGCGGAACATGCGCGGGAGTTGGCGCGGCTGGTACGGCGGACGGGACTGCCGGCCAAGGTGAACCTGATCGCATGGAACCCGGGGCCGGGGATTGGATACGCGACGCCGGACGGTGGGCGGGTTGAGGAGTTCCGGAGGATTGTGAATGCCGCCGGGGTGCCTGCGTATTTGCGGCGGCCGCGGGGGCGCGACATCTACGCGGCGTGCGGGCAGCTTAAGCGGACGGCAGGGAGTTGAATCCATTCCCCAACTCTACCGGCGCTATGGATCATCCCGAGCCCGGCAGGGCCCCGTCTGCTAAGGTGTTCATGATGCCGGGAGTGGTAACGATGATCATGAAAAGGACCTTCATTGGAGTTGCCGTCTGTCTTTTGTCGGCACTGACAGCCGTGGCGCAGGCGCCGAACACGCTGACACCGCAGGAGGCGCAGGACGGATGGCAGCTTCTCTTCGACGGCCATGACCTGAAGGGCTGGCACTCGTACCTGGAAAAAGGAACCGGAAGTGACTGGTCGGTCGTTGACGGCGCGATCCAGTTGAAGAAAACGAACCAGGATCCACCGGGTGACTTTGCGGATATCGTTACGAACGCCGAGTATACCAATTTCGATCTCAGGCTCGAATGGAAGGCGCGGCCCTGCATCGACAGCGGGGTGATGTTCTACGTGCACGAGAGCCCCGAGTACCGCAACACCTATGACACGGGCATCGAGATGCAGATCGCAGATTTGGCCTGCACGGTACCCGACAGCCGGGTTCTGAAGGAGCGGTCGGGCGATGTCTTCGACATGATCTCGGACCCGGTCGAGTGGGTGAACCCTGCGGGGGAGTGGAACCAGTTTGAGATCATCGCCGACCATGGCCACCTGCAACTGTTCCAGAACGGGCACAAGGTGATCGACACACAGTTGTGGGACAAGAACTGGAACGACCTCATCGCGGGAACCAAGTTTGCGCGGATGCCCGGATTCAGCAAGTATCACACCGGGCATATTTCGCTGCAGGGCACTGAGCCGAAAGGCGACCCGGGAGTGAAGATCTGGTTCCGGAACATCATGATCAAGGAGCTGTGAGAGGGCGCGCAGCAGACAAGCGCTCAAACGCTGAGTAAATCGGGCTGCGTTTCCGCCAGGTGCGCGATCAACTCTCCAAAGAGAGTGTTGGCCCAGGCAAACCAGGCACGGGTAAAGATTTTCGGATCGTTCTTGAAGTAGCTTTCGTGCATGAACCCGGTGCCGGCGGAGCCGATCTTGAGCACCCGGAGCGCATTACGAATTTCGCTGGCGGATGTGCTTGTGAAGGCATAGATCATCTGGGACATGGGCCAGATCATGCCCGCGCCTTCATGCGGCCCCCCGATGCCCTCGCCGGCGCTGCCGCGGAAGAACCAGGGATTGCGATCGCTCCACACAAAGGCTCGCGTGCTGGCGTACAGGGCCGGGTCGGGCGAGCTGTCCAGGTACGGCAGTCCGAGAAGGCTGGGCACGTTAGCGTCGTCCATCAGGACATTGCTGCCGAAGCCATCGACTTCGTAGGCCCAGATTGTGCCGTCCGGCGTGGCGGCAACGGCGTGCTGCTGGAGCGCGGCTTCCACTTCACCGGCCAGCGACGACGCGTCCTGGGCGAGCGCGGCGTCATGAAGGATTGCGTTAGCCATCTCTGCCAACTGGCGCAGCGAGGTGACGGCGAACAGGTTGGACGGGACAAGGAACGGAAAGATGCAGGCGTCGTCCGAGGGGCGGAAACCGGAGGCAATGAGGCCGACCGGGTTGACGGGATTTCCGAAGCCCTTTTCGTCCAGAGTCTCTGTGGGCGTGAGCGCGAGGCGCTGGAAGCGATAGGGGCCGAGGCCGTCTTTTCGCTGCTGCTGGCGCATGGTGCGGACGACGAGACGCATGGCATCGCGCCATTGCGCGTCGAAGGGTTGCGTTCCACCGGTTTGTTGCCAGTGTCCATGCGCAAGGCGAACGGGGTAGCAGAGCGAATCGAGCTCGTATTTGCGCTCGCCCACCCCCGGCTTCATCTCGGTCTGGTCGTGGCGGGCCCATTCGAGCGGGGGGGCGCTGAGGTCCGCCATGAAGGCGTTGGCGTATGGATCGATGAGGATCTGGCGGGTCTGGCGGCGGATGACGCCTTCAATCAGCGATCGCAGCCGTTCGTCTTTTGCTGCGAGCGGCAGGTAGGGCCAGACCTGAGCCGAGGAGTCGCGCTGCCACATCGCGGGAATATCGCCCGTAATTACGACGGTATCCGGCTTACCCTCGAAGGTCCCGGGTTCGACCGTAGTGTCGAGAGTGTTGGGAAAACAGTTGACAAAGAGGCGGGCCAGTTCCGGATCGGCGATGCGCGCGCGGATCTTGACCAGATATTGCTCGACGACTGCGGAGCGAAAGTGCCGGTCTGCGGGTTGGGGACGCTCGCCTTTCACCGGAGGCGCGGCGCTGGTTGCAGTCGCCGCCGCGGCGGACAGCAGTGGCGCGAGCATGGCCGCACCTCCGCGCTGCAGCAGTTGTCTACGCGACAAACCGCCAGGCAGAATCCCCTGAGCTGGACTCTGCATTTTGGGGCCGACCGGATCTGTTATCGTTCCCATGAATTTAGAATGCATGATAGATCGATTGTCGCAGATAAATTCAAAACGATTCCTGGGGAAAAATCATGCTACCCATTTCACGCCGCCGTTTTCTGCAATCCACCGGCGCC